>JAKBWB010000036.1 GCA_021843755.1 Pseudomonadota bacterium
CTTCGGTTCGGATCATCCTCGGTCAGAAGAATGACGTGCTGATAATGGACCGCGGCGCGTACATCGATCCGCAGACGCGCTTCGTCTACCTCGTGCACGGCACCGAAGCGTTTCGCGTCCCGGTGACCTTCGGGGCCGCCTCGACATCGCAAATCGAGATCCTTCGGGGGCTCACGGCCGGCGACACCGTCGTGATTTCCAATCCCCGCGCGCTGCACGGCGCGCGCCAAGTCAAGATCACGCGCTGAGCGCAGACCGAGGTTGCCATGCTCGAGATGCATAACATCAGCAAGATCTACCGGACCGATCTGATCGAAACGCATGCGTTGCGCGGGTTCTCGCTGCAGGTCGCGGCCGGGGAATTCATCGCCGTCAGCGGCCCCTCCGGCTCCGGCAAGACCACGTTTCTCAATGTGGCGGGACTGCTCGAGACTTTCGACAGCGGCACTTACAAGCTCGACGGCCAGGACGTCAACGGCCTATCGGACAATGCGCGCTCGCGCATTCGCAACGAGAAGATCGGTTTCGTGTTCCAGAGCTTCAACCTCATTCCCGATCTGGACATCTTCGACAACGTCGATGTGCCGCTGCGCTATCGGCGCATGAAAGCCGCCGAGCGCAAGGCGCGCATCACGAACAGCCTCGAGCTCGTCGGCCTGTCCTCGCGCATGAGGCATCTGCCCTCCCAACTCTCCGGCGGCCAGCAGCAGCGCGCCGCGATCGCCCGCGCCATCGCCGGCGACCCGGCGCTCATCCTCGCCGACGAGCCCACCGGCAACCTCGACTCCCTCATGGCCCGTCAGATCATGGAGCTGCTGGAGAAAATAAACTCGATGGGCACCACCGTGGTGCTGGTCACGCACGATCCGGAGCTTGCCCGGCGTGCCCAGCGCAACATCCACGTCATGGATGGTATGGTCGCGGATGCCGTTGCCGCGGCCGGCCCGCTCGGCCACGCTCGGCAGGGACAGGCTCACGCCGAATCGGCGGCGGACTGAGACGGGCCGCACGCGTGATCGGCTACTACCTGCGCATGGCCCTGCGGAGCTTCCGGCGCGCACCGGGTCTGACGGCGCTGATGGTGAGCACCATCGCCCTCGGAATCGCCGCCTGCATCGTCACGCTGACGGTCTATCACGGCATGTCGAGCAATCCCATCTGGTGGAAGAACGGCGAGCTCTATGCGGTGACGGTGAATCCGTTGAGCCCGAGCCGGACGCGCCAAGCCGGATTGCCCGCCTACGGATCCAGCCAGCTCGCCTACGGCGATGCGACCTATCTGTTCGGCTCCGCCATCCCCAAGCGCAAGACGCTCTTGGCGTTCCTGTTCGGATGGATCAGCGGCGCGCCGGATCAGACCCGCCCGCTGCCGGTGATGACGCGGGCAACGACCGCGGGCTTCTTCCGCATGTTCGATGTCCCCTTCCGCTACGGCGGCCCCTGGAGCGCGGCGGCTGACCGCGGGCCCGAGCCCGTCATGGTGCTGAGCGATCGCGAGAATCACCAGCTCTTCGGCGGCGCCGACAGCGTCGGGCGCACGCTGCTGTGGAGCGGGCACCGCTTCCGCATCGTCGGGGTGCTCGCACCCTGGCATCCGCTGCCCCGATTTTATGATCTCTCGGCGGGAGCCGGCGGCGCGTTCGCCCGGCCCGCCGCTGCGTTCATTCCCTTCCAATGGGGGCCGACTCTGCAGGACTGGCCCGCCGGGCACATGAGCTGCGAGTCGCAAAACGCGCCCACCACGTACCAAGGGCTGCTCGGCTCGGGTTGCACGTGGATCGGCCTGTGGGTCGAGCTGCCCACCCGCGCGGCCCGCCGGCACTTCCAGGCGTTCCTGCAGGCCTACGCCGGGGCGCAGCGCGCCGCCGGCAATTTCCACGCCGTGAACACCCATCTGTGGACCGTGAGCCAGTGGCTTGCCGTACATCACATCGTGACGCATCGGAGCTGGTTGCTGGTGAACCTCGCCTTTGCGCTGCTTGCGGTCTGCCTGATCAACACCCTCGGCATTCTGCTCGCGAAGTTCCTGCGGGGGGCGCCGATCGCCGGCATCCGCCGCGCCCTCGGCGCGAGCCGCCGGCAAATCCTCACCCAACACCTCGTCGAGGCCGGCACGCTGTCGCTGGCGGCCGCCGCGCTCGGCCTGCTGCTCAGCGCCGCCGGACTCGCGGGCGTGCGATTGTTGTATCGCGGCAGCCACGCCGCGTACGGCAAGTTCGCGCACTTCGACCCGATCGGCGTCGCATGGGCGCTGGCCCTGGCCTTCGTCGCGACGATCGTCGCAGGGTTGTATCCGGCCTGGCGGATCGGCCGCCGGCCGCCGGCGACGTACCTCAAGAGTCAATAGGCGCATCGCGACACCGAGATCCTCATGGCACTGACTTCCCATCCGCTGTTCGCCGCGCTTCGGCGCAATCCGACCGGACCTGTCCTGATCGCCCTGCAAATCGCCATTACCCTCGCCATCCTGGTCAATGCCGCCGCGATCGTCATCCATGCGATCCGGAGGATGGACCGGCCGACCGGCCTCGATACCCGCGATACCTTCGTGATGGAGATGGCGGGCCTGTCCAAGCACTTCAATGTCTACAGCGCCTCGAGTCAGGATCTTGCCTACTTGAGGCATCTGCGGGGCGTGGCCGCCGCCAGCGTCATCTTCGGAATGCCGCTGACGAACAATGGCGGGGACACAGCGGTGGGGCGCTTGCCGGGATCACAAGGCCCGACCGTCACGAGCGCCTCCCTGGCGGTCGATCAGCAGGGACTGCGGGCGCTCGACGTAGCGCTGCTCGCCGGGCGGAATTTCCGCGCCAGCGAGATCCGCGTGCCCTCGGCGGCGCATCCGGATCCGCCGATCGGCGCAGTGATCGTCACCCAGGCACTCGCCCATGCCCTGTTCCCGCGCGGCAACGCCCTCGGGCAATCCATCTACCTCGGAAACCACACACCGTCGACCATCGTTGGAATCACCCGCAACTTCATGGGACCGCAGCTTGGCGGCGGAGCGGGCGCATACGACACCATTCTGATACCCGAGGTCGTCACCCAGTACGCGATCTACGACCTGCTCGTGCGCACGCGGCCGGGTCAGCGGGATGCCGTCCTGCGCGCGGCCAAACATCACATCGGCGCCGCCGACCCGAGCGCCGTGCTCGGCGACACGGTGACTCTCACCCACGCCAAACGCCTGCTGTACTCGGGACTGCGCAACCTGGCGATCTTCCTGTCGTTCCTCACCCTGGTGATGCTCGCCTTGTGCTGTCTCGGCATCTTCGGCCTCGGCACGTTCAACGTCGCCACCCGCACCCGCCAGATCGGCATCCGCCGGGCCCTCGGGGCGCGCCGGCGCGACATCGTGACGCTCTTTCTCGCCGAGAACGCCGTCACGGTGTCAGCAGGCGCGATTCTCGGCTGTCTGCTCGCGCTCGGCATCGGGCAATGGCTGACCGATCACGATGGCCTCGCCCGCCTCGATCCCCGGTACCTGCTCATCGGCGTCGCGGTACTGGCCCTCACCAGTCAGCTGGCCGCCTGGCAGCCGGCGCGCCGCGCCGCCGGCATCCCGCCGTCGGTGGCCACGCGCACGGTCTGACCCCGGGGGATGGACCGCAGCGTGTCTGGTGCGCGCTTGCAGCGGCCGTTGCGACCGTCCGGCCCGCCGCTCACGGCCCTCCGGTCCTCGGCGGGGCTTTTTGACTTGGATGAGGGAAACCCATGCGAAACATTGCCCACCACCGCACCCTGGCGCTGCTCGCCGGCGCGCTCGCCCTCG
>JAKBWB010000050.1 GCA_021843755.1 Pseudomonadota bacterium
ACTCCAGGCGTTGACGCGAGCGTTCAATGCATCTGGCTACGGGAGCCAACCCGCAGGTTATCCCGCATACTGCGAGCTGCATGCCCGACCCGCTTGCCGCCGAGCGCGAAGCACGAGAATGTTGGCGCCCACCAGGCAGAGAAAGCCCGCGCCTTCGATGCCGATCGATTCGACCTTCAAGCCCGGTGGCAGGAATTTACTCGCGGTCACGAGGAGGAATCCGACCACCCCGAGGAGCACCACGAGACGGTTGCGGTCTCGCCGGTAGGAGGCGACGAGACCGGCGGCCGCCAGCGCGGAGAAGAACACGATGACCGGCGCGCGGAAGGGAATGGCGATGCTGATTCCGATCAGTGACAGGATGCTCAGAGCCGCTGTGATTCCGTAGCACGTTAGCATCGCCATGATCGTGCCCGCAGGCGCCAGCCATCGGCCGCGCCCGACGGTGCCCGCTCGCGGAGATTCGGAATGGTCATTCGACATGGTTGGAGCCTCGGCTAGCAGGGGATCTATATCGCGATCGAATTATGCCCGGCTCACGCCGCTGTGGCCACGGGCCGTCCTGCGGCCCACCATTGAGGATACCCGTCCGCGAGGCGGCGCGCGTCGTAGCCTTTGGCCCGAAGCGCGGCGACGGCCTGCGCGGCGAAGACGCAGTACGGGCCGCGACAGTAGACGATGACCGGGCGCTCGGCGGGCAGCTCGCGCAGGCGGCGCTTCAGGTCCTCAAGCGGGATGCTGATCGCACCACGGATGTGTCCGGCGGCAAACTCCTCCACGGGGCGTACGTCGATCAGAGTCACGAGGCCGCGCCGCAGCCGGCGGGCAAGCTCCTCGTGGGACAGTGGCTCGAGGGTGTCCCGCTGATGGAAGTAGCTCTGCACGATTCGATCGATCTCAGCGATCCCGCGCTCGGCCGTTCGACGCAACGCCGTCAGCAGATCCATCACGTCCCGATCCGCCAGGCGATAGAGCGCCCGCTTTCCGGAGCGTCTGGCGATCACCAAGCCGGCCCGGCGCAAGAGCTGTAAGTGCTGCGAAGCGTTCGTGACGGTAAGGTCCGAAAGCTCGGCCAGTGCCTCGACGCTTCTCTCCCCCTGCGCCAGGAACTCGATCAGCTCCACCCGATGGCCGTTGGCAATGGCCTGCGCGACGAGCGCGAACTGCTCGAAGATGTGTTTTGCGCCGCTGCTCGACATCATGCTAACATCATTCCAGTAATGCATGGAACGTATATCGCTGGAAACCGGGACCTGTCAAGAAATTCCGCCGTCGGAGCCGGGGGACCGAGGAGAGATCGATGATCGTTCGCCAGTTTCTCAGCACCGATCCGGTGGCACTTTCGTATGTGTTCGGCTGCGGCGGCCGGGCGCTCGCCGCCGTGGTCGATCCTCTAGGACCGATTGCGCTCTACCAGCACGTCGCCGAGTCAACGGGCATGCGCATTCGTTATGTGATCGACACTCATATCCATGCCGACCATCTCTCGTCTGGGCGCGAACTCGCCGCCGCCACGGGCGCCGCGTACGTCCTCTTCCGCGGTGCGCCGGTGGACTTCGCCTTCGATGCCGTCGAAGACGGAACGGTGCTCGAGCTCGGCAACGTGACCGCTGAAGTGCTGCATGTACCGGGGCACACACCCGAGCACATTGCCCTGCTGGTCACCGACCATACCCGGGCCGAGGAGCCCTGGCTCGTGTTCACCGGGCACACGCTCATGGCAGGCGATGTTGGTCGCACGGAGCTCGCGAGCAGCGCGGCGGAAGGGGCGCGCGCGCTCTTTGGGAGCCTGCAGCGTCTGAAGGCTCTGCCCGACTATGTGGAAGTGCTCCCGGGAGCAAATGCCGGCTCAGTCTGCGGCCGAGGTTTGAGCGGCAAGCCCGCCTCGACGATCGGCTTCGAGAGGCGACACAACGCGGCGTTCGCGACGGCCAACGAGACGGAGTTCGTGCGAATCATGCTGGCCGACACACCACCGCCCCCGGCCAACGCTGCCGAGTACCGTGCGGCCAACGCGGGGCGAGCTGCCGCGCCGAGGTAGCACTCGTGGCGCTCGCCACAGCGGGCGCGGGGGCTGCCGCTCACCCGCGGGGCATCCGGGTCAATCTCGGGCAGTTCACCCTGCAGACCGTGCAGGTGTTCTTCATCGGACTCGTCATTGGCATGGAGCGCGCGGTGCTGCCAGCCGTTGCGCGCGATTTTGGAGTGACGCGCGGTGCTTTTCTCTTGCTCGCGAGTTTCGTACTGTCCTTCGGCTTGGTGAAGGGCACGCTCAATCTCGTGGCCGGAGGCCTCGCAGACCGGTTCGGCCGCAAACCGGTCCTGCTCGCCGGATGGCTTGCCGCTATCCCAATTCCCCTGCTGATCTACTTCGCGCCCAACTGGTGGTGGATCGTCGGGGCGAATGCGCTACTTGGCGTCAATCAGGGTTTTACCTGGACGATGACTGTCACCAGCCAGATCGATCTGGCGGACAACCATCAGCGCGGACTGGCGGTCGGGATCAATGAGGCCACCGGCTATATTGCCGTGGGTCTCTCTGGGCTGGGGGCGGCGTACCTCGCTCACCGGTTCGGCGTCCGGCCGGCATTGCTGCTGTTTGGTATCGTCACGATCGTTGTGGCGCTGGCGATGACCGTGCGAGTGCGCGAGACCCTTGCATGGGTCCATGCTGAACACGCCGAGACGCACGAAGCTCGGTTGGCCGGCGATGCACCGAGTCTTGGCGCAACGTTCCTCCGGATTTCCTTCCACGATCGAACGGGAAGCGCGCTGTGTCAGGGCGGAGTCGTCAACAAGATCGCAGATACGCTGGTTTGGGTGATGTTCCCGCTGTACTTCAGGGCGCACGGCGCGGGATTGGTGGAGATCGGTTGGCTCACCGGGGTGTACGCGGTGATCTGGGGGCTCTCTCAGCTCTGGACCGGACACTTGGCCGATCGCATCGGTCGCAAGCGGCCGGTGGTCGCGGGATTCTTCCTGCTCTCCGGAGGAATCGCCTTGACCGCGCTTGGGCAAGGAGAGGGACTCTGGCTGCCCGCTGCCGCGATCATGGGCGTCGGGATGGCCCTCCTGTATCCGAACCTGATTGCCGCGATGTCCGACCAGGCGCCGCCCCTCATTCGCGGCAAGGCACTCGGCACATACCGCTACTGGCGCGATACCGGCTATGCCATTGGCGCGCTGCTTCTCGGGTCGATCGCTCAATTCGCGCACGCGGCGCTGCCGGCGATTTGGGTCACCGCGGCCCTGGTGGCGGCCTCTGGCCTGTGGCTCGCGCTGGCAGTGCAGGACCGCGGTGGCTTTCGGGGCTGAAGAGAACTCCAAGGAAATCGTACCCTTTTAGTCCTCCATCGAGTGATCCGTAAACCTCCCGCCTTCAGGCGGCAGGAAAGTCTGTGTAGCAGGGCGAGGCAGAGAGAGTGGCGTTGCGGCCCGGAAATCGTTAGCATCGTAGAGGCATGATGGGTCAAGGACTTCATTCGCGTTCCCTCACGCTCCTGCTGCTGGCAGTGGTGAGCCTCGGGTACGGCCAGCAGGCCTGGGCGTGTCCCATGATGCTGTCCCCGACTCCGGCACCGATGCGCTGCCCCATGACGGGTCACCGGGCGCCGATGCCCTGTGGCGGCGCGTCCTTGTCCTGCTCAGTCTCATGCGGGATGACCCGCGCCTGCGGGTGGGTGCCCGCCGGGCCGGCGGCACGAGTCGCCGGGATTGAAGTCCGGAATGCGCATGCCGTGGCTCCATCCGCGCCGGC
>JAKBWB010000069.1 GCA_021843755.1 Pseudomonadota bacterium
GTCGCACGGGTGGCCATGGCGGCCACCCTGGGCATTCTGCGAAGCCAGGATGGCGAAGCAGAATGGGCCTGCGCGGCGGAGGCGGCAGAACGGGCAACCGTTCACCCGCTTCAGCGCCGCCCCACGAAGAACCGCGAACCGGCCCAAAGATCCTTGCAAGCCCCAAGGCTTGCAAGGACCGAGATACGGCAAGTGCTGTCTGGACCGGCATGAAGACGTGTCGGGGCAGGACTAACCTCACCGATCGTCCTCATACAGCTCATCTCGCGACCAGCGTCCCACCTTGACGACGGGTTGTTTCTTGAGGTGCTCGAGCAGGGTTTCACGAGCCCGAGCGGCCACCCGCTCCTGCCGGGTCGCGGGCCGCGCGACCGGGTTGCCGTAACTCGTCACGACATAGCTGCGGCCTGCGCGTACGTGCCGCAGCAGCAGCGAAAACTTGCGGTTCGCCTCGCCGGCCGAAATGATCTTTTCCACTGCAGCGCGGTTCATAAAGTAGTTACTTTAACCTCTAGCCCGGATCGCCCTTCCAGGCAAGAGGATCTCAAGACCGGCCCGGCGGGCAACAGACCCCGCGCCGGGCCGGGCAGACCCCGAGAATGAACGCCCCCGCCCCGCTCCCGAGCCGATCGAGCGGCTGCGCCGCCCGTCAGTCGTGCCCCATGGACTCGCGTCCACCCCGAGCCCTGAAGCATCACGAACGTCTGACAGGCACAGGGAGGTGCCCCGCCGCCGCAGGTGGCGGACGTTGAGTCAAAAACCACGCTTTTTGGCGCAACGGCGCCGGGCGGGACAGGAGCCCCGCTCCAGCGCTTCTCAATAATGGAACCTGTAGAGCAGCTGCGCGTAGATCTCGAAGGGATTGTTCCAGTGCACCCCGCCGAAGGTCAGGGCGTTGTCCGTGAGCAGGTGCTCGTTGGTGACGTTCAGCCCCGTGACCGACACCTGCAGGTTGCGCGTGACGTTGCGGCCCACGGTCAGATCGAGGATCGCGTAGCTCGGCAGGTGGCTCGGCTGCCAGGTCGGCGGGCCCGCAAAGCCGTTCATCAGTCCGGAATTCACCGACAGATTGCTGCCGAGGAAGTATCCCTCGGGCAGATTCACGTTGTAGCCGACATTGAGCGTATTGCGCTGATCATGATCGAGCGAGACATAGTCCCCGCAGGCCGTGCCGGGCACCACCAGACCCCCGCTGATCGAGCCGAAGCACTGGGCCGTCTGGTTCGAGTACGCGAGGTGCACCTGGCCGTACTTCCAGAACGGCGGTGAGCGCACCGTCAGCTCGCGGCCGCGGATGAGCGCCCCCTGATCCGTGATGGGCAGATAAATGTCGGACTCGCCGATGGGGTTGTGGTCGAAGAAGTTCTTCGCCTGGGTCACGAAGTAATCCGCCTCGATCTGCCAGCCCTCGAGCGGGATCGTCAGGCCGAACTGCCGCTCCCGGTCGCGCTCGCCGTACAGCGGCAGGAAATGGCTGTTCTGGCTGGACGCGAAGCTCACGAACGGTCCCGACAGCGACTCCAGCGGCGGTGCCTGGTAGTACTTGCCCCAGAAGGCGCTCAGCACCCAATGGATCTTCGGCAGCTCGACGGTCGCCCCATAGCGCGGGTCGGTCGCGCTCTCGCTGATCAGCCCCTGGAAGTGCGACTCGCGCACGCCCGCCTGCAGATGCAGCCACTTCAGCGGGTGCCAGTTGTCCGACACCCAGGCGTCGATCAGCCCGCCGGTGGGATTTTCCAGCTCCGCGAGGCTGCGCGAGCCGTTGCTGAAGGCGAGATTGAAGTCGGCATGATCCTGCTGCGCGAAGCCGAAAGCCCCGACATCCACGTGATTGTGATCGAAGTGCAGGCGCAGGTTTTCTTCACCCCCCTCGTACTGGGAGGTGTGATGGAAATGCGTGATGATCGGATAGTCCCGCTCGCCCCCGTCATAGGCGGCCCGCTCGAAGTGATACATCAGCGAGCTGGTCAGTACGATGTCATCGGTAAAGGTGTGCACCCAGGAGAGCATCGCGAAATTGTCCGCCTCCTTCTGCACATCGCCGAACTGCCCGACGCACTGCGGGTCGTCCGGCAGCGGCGTGCGGCAATTCGGGATCTGATAGTTGTCCTGGCGCAGCTGGGCGACGAAGCGCAGCTCGTTGTGCGAGCTCGGATCGTACTGGAGGTTGGCGAAGAGCCCATAGCCCTGCGAGGCGTCGTGAATCACCTGGGCGATCGGAGTCTGCAGGCCGAGGTTGCTGCGGTTGCCTTCGGCACTCACGTAGTACGCGAAGTTGCCGACGTGGCTCGCGACGCTCAGGTAATCGTCGGTGTGGCCGAAATTTCCGGCCGAGACCGCGAGCACCCCCTGGTTCTTCTTGCCGAAGCCGCTCTTGGGGATCACGTTGAAGATGCCGTAGGTGCGGTCGCCTTCGTCGGCATTGTACCCGCCCCGCTCGACACCGAGCGTTTGAATGTCCTCCGGGGCGATCGCCGGGCCGAGGCTCTCGGCGATGTTCGTGTTGGGAATCTCCACCCCGTCGATCAGCCAGCTGGTCTGATGGCCGCCGCGGATGTGCAGCATGTCGTGGGCCTCATACGCGCCCGGAACGTAGTCGGTGATCATCGTGAGGCTGTTGACGTCGATCGCGCCCGGGGTTTCCAGGATGTCCCGCGCGCTCACCAGCGTCACCGGCGTGACCGAGGCCACCACCGGCTGCGCGGTATTGCCCTGCACGAGGATCTGCTTCAGCGCCGAGAGGCGCGCCAGGCGGATGACGGGCGCGGGGAAATACCCCGCCTCCACCGTGACCGCCTCACGCTCGGCCACGAAGCCGGTGCGCCGCACGATCAGCAGGTAGTGGCCGATCGCCACCGTCGGAAAGACGGCGCGGCCGCGCGCGTCGGTCCGCTTCTTCAGAATGCGGCCCGAGGCGGACCGCAGCTGCACCCGCACCCCCGCCATGGGCTGGCCGTGAACCGTGCGCACCGTGACCCGGACACTGCCGAAGCTGGCCGCCCAGCTCCTCACCGGCACCATGCCCAGCGCCGCGAGCACGCCGAGCCCGGCGCCGATCCAGCTCGAGCGCGCAATACGATGCGCGCGGCGCGCATGCGCCGCGCGCGCGCTCACCTCGAAACTCATACGTTATCTCCCACGGCAGCGCCACGCGCTCCCGTCGTCTGAACCCCTCGCGTGAGCGCCCGAGCCGCCGGGGCTGCGGGCACCTTTTCTTCCAGCGTGAGCGAGTCAGACGAGGGGCGGTGGAGCGCGCGCCTGGGGCGTGTGGCCGCGCTTCAGTCCGCGCACGACCGGCGCGTGCACTTCGAGCCGGGCGATGGCCGGCAAGACAGGCAGGACCAGCGCCGTGAGCGCATTCGCAGGCGCCGGCGAGACACTGTTGCAGAAGAGACAATGGGAATCCGCGGGGGACGGGGTCCGGGGCGCGCCCATCCGATGGCGCCGCGCGCCGTGCGTGAAGAAGCCGGCCGGAAAGCCCTCATGACACAACACGAGCGCGACGGCACCCGAGGCCGGCTCGAAGCCGAGCGGCACCAGCGCCCGCAGGCCGAAGGCCAGCAGCGCAAGCGCCGCGAGCCAGCCGGGCGCGGCGCGCCGCGCGCGTGCCGCGCCGAGTCGGTTTCGGCGGCGTGATAGGCTCAAGGGCTGTCCCAATCCCGGCTGAGCGGTCAGGGCATCATGGTACACAACCCCGATCGCCCGCCGCGGCGCAGCCGGACAGGAGGCGCCAAAGCGAGTGCGCCGCGCGCCGAATCGCGGCCCAATCCGGCCGAGGGATCACGCGCCGGGCGGCGCACGGGCCGGCCCGGTCCCGCTCAGAAGGCGTAGCCGACCGAGATCACCACGGCGTTCGGCCAGAAATGCACCTCGGAGGAGCGCAGCACGCCGGCGGTGTCCGTGGTGAGACGGCTGTTGACCTCGGCGACGGAGTAGGAGGCCACGACGTGCCAACGCGTGCTCAGGCGATACAGAACCCCGGCCGTGACCGCCGGGCCCACCGAGGACGGCAGGGAGATCGATGTCGGCCCGCCGCTCACCGCTGCGCCCGCCGCGGTGATCTGCCGGGAAAAGAAGCGCGTGTAGTTCACGCCGATGCCGACGAACGGCCGCCATTGCGACTGGGGGCTGAAGAAGCTGTACTCGAGCAGCGCGGTCGGTGAGAACCAGCGGATGCTGGCGATCTGCTTGCCGTTGTAGGGCACGGACCCGACGAAGGCCGGTCCCGCCGCCTTCGCGTAGGTGACCGGCGGCCAGCCCATGGCGAGCTCGACCTGAAAGTGCCGCGAGAGCTGGCGCACGTAGGCCAGGTAGAGCGTCGTGGTGCTCTCGATGCTCGTGTTCAGCCCCGGGACCGTGTACGGACCGGTGATGTCGCTCGCCGAGGAGTCGAAGTGCACCAGATACGCCCCGATCCGCACGTCGTTCGGATAGGAGTTGCCGGCGTACGCTCCGGTGGCCGCGAGCGCAAGAGCGGTGCCGAGCGCGAGGGTTGCAATTTTGTGCTGCATGGTCGGTCTCTCGGGTCGGGGCCTAGGGAACCTGCGCGAAGAAATCGCGCGCCGCCACCATACAGAACGGCGCCTCGGTGCCATGGAAGGACTGGATGGCGGTGCTCGCCCCCTCGGCGCTCACCAGCGCCTGGTAGGTGCTCTGGAAACCCTGCTGCAAGGGCGCGTACGGGCCGCTCGGGGTCGCATCCAGGTCGAGCACGCTCACCAGCCCTGCCTGTACCTGCGCACTCCACTCGGCGGCCATCGTCCCGGTGTCGATCTCGAAGAACACCGTCGGGTCCTGGTCGGCCCCGCACATGAGCATCGGCTCCTCGGGCGCCCAGCCGCCGTTGCGCATGTCGTTCAACTTGAAGTCCTCCCGCAGCCCGATGGTCGGGGCGGTGGCGAGGGCGATGTCGCTCGAGGTGAGCGTGCCGCCGTGGATCACGGTCATGGCCGCCTCGTCCGGGTTCTCCAGCGCATCGTCCACGTACTGCACGCGGTACGTGTTGTTGACCAGGTAGGGATTGCCGAACCCGGCGTCGAACAGTGCCGCCTCGGACGGCGGGTACGGGGGGCTCGTCGGCTCGGCAAGCAGCGCATCGGCCGCGGTGTCGATCTGCGCGACACCGGTCGAGGAGGTCGGCGTGGTACTGTCGAACATCGCCGCCTCCGGCAGCTTGCCCGTCGAGAACAACGTCGTGAGCGGCAGCGGGGTCGGCAGCAGCGTATCGATGCCGGCCGCATAGGTCGAGGAATACACGTCCGAGGTCTGGCTGTACACGTTCTGATACGCGTGCTGGTAGCTGGTCGTGATCAGCGGCGCGAACACCGTCGAGCCGATGTCCACCTGGCCGAAGAAGATCAGATCACCGAGCGCCTCGAGCGCATAGGGTCCCGAGGACGGTGCCGAGGCGGTCACCGTCTCGCCGGCCGCCTGCATGGCCTTGACGGTGGCCATCGCCACGTAGCCGCCCTCGGAGTAGCCGGTGATGAACAGCTTGCCGTTACCGGTGGTCTGCGGCGTGAAGGTATGCGGCAGCGCGGTGCGCGCCGCCGTGAGCGCATCCTCCATATCATCGGCATTCACGGCCGCGTCGAGATAGGGATGGTAGCCGAGGTTCGAGATATCGTAGCCTTCATAGTTCGGCGCCACCACGATGTAGCCCTGGGCGGCGAACACCGCGGCGATCATCGCCGACTCGGCGTTGGCGGCATTGCCGCTGTCGCTGATGTCCGCGATGTTGTACGTCGAGGCGGTGGCCGTGCCGTGCGCGTAGAGCACGATGGGGCGCGGCCCGGAGCATTGCGAGGTGCTGCCGGTCGGCACCATCAGCGCCCCGGACACCTCGGTCGGCGAGCCGGCCGGATCCACCGTCCAGTATTTGAGGTAATAGAAGTCCACGCCACAGGCCGGGGTGCCCGCCAGCTGCAGTAGGTCCTTGCCCGTGGCGCTCGCGCTCAGCTGGCCGGCGAAGGCCGAGGCGCTGAGCGAGGCGACCCGCAGCGGCGGATCGACCGCGAGCGCACCGCGCTGAGTGCTGGTGGAAACGCGTGCCGTCTGGCTGTCATGGCCGCAGCCGGCCAGCCCGCAGGCGGCGAAAACAGCCCAGAACACCCGCCCGGTCTTCTTGAACATTCCCCCTCCCCGAACCCGCCCACAAAGTTAAACAAGCGTTCGTTTGCGAGTTCCGTGGCACAGAGGATACAGGGTCCGATGTGGGTTGTGTACTCCCGCGCATCACGAGCCGGCGCTGCCCCACGCGAGCGCAGACCGAGCGGTCGCCGGCGCGCGCCCGGAACGTTGCCGGTTTACAACGTCTGGGACGCCGAAACCTTCTCGGCGTGTGCTTGGCACGGGCCACCGGAGGCTGCGGGCCGAGCCGCGGCCGCAACGTGACTGCGGCGCGCCTTGCGCAGCCTGGCCCCTTCGTGCACGACCAGCCGGCTCACCCTGCGTGCGGGCGTGCCGTAGCGGCGCAACAGTTGCGCGCGCGAAATCATCACCCGCTCGCAGCCGCGGCGCAGCAGGCCATTGCGCAGGGAAATCGGATTGGTCGCAAACACCAGCAGCGCCACGAGCAGGCTCTCGCCCAGATCGCGCAGCAGATGCGTGCGCGCGCTCGGCATCCTCTGAAAGCCGAATCGCCCGAAGATGCGCGCCATCTGCACCCGCTGGTGCTCACTGGCCAGATGCACCTGCGCACACACCGCCACGACCGGATCGCCGCCGGCCTCCGGGGCCAGATGGCGCGCCAGCTCGCGCAGCGAGACCGCCAGATCCTGCTCGATCTGGCGCGCCCAAGCGATCGAGGGTCCATGCGGACCCATCGGCGGCACGCGCTCATTCCACAGGTGCAGCCTCAGGAGCGGATCACCGGCGCGCACCCGCACCCCGTCGGCGAGCTCCGCCGGTCCATCGGCCCAGCAGCGCTCGGCGCGCAGCAGACACCGCGGGACGGTGCTGTACTCGTAGATGCCCAGCCGATGCCGCAGCCAGCGGTCCAACCCCCAGATCCAGTGCCGTGGGCGCAGGGCACGCAGGGCGCCCCGGGTGGAGCTCTCGAGAGACACAGCGGTTCCCCTTGCTCGTTGCGATCACTCGCACATCGCCCCCGGGGTGCCCGCAGGCACCCGGGACCGCAAGCCCGTTCAGGATAGCCCCGCTGGGGCGGAAAATCACGCCGCCGCGCTCGCGGCTCCGCGCGTCATGGCCCAGTCGAACAGGCGGCTCGCCCAGCCGCCGCCGAGACTGGCCCCGGTGATGTCCTCCAGGCGATACGCCGCTCCGGTCAAGATCGAGTCGGCGGCCGCCAGGCCGCTGCGCACGGCCGGTCCGATACCCTCGGCCATGTCGCGCGTGGCCAGGCCGGCGGCATCGCCGGCAATGAACGCATTGCCCCGGCGGACCACATCCACGCGCCCGCGCAGGTAATAGCTGTAGCCGGCCGGCGCGTAATGGGCTCCACGCGCCAGATCGCGCCCGAGCTTGCGGGTGAGCAGGGCCCAGTGATCGTGGATCGAGCGGCGACTGCGCTTGATGCGCTCGGCCATGCCGCCGACCCCGATGTTCAGCCAGCCGTTCTGCTTCGGCACGTACCAGGCGTAGCCCGGCAGGCCGTGCTCGAAGAACCACAGATGACAGTCCGGATCACGCCAGTCGTATTCGATCTCGTGCTCGAGCGTCACGGTCTGCAGCTCGACCGCGCGGGGATTGACCGCCCGGAACAGGGTCCGATAGACCGGACAGCGCGTGCCGCCGGCGCCGATCAGATAGCGGGCGCGGAACGCGTCGTCGATCACGAAAGCCTCGCCCTCCTGGCGGATCTGCCGCACCGTGTGCTCGATCACGGGCGCCGCACTGCGCTCGAGCAGCCAGGCGTCGAACTCGACGCGCCGAATCGAGTGCTGCACGCACGGCACCGGCAGGTGCAGGCCCTTCACGTGCAGGTGCATGCGCTGGAAGGTCAGGAAGCGGTGCGGATAGGCGCGGATGTCGATCTCGAGGTCGCGCACGACCTCCGGGGTGATCCACCCGGCGCACAGCTTCAGGCGCGGGAAGCGCGCCTGATCGAGCACAACGACGTCGCAGCCCGCGCGCGCGAGGCGCCAGGCGGCGCTCGATCCGGCCGGTCCCCCGCCGACGATGAGCACCTCGCAGTTGCGCACGGGACGCTCAGGGCACGTACAGGTGCGCGCGGGTGCGCGGCAGGTCGTTGTTGTGCGCCGTGGCGAACACGACCTGAAACAGCTGCAACGTGCCGGTCGTGAACGCCGCGACCGAGCCGGCCAGATACATCCGCCACATGCGCACGAACGTCGCATCGAACATCTGCTGCACGCGATCCCCGGCGAGCTCGAACCGCTCCAGCCAGTGCCGCAGCGTCTGCGCGTAGTGCAGGCGCAGATTCTCGACGTCGAGGATCGAAAGGTTGTGCGGCTCGAAGATGCGCGCCATCTGCGCCAGCGAGGGCGGACAGGCCCCGGGGAAGATGCGCTTCTCGATCCACGGCTGCATCGGCGCGGGGTAATTGCGTCCGATCGAGTGGATCAGCCCCCGCCCGTTCTCCCCGAGCGAGCGGGCCACCACCGCACCGAGCCCCTCGTAGTTCTCCACCCCGACATGCTCGAGCATGCCCACCGAGACGAACGCGTCGTAGCGGCCGCTGATGTTGCGGTAGTCGTCCTGGACGTACTCGACCTGCCCGGCGAGCCCTTCGCGCTCGGCCCGCTCGCGCGCGTAGGCCACCTGCTCCCGGGAGATGTTGAACGCGCGCACCTTGACCCCGTAATGGCGCGCCATGTGCAGCGCCAGTGTGCCCCAGCCGCAGCCGGCCTCGACCACGTGCTCACCGGCGCGCAGGCGCATCTTGCGGCACACGTGGTCCATCTTGGCGATCTGCGCCTGATCGAGGGAGGCCTCGGCGGTGGGATAGTAGGCGCAGGTATACGCCATGGTCTGCCCGAGCCACAATTCGTAGAACGCGTTGCTGATGTCGTAATGATGATGGATGTTGGCGCGCGAGCCGGCGAGCGTATTGACGTGCGGGCGGCGCAGCCGCTCGAGCAGGCGGCCGAGGGGCGAGGCAACCGGGACGCGCTCCCCGGCCAGATACACCCTCTCCAACAGGCGCACCAGATCGCCCTCGATCTGCACGCGCCCGTCGCAATAGGCGTCCGGGAAGCGCACCGCCGGATCGGCCAGGATCGACAGCAGCGTGGCGCGGCTGCCGATGCGCACGCGGCAGACCGGCTCGACGCCCGCCGGAGCGATCCGCTCGCCGCTCCAGAGGGTGAACTCGACCTCCGGACTTCCGAGACGCGTGAGCATCCGCTCGAGCAGCCGGCCCTCGAACGAGCGCGCGCCGTCGGAGGCCCGCTCGCCCTGCGCGGCGTCCGATGAGGACATCAAGCTCTCGTCACTGGCATTCACGGCGCCTCCTCTTTGGCCTGTGCCTCCAATGGATTGAATCTAATCTAGCACGCCTTGGCAAATCCCCGCACGGCCGCGGCCCGCCCCCGATCTGCCCCGCCCGCCCGTCGGTGCGCTGGCGCACCAACCGCCCCGGTGGTGCGCGCCGCGCGCGACGGCGCGGCGTCGCCGCATGAGGCACTCGGCTCATCGCACCCGGACGCACCCTCGGCAGCCGGTCTGTGTTATTAGGGCCGCACAGCCCAGAGGTCTCGCGTGAATCGCATTCTTGCGCTCGCCCTCCTGGCGAGCGCCGCGGCGCTCGCAGGCGGCGTGCGACCCGCACACGCCGGTCCTGCCGCGAGCACGCACGTGCCGGTGATTCCCGCACTGTCGCCCTGGCTCGGCCGCGGCGGCCGGCCGACTCCGGCCGGCTGGCGCCACGCCGCGCAGTTCTCGATCCCCTACGAGATCAGCCCGGAACAAAACGGCCCGGCGCCGGTGACCACCCGCATCGCGGTCGGCTACACGCCCACGGCGCTGTGGCTGCGCTTTCGGGCCCGCGACCCCCATCCGGGCCAGATCCAGGTGCGCTACCGCGATCACGACGATCTGTCGGACACCAGCGATGATTACGTCGGGCTGTTCCTCAGCCCGTTCGACGACACGCAGTGGGCGTACGAGTTCTTCTGCAGCGCCGGGGGCGTCGAGCTCGATGCGTTCAGATTGCAGAACAACGAGGACGACTCGTGGAACGCCGTGTGGGGCTGCCGGGCGCGCCGCACGCGCAGCGGCTACCAGGTGGTGATGCGCCTCCCGTTCGCAGCGATCAAATTTCCCCGCACCGACCGGCCCCAGCGCTGGGGCCTGCTGTTCTTTCGCAATTGGCCGCGCAGCCTCCGTCACCAGCTGCTCAGCCGCCCCCTGAACTTCAACAGCAGCTGCACGCTGTGCGCCATGCAGGTGGTGCGCACCGCGGGCCCGATCACGGCGAGCCCGGCCGACATCCAGCTGATTCCGGCGCTCACCCTCATCCGCACCGACACGCCGAGCGCCTCGAGCACCCGCCTGCGCCACGGCTCGCCCAAGCTGCAGGCGAGCCTCGAGGCGAACTGGGTCCTCAGCCCCGACCTGGAATGGTCTGCGACCCTCAACCCGAACTTCTCCGAGGTCGCCCCCGATGTCCTGCAGCTCAGCGTCAACCGCCAGTTCGCGCCGGATTACGCCGAGAACCGCCCATTCTTCCAGCAGGGCACGGATGTGTTCGACACCCCGGGGCTGCGTCTCAGCACCGACACGTTCAGTCCCTCCGGCGCCCTGGTCGATACGCTGCAGATCCTCGAGCCGCGCTGGGCCACCAAGCTCACCGGACAGATCGGCCCGAACGCGCTCGGCGCGCTGGCCACGGCCGACTTGACGACCAACATCCTGCTGCCCGGCCCGCAGGGCTCGAGCGTCCGAACGTTCGGCTTTCCCACCCGCGATGCGCTGCTGCGCTACCGTTACGACTACGGCGCCTCGGCCTTCGGCATGCTGGCCACGGACCGCAGCGGCGGCGGCTACGCCAGCAGCCTGTATGAGCTCGATTCGCGCTGGCAGATCGACCCCAGCGACACGCTCACCACGGTGATCGGCACATCGAGCACCACCTACCCGCTCGCCGTGGCCAGGGCCTTCGGCATCCGGCCGGGGTCCCGCGCGGGGCAGCTGTGGCTCGCGGACTTCGCCCGCAGACGCCACAACTACAATTTCGACGTCGATGCGCTGCACATCTCCAACGGCTTTCGCGCCGACCTCGGCTATCTGCCCCAGGTCGGCTACGACCAGCTGGCCGTCACGGGGGAGTACGACTTCTACGCGCCGGACCGGCACTGGTGGCAGAACGGCGGCTTCGGATTCCTCGCCAACTACACCGAGAACACCGGCAACGGCCCGACCCTCGATCGCAAGGCCACGCTCTACACGTTCGTGCACGCCGTGGCGCAAACACACATCATCCTGTACGCCACGCGCGAGCAGCAGTACTACCGGGGCAAGACCTTCGGGCTCGACTATTACGAACTCGACGCCACCGCGCAGCCCACCGGCTGGTTCAACGGCGAGCTGACCGTTCTCGAGGGCGACGGGGTCGACTATGTCGGTGTGCGCGAGGGCCGGCGGCTGGTGGTGACCACGACGCTGTCCATCATGCCCGGCCGGCACCTCGACATCAGCGTGGTCGACGAGATCGAAGACTTCGATCTCGCCGGCCGGCGGCTCTTCAGCGCCGATCTGTACGACGTGCGCATCGACTGGTATTTCAACACGCATCTGTTCATCGACACGGTCGGGCAGGAACAGGACGTGCGCAACGCCGTGGCGCTGTACCCGGCGGGAACGCCGCGGCGCGCCCGCACCCTCGACACCCAGTGGCAGATCGGCTACCAGGTCAATCCATGGACGGTGTTCTACGCCGGCAGCTCCGAGGGCTTCCAGCAGGGTCCCGAAAACGCGCTGCTGCCCTCCGAGCGCACCTACTACCTCAAGGCGAGCTATTACTTCCAGCCTTAGCACCTGTCCGCATCACATGTGTCCGATGCTGAGCGTGCCCGACTCGAGTCGGGACGTCCTTCGCGCCAGGATCGTGCTCGGCACCGCCCCCACCGACCCCTTGCCATGGGATAGCGCAACCCGGAACATAGCGGCCCGTGGGATTTGAGCGGCCGGCCCTGCCCGGGCGCGTGGAGGGGAAACTCGGCATGTGGAAATCGATTGTGGCGGTCGGCGTCGGCGCGGCGCTCGGAGCACTGCTGCGCTGGTGGCTCGGCAACCGCTTGAATGCGCTCTTCCCGTCGCTCCCGCCCGGCACGCTGGCGGCGAACATCATCGGGGCCTATGTGATCGGCTGTGCGATCGCCTTCTTTGCGCGCTATCCGGCCCTGCCGCCGGAGTGGCGGCTGATGATCATCACGGGATTCTGCGGGGGCCTGACCACCTTCTCCACGTTCTCCGCGGAGGTCGTGGGGGACCTGCGGGGGGCGCGCACCGGCTGGGCGCTCACCGAGATCGCCGTGCACGTCATCGCCTCGCTGGCGATGACCTTCGCGGGGCTCGCGACGGTGACCTGGCTCACCGGCTGAGCGCTGTCAGGAACGGCGCGAAGACGGGTCAGGGCAGGACTAACCCTCAAGTCTCCTGATACACCAGCAGCATCGAGGCATTCTTCGCGAGAATGCGCCCGTTCGAGACCATCAGCGGGGCGGACAGCACGTCGCGATAATGGCGCGCCACGCTGTAGGGCGAGTCGTTCTTGTACCCGAGGATCCCGGCGATCTGCAGCGCGTGGTGCACGATGCGCGGCGCGGCCTCCGAGGAGGCGACCTTGAGGTGATTGAGCTTCAGCGCCCAGCCGATCGTGTTGAGCGCCCCCCGCCCGGGCGCCCCCGGGGCCTCGAGCCCGTCGAAATCGGCGGCAACCCCCAGCCAGTGGTGCTGCAGGGTCTGTAGCTGCGCGCTCGCCTGCGCGAGCGGCACCGCGTTGCCCGGCAGGCTCCCGGGATGGCGCTTGGCGAGGTCGCGCACGAACTGGCCGGCGCGGCCGAGGGCGGCCGCGGCGATGCCCCACCACAGGCTCGACCACAGGATGTGCGAGTACGGCACCATGGTCTGCACGGCGATGTCCGCGAACGGCTCGGGAAGGATCTGCGCCCGCGAGCCGCGCGCATGCAGCCGAAAGCCCGGGCTGCACGTGCCGCGCATGCCCATCGCGTCCCACTCCCCGGTCGGCTCGAGCCGATAGTCCGCCCGCCTGACGCAGACCAACACCTGATCGGTCTCCGGCACGTGCGGCTCGCGCCGCGCCGTCACCAGGATCGCATCGGCCTGCTGGCAGTACGATCCGGTGGTAGCGTCCTTGTCGAGCACGAAGCCCTCGCCCGCAGGCTGCAGCGCGCACAGGCTGGCGCGCATCTCCCCGAAGGTCCCGGTCTCGGACGTCAACGAGGCGATCAGCAGTTGCCGCTCGGTGAGCTCCCCGAGAAAGGCGCGCCAGTACGGCTCCCCGAGCCCGTGCCGCACGATGCACGCCACCTGCACGTAGTGCATGGCGAGCACCATGGCGCTCGAGCCGCAGGACTTGGCCAGGGTCGAGCAGATCTCGGCGAGCTGGCGCACGGTGCAGCCATCGCCCCCGAGGGCCGCCGGCACCGGCGCGGCCAGCAACCGCGCCTCGCGCAGGGCCGCCAGCGTCTCGCTGGGGAAGCGGCTGCGCGCATCGACGTCCGCCGCATGCCTCGCGGCCACTTCGGCCGCAATGCCGCGCAGCACCGCGAGCCGGTGGGCGAAATCCTCGCGCTGGGCCGTCATCGCATTTCCCGCCTCACTCCGGGTGCGCGGGCGCGAGCAGTGTCGGGGGTCCCGGATCGGATTCGCGGATGATGGCGCGCAAGGCGCGCTTGAGCAAATGGGTCTCGGCCGCGCCGAGACTGCGCTCGGCATGCTCTTCGGCGGCCTTCGCGGCCGCCACCAACTCGATGACCGCCGCCCGGCCCTCCGCGGTGAGGGTCACGCGCGCCTGGGGATCGTAGCTGCCGTGCAGATCGGCGAACCCGGCGGCCGTGAGGCTCGCGAGCAGCTCGTAGGTCACGCGCTTGCCGGTGTACCACAGCAGCCGGTCGAGCTCCGCCACGGTGCGGTCGTCCGAGACGCCAAGGATGCTCAGCACGAACCACTGGTCCTCACTCAGTCCGTGCCGCTCGAGCTCGCGGCGCAGCAGCAAAAAGAGCTGAAAGCGCGCGCGGCCGAGCAGGTAGATCAGAAAATCCTGGCTGAAGCTGCTGCTCGGCTCGGCCTCATCCGCCGCGAGCGGCACCTCCTTGCGAACCGCGAACGCATAGCCGCCCCCGTGATAGACCAGGGGCAGCCGGTCGGAGTGATCGAACGTCTCGACCGTGCCGACGAAGATCATGTGATCGCCGCCTTCGTAGCGAAAGGCGGTGCGGCACTGGAAGCGGGCCGAGCAGCCCGACAGCAGCGCAATCCCCTGCACGCCCCGCTCGAGGGCGAGGCCGTTGAACTTCTGCGCGCCGCGCACCGCGAACCTGAGCGAGAGTTCCTCCTGATCGGAGGCGAGCACGTGCACGGCGAAGTGGGTCGCGTCCATGAAGACCCCGAGGCTCGCGGCGTTCTTCGCCAGGCTCCACAGCACCATCGGCGGATCCAGCGACACGGAGTTGAAACTATTGGCGGTGAGCCCGACGTCGCGTCCCCGGCTGTCGCGGGTCGTGACGATCGTGACGCCGGTGGCAAATGCGCCGAGCGCATCGCGCAAGCGCCGGGCGGGGCTGTTGAGTTCTGCACTCATCCGGGGCAAGCCTACACCGTCGCCGCAGCGCTCACCAGCGCGCGCGGCGCGGCGCCTCAGCGATGCTGCTCGAAGAATGCGCGCACCGCGGCTGCGAATTCCTCACCCCGCAAGCATGCCGCGAACTCGCTCACCTCGACGCCCATGCGCTCGCGGACCTGGTCTTCGGGATCGAGCCGCAGCAGCCGCTTGGTGCGCTTGAGCGCCTCGGGCGGCTGCTGCGCGAGCGCATCGGCGACCTCGCGCGCCTCCTGCATCAGCTCGGCATCATCGACCACCCGGTTCACCAGTCCCCAGGCGTGGGCGGTGGGCGCATCGAGCGGCTCCCCGAGCAACAACAGTTCCGCGGCGCGCTGTTGACCGAGCAGGCGCGGCAACAGCAACGTGCTGGCCGCCTCCGGCACCAGGCCGAGGGACACGAAAGAGAGCAGCAGACGGGTGCTGCGCCGAGCGGCGATCACCAGATCACAGTGCAGCAGCAGCGTCACGCCGATGCCCACCGTCGGGCCGTGCACGGCGCACACCAGCGGCTTGCTGAACGCCGGCAGCGCATGCACGAATCGCACGGTCGGATGACCGGGATCGTCGAACGCCGGACCGGCGAGAAAATCGTTCAGGTCGTTTCCCGCCGTGAAGCACACGCCCTCTCCGGAGAAGAGCACCGCGCGGACCTGCGGATCGAGCTCCGCGGACTGCAGCGCCTCCCCGAGCGCCTGGTACATCTCCAGCGTCAGCGCATTGCGCTTGTCAGGTCGATTCAGCCGCAGCTCGCAAACCGCGCCGCGGCGCGTGATGTGCACGTGCTCGCTCATCGCCCCGCTTCCTTGTCCGCCTTGGAAGGAAGGCCGTATTATAAGACCAAGCGCCGCATCCGTTCCGGCGCGACGGGGGGTCCGGATTCCCATGAGCGCTCGTCGTCACCGCCCCAGCGGTCCGTGATGACCGCCCCGCCGCTGCCGCGCTTGAGCCGCCTCACCCTGGAGCGGGCCAAGTCCAGCCACGATCAGATCGCCGCCACTCTGGCAATGGAGCTGCTCCAGGGACTGTACCCGCCGGGGAAGAACCTGCCGCCCGAGCCGCAGCTGATCCAGCGCTTCCGGGTCTCGCGCACCGTGATCCGCGAGGTCATGAAGACCCTTGCGGCCAAAGGGTTCGTCGTTTCCAAGACCCGCGTCGGCACACGCGTCCGCGAGCACGTGTACTGGAACTATTTCGACGCCGACGTGCTCGCGTGGCGCGTAAGGCTCGGATTCGACGACACATTCATGCACTACGTCATCGAGGTGCGCCGCGCCATCGAGCCGGCCGCCGCGGCACTGGCGGCCGTACGACGCTCGAGTGCGCACGTGACGCGCCTGCGCGAATGCGTCCGGCAAATGGGCCGCAGCACTCATGACCGCCAGAGCTTCGCGGAATCGGATCTGGACTTTCACCTGGTGATCGGCGATGCCAGCGGCAATCCCATGATGCGCTCGGTGGCCGGAGTCATCGAGACGGCGCTCATCGCCTCGTTCCTGCACAGCTCGCCGATCGACGATCCCTCGGATCATCAGACGACGGTCAACGCCCATGCCGCGGTGGTGGACGCCATCGAGACGGGCGATGGGCGCGCGGCATTCTCCACCATGCTGCAGGTGATCGACATCGGCATCGACCGGATCGACCTCAGGCGCCGCCGGCAAAGCCAGCGGCCGTAAGCGGCGGGCGGGGCGGGCTCGCGCCCCACCCCGCCCGCTCACGCGCTAGGGCGCACCCCCGTACGCACCGCCCGCCGCGGGCGAGGCGCTCAGGCCACGTGCGCCTGGCCCTGTCCGGTGGCGGGGTGCTCGTCGTTGGGGCTGTGCTGTTCCTTGCCGAACATGACGATGCTGCTCGCCGAGACCAGCGCCGCCAGGAGGGCCGTGACCAGCCCGATGTACCCGCCGATCACCTGGAAGAACCCGAGCCCGGTCCACATGTCGAGGGCAATGGCGAGCAGCATCAGCGTGATGCCGAGCAGAAACAGCTGGCGCGGCAGCGAGTCGTGGAACGAGCCGAGCCAGACGTAGCCGAAGAACACCGTCCACACGGCCCAGTACCAACCGACATAACCGGCCGGCTCGCCGGCGGACCCCCCGGCCGCGTGCGCGGTCCAGAACAACAGCGCGCCGCCGAAGAACACCACCGCATCGAGACTGCGCGCGCGCAGGTGCGCCAGGATGCCCATGATCGCGAGGATAACGGCCATTGGCGTCAGCAGATCGACACCATGCGCGTACATCCGGCTGAACCAACCCGCCATGCTCATCGAGACCATCCACAACGTCAGCGCCAAACACATGTAACCGACGGTGGATGTCGTAACACAGCGATTTTCCGTATTATCAATCCTGATCGTCATGGCAGATACCCCCCATGTGACGTGGATTACCGCCTTGGACTATACGCCTCTGTTTGTGTTTGCAGGCATCGCACCTGTCGAAAACCCGGCGTTGCCCGTTGGCAACGCCCGCACCCCAATAGAATCAACTGCTTGATCGACTCTGTCGCACGGGCGCCCACATCGACCCGGGCCGCGTGGCGCACGCGGCTGCCGAGCGCGCACTCTTCCAACTCAATGTACACGCCACGGCGGCACCATCCGCACGCCCATCGGCGCTACGCGCGCGCCGCTTGCCGCCGCGGCAGTTACCGCGCCGAGCGACGCCGACCGCCGATCCCGTGCTGCAACTGCGCACAATCATGACTACAACAGGTATCGAGTCGGCGCGGTGATTGCCGCAAGCGATGCGCCACCGGGAGGGGTTAGGTGCCGTCCGTCTCCTGCATCCACGCCGGGATGTCGCGCGCGCCGTGCAGCACCCGCCACACATCGATACATTCTTCTGTTTCGACATAGAACACGACGTGCGGGAAGCGCCCGAGCGGCCATGAACGAAGGTGCGGCAGGTTCAGCTCGGCCGCATAGCGCGAGGAGCCACTCGCCGGGTGGCGGCTGAGGTGCCGGTATGCGCGTTCGAGTGCGTCCACAAAGCTCAGCGCAACGTGATCACCTGCCTCGCTCAGATAATGCGCAATGGCCTCATCGACATCGAGGTTGGCCAACTCACGCGGGACGACCGGCTTCGCCACTACCGCCGCTGACCGCTCGTCCCTTTGGCGCGCGACAGACCGCGCAGCCCATTGAAATACATTGCGTCTGCCGGGCCCGCTGGCGGCGATGCCGCCCCCACCAACAGAAGCTCACGCAGGCGCAGCTGATCCTGATGTTTTCGGATCAGCTCGCGCACGTACTCGCTACTGGTGCCGTAACCACGCTTGACCTGCTCATCGACGAATTTCTTCAGTTCAGCGGGCAGTGAAATGTTCATCGTACTCATGCCTGAAAGTCTAACGGGATTGGCAAAAATTGGCAAGAGTACCGCCACGTGCGGGCGGTGATTTCGGTGCAGTTTTTACGGCGCGAAGGATCCGTGCCGCTGATGCCGTCCATGAGCGGTTCCTCGCCGCACCGCCACCCCGTTGATCTGATTCAGAACATAACCAAAGTGGCGCAACCGCGCAGACAAACAAGGCCCCGCCGGAGGCATCCGGCGGGGGCCTACGCGAATCGCTTCTCGAAACGAACGCAGTCTATGATCCGAGGCGCACCGTCACTCCGCCGTCGCGGCGGGCACCCCCGCAGTGCGTGTCCCCATGGGTGCATGCATCGTGTGACAGATCGGCCGTGCCATAAAGCGTCACGTACTGCGTGACGCCCCAGGACGGCGGCGTCACCGCGAATTGCGCCGTGAACGCCGCGTTCGGCGCCAGCTTCCCGCGGCTCACCGGACCGACTGGCACGACCCGCCAGCCGCCGGGGGCTTTCAGGCTGAGGCTCGCATCATGAAGCGTCTCGGTACCGCCGGCACCGAGGGTCACGCGCACCAGGGCGCGGGTGCCGGGCTTGAAGCTCTTCGGCGCCGAGACCCGCACCTGCCGCGCTCCAATTGCCGTCCTCATCGTGTAGGCGGCGCGCAGCGGCAGATCCGCCAGTGCCGAGGCGTCCCCGACATACACCCGGTAGGTCCCGGCGCTCTCGCTCCAGCCGTCATGATCCCACCACCACTCCTGCCGCGGCGTGATGATGAAGTGCACCACTTTCGACTGGCCGGGCGCGAGCATCACGCGCCGGAAGTCCACCAGCTTGCGCGGCGGCTCCCCGGTCGCGGCCGGCAGACCCAGATACAGCTGCGCAACATCGGCGCCGCTCACCCGCCCGTCATTGGTCACCCGCGCGCTGACCCGGATCGGCGTCACCCCATCGACCGCGGTGCGGCTCAACTTCAGGTCGCTGAAGCGGAAGCGCGTGTAGGACAGGCCGAACCCGAAGGGAAACAGCGGCTTGATGTGCTTGGCGTCGTACCAGCGATAGCCGACCAGGATCCCCTCCGAGTAGTGCACCTTGCCGTCGATGCCGGGGAAGCTCGCGGGCTTGGCCGCCGGCACGTCCGCGAGCTTCACCGGGAAGCTCACCGGCAGATGTCCGCTCGGATCGACCTTGCCGAACAGCACATTGGCCAGCGCCCGCCCGTCGGTCTGTCCCGGATACCACGTGTCGAGGATCGCCGGCACCTGCCGCAGCCACGGCATGACGATCGGCGCGCCGGCCTGCACGACGACCACGGTATGCGCATTGGCGCGCGCCACCGCGCGCACCAGCGCGTTCTGCGCGGACGGCAGGCGCAGAT
>JAKBWB010000044.1 GCA_021843755.1 Pseudomonadota bacterium
CGCCTGCACGGGATCTCTGGAGAGCGGCGGACGCCTCGCGGCGCCGGCCCACCGAAGGGGAGAGGCGCACTTGCGCCCGATCTCTCAGGTCACCGGACAGAGGGGCGGCAGGCTGGGCCTGCCGTTTTTTTGTTTCTGAGGAGGATCTGTGGGACGACGCACCCCGTTATTCACCATTCACGCGAGCGCCGGCGCGCGCATCGTCGAGTTTGGCGGCTGGGACATGCCGCTGCATTACGGTTCCCTGCTTGCCGAACATCACGCCGTGCGGCGCAGCGCCGGTGTGTTCGACGTCTCGCACATGTGCATCATCGATCTGGAGGGCGCCGAGACGCGGGCGCTGTTGCGGACGCTCTTCGCCAATGACGTCGGCAAGCTCACAATCCCCGGCAAGGCGCTTTACGGTTGCCTGCTCAACGAGCGCGGCGGGGTGATCGATGACCTCATCGTGTACTACCTCGGCGAGCGGTGGTTTCGAGCGGTGGTCAATGCCGGAACGCGCGCCAAGGATCTGCAGTGGATCCGGCAGCACGCGGCAGGCTTCGGCGTCAAGGTGACCGAGCGCACCGATCTGGCCATGCTCGCGGTGCAAGGGCCCGAGGCGCGCGCCCGGGTCGCGGCCCTGTTGACCGGCACCGGGGCGGCGCGTGCGCTCGCGCTCGAGGCATTCTGCGGCGCCGAGATCGACGGCTGGTTCGTCTCGCGCACCGGCTACACCGGCGAGGAGGGTTTCGAGGTCATGCTGCCCGGGGAACAGGCGCAGTCTCTGTGGCGGGCCCTGACCGCGGCGGGGGTCGCGCCGTGCGGCCTCGGGGCGCGCGACACGCTGCGCCTGGAAGCGGGCATGAACCTCTATGGCCACGACATGGACGAGCACACCAGCCCGCTCGAGTCGGGACTTGCCTGGACGGTGGCGATGAGTCCGGACAGGGCCTTCATCGGTCGCGAGGCTCTCGAGGCGCAGCGTGCCCGCGGCGTGGAGCGCAAACTGGTTGGACTCGTGCTTCAGGAGCGCGGTGTGCTGCGAGCGCACCAGCGCGTGATCGCTCCGGGGGCCGGCGAGGGTGAGATCACCAGCGGCACCTATTCCCCGACACTGGAGCGTTCGATCGCGCTGGCGCGCGTTCCGACCCCCACGCGCGGCCCCGTGCAGGTCGAGGTGCGCGGCAAGCTGCTCGATGCGCGTGTGGTCAAGCCGCCGTTCGTACGGCACGGCAAGTCCCTCATCGGCTGAGCCGTCGCCACCCTCCGATCGCCTCGTCTCAACCTGAGTCAGCCACGAGCAGTGCAACCATGCAGCAGCGGCTTGATGGGCAAGGCAATGCCTGGAACGTCGAGTGCGCGGGCAATCCGGCCACAGCTTCCGCCTGCTCACCGCATGCGGCGAGCGGGCACGAGGATGCTTATCCTCCGGTTCCTACATCTACACCAGAATCGACTCCCTGGAGCGTCGCATGAGCAAGGTCCCCACCGATCTGAAATACACGCGAACCCACGAATGGCTGCGCACGCTGCCTGACGGCACCGTTGAAGTCGGCATCACCGATCATGCCCAGCATGCCCTCGGCGACCTGGTGTTCGTGGAAGTTCCCGAGGCCGGCCGCACGGTTTCCCCCGGGGAGCCGTTCGCCGTGGTCGAGTCCGTCAAGGCCGCCTCCGACGTATATGCGCCGGTGAGCGGCGAGGTGATCGAAGGCAATCCCGCGCTCGCCGGCGCGCCGGAGACCCTCAACACCGATCCGTATGGCGGCGGCTGGCTGGCGCGTCTGCGATTGACCGCGGCACCGGGCGCGCTGCTGTCGGCCGCGGAGTACGAGAAGCTGACCGCGGAGGAGGCAGAGTAATGGCGTTCGTACCCCACACGCCCGAGGACGTTGCGGCGATGCTCGAGACCATCGGGGTCGAGAGCATCGAGCGGCTGTTCGAGGAGATTCCCGCCACGCTGCGCATCGGGGCGCTGGAGGGGGTGCCCGAGGCGCTCAACGAGATGCAGCTTGCGCGGCTGATGAGCGAGCGGGCGCGCCGCGACGGGCGGCAGTCCTGTTTCATCGGCGCGGGAGCCTACGAGCACCACATTCCCTCGGCCGTGTGGGCGGTGGCGACGCGCGGGGAGTTCTACAGCGCGTACACGCCCTATCAGGCCGAGGCAAGCCAGGGCACACTGCAGCTGCTCTACGAGTATCAGACGATGATGGCGAATCTGACGGCCATGGAGGTCTCGAATGCCTCGCTCTACGATGGCGCCAGCGCGCTCGCGGAGGCGAGCCTGATGGCCGTACGGGCCAACCGGCGTTCGCGCTCGCAGCGCATTCTGGTGCCGAGCACCGTGCACCCGCACTACCGGCGCGCCGCGCGCGCGATCGCGGGCAATCAGGGACTGCGATTCGAGGAATTGCCACTGGCGACCGACAGCGGCTGCACGGGCACCGAGACGCTGAGCCGTTACGAGGGTGAGGACATCACTGCGCTGGTCATCCAGCAGCCGAACGTCTTCGGCAGGCTCGAGGACGTCGATGCCCTGACCGACTGGGCGCATGCTCGGCACGCTCTGGCGGTGGCCGTGGTGAATCCGGTCTCGCTGGCGCTGCTGAAGCCGCCGGGGAACTGGGGTGCGAAAGGCGCGGACATCGTGGTCGGGGACGGTCAGCCGCTCGGCATTCCGCTCAGCTCGGGCGGCCCGTACTTCGGGTTCATGACCACACGGCTCGAGCACATCCGACAGATGCCCGGCCGCATCGTTGGACGTACCGTCGATGCCGATGGCCGCCCGGGGTTCACATTGACGCTGCAGGCGCGCGAGCAGCACATCCGCCGCGCCAGGGCGACTTCCAATATCTGCACCAATCAGGGGCTGATGGTCACGGCCGCCACCATCCATTTGTCGTTGATGGGCGCCGAGGGTCTGCGACGCACCGCCGTGGCCTCGCATTCGCGCACGCGCGAGCTGGTGGCGGCGCTGAGCACGCTGCCCGGGGTGCGGCGGCGATTCTCGGGCCCCGTCTTTCACGAGGACGTGATCAGCCTCGAGCGGCCCGTCGGCCCATTGCTCGAGCGCCTGGCGGCGCGCGGCATTCTCGGGGGGTGGGATCTGCAGGAGCATTACCCGCAACTCGGCCCGGCGCTGCTGGTGTGCGCCACCGAGACCAAGACCGCGGATGATATCGAACGCTACCGTGCCGCGCTGGATCAATGCCTGCGCGAGGCGCGAGCCGCCTGAGGCTGGAGTCGCTCATGAATGCCGAACGAGCCAACCATCCGGAAAAATTGATATTCGAGTATTCGGTCCCCGGCCGGGGGGCCGAGGATCAGTGGCCCGCGCCGGCCGACGGCGACGCCGCGGCGGATCTGCCGGAGTCGCTGCGGCGGGCACAGCCGCCGCTGCTGCCTGCGGTGAGCGAGCTGGAGACCGTGCGCCATTTCACGCGTCTGTCGCAACTGAACTTCTCCATCGACACGAACTTCTATCCGCTCGGCTCGTGCACGATGAAGTACAACCCCAAGGCGTGCAACCAATACGCCATGCTGCCGGAATTTCTCGCCCGCCATCCGCTGGCGCCGGATTCGGCCGGGCAGGGCGTGCTCGAGTGTCTCTACGAACTGCAGGAGATGCTCAAAGCGGTCACCGGCATGCAGGCGCTGTCCCTGAGCCCCATGGCGGGGGCCCAGGGGGAATTCGCGGGCGTGGCGATGATTCGCGCCTATCATCGTGCGCGCGGCGATCTGGAGCGAAACGAGATCATCGTGCCCCAGGCGGCGCACGGCACCAATCCGGCCACGGCGACCATGTGCGGCTGTGTGGTGCGCGAAGTGCCGGTCGATGCCGAAGGTGACGTGGACATCGCGGCGCTCACGGCCGTCGTGGGTCCCAAGACGGCCGGCATCATGCTCACCAACCCCTCGACCCTCGGGGTCTTCGAGCGGCGTATCGAGGCGGTGGCGCGGATCGTGCACGGCGCCGGCGGCTTGCTCTACTACGACGGCGCCAACCTCAACGCCATTCTGGGCAAGGTACGTCCCGGAGACATGGGGTTCGACGTCGTCCACGTCAACCTGCACAAGACATTTTCCACGCCGCACGGCGGGGGTGGCCCGGGCTCCGGTCCGGTCGGGGTCGCGGCGCGTCTCGCGCCGTTCCTGCCGGTACCGGTCGTGGGACGCCGCGGCGAGCGGTACTGTTGGCTCACGGAGCGGGACCTGCCGCAGTCGATCGGGAGGCTCTCGGCGTTCTGCGGCAACATCGGGGTGCTGCTGCGGGCGTACATCTATATGCGCATGCTCGGCCGGGACGGCATGGCCCGGGTGGGCGAATTCGCCACGCTCAATGCCAACTACCTGCTCGCGCGGCTGACCCGTTCGGGTTTCGATGCCGCTTACCCGGGCCGGCGCGCCGGCCACGAGTTCATCATCACGCTGAAGCGCCAGGCGCGTGAACTCGGTGTGTCTGCCATGGATTTCGCCAAACGGCTCCTCGATCATGGTCAGCATGCCCCGACCACCTACTTTCCGCTGCTGGTGCCGGAATGCCTGCTGATCGAACCGACAGAGACCGAGAGCAAGGCCGCCCTGGACGATTTCGCGGCGGCCATGACCGCGATCCTGACCGAAGCGGCGCAAGAACCCGAGCGCGTCACGAGCGCTCCGCATACCATGCCGGTACGGCGGCTCGACGACGTACGGGCGGCCAAGCAGTTGGACCTCACATGGAAACCGGTGACCTAGTCCCCGATCCATACCCGCCGCCCGGTCTGGCCCGGGCGGCGGGTGGGTCGCGCGCCGGGTCCCCGTCATTCGGAGTGACGATGCGATTTCTTCGACTCTTGTGCCTCTGTGCATTGACTTTGCCTGTCTCGCTCGCGGCCGTGGCCGGGGTGAGCCCCCCTGCGCACCCGCTGCCGCGGGAGACGGCGGTGGCCGCACATCTGGCCCGCCGGGCTGCCGCGCTGGAGTCCAATCCGACTTGGGCCGCTACGCTTGCCCGGGTCGTCAACAGCGTCGTGTCGATCGACTTCAGTCAAGACCGCGCCTTCGACACGGACGTGAACGAGACGGCCGAGGCGACCGGCTTCGTGGTCGACGCCAAGCGCGGGATCATTCTGACCAACCGGCATGTCGTCACCCCGGGCCCCGTGACGGCGACCGCGACCTTTCTCGATCGCGAGCAGGTTCCGATCCATCCGATCTACTACGATCCGGTGCACGATTTCGGCTTCTACCGCTACAACCCGAAGCTCTTGCGCTACATCCATCCCCGGTCGCTGCCGCTCGATCCGGCAGGCGCGCGGGTGGGACGGGAAATCCGCGTCATCGGCAACAATGCCGGCGAGCAGCTCTCGATTCTGGCCGGCACGCTCGCGCGGCTGCACCGCGCCGCCCCGTTCTACGGCTTCGGCAATTACAACGATTTCAATACTTTTTACCTGCAAGCGGCCTCGGATACTTCCGGCGGATCGTCCGGCTCGCCGGTGATCGACATACGCGGGCGGGTGGTGGCGCTGAACGCCGGCGGAGCGCAGAACTCCGCGTCGAGCTTCTATCTGCCGCTCTGGGCGGTCAAGCGCGCGCTGAAGCTGATCGAGGCGGGACGGCCGGTGGCGCGCGGTACGCTGTACACCGTATTCCATTACACGCCGTTCTATAAACTCCAGCGGCTGGGTCTGCCGGCTGCGCTCGAAACCGCGGTGCGCAAGGTCTTTCCGCAGCGCACCGGCATGCTGGTGGTCAGCACCGTGCTGCCCGGATCCCCGAGCGCCAGGGTGCTGCAGCCGGGGGACATCCTGGTCCGCGTCAACGGGCACTACGTCACCACATTTTGGCCCCTGGAACGAATCCTCGACCACTCGGTGGGCCGACAGATCAGGTTGCAGGTCGAGCGGGGTGGCAGGCTGATTGCGGTCACGCTGCCGGTCGGCGATCTCAACGCTCTCACGCCGAAGTCCTACGTGCAGTTCGGTAACGCCGTCGTGAACACGCTTTCCTACGAGATGGCGCTGCAGCTGAACGTGCCGCCGCGCGGAGTCTGGGTCGCCAGCCCGGGCTTTGTGTTCGGCGCGGCCGGGATACCGCGCGGGGCGGTCATCCACCGCATCGATTCGTGGCCGATCGACACTCTGCAGGATTTCCGGCGGGCGCTCGCCCACCTCGCCGACGGCCAATACGCCACGGTGCGCTTCACGATTGCGGCCGATCCGAATACCACTCATCTGGCCTACTTCCGCATGGACCGGCGGTGGTTTCCGGCGCAGTACTGCGTGCGCGACGACAAGCTCGGCGTGTGGCCTTGTACGGCGCTGCCGCCCGGCCCGCCGCCGCCCCCGTATCCGGTGAGCGCGACGCGCTTCCCGGTTTACCGCAATCCGCTGCTGACCCGGCTGGCCCACTCGCTGGTGTCGGTGACCTTCAGCATGCCCTACTCGGTCTCGGGAGTGACCGAGCACTACTACCACGGCACGGGCGTCGTGGTGGACGCCAAGCGTGGCTGGGTCGTGGTCGACCGCAACACGGTGCCCGTTCCCCTCGGTGACGTGACGGTGACGTTTGCCGGGACTTTGCAGGTACCAGGCCGTGTCGTGTACGTCAGCCCCATTCACAATCTCGCCGTCGTCGCCTACGACCCGCGGCTGATAGGCTCGACACCGGTGCGCAGCGCGAAGCTCACGCCGCGCCGGCTCGAGGCGGGTGAGCCGATCGACGTGATCGGCATCGGCGCGAACAACGATCTGCATTTCCGTGCCACGCGGATCTCGAGCATCGAGCCGCTGGAGCTGCCGCTGTCGCGGACGGCCCTCTTCCGGGACACCAACATCGAGAGCATTCAGCTGGTCAATCCGCCGGATAATTTCGACGGCGTGCTCACCAACGGGGGCGGGGACGTGCTCGGACTGTGGTCGAGCTTCGCATTCGATACCGCCAACGGCGTCGGTCAGGACCTTCAGGGCGTGCCGATCGAGCCGGTCGAGGCGATGATCGGTCGTCTGCACAGCGGCAAGCCGTTGCATTCGCTCGATGTGGAATTCTCCCTGACCGGGCTCTCGAACGCACGCCTGATCGGCCTCTCGGGCGCGTGGGCGGCGCGCATCGCCGCCCACAGCGGCACGCGCCGCGCCGTGCTGACCGTGGTGCGCGCCACAGGCGGCTCGCCGGCGCAGCGGCTGCTCGAGCCGGGGGATCTGTTGCTGGCGATCGATGGGCACGTGGTGACGACGTTCCAGCAAGTCGAGCGTGCCACCGCGAATCGGCCCCGGGTGCGGCTGACGATCTGGCGTGGGGCTCGGGCGCTGACGCTGACGGTGCCGACGGTGGTGCTCTCCGGAACACGACTGCGCCGTGTCGTGGAGTGGGGCGGTGCAACCCTCCAGGCGCCATTCCAGTCCCTGCTGGCTCAACGGGGCGTACCGCCCATCGGGGTGTATGTCGATGACTTCGCGTACGGCTCGCCCGCGGCGCGTTACGGCTTGTATCCGGGGCTGCGGATCGTCGCGGTCGACGGCAAGCCGACGCTCAATCTGGATGCCTTCCTGCGCGCGGTATCGAGCCAACCCAACCACGCCTCGGTGCGTCTGACGGCGATCACCTGGAACAATGCGCCCAAGGTGATCACGCTGACGCTGGACAATCACTATTGGCCGGCGTACGAGCTGCTGAGGACTGCGAAGGGCTGGGTGCGCCGAGCGCTCCAATAGCGAGCGCCGCGCGGGAGGACGCGGACATTGAGAGCTGCGCCGGAGGATCTGCAGGTGGCGGTGCGCGCGCTGCGTGCGGGCGAGCTGGTCGCTTTCCCGACCGAGACCGTCTACGGGCTCGGCGCGGATGCGCGTAATCCTGCCGCGGTGCGCCGTATCTTCACGGTCAAGGGGCGCCCGGCGCGCCACCCCGTCATCGTGCATCTGAGTGATGTGGGTCAGCTGGCCGAGTGGACCCGGGAGGTTCCGCCGGCTGCACGGCGTCTGGCGGAGCAGTTCTGGCCGGGTCCGCTGACGCTGGTGCTGCCGCGCTCCGCGGGCGTCGATGACAGCGTCACGGGAGGACAGGATACCGTCGCGTTGCGCGTTCCCGCACACCCTATTGCGCAGCAGCTGCTTGCCGCCTTTGGCGGCGGCATCGCCGCGCCGTCGGCCAATCGCTACGGACGACTGTCGCCGACCTGCGCCGAGCACGTGCGCGAGGAGTTCGGTGATGCAGTGAAGGTGGTGCTCGATGGCAGAGAGTGCCCGATCGGCCTGGAGTCGACCATCGTGGCCTTCAGTGACGGGGGGGCTCGGCTGTTGCGCCCCGGGCACATCACGGCCGGACAGATTCGCGCGCTGCTTGGGGAGCTGGTGGTCGGGGCCGACGAGTCCTCGCCCCGGGTGCCCGGCAGCACCGCGGCACACTATGCGCCGTCGACGCCGCTGCGCATCGTGCCGGCGGGTCAGATCGACGCGCGCAGCGCGGCCCTCTCGCAGGACGGACGGCGTGTTGCGGTGCTGGCGTGGCGGGCCCCGCTCAGTGCGCATCCGGCGGTGACCTGGATCAATGCGGGTCCGCGGGCCCAGCAATACGCTCACGATCTGTACGCGCATCTGCGCTCGCTCGATAGAGCCGGTTGCACCTGCATCCTGGTGCAGGATGTCCCCGACGGCGAGGCCTGGGCCGCCGTGCGCGACCGGCTGCGCCGGGCTGCCGCCGGTGCTGGAGCCGGAGCCTCCATCACCGAGGCGCCGTGACGGATGCGCGCCAGACGCTCCCGCTGCATCGATCCATTCCAACCGGCGCAGATTCGCCGCCTGGTGCGCCAGTTCGGGTCCCCGCTGCTCATCTTGGATTGCGAGCGGGTGCGTGTGCAGGTGCGCAAACTGCATGTGGCGCTGCAACGCGTGGATCTGCATTATGCGTTGAAGCCGATGCCGCATGCGGCGGTGGTCCAGACCGTGCTTGCCGAGGGTGGTGGCCTCGATCTGGCCACCAGTGGCGAGGTGCAGTTGGCCCGCCGCCTCGGGGTCGATCCGGCACGCTGCATTCATACGCACCCGATCAAGCGCCCTCAGGACATTCGCAACGCACTCGATTTCGGCGTGCGCACTTTCGTGGCTGATAACCCCGACGAGGTGCGCAAGTTCGAGCGCTTCGCCGACCGTGCCGAGCTGCTTCTGAGGGTCTCGTTCCGCAGCCCCGGGGCCGTCTGCGATTTGTCACGCAAGTTCGGCTGTGATCCGGAGGATGTGCTGGCCCTGGCGCGGCTCGCCGCCGAGCTGGGCATCACCGTGCGCGGACTGTCGTTTCACGTCGGCTCGCAGGCTGCCGACTCCGCCAAGCATGTCGAAGCGATCCACGCCTGCGCCGCATTGATCGCCGCAGGCAGGCGACGCAAGCTCGGGACGCTCGATACGCTCGATATCGGCGGCGGGTTTCCGATCGACTACACGCAGCCCGTGCAGGACATTGGGCGATTCTGCGAGCCTCTGCGCGCGGCGCTCGCCGATCTGCCCAAGCGCATGCGCGTGATCGCCGAGCCCGGCCGCTTCATCGTCGGGCCGGCCGTGATTGGTGTCGCCTCAGTGATGGGCCGTGCGCGCCGCGAGGGTCACTGGTGGTATTACCTCGATGACGGGCTGTACGGCTCCTACAGCGGCCAGTTGTATGATCATGCCCGTTATCCGGTCGAGCCGCTGAAGGATGGCGGGGAGCGGCTGCCGTCGGTGCTCGCCGGCCCGACCTGCGACAGCATCGATGTGATCGCCGAGAATCTGATGCTGCCGATGCTCGAGGCGGGCGATCTGATCGTCGGGCGCGCCATGGGCGCGTACACCTGGGCGAGCGCCTCGGAGTTCAATTTCTTCCCCAAGGCCACGGTGATCGCGGTGAACCTGACGCCGGGTGACGCCGGGATGGCGATGCCGTTTCCGCTTTGAGCCGGCGGCGGATTACTCCGGCATCTTGGTGATGAGCGCGCGGAACTGGCGCAGCTTCGCCTCGATGACTGCCGCGTTCCGCGGGCCCATGCGGATCAGCAGCTTCTGTCCGGCCGGCAGCCCCTGGAGCCGGGGATTGGCGAACTGCCAGAACACGTGCGGGCGCACCAGGTCGATCGGCCCGCTCACCGTGGGAGTGGCGAGCACGCTGTCGATCGCCTGGACCAGGCGGTCGTTGAAGTACTTGTGCGGATAACCCAGGCTTTCGTAAGCCTGTTGGAACAGCGGATAGAGACGGAAATAGAGCCGGGCGAGCGCCTTGACGTTGATCCGGCTCACCACCGCCACGAACGGCGTATAGCGCGCAAAATTGCGCGCGCTGAGCGTCGTGATCCCGCCCTGGCGATCCACGACGGTCTGGCCCGGCGTGGGCTTGATGGGGCGCAGATGGGCCGACACCTTGGCGCGCGGCAGATTGTCGACCGTGACGACGATCCGCCGGATGACGTTCTTCGGCACCAGGAAACGCGCCACGGCTGGATGGCCGATGAGGCGATTCAGCGCGGCGACCACCATCGCATCGCTGTGATTCAGTGGCGGCAGGGGCGTTGCGCGCGGCGTGGCGGCCTGCGCGGGGATGGGATGCTGGATCGCCGCCGCCTGCGTCGCGCTGCTCGGAAGCGGGGTGGGCGCCGGTTGTGCCGCCATCCGGGGCACTGCTGCGGCTGCCGTCGGCGCGGGCCGCGGCGCACGCATGCGGTAGTAGATTCCTACGCCGATCAGTGCGGCCGCGACGACGCCCGCCGCTGCCCAAATGACTTTGTTTCGGAAGGACTCTTCCGGGTCAGTCTTGTTCCACATAGGGCGCCACTCCACGGGATCGGAAATTATTGTACTGTACACCCATGTCCGTGCGTCGGGTTCTGAAGATGGGTGAGCCTCTGCTCAGGCAGGTTGCCGCGCCCGTCGAGCGCTTCGATGCGCAGCTCGAAGCGCTGGTTCGCGACATGAACGATACCATGCGGGCACTGAACGGCGCCGGTCTCGCCGCGCCGCAGATCGGTGTCAGTCTGCGCGTGGTGATCTTCGAGGTCACCGACAACCCGCGCTATCCCCATCTATCCCCCGTGCCGTTCACGGTCCTGATCAATCCCGAGCTGACGCCGCTCGGCACGGAGCAGGCCGAAGGATGGGAGGGTTGCTTGTCCGTGCCGGGTCTGCGGGGTCTCGTGCCGCGCTACACGCACCTGCGCTACCGTGGCGTCGACCTGCACGCCCAGCCGATCGATCGCACGGTCCGGGGCTTTCACGCGCGGGTCGTGCAGCACGAGGTCGATCATCTCGACGGGATTCTCTATCCGCAGCGCATCACGGACCTGCGCAATTTCGGGTTCGAGGATGTGCTCGGCGCGCAGCTGTCGCCGATGCCCGACTGACGGGCGGATGCGGCATGGGCGACCCATGGCGCGTCCCACTCCAGGTCCTGTTCCGGATACCGCTCAAGCCAGCGTGTGGAAGACCCGCTGCACGTCGTCGTCCTGCTCGAGCTTGTCGATCAGCGCGAGCACCTCCTGCGCCTGCTCTTCAGGCAGTTCCGCCGGCGCCGTGCAGATGTATTCATGCTCGGCCGACAGCGGCGTGATCCCGCGGGCCTCGAGCGCTTCCTGCAGCTTGCCGAAATCCTCGAACGCACCGCGGATGACCAGTTGCGGCTCGCCCTTCTCGCCGGTGCTTTCTCCCATTTCCTCGAGTCCATGGTCGATCAGGTAGAGTTCCAGGTCGTCCTGGTCGATGCCGGCCGGATCGAGCCGAAAGACCCCCATATGCTTGAACAGGAACGCGACGCTGCCCGAGGTGGCGAGATTGCCGCCGTTCTTGGTGACGACATTGCGCACGGCCGCCACGGTGCGCGTCGGATTGTCGGTGGCGGTCTCTACCAGCAGCGCCACGCCGTGCGGCGCGTAGGCCTCGTAGAGCGCTTGCTGATAATGCGCGGCGTCGCGTCCGGTGGCGCGCTTGATGGCGGCCTCGATCTTGTCCTTGGGCATGTTGACCGCGCGGGCGTTCTGGATGACCCGCCGCAGCGCCGGATTGCCCGCCGGGTCGGCGCCCCCGGCCTTTACCGCCATGGTGATGTCCTTGGCGATGCGCGCGAACTGCTTCGCCATGCGGTTCCAGCGCGCAAACATGGTGTGCTTGCGGACTTCGAATATGCGTCCCACGCGAGCGGACCGGAGGCCGGCTAGGGGCTGCTCAGGCGAGCTGTGCCTGCAGCACGCGCAGCCGCCGACGCTGGCTGCGCAGGCGCTGCTCGAGTTCCTTGAATCGCAGCTGGAAGCTGGCGTGTTCCCAGTGCTCGACCATGGCGCGCTTCTTCTCCGTGAGCCATTGTTCCTTGATCTTGGCCCAGTCGGCGATGGCCGCGAGGAACGTCTCGTATTCGCCCGCGATGTGCTGGCGCAGTTCGGTGATGCGCGAAGGCGCCGCGGTGCAGGCGACTCGCGCCAGCAGACGTTCCGCACGCGCGAACTGCATCGCGAGCAGTGCGCGCTGAATCTGAAACACCGGTGTGCGTTTGAGCTTGCGCGTCAGACCCACGTAGTGCAGGCCGGCGATCAGCCACTTGGTCGGATCCCATTGCCACCAGCGCACCCCATTGCGGTAGTCGTGCGCGAAGTGGTGGTGGAAATTGTGGTAGCCCTCGCCGAAGGTCAGTACCGCGAGCACCGGATTGTCGCGCGCCGTGTTTGTTTCGGAGTAGGGCCGGGAGCCCCACATGTGCGCCAGGGAATTGATGAAGAACGTGAAGTGGTGGCTCAGCACCAGCCGCAGCACGCCGGCGAGCAGGAATGTGGCCCACAGGTGGCCGGTCAGCCAGCCCACCAGCAGCGGCAGCCCGATGTTGGTCAGCAGCGCGAGCGGCACGTAATGGCGGTGCTGAAACGCGAGCATGCGGTCGCGGCGCAGGTCCGGAATATTGGTGAAGTTCTCCACGCCGCTCGGGTACTCGCGCACCATCCAGCCGATGTGCGAGAACCAGAACCCGCGGCGGGCCGAGTAGGGATCGAGGTCCTCGTCATCGACGTTGAGGTGGTGGCGCCGGTGGCCGCTGCACCAGACCCAGGCGCTGTTCTGCAGGGCCATGGTGCCGAAGATCAGAAACAGCGCCCGCACGCTCCAGTGGGCCTCGTACGTCCGGTGCGCCCAGAGCCGGTGGTAGCCGGCGGTGATCGACAGTTCGTTGGCCGCCAGGAAGACCCCAAAAGCGATCCACGCGGCGGCACTGTATCCATGCGTCAAGCCGTACCAGGGCACGACCACGGCCGCAACTAGAAAAGTCAATGAAAACAGAAGGATATTGGTCCAGACCCAGGGGGCGGCCGGAACGGTAGGCTTGGCGGGGGTAGATGCGTGCGTCATGGGCGAGAGCACTCGGAGGCAGTAGCTGGAACCTGTTCGACCATATCACGTTCCGGCGCTTCGCGACACGTGGGGGCGCGCAGTCGGACCGCCGGGGTCCGGATCGTGCGATGTGGCCGGCCTAGAACGAGTACACGCCCTGCAGGGCCACCTCGGTCTGGTGGCTGGCGTACTGGGTGACGGCCGCCCCGGTGCTCGCAAGGGTGTGCGTATAGGTGAAGCTGCGCCGATTCGACCAATCGTAGCGTCCCTCGATGCGCAGCTCGAAGTCGCGCGCCGGCTGGTAGCCGAACGTGACCGTTCCCTCCTTGAGCGTTTGCGGCGTGCCGGTAATGAACCCATTGCGGTCATCGAGGGCCTCACCGCGCACCGACACGCGCCATCGGCTGTTGATGCGGTAGTTTGCGTATGCGGCCACCCCGCTCCATTCGCTCCCCGCGGTGACGGCACTCGCGTCCTGCTTGCCCCAGTCGTAGTTCAGCACGAACGACAGCGCGGCCGTCGCGTCGTAGGTCGCGACAGTATCGACCAGCGTGCGCCGGGTGAGATCGACCGGATCGTTGCCGATATAGCTCTGCGCGCTGAGCGAGAACGACTGCGCGGGGGTCAGGTCGATGCCGAGCTCAAGGGTCTTGGAGCCGGAGCTGAAGCTCGTGTGAATGGCACTCGGTTAAGCGGCTCGGTTAAGCGGCCAGTTTCCGCGGATGTCCGTATAACCTGATGTTTCGACGCGCTCTGCGACGGGTTGTCTGCAATCGCGGGAAAGGCTTGGGCCTCTGTTTGACTGCGCGAGGTTCAATCCTGCCGGGACGTTTGGCGACACGCACGTAAGCGATCAGCCGGAACAAGGCGGGCAGGTCTTCAGGTGCAGTCGAGAGAAACTGTTTGTGATTCCAGACCAGCCAGACCTGCACGGTGTGCTTGAAGCTCAATTGCCGGGGCAATACGTCGGCTTGCACAGCCGCCTGCGCCATCAGCAGCCGAACCAGATTGTAGGCCAGCATGTAGAGCGCGAGTTCCTTCTGGCACATCTCGGGGGTCTTGCAGCTCAACATGGCCATGCCCAGCGTGTCCTTCACGTTGCGAAGATCGAACTCCACGTTCCACCTTCGCGCAAACAGCGAGCCCACCTCCCGTTTGCAGACTCGCGCGGATCCAAGACCGTCGCGCAGATTACGGACGCCGTCCGGAACGCCCGCGTGGCCCATTTCGATGAAACCGGGATGCGGGTCGCGGGCAAGCTCCACTGACTGCACACGGCCGCATCCCCAACTTGACCTGGGTGGGTATACATACCCGCCGTGGTCAGGAAGCTTTTGATGGTTTCGGCATTCTGCCCAGATTCCAGGGAATAGCCATTCATGATGGCTGGGCACCCTACCGGAAAGTTGTAGCATACCCCACCTCATCGTTGCAAAGACATGCTACAGATCAACGCTGGCTCGCTGTTTCTTAAAACAGAAACCCGGTTTCGACAAGGGCCCTGACCTGTGTAGGATTATTTCCCTGCGGACCAAAGACATCGCCCTGGGTGTAACTGCTTGCCTGTACGTAGGAGAACTCGGCGCGGGCGAAGAAATCGTGATCCTGGTAGGTGGGCGTCACGGTGATGGACCAAGCCTTGCTGCCGACTCCATACATCAGGTTAACCGCGCCATCGGTGGCGTTGCCGGTACTCGCGATATATTCGGCCCGGGCGGCCAGGGTAATGTGGGGGGTGAGGGCATAACTCGCCAGGAGAGCCGCGCCCCTGGTCCCCGTGCTGCGTCCCACGCCGATAGCGGGGTTGGTGGGCACCTGGGTGTACTGGAGGTAGGGCTGAATCATCCATGGACCCAAGCTATAGGTATAGATCAGGTTGTAGATGTCGCTGTTGTTTTGATAAACCGGGGTAGCGAGCGTGGAATAACCCGTCTGACCCGTATTGCCCATGCCCACGAAACTCACAGTGTTGGCGGAGTTGATGGTGTAGGACAGGTCGCCGGAAAGCCAGTTGAAGCGATTGGAATAGAAACCATCACTCCATGCGAGAGAGGCGCTCAACGGCCCTACGCTGTAGTTGACTTGCACCCCGCGATTGACGGCGTTTTCCTGATTCCACAACAAGCCGCGCTCGATGTTCATATTCTCGAAGGTGAAGGTGTATTCCGCACCGATCAGGGTGGGGAGTTTGCCGATCAGCACCGAAAAATTCTTGGTGGGAGCGATCTTCAGATAGGCTTGAGGCAATGCGCCGTAATAATCGCTGGTGGTACTCGCCGTAGAAAGGAACGGTGTGCCCAGAGCAGGCATGTTGTAGGCGCCGGCCTGGAGGAAGAACTGGATCAGCCCGTGCGTCTTCTGGATGAATATCTGGCCATTGCTGATATCGGCGCGGGTGAACCGATCGCCAGGAATTGGGTTGTCCTGCCAGACGCCCATGCCGCTCATTATGCCGGTGATATCCAGATTTCCGAGTGGACCGGCATCAAACTGAAAAGGAGACGGCGACTGCAGCGGACCGGTCATCGCTGGCATCGGCAGGGGCGCGGCTTGGACTGTGTCTGGCGCCAGTGCCAATGTGGACAAAAACGCGACAGCAAGAATTGTCGAACACTGTTTGCCACTTATGTGGGGATGCGTTGTGGTGGTGAACGTACGCATTAAGGTTGCTCCTTTTTCGTTAAATGGCAGAATGCGCCAAGCACGAGTTGTGCCATATACAACAAGCCCGTTTTTTAGAGTTGTTATTGAGCGTTCCGTAAGTATTGCGATGTCTTTTTCGCGTTCTGTTTGTTATAATGTGTGAATGAAGAAGCGAACGTCGAGATCGCGGAAACCCAGTGCGATCGCGGAGATTCGCTATCGCAAACCTAGCGAGGCGGTAGCGGCGGTAAGACGAGGAGAGAAAGTGGCCGATGTCGCGAGGATTCACGGGGTGAATATCGCAACGCTGTTCAGGTGATTGGCGCGCTACCGCAGTGGCGGGGAAGATGCACTTCGGGAAGGAGCGCGGGCCGGACGACCAGGGAAGGTCGATGAGAGGCTGCTTCGCTGGCTGTGCGGCGCGATCACGCAGGACGACCCACGGCAATACCAGTTTTCGTTCTGCTTGTGGACGCTGGGGATCGTGCGCAGCCTGCTCAAGCGACGATTTGCCGTGCAACTGAGCAAAAGCGGGATCAGCCGACTGCTGGGGCATATGGGATTGAGTCCGCAGCGTCCCATGTTTCGGAGTTATCAGCAGGATCCGAAGAAAGTCGAGAAATATCTGAAGCGCACGTTTCCGCAAATACGCAGGCTCGCGAAGGAGCGAAACGCGGTTATTTACTTCGTAGACGAAGCGTCTGTCAGGGCGGATGAGCACCGCGGCACAACGTGGGGAAAGATTGGGCAGACACCCGTCGTGCAGGACAGCGGGGATCGCTTCAGTGTCAACATGATCAGCGTGGTGAGCCCTCGTGGCGACATGAGGTTTCGGACCTTTGAGGGCAGGATGAAGGAGGACAAATACTTTGAGTTGTTGACGGATCGGCTGCATGACACTGACAAGCCGATTATTGTCATTGCTGACAATGCCAGTTACCACAGCGAAAAATTCTCCAAGAAGTGTGCGAAGAAAATCAATGGCAAGGTCACGTTGTTGTATTTACCAACGTATGCGCCGCAGTTGAATCCGGACGAGCAAGTGGGGGACCACAGCAAGGTCCGTCTGGGAAAGATGTTCATGGAAATCAAAGAACGTCTTGTTGTCGAGGTGCGAAACGTGTTGCGATCAATTCAGATGTCTCGAGACTTTACCCTCTCATTCTTCCAACTGAAAGACACTATGTACGCGGCCGACGCCTGTTAGCGGTTGCCCTGATCGCTTCTGGCATATCGCGGTACTTATGCAACGGTCTATAGGCGAGCGTCAGACCGGCCTGGTCGAGCGGGAACGCGCCATGGCGCGTGTCGACCTGATGGTAGGTGTTGCCGCCGGAGGAGTGGTAATACGTGGCGGCGAGGTAGCCGGAGGCCGTGATGCCGGAATTGGTCAGAAGCTGAGCGAGCGTCGCCGCCGGCGCGCCGCTCGCCCACGCGCTCGCCGGCGCCACCGCCAGGCCGATCGAAAGCAGGGCGCGTTTGTGGGAGATCTTCAGCATACTCAACCTTTCGTGATCGCCGTGGACCGTCGGACAGACAACAGCAAGCACGCGGCGTGCCAGGACGGCTGCCGCTGGAATTCGCGCGAAATCCACCGGCGGCGAGCCGAACGCGGCCGGTGCGCGCACCATGGCGGGGCGCATCGGGCCCCATGATGGTGCACGCCCGGTGCGCCCCGAACGCAACGATACGCGTGGGAGTGTGAGCGGCGGGTTAGGAAAGGCGCAGAGTTCTAGTGAGGCGGGGCGGCGCGCGCAGCGGCGGCCGGCGAGGCGGGTGTGGCGGGCGGGACATGTTCGGGTGAGGGCGGATTGGACGAGCCCATGTCGGCGCGCAGCGCGGCCTCGGCCTCGCGCCGAGTCATGACGATGATGCTGATGCGCCGGTTGACCGGCGAGTAGGGGTTGGCTTTGTCGAACAGCACCGTCGAGGCCAGCCCCACCACGCGGGCGACTTTGCCCGCCGCGAGCCCGCCCTCGACCAGCGCGCGCCGCGCCGCATTGGCGCGATCGGCCGACAGTTCCCAGTTGGTGTAGCGCGCGAGGCGCGGATACTGGTGCGCGTCGGTATGGCCGATGATGGCGATCTGGTTGGGCACGGTGTTGAGGTATGGCGCCAGCGTCTCGAGGATGCGACGCGCGTAACCGCGCAATTTCGCGCTGCCCAGATCGAACATGGCGCGGTTCTTCGCATCGACGATCTGGATGCGCACGCCGCGTGGGGTGATGTCGATCAGCAGCTGATTCTTGAACGGCTTGAGCGCTTGGCTGCGACGTACGGCCTTGCGCAACCGGGCCATCAGCGACTCGAGGCGGCGGTGATCGGCGCCCGCGACCTCCTTGCGTGCCTGCACGAGGCTCGGCCGGCCGAGCGGTTGCCGATAGCGGTTGCTGCCGGGCCCCTTTTCGGCCGCGTCCAGGTGGACCATCTGTTGCTTGCGTGTGTGAAATCCGTTCAGTCCGCCGCCGAGGTTGATGGGGCTGGTGCTCGCGCCGCCCGGCCCGGCCGGTCCCGGCGCGGCCCGTACGCTTTGCCCGGATTGCATGCTCGGATTCTTGAAATAGTTGAAGATCGCGGCCCGCTCGGCCTTGTTGACGGCCGTGACGATCCACATGACCAGGAAGAAGGCCATCATGGCGGTCACGAAGTCGGCGTAGGCGACCTTCCAGACTCCGCCGTGGTGCTCGGCGGCACGGCGCTTGCTCCGCTTGACGAAGATCGGTGCCTTCTCGTCCTTTTTTTGCGCCGACCCGGCCATCAGGCGCCCACTTTGACTTTGCCTTTCAGCTGGGCCTCGAGGTCGGCAAAGCTCGGGCGGACGTCGCTGAACAGGAGCTTGCGGGCGAACTCGATGGCCACCGCGGGCACGTAGCCGCGCACGCTCGCGACCAGCGCCATTTTGACCAGCTCGAAGGCTTTGGCCTCGTCGTTGGCCGCATGCGCCAGGGCCGCGGCGAGCGGTCCGGCGAAGCCGTAGGAGATCAGGATGCCGAGGAACGTGCCGACCAGCGCCGAGGCGACGCGGGCGCCGATGGCGGCGGTATTGGCACCCGCGATCGAGGCCATGGTGTTGACGATGCCGAGGACCGCCGCGACGATGCCGAAACCCGGTAGAGAGTCGGCCATGCGCTGCACGGCGTGCGAGGTCTCGTGGATCTGCTGGTGGAAAGTCTCCAGCTCCTGGTCGAGCAGGCTCTCGAACTCGTGCGGGTCGAGATTGCCGCCGACCATCAGCCGCAGGCAGTCGGTGATGAACTGGCGCAGATGGTGATCCTGCGCGATGCGGGGGTATTTCTTGAACAGCGCGCCGCCGTCCGGTGCGTCGATATCCGCCTCGATCGCCATCAGGCCTTCCTTGCGGATCTTCACCAGGATTTCGTAGAGCAGCTTCAGGAGCGCGACGTAGTCGTC
>JAKBWB010000001.1 GCA_021843755.1 Pseudomonadota bacterium
CTAGGCGCGCGGTGGAGCTTGAGCCCGATAACCAGCGGTTCGTCAACGACCTGGGCTGGACCCTGTACCTGAGCGGATCCCTTCAGGAGGCGCGCGCGATGCTGGAACGTGCAGTTGCAATGGATCCGACCGATGAGCTGGCCCGCTGAGAATCTGCGCTTCTGCGACGCGAAGCTCGCAAGGCGTCTGCGAAAATCGACGCGTCCCGGCGTTGCCTCCGCACAAAGGAAGGGAACAAGCGTCGCGAGAGCTTCTGCCCGTACCGACGCACGGTGATCTCAGACAGCAGCAGTTCCATGGCAAGGCTGGGGTCGAAAAAAGCGCCCGGTGATCGTGCGTGTCAAAACGCAAGCACGCGGACGTTATGTGATCGAGAAGTGCGCCGAGAAAGGCTGGCAGTGTATTGTTGGGATAAAACCGGGAGAATCGGAAGATATTTCCGATCTTGAGCGGCTGCTCCATCCTACGGAGCAGGCGAAGTCGGCGAAAGTCGGCCGTAACCAAGCTTGTCCCTGCGGCAGTGGTAAGAAATACAAGCACTGCTGTCTCGTGACCGAGCCTCGGGATGTTGTGGAAAACGGCGGCGCAGAGCGCGATCGACGCGAACCCGGATCGCGCGGTTTCTTCCGGCGCTGCTTGTCTTTGATATGCAAAGTACTACCAGAAGGACAGCCGAGAGATCCTCGCGTGCGGGATGAGAGATGGCAGGGTTCGCGTCGAATGGAAATTCATGACAGCTTCGCGGTAAGCGCCGGGGATTGCGATACGCGTCCGGGGCGGGCGGCCGAACAGGACTCTCACCCAGCACGGCTCACATGCCGCGCAGAGGCCGGCCGCGAATGCGGCGATTTAGGTGGCACCGCTGCGTCGGGCTATGCAAAGCGGTAGCGTACCGATGGCACGTCTGAACGACACGGTGCACCGGATCCTGAGCACCGAGTTCGCCAGCGGAATCGTGGATCATCCGCCCTCGCGCGAAGTGCCGGATATCTTCAAAGGCTTCCGAGCCGCCCAGCGCGTCGCGGAAAAAAAGCGCGGTCCTGCTGAAGAACAATGGGGTGCTGCCGCTCGATCCGGCCCGGATCACCTCCATTGCTGTAATCGGCTCGCACGCGGATGGTGGGGTGCTTTCGGGCGGGGGCTTCGCCCAGGTGAGCGCGCCGAGGGGCAATGCCGTTCCCGTCAAGGCGCCGCCGCCGGGCGACTTCGTGGCGCGGGTTTCTTGAGGGCAGCTGCTCTTTGTACGCGTAATTGGGCGGTCGACTACGAGATGGTCCGATTGCGTTATCGATCGTCTATGCCAGATCCTTTGGCCGTTTGGCAATATCGGGATATGCCTTGAGCAGCCTGTTGTCGAACGTTGCGAGCGAAAGCTGTTCTCGATGCGCCAGCTCTACGAAGAGGGTGTCGTATACGGCGACGCCGGTCTCCAGGGCGCGCTGTAGGGCGCCCTGCCACAGCTTGCGGACAGAGACCGAATGAACTCCGAGTTGCCCAGCCAAACGCAATTTCGACGGCGCATCTTCCCTGCTCAACACATCCCCGCGAACCGACATCCAAATTACGTGGGCGAGTTCCGCCTCCCACAGGGCGGGTGCTATGGTGTCGTCGACCCTGTGCCAGAACGCCTGGACCTCTTCGTCAAACTCGGGCGTGCCGAGGACGTAGTAGGCGATGACATTGGTATCTACGACGGCTCTCACGTTCGGCCGGTCGTAATCCACTCATCGATTTCCCCGGCGCTCGGTCGGCGAGCCTGTTTGGTCCAGGAGGTTTCGATCTGCTCGAGCACCGAGGATCGGTCGCCGGCATGCTCCTCGAGGAGATCGCGCACCTCCTGTTCCATCGACTTGCCTTGCCGTTTCGCCAGGGCCTTAAGGTTGCGAACGACGTGCGTGGGCACGTTGCGAATGGTCAATGTGGCGCCGCTTTCCATGCTGGCATTATGCTAGCAGAGGTGTTCCGGCGCAACGATGGCGCGGGAAGGGGAACGGCCTCGAGTCGTCGAGGGCGGCGATGTTGTCGGCCTGCCCGCAAGAGTGAACCCCTTCGCCGTCGAGGGCATGTGTGAGGGTACGTAAGTGCCAGCTCCTCGTGACGGGGGACCGGGAAATGGGGGCGTGAACGTTCCGCATTGTGGCCCCACGAGGTACCGAAGCGGTCATAGCGGCGCCGACTCGAAATCGGATGGTCGGGTAAAACCGGCACGTGGGTTCGACAAACGCGCAGGAGCGCGTTTGGACGACGTCAGCCGGCCCGAAGGGCGCCGGCCAGGGAGGGCGCAGGCGCAATCCCACCCTCTGCCACCCATTAATTATCTAATACAAACAATACGTTATGCTGCATCTTCACACGTCACCCCGATCCCGTCCAGCATCCAGGCATGGGCAAAATCGTCCAGCCAAGTCCGGACCTTGGCGCTGCCCATACGACGCCCGCCAGACGTGCCGGACGCCGGAACGGGCCATGGAGGTCCCGGGAGCCAGGGAAAATCTGCGGCCGATGCGGGGCACTGCGGCCCGGTCCCTCGCCCCGGCGGTCTGACCGTGCCGCCGGGCTCGTAAGCAGCGCATGGGCCGCCCCTGCGCGGCGTCTCGCTGGATCTCGCTGGCCGACCGATGGCGGTGCCGGCCCCCGGGCGTATTCAGCCGAGCGGTTTATTCGCGGTCAGGTACAGCATGCGATCGGTGCTGATTCCCTTGGGGTCCTCGACCAACGGTCGCATGCTCCGCTCGAATAGCTGTCGCTCCTCGGCAGTGAAATGCTCGGCCATGATGGCCGCCAAGGGCGGGGCGAGCGGATGCGGGGAGCTGTTGATGAACACGTCCCACGAGCGCACGACCGAGGGGAAGGTATCGATGTGCAGTTCCAAATGCAGCTCCGGGAAGCCCGCGCTCTTGGCGAACTGGATCACGTCGCGTTCCGAATAGTTGACAATCGGGCTGCTGCGGATCTTTTCCTCCGTGTCCGGATATTGTGCCGCCTTCCAGCGATGCAGCAGCGTCATGAACGGGCTCACGCCTTCGGGGGGCTTGGACTCGATGACCATGCGGATGGCAGATGCCGCCAGCGCTTCATCCATGAACACGGGCTCGGCGAGCGAGATTCGTCCGCCGGGTTTCAGGATCCGATGGAATTCACGCAGCGCGGCAGTTTTGTCCGCAACGTAGGCTAAGACCGAACGGGTGACGACGACGTCGACGGATGCGTCGGCTATGTCATCGAGCCGATCGGCCGGACAACGCAGAAAGGTGCACTGGTCGCGCACGCCACGCTCGAGCGCCTGTGTCTCGGCATGGCGCAGCATCGGCTCGGACACATCGGTCAGCAAGACCCGCAGCGTCGAGCC
>JAKBWB010000018.1 GCA_021843755.1 Pseudomonadota bacterium
TGCCGGCGGGTCGGGTAGACCCGCAGGCGGTAAGCACGCTCGATGGTGCGGCCCTCACGCATACTGTAATTATATACACACTCTCAGACCGGCTCAAGGGGCAGGACGAATCTCCATGCGCCGCCGGACGCCCTGCTGCACTGCGCACGCAACGCCGCCGTGGCTGGCGTGCGCGGACGTTGCGCAATGGCTCAAACCGGCGGGGTCACTCGCCTCCGTGCTCGTTCCGTGGCGGCCATCTTCATGCACATCCGCATCGGCCACGTCCGGATCGTCCTCGAAGGCATAGAACACACCATCGCCGTGATGTGCGTCGATGTCGATATACGCCACCCGCGTCAACCCGTAGCGGCGCCGGGCCGCCTCGATTGCGACACCGCAATCGTTGAAGACACAGAAGCCCGCCGCGTGATCGCGCCCGGCATGATGCAATCCGGCGATGGGAATGAAGGCCCGCGGGAGCGGTCCTTCCAGGATGGCCGCAAGCGCCGTCAGGGTGCCGCCGACCACGTTCGCGGCCGCCTCGTAGACTCCAGGGAAGGCGGGCGTGTCGCCGGCATCGAGGAACCCGTGTCCGGCGCGCGAGGCGGCCATGACCCGATCGAGGTGCGCCGGAGTGTGGAAGTACTCGAGTTCCGCGCGGGTTGCCGGGCGCGCCGCGCGCCGCTCGAGCCGTGGCCAGCAGGGGGAGCGCATGAGTTCGCGCATGAAGGCGTCGTGACGGTCCGCCCCGAACGGATGCCCGGCCGGAAAGCCGTACGCGGCGATCTGCGGGCCGGCGATCAGTAGAGCCGTCGGCTGCATGGCATCCGGGTCGCGGCGAGCGCGCCGGCAAGGACGAGCCCGCCGCGGGCTCTGCCTGCATATCCGAAGCTCCTGTCACCCATCGATCCTCGCCCCCGAGCCGCAGCGCTCCGCACCCAACATATACGCGCCGCGCGGTCCGGGCAAGATCACGGCCCGCGTGTCCGGACGGATCCGGCCTGATCCGCGACGCGTTCCAGGCGCGCCCCGCCCGCCGCAGAACCGCGGCGACGAACGGCATGTGCGCGCGACGGTGTGCCGCAGCGGATCGTCCCGCGACACGAGCAAAAACGCCATCGCGCCGGGCGCTTCTCTTGTATGCTGGGTAAGCCTGGGAATCGCCGCCGATTGCAGCGGCACGACCCGCGAGCCCGCCCGCAAGTCTTCACGAAATTGAAACACTCCCGTGCCTGCGCACCGGAGCGATCGCTTTGTCGTATCGTGCATATCGAAAGATGGGGACCATGAGTAATCCAGCAACCCGCCAGAGCGGCTTCCGCCCGCGAATGCTGCTCGTCAGTGCCGCCCTGGTGATTGGCGCGATGAGCGGTGCCTGTGCCGCCGGCGTTCCGCAGATCGTTCATGCGCGCCAGAATCATTTCAAGACTCTCGGTAGAACGTTCAAGTCTCTGCGGGATCAGATCGGGCGATCTCACCCGAAGTGGAACCTCGTCGCAGACGACGCGAATCGGATCGAACACCTCGCCGCCGCCCTGTCGAGCTGGTTTCCCGCCGGCAGCGGCGCGGGCTCTGGAGTCAGGACCCGGGCGAGCGCGACCATATGGTCGCAACCGCAGTTATTCGCGCGCGCCGCACGGAAGCTGTTGAATCGCGCGCAGGACGTGCATCGGGCCGCCGCCGGCCGCGACCTGCGCGCGCTCAGACTGCGTGCCCGAGCGCTCGGCCAGGCGTGCGGCAGTTGCCATCGCCGATTTCGAGCGCACGGCAGCTGGTGGTAATGCAACGTGACCGCCAACAGCGCAGCGAGCGAGCGGGTGCGGGTCTGGGATCTGCCGACCCGACTCGCGCATTGGACCATCGTCATCCTGTTCGGGATCTGCTGGTGGAGCGGCGAGACCGATCATATGCACTGGCACCGCTTGGCCGGATACGGCGTGCTCGGCGCGGTGCTGTTTCGGCTGGTGTGGGGTTTTTGCGGCGGGGAAACGGCGCGATTCTCCAGCTTCGTCCGCGGTCCCGCGGCGACTTTCCGCTATGCGCGCAAGCTCCTCGGGCATGACGGTGTCGATTCGCCCTCCACCCTCGGGCACAATCCCCTCGGCGCATTGAGCATCGCCGTCATGCTCGGTCTGCTGCTTGCGCAGACCGTGTTCGGCCTGTTCGCGGTGAATGTCGACGGGATCGCATCCGGGCCGTTTGCGCGATGGGTCTCGTTCGAGACCGGCCGACGGTTTGCCCATTGGCATGCCGCGAATTTTCAGCTGCTGCTGGTGCTCCTCGGCGTGCACCTGACCGCCATCGGATTCTACCGCTTCGCGCGCAATGAGAGTCTGGTGCCGGCGATGATTCACGGCCGCAAATGGCGCGCACCCGGCGGCGAGGCGCCGTATTTCGTTCCCTGGTGGCGGGCGGTGCTGCTGGCCGCCGCCATCATCATCTGTCTGACGGTGCTGCTGAATATGCGCGGGTGACACTCCCGCGGGAGCGCCCCGGTCAACGCCTCGCCGGCCGAGCGACGCTACGAGCTCGGCCGGGTGGCAGATCGGCGCGCCGTTGCAACGGAACGGAGCGGTGCGGCGCAATCCGTGGCGATTGCGGGGCTTGAGCCGCAGCTCGCAGGGTCAAGCCCTGGCGCGGGGGGCCATTCTGACACCGCCCGCTCCGTTCCCAGCCGCATCGGGCGCGACGACCGGCGTGTCAAAGCGAGTAATTGACGCCAAATGAGAAGAGATTCGAATCGGCCTGGCTCGGACTCGGCAAGTAGGTCCATTCGAAGTTGAGCGCCAATGCCTGCGACAGCTGGTAATCGCCGCCGACACCGACGGACAGACCGGTATTGGTCGTGTCGCCTGCGAAGTTCCTGTTGAGCGAGACCGAGGCGAGGCCGGCGACGCCGTAGACGGAAAGCCGCGGCGTGAGGCCGAGCGCGCCCTTGGCGTAGGCGCCCCAGTAGGTGCCGAGGCCCACCGAGTGGCCGTCGGCCTGGTCGCTCGAGAGGCCCGTGCCCACCCGGCCCTCGATGGCCAGGAACGAGTTCAGTGGCAGGCCGGCGCGGAACACGATGGCGCTCGGGGACACGGTCGGCACGACGCCCGCATCGTACCGCAGCAAGCCGATACTTGCGCCCACATACGGATCGCTGTTGGGAAAACCGCCGGTCAAGTGGGTTGTCGCGAACGCCGGACTCGCCGTCCCGCACGTGGCCAACGACATCAACAACAGGGTTCGGAGCTTCATGTGGAAACCTCAGCTGGACTCGAACGGCGATGATTATCTTGGGGTCCGCTGAATTTGCGCTGAACGCGGCACGAATGGCCGCGGCGGGGCGCTCTGTCGTCGCCGAATCGCGTCACGGCGGCGCGCGCCTGCCGCGACCCCGCCCGGCCGGGGCGACGCTCCGTGCCGCTCAGTGCTCGGCCGCGGGTCCAGCCCGGCGTGGCCAGATCTGCAGTCGTTCGGTGTCGAGGTCGAACCGGCAGCGCTGACCCGGTGTCAGGTCGAGGCCGCAGGCCGCACGGATGCAGGTATCCCCGAGCCGGATCGATGCCTGCGGAAAGGGTCCGGCGATCAGTGCCTCCACCGCGCCGGCATGCGCGCCGCCGGCGTGCACCCAGATGCGCTCCGCAGGAACACTCCAGCCCACCGGTCCGTTCGGCACGGCAGCGCCGGGGACCTCCAGGATGACCCCACGACCCAGGATGAGACGGTTCGACTCGGCAATGCCGGCGGCGACGTTGTCCGCGCCGAGCAGCCGCGCGGCCAGCTCATTCACCGGCCGGCGCAGCACCTCCGCCGCCGGGCCGCTCTGCAGCGGGCGTCCGCCCGCGAGCAGCAGCAGCTCATCGGCCAGCTGCACCGCCTCCTGCGGATCGTGGGTGACCAGCAGCGTCACGATCGGAAGCTCCGCCTGCAGAGTGCGCATCTCCCGGCGCAGCGCGGCGCGCAGCGGCGCATCGAGCGCCGAGAACGGCTCATCGAGCAACAGCAGCTCCGCCGGTCGCACCAGCGCGCGCGCCAGCGCCACGCGCTGCTGTTGACCGAGGGACAGCTCGGTGGGGCGCCGTCTCGCCAGCTCCGTCAGCCCCAGCCGCTCGAGCCAGCGCTCCGCGCGCGCCGGATCGGCTCCGGCGGGGAAGCGCAGCTGCCCGCCGACGTCGAGATGGGGAAACAGCGCATAGCTCTGCGGGACGTAGCCGATGCGCCGCGCGCTCGGCTCGAGCGATGCCAGATCTCGTGCGCCCAGACGAATGACCGCGCGATCGGCCTGTTCTAGGCCGGCGATCAATTTGAGGGTGAGCGACTTGCCCGAGCCCGAGGGTCCGAGGATCGCCAGGCGGCGCGCCCGGCTCGACCATTGCACCGTCAGTTCGAAGTCCTCGACGCGCTTGTCCACTTCGAGCTGCAACCCGCCGGCAGCGGTGGCCGTCGCCTGCGCAGGAGCGTGCGGGCGCGCAGCCGGGGATGGCGGGAGGCGGCCCCGGACCGGGCGCGCCGCGGGCCGCGCGCCGAACGTGCTGCTCAGCGACACGATGATCAACGCCAGGGCGATTGCCGGCAACAGCACCGGCAGCATGGCCGGCAGACCCTTGTCGCCGAATTCCACGTACGTGTAGACGGGGAGCGAGTACGGGTGATAGGCGACCATCACGGTGGCGCCGAACTCGCCGAAGGCGCGCAGCCAGGCGAGCAACAGACCCGCGAGCAGCGCGGGCCTGACGGCCGGCAGCGTCGCCCGCCAGAAGACCGCGAGCCGCCGCCGCCCGAGCGTCGCCGCCACGTCCTCGATGGCCGGATCCATGGACGCGAACGCCGAGCGCGCCGCGATGATCACGAACGGCGCGGAAACGAACGCCTCCGCAAGCACGATTCCGGCGAACGAATCAGTCAGTCCGCCGTTGGTCAGCCGGCCGAGGGGCGAGTTGTAGCCGAGCATGAACAGCAACAGCACGCCGCTGGCGAGCGGCGGCAGTGCCAGCGGCAGCTGCACGAGGAATCCCAGCAGCCCCATCGCTCGCCCCGGCACACGCGCGAGCGCCAATCCCAGCGGGATTCCGCACAGCGCGGTGAGCAGCGTGGCGCAGCTGGCGCTGGCGAGCGATACCGCGCACGCATGCGCGAGCGTGGCGTAATCGACAGCGCGCCAGCGGGTCGCGGCGGCGGCCTGCACGCCGGCGGCGAGCGGCGCGATCAGATAGACCGCGAGCAGGCCGGCGAGCCATGGCAGGGGCGAGGGTACTTTGCGCAACATGCGATCGGTTTGGATTGACATACGGGCTGCGGAACCCTACGGCTCTGTCCGAAGCGTCAACGACCCGATGTTCTGGCGGTGGCTCGCAAGGACCGGTTCGGGGTATCGGGACGGCGCGCGTCGGTTGCGCAACGGGGCGTCAGGGCGTTGGGGCTGCCCGGCGCAGCAGGCCGCGCAGCGGCGGCGGCACGGCGCGCGCATCGCCGGTGAGCGTGAGCCGCCGCAGCGCCAGTCCGTGTGCGCGCATCAGCTTGCGTCCCTGGGGGCCGAGCAGGAACGCGATGAATGCCGCTGCGGCGCGCGGATGCGGCGCGTCTCGGACCAGCGCGATGGTATAGAGCGCCTTGGGCGTGATCGCGGGCGGGAGCGTCACTGACGGGATGCCGGCCGCGGAGGTCTCCGTCGAGTAGAAGAAGCCGGCATCGAGCTGTCCGGACTGCAACCGTCCCATCAGCGTCTCCTCGGGGAACACCTGGGCGGTATTCTCCGGCCCGCCGAGCACTCGCCGCAGCAGGCCCGGGATGTGGTAATACGCCTCGGCCCGCCGCATCAGCTCGATCGTGAGAGCCCCCTTGGGATCGAGCTTGGGGTCGGTGCGGCCGATGCGCAGGCCCGGCCTCTGGAGCACGACGTACCAGGGCCGTGAATGCCACAATGACGCGAAGCGGCTGTGCGGGTTGTACCCGATGACCAGCGGAGATTGCGCGAACGTGACGTACCAGCGCACCCAATCGCCGTGCTGCGCACCCATCAACCGCGCGTTCACCTGCGGCGCGGCGCTGAGGAACACGTCGGCCCGGCGCAGATGTCCGGCGATCTCGTTGGCCAGAAGTTTCGAGCCGCCGGCATAGCCGCGGAAATGATCGCCGCTCGCGCGATCGAACGCTGGAGCGACCGATCCTTGCATCAGGTTGATCAGCGAGCCGGCGTAGAGCACCGCCACGTTGCTGCCCGCACGCGCCGGCAGCAGCGCGCTCGAGCACCAGAGGAGCATGGCGGCCGCCGTTGCGAGGCGCAGCCGGGCGGGTGCCCCAGCGCGTCGACCGAACAGGAGTGAAAGGATCATGAGCGATGCGCGCTATACGAACCGGTCGGTCGCGCTGACCAGCTCGTGCAGCGTGCCGCGCTCGAACGCCGAATGACCGGCGTCCGGCACGATCCGCAGCTGCGCCTCCGGCCAGGCGCGATGCAGGTCCCAGGCGCTGCGCATCGGGCACACGACATCATAGCGCCCTTGCACGATGACGGCGGGGATGTGCCTGATGCGCTGCACGTCCGCAAGCAACTGCCCATCCATCTTGAAGAATCCCCGGTTTACGAAGAAGTGACATTCGATGCGCGCGAAGGCCTGCGCGTAGGCGTTCTTCTCGAACTTCGCGATGTAATCGACCGCCGTTCGCAGGTAGCTCGTGGCGCCTTCCCAGCTCGACCATGCCTGCGCGGCGCGGGCGCGCACCGCCGGGTCATCGCCGGTCAGCCGGGCGTAATAGGCGCGCATCATGTCGGTGCGCTCCTCGAGGGGGATCGGGTCGATGAAGCGTTCCCAGAGGTCCGGGTAGATCGCCGCGGCGCCCCCGGGGCTCTGGTAGAACCACTCCAGTTCCCAGCGGCGCAGCAGGAAAATGCCGCGCAGGACCAGCTCGGTGACGCGTGCCGGGTAGGTCTCGGCGTAGGCGAGGGCCAGCGTCGAGCCCCAGGAGCCGCCGAACACCAGCCAGCGATGGATGCCGAGGTGCTCGCGCAGCCGCTCGATGTCCTCGACCAGGTTCCATGTGGTGTTTTCCCTGAGCTCCGCGTGCGGGCGGCTCTTGCCGCAGCCGCGCTGATCGAACAACACGATCCGGTAGCGCCGGGGGTCGAAGAAGCGGCGCATCTTCGGATCGGTGCCGCCGCCCGGGCCGCCGTGCAGGAATACGGCGGGCTTGCCTGCGGGGTTGCCGCTCTCCTCGAAGTAGATCTCGTGCAGGTCCGATACCCGCAGCCGGCCGGTGCGGTAGGGCTTGAGCGGCGGGTACAGCCGGCGCACCGGTGCTCTGGAGTGCGAGGCGCTCATCATGCCGGCAGCCTATCAGATCGGCGGCCCCGGGAGTGCGCCGGCCCTGCCGTGCCTGGCCGCGCGGCGCGGTTATAATCATCGCTGTCGAACCAGCGGCACGCGTGCTTGAAACTCACCTCAGATTCGCTCTCGGCCCACCTCGCCGAGAAGCTGTTACCGGCATACCTGGTTTCCGGGGACGAGCCTCTGCTCGTGGCGGAGGCCGCCGATGCGGTGCGCGCGCGCGCGCGCGCCGCGGGATTCACGGAGCGGGACGTGCATTTCATCGAGCGGGCCGCCGACTGGGAGGACGTGCGCGCGGCGGCGGGGAATCTGTCGTTGTTCGGGGCGCGGCGGCTGCTCGAGGTGCGGCTCGGGAGTGCGCGGCCCGGGACAGGCGGCTCGGCTGTTCTCGTGGCGCTGCTCGAGCGCGCGGATCCCGACACGTTGCTGCTCATTCTGAGCCCGCGCCTCGACCGTGACGCGCAGTCGGCGCAGTGGGTCCGGGCGGTGGAAGCGCACGGCGCATGGCTCGCCGTGTGGCCGGTCGAACTCGGCAAGCTCGTGGCCTGGCTGCGCGCACGCAGCCGGCGGCTCGGTGTGAATCTCGCTCCGGAGGCGCTGCAACTGCTCGCCGAGCGGACCGAGGGCAACCTGCTCGCCGCCGATCAGGAGCTGCGCAAGCTGGTGTTGCTCGGTGACCCGGCGTGCGGGGACGGCCGTGCGGTGCGCGCGGGGTTCGCCGACAGTGCGCGATTCGACGTCTTCCGGCTTTCCGAGGCCGCGCTCGCCGGCGAGTCGGCGCGCGCTCTGCGCGTGCTCGCGGGACTGCGCTCCGAGGGCACCGAGCCGACACTCGTGCTGTGGGCCTTGATCAAGGCATTGCGGGATCTCGGCGCCGCGGTGCTGGCCCGGCCCGGCGCCGCGGGCGGCTGGCGGCGCTCCAGTGCGGCGCTCGAGGCGGCCGTTGGCCGCTGCGCGCGCCTGTCCTTTGCGAGCCTGATGCTGCGCGCGGCGCGCGCGGACCGCATGATCAAGGGTCGACTGCGCGGCGATCCCTGGGACGAGATGGCGTTGCTCGCGGCCGAACTGTGCGCGCAGCCGGCGTTGCCCACGCCCCAATCCATGTTCAAATAGCGCCCGAATCGCCGTGCCGCGCACGGCCAGATGCACGGACATCATGCAGCCCATCGGTGTTTTCGGCGGAACGTTCGACCCTGTTCACTACGGCCATCTGCGCACGGCGTTCGAGCTGTGGCAGCTGCTGCACCTGGCGGAAGTGCGCTTTGTCCCCACGGGCAACCCGCCGCATCGCGATCAGCCGCTCGCCAGCGCCGAGTTGCGGCTGCGCATGGTGCGGGCCGCCGTCGCCGGCCAGCCGGCCTTCTCGGTCGATGACCGGGAGATCCGCCGCAGCGGAGTGTCCTACTCGGTCGACACGCTCGCGGAGCTGCGCGGGGAGTATCCCCGGCGCTCACTGTGCCTGCTGCTCGGCATGGACGCGTTTCTCGGACTGCCACACTGGCACCGCTGGCGGGAGCTGCTCGAGCTCGGGCACATCGTCGTGGCCCATCGTCCGGGCTGGAAGGTCCCGACCATGGGTCCGCTCGGCGAGGTGATGGTCGATCATGGCACCGGCTCGATCCGCGAGCTGCACGAGCGCAGCGCCGGGCGGATCTACGTGCACGCGGTGACGCAGCTGGAGATCTCCTCCACCGAGCTGCGCCAGCTGATCGTTTCGGGCCTCGACCCCCGCTACCTGGTGCCGGACGAAGTGCGGCGTATTCTGCTCGACAGCGAGTGCTATTCTAAGGACACATGACCACCCGCCCCGCCGCCCGCCGCGGCACGTCCTCCCGCTCCCGCTCCCGACCCAAGGGATCACCCAAGGGATCCGCAGCGCTGCTTCGCGTCGTGACAGCGGCGCTCGAAGACATGAAGGCCGTCAATGTCCAAGTGATCGACGTGCGCGGCCTGACCGACGTGGCCGATACGCTGATCATCGCGTCGGGCACCTCGGATCGTCACGTCCGCTCGATCGCCGAGCGGGTGATCGAGCAGGCCAAGGCGAGCGGCATGCGTCCGCTGGGCACGGAGGGCGAGCGCGAGGGAGAGTGGGTGCTGGTCGATTTGCAGGATATCGTCGTGCACGTGATGCTGCCGCGGATCCGCGAGTTTTATGCGCTCGAGCGGCTGTGGGAGCCCCCCGCGGGGGAGCCTGGATCGGTGCATGCGTCGGCGCAGGCGGCCGAGCGCACTTGAGCGGCGTTCGAGCAGGGTGAGCGGATGCGCGTGCGGCTGCTGGCGGTCGGCACTCGTGCGCCGGCCTGGGTGCGCCAGGGCTATGACGACTATGCCCGCCGTCTCGGCCCGGGCCTGAAGCTGACACTCGTGCAGATCGAGCCCGGGCGGCGTGCCGCGGGCGGGGAGGTGCGCGCGGCGCTCGAGGCCGAAGGGCGCAGACTCCTCGCGGCCGTGCGGGACGGGGAGTTTCTGGTGGCCCTCGATGAGCACGGCACGCAAATGACCACGCCGAGATTTGCGGACTGGCTGGCCGAGCGGATGCGCGAGGGGCGTGACCTCGCGATCATGGTCGGCGGGCCGGACGGCTTTGCGCCGCAGGTGCGCGCCAGGGCCGATCTTCTGCTGTCGCTGTCGGCTCTGACCCTGCCGCATGCCCTGGTGCGCGTCGTGCTGGCCGAACAGCTCTACCGAGCCCTTAGCATCCACGCCCATCACCCGTATCATCGGGCGTGATGAGCCTGGAACTTCCCGCCCCTGTGCTCTGCCTCGCGTCCGCCTCGCCGCGGCGGCGTGATCTGCTCTGGCAGATCGGTGTGCCGCACAAGGCGGTGGCGGCCGATCTCGACGAGCGGGCGCTGCCCGGGGAGTCGCCGCACGATTACGTGGAGCGGCTCGCGCTCGAGAAAGCGATGAGCGTGCGCAATCGCCGCGAGCGGCTGCCCGTGTTGGCCGCCGACACCGCCGTGGTGCTCGAGGGCACGATTTACGGCAAACCGGTCGATCGGGCCGACGCGCTGGCCATGCTGGGCAGGCTCTCCGGGCGTGTCCATCAGGTCATTACGGCCGTGGCGCTCGCGACCGAGCGCAGCCTCGAGGTACGCCTCAGTGCCGCGTCGGTGCGCCTGCGGGAGCTGACTTTGGCGGAGCGGGAAGCCTATTGGCAGACCGGCGAGCCGCCCGGCAAGGCAGGCGGCTACGCCATCCAGGGGTTCGGTGCCGTGTTCGTCGAGTCGCTCTCGGGAAGCTACACGGCCGTGGTGGGCCTGCCGCTGGCCGAGACGGCCGAGTTGCTGCGCGCGGCGGGTCTTGCCTACTGGCAGGGACGCGGCGCGTGATCGAGGTCCTGGTCAACGTCGGGCCGCGCCAGATGCGTGCCGCGCTCATCGAAGACGGAGTCGTTCAGGAGATCTTCATCGAGCACGCCGGCCGCCGCCGGCTGGTGAGCAATCTGTACAAGGGGCGCGTGACCCGCGTGCTGCCGGGCATGCAGGCGGCATTCGTGGACATCGGTCTGGAGCGAACCGCTTTCCTGCATATCGACGATATCGTCAGCCCGCCGCTCGAGGAGACGGAACTGGCGCCGGCGGCGGCCGCTGCGATCGACGTGCGCCGCCTGGTCAGCCCCGGCGACGAGCTGCTGGTGCAGGTCATCAAGGACCCGATCGGCAGCAAGGGTGCGCGCCTGAGCACGTTCATCACGCTGCCGGCGCGCTACCTGGTGTACCTGCCCGCGGGCGAGGGCGTGGCCGTGTCGGCGAAGATCGATGACGAAGCCGAGCGCATCCGGCTGAAGTCGCTCGTGTGCGAGCTGCGGGCCGGTGAGGCCGGCGGCGGCTACATCCTGCGCACCGCCGCGCAGGGCGCGTCGGCCGAGGCGCTGCGCGAGGACATGGGCTACCTCGAGCGGCTCTGGCAGCATGTGCGCGCTCGCGCCGCCGAGGTGCCGCCCGGCTCGGTGGTACACGAGGATCTGCACCTGGCGCTGCGGCTGCTGCGCGATGAGCTGTCGCGGGGAGTCGGCGCGGTGCGGGTCGATTCGCCCGAGACGCACCGCTCCATGCGCGCGTTCGCCGAGCAGTTCATGCCGGGGGCCTCGACCCGCATCGAGTTGTACGACGAGGCGCGGCCGATATTCGATCTGCACGGCGTGGAGGACGAAATCAACCGGGCGCTCGAACGCAAGGTGATGCTCAAGTCCGGCGGACATCTGGTGATCGACCAGACCGAGGCGATGACCACCATTGACGTCAATACCGGCGGCTACGTCGGTCACCGCAATCTGGAGGAAACCTGCTTCCGGACCAATCTCGAGGCGGCCGAAGTGATCGGCCGGCAGCTGCGGCTGCGCAATCTCGGCGGAATCATCATCATCGACTTCATCGACATGCACGCCGAGTCGCATCGGCGGCAGATTCTCGCGGCGCTCGAGCGCTCGCTGGCCGCGGACCGGGCGCAGACGCGCATCGTCAACTTCTCGCCCCTGGGGCTGCTCGAGATGACTCGCAAGCGTACGCGCGAGAGTCTGGCGCATCTGCTGTGCGAGCCGTGCCGGGCGTGTGAAGGGCGTGGATTCGTCAAGACGGCCGAGACGGTCTGCAACGAGATTTTCCGCGAGCTGCTGCGCCAGGAGCGCGCGGGCGGGGAGCTGCTGGTGCTGGCGCATCAGACCGTGGTGGATCGGCTGCTCGAGGCGGAATCGGCCGCACTGGCGGCGCTGCAGGGGCAGGTCGGACGTACGGTGCGGCTGCAGGTCGAGGCGCTCTACGGCGTGGATCAGTTCGATGTCGTGGCGCTGTGAGGCGCGCGGGCGGCGGACGGAGTAGGCTTCCCCGATGACGATCGTCGCAGCCCTGCAGATGAACTCCGGGCCCGATGTGCGCGCCAATCTCGCCGCGGCGCGCACGCTGCTCGAGACGGCCGCCGCCCGTGAGGCGCGCCTGGCCGTGCTGCCCGAGAATTTCGCGTTCATGGGGCGGCGCGATGCCGACAAGCGCGCAATCGGGGAGCCCGAAGGCGCCGGCCCCATCCAGGACTTCCTGGCCGAGAGCGCCCGCCGCCTCGGACTGTGGATCGTCGGCGGCACCGTGCCGGTGACCGGCGCTGCCGATGGCCGCGTCGCAGCCGCGAGCCTCGTCTACGACGCAAGCGGTGCGCGGCGCGCGCGCTACGACAAGATTCACTTGTTCGACGTGCGGCTGCCCGAGCGGTCCGAGAGTTACTGCGAGTCCGCGCACATCGCCCCGGGCGCCGCCGTTGTGGTGCTCGACACGCCGGCCGGCCGGCTCGGCCTGTCGGTTTGTTATGATGTGCGCTTCGCCGAGCTGTATCGCGCCATGGCCGCGCAGGGCGCCCAGCTGTTCGCCGTGCCGGCGGCCTTCACCGCCGCGACGGGGCGTGCGCATTGGGAAGTGTTGCTGCGCGCGCGCGCCATCGAGAACCTCTGCGCGGTCATTGCCGCCGGGCAGTGGGGCCCGCACCCCAACGGTCGCGAGACCTACGGCGACAGCCTGATCGCCGACCATTGGGGCCGCGTGCTCGCGCGGTGTCCGCACGGCACCGGCTGTGTCACGGCGGACATCGATCTGCAGGCCGAGCAGCGCGACCGAGAGAGCTTTCCGGTGCTGCGCCACCGCGTGCTCGGCATGGAAACCGCCCGTACCCTGACGGAAAATGCACATGAATGATCAGACCCGCCCCGATGCGTTGACTCTCGCCCGCGATCTCATCCTGCGGCCGAGCGGCCTGGACGGCCGGCTCGAGCACGTCTTTGCGGAGGTGCTGGCGCACTCGGTCGACTACGCGGACCTGTACTTCGAACTCTCGCGCCAGGAGTCCTGGTCGCTCGAGGATGGCATCGTGCGCGACGGCAGCGCCAGCATCGAGCAGGGCGTGGGCGTGCGGGCGCTCAGCGGCGAGAAGACCGGCTTCGCGTACTCCGACGAGATCGTGCTGCCGGCGCTGACCGAGGCCTCGCACGCGGCGCGCGCGATCGCCCTGCGGGGCGGCGAGCGGCGCGTGCGCGCCTGGCACGAGCGCAGCGGCCATCAGCTCTACCTGCCGGCCGATCCGTTGCTGACGCTCCGCGACGCCGACAAGGTCGCCTGGCTCGAGCGTGTCGACCAGGTGGCGCGCCGGATCGATCCGCGCGTCGTGCACGTCACGGCCAGCCTGGTGGCCGTTCATCAAGTGGTCCTGATCGCCAACAGCGAGGGGGAGCTGGCCGCCGACGCTCGCCCGCTGGTGCGCATGAACGTGTCGGTGTTGGTCGAGGAGAACGGCCGCCGTGAGCAGGGCTACTGCGGAGCGGGCGGGCGGTATTCGCTCGCGGAACTGGTCGCGAACGATACCCCGCAGCGCCTGGCGCGCGAGGCGGCGCGCCAGGCGCTGATCAATCTCGAGGCCGTGCCGGCGCCGGCCGGCACCATGACCGTCGTGCTCGGTCCGGGCTGGCCCGGCATTCTCTTGCACGAGGCGATCGGCCACGGACTGGAGGGGGATTTCAATCGCAAGGGCACCTCGGCGTTCGCCAACCGTATCGGTGAGCGCGTTGCCGCGCCGGGCTGCACGGTGGTCGATGACGGAACGCTGCCGAATCGACGCGGCTCGCTCAACGTCGATGACGAGGGTACCCCGACGCAGTGCACGACGCTCATCGAGGACGGCATCCTGCGCGGGTACATGCAGGATCGGCTCAACGCCCGGCTCATGGGTCAGCGCCCGACAGGCAACGGCCGTCGTGAGTCGTTTGCGCACGTGACCATGCCGCGCATGACCAACACCTACATGCGGCCCGGGCCGTACGACCCGCAGGAGATCATCGGCTCGGTGGAGCGCGGCATCTATGCGGTGAACTTCGGCGGCGGGCAGGTGGATATCACCTCCGGCAAGTTCGTGTTCTCGGCGAGCGAAGCCTACGCCATCGAGAACGGCCGGCTCGGGGCGCCCCTGAAGGGCGCCACGCTCATTGGCAACGGCCCGGACGTGCTCACGCGGGTGACCCTGGTGGGCAACGATCTGAAGCTCGATGAAGGCGTCGGCACCTGCGGCAAGGAAGGTCAGAGCGTCCCGGTCGGCGTGGGCCAGCCGACCCTGAAAATCGAAGGTCTGACCGTGGGTGGCACGGCTTAGCCGTGCCCCGCGAGAGCGCTCCGGCCGTGGATCACGAAGAATTCCGCCGTTTCGGCCACCAGTTGATCGACTGGATCGCCGACTACCGGCGCGACTGCGCCGCGGGGGCCTTCCCGGTCGTGGCTCGGATGGACCCCGGAGCGCTGCGCTGCCGCCTGCCGGCCGGTCCGCCGCGCGATGGGGAGCCCATGGAGGAGATTCTTGCGGATCTCTCCAACCTGGTTCTGCCGGCGTGTACGCATTGGCAAGACCCGCGCTTCTTCGCGTACTTTCCTTCCAACAGCGCGCTTGCGGCCGTGCTCGGCGATTTCGCGAGCACGGGACTGGCGCAGCTCGGCCTGAACTGGCAGGCGAGCCCGGCGCTGACCGAACTCGAGGAGGTGGTCTGCGACTGGATGCGCCAGATGATGGGGCTCGCGGAGGGCTGGAGCGGCGTCATCCAGGATACCGCCTCGACCTCGACGCTGGTGGCACTGCTGTGTGCGCGCGAGCGCGCGACGGACTACGGTGCCGCGCACGGGGGCTTGCAGGCCAGCACGGCACCGTTGACGGTCTACCTATCGAGCCAAAGTCACAGCTCGGTGGAGAAGGCGGCGCTTTTGGCCGGGTTCGGGCGCGACAACGTGCGTGTCGTACCGGTAGACGAGCAGTATCGAATGCGCCCGGATGCATTGCGCGATGCAGTCGAGGAAGATGTGCGCCGGGGCGCATGTCCCTGCGCGCTCGTCGGTACCGTCGGCTCGACGGCGACCACCGCCGTCGACCCGCTCGCTGAGCTGGCCGCCATCGCACAAACCCACCATCTCTGGTTGCACGTCGACGCCGCCATGGCTGGCTCGGCGATGATCCTGCCCGAGTGCCGCCCGCTGTGGCAGGGCGTCGAGGCCGCCGACTCGCTGGTCGTCAATGCGCACAAGTGGCTGGGCGCGTCCTTCGATTGCTCGCTGTACTACGTGCGCGACCCGCAGCATCTGATCCGGGTCATGTCGAGCAGTCCGAGCTACCTGCGCACGGCCGCGGACGAGCAGGTGAAGAATCTGCGTGACTGGGGCGTGCCGCTCGGCCGCCGTTTTCGGGCCCTGAAGCTGTGGTTTCTGATCCGCGAGCAGGGCGTGAGCGGGCTTGCGGCCCGCCTACGGCGCGATCTGGCGCATGCCCGGTGGCTCGCCGATCGCATCGATGAGGCGACGCACTGGCGGCGGCTTGCCCCGGTGCCGTTGCAGACGGTCTGCGTGCGTCATGAGCCGCCCGGCCTGGGGGGCGACGGGCTCGATCGGCACACCCTGGCCTGGGCCCGGCACATCAACGAATCCGGACACGCATACCTGACTCCGGCAATGCTCGACGGCCGGTGGATGGTGCGGGTCTCGCTCGGGGTGGAAGGAACCGAGCGCCGCCACGTCGAGGCGCTCTGGGCGCTGATGCAGCAGGCCGTGAAGGCGTCCTGAGAGGTCGGTTCGCCCCGGGACGCCGAGGGGGCTCTCACCCCGCACCTTTTGCGGCTAGGCGTTCAAGTCGGGGATCAGCTCGCTCTCGAGCCGGGTGATCTGATCCTTCAGGATCAGCTTGCGCTTCTTCAGGCGCTTCAGTTGCAGCTCATCGATGTGCAGATCGAGCGAGAGCCGGCCGATCACCTCGTCCAGGTCGCGATGCGCGATGCGCAGCTGTCTCAGCTTTTCCATGTTGCGGAACAGCTCGCGATCGATGTTGTTTTCGCTTTCGGTATCCGTCATGGCGCCCTGCTGCGGCGGCAAATCCAGGATGGCGCGCGCTGTCCCGCGGCCCCGTACGCTGTCCGTCTCCGCTCGTATCATACGCCCGGGCCCGGGCGGAGCATCATCCCGGACGGTGCGGCTTGCCGCGTCCCCGCCTGCCCCCCGGCACGGCGCTGCGGGGCGGCCGGGATCCCTGTGTGTGGCCGCGGCGCGGACCCCGGCGATGGCTCGGCGGCATCTGGGGCTGGGCAAGCCCGCCGGCCAGCAGGTCCGGTGAGATCGGCGCGGAGGGTATCTTGCGGCCGATATACTGTTCGATTTCCGGCAGCCCGACGGCATATTCCTCGCAGGCGAAGCTGATGGCATCGCCTTCGGCCCCGGCGCGCGCGGTGCGCCCGATGCGATGAACATAGTCGGGCGCATCCTGCGGCAGGTCGAAATTGAAGACGTGGCTGACCTCCGGGATGTGCAGTCCGCGCGAGGCGACGTCGGTGGCGATCAGCACCGCGAGATCACCGTTGTGAAAGTCACGCAGGAAACGCAGCCGCTTGGCCTGGGGCACGTCGCCGGAGATCGCCTGGGCGTGAAATCCGTTCGCCCGCAGCACGACCTCGAGCCGCTCGGCCATCCGCTTGGTGTTGACGAAGACCATGGTGCGGTGCGCCTCGCTCTGGCGCAGCAGCCCGATCAGCAGCGGGATCTTCTCCTCCATCGAGGGGTAGTACATGATCTGACGGACGCCCGCGACGGTCTTCCTGTCCGGCTCGATGCGCACCAGTTCCGGGTTGTTCATGTGCTCGTAAGCGAGCTCCAGCACGCGATAGGACAGCGTTGCCGAAAACAACATGGACTGGCGCCGCTCGGGAGGCGGCAGCCGGCGCAGCAGGTAGCGGATGTCGGCGATGAAGCCGAGGTCGAACATCCGGTCCGCCTCATCGAGCACCAGCGCCTGCGCGTGCTTCAGATCGTAGACGTGCTGCTTGTAGTAGTCGATCAGCCGTCCCGGTGTGCCGATCAGCACATCGACGCCTTCCTCGAGTGTGCGGCGCTGCTTCTCGTAGTCGATGCCGCCGTAGACCACGGCGTGCTTCAGGCCGGTGTGCCGGCCGAGCGCTTCCGTATCGTGATGGATCTGTACCGCGAGCTCGCGGGTCGGGGCGACGATCAGGGCGCGCACCGCGGTGCGAGTGCGTCCCGGGGGCGGCGCACGCGTGAGCAGGGTATGGTAGAGGGCGACCAGGAACGCGGCCGTCTTGCCGGTGCCGGTCTGGGCCTGGCCAGCCACGTCGCGGCCGGTGAGGGCGATCGGCAGGGTCTGAGCTTGTATGGGTGTGCAGCGAGCGAAGCCCGCCTCACGGATGCCAGCCAGAACAGGCGCGGCGAGACCGAGACTCTCGAAGGTCGTGGTTTGGGCGGAGGGTTCGTTCATCGATTCTCCCGCGTGAGCCGAGTCCGCCCGAACCCCGGGGGAAGGCGCCGCTGGTGCATTTGTGGTATCATTAACACTTGTATCTCTTCATACTACACGACGCCGCGCTCGGGGCGGGCGAGACGGAGCGGTGCGGTCCTGGGTTCGATGCCGGGGCCGCAGCAGGACGCGGCGGGCGACGCGGTGGCTTGTGTGCACCGCCGGCGCGCGCGCTGAATCCCGCTGGGTTGCCGGGGTGCCCGGAATCCTGACGCTTGCGGCACGGCTCGGGGGTGTTGCGCCCCCCGCAAGGCTCTTGCAAAAACGCTCTGAAAGGGCTAAAAAGTCCCCAGTGGGCGGACCATCCGGTCCGCGCCTGCCGGCCCAAGAGGGCATTCCAAGCAGGCACCATCCTAATTGAACCAAGCTCGATACCTCATTACTTCACGAGTTAGTGTAACCGTTTGACGGGCATTTCCGGCAGGGGCGCTCTCCAGCCCGCCACCCGGCCTCGATAACCCTTCGCTGATCCCGATTAAAGACTCTGCCTTCGACGGAGGTTGACCCGCGTGAGCAATCCGCACATTGTCCATACCACAGACGCCACGTTCGCGCAGGACGTCCTGCATTCCGATAAGCCGGTGCTGCTCGATTTCTGGGCGGAATGGTGCGGTCCATGCAAGATGATCGCCCCGATACTCGAGGAGATCGCCGGCGAGTACGGCGAGCGCGTGACGATCGCCAAGCTCAATATCGACGAGAATCCGCAGACTCCGCCGAGGTACGGCATCCGCGGCATTCCGACGCTGATTCTGTTCAAGAACGGCACGGTCGAGGCCCAGAAGGTCGGGGCCGTGTCCAAATCACAACTGTCGGCATTTCTGGAAACCAATCTGTGAGAGGCTACCTCGGCAATCAGGGCCGCAACAGGTCCAAGGGCCAGCGCCACGGCAATCGCGACCGCGACGGCAACCGCGCCAACGGCAACACCGGCGGCCGTCCGGAGGAGCTGCCGCACGACGACGTGTTCGAGGCCGACGAATCCGAGATCATCAGTCCGACCGAACTCGCGCAGTCGCGCAACTCGATGAGCCTGACGGACCTCAAGTCCAAGCCCGTCCACGCGCTCGTCAAGGTCGCCGAGTCGATGGGGCTGGAGAATCTCGCCCGCTCGCGCAAGCAGGACATCATCTTCTCGATCCTCAAGGCGCATGCCCGCAACGGCGAGAACATATACGGTGACGGCGTGCTCGAGATCCTGCAGGACGGCTTCGGCTTTCTGCGCTCGGCCGACGGGTCCTATCTTGCCGGTCCCGACGACATCTACATCAGCCCCAGCCAGATCCGCCGCTTCAATCTGCGCACCGGCGATACGATCTCCGGGCTGATCCGGCCGCCGAAGGACGGCGAGCGCTATTTCGCGCTCCTGAAGGTCGGGGAGATCAATTTCGACTCGCCGGAGAGCTCGCGCAACAAGGTCCTGTTCGAGAACCTCACGCCGCTGCACCCCACCAAGCGCTTGAAGCTCGAGCGCGGCAACGGCTCGACGGAGGATCTCACGGCGCGAACCATCGACCTGGTCGCGCCCATCGGCAAGGGTCAGCGCGGCCTGATCGTCTCGCCGCCGAAGGCCGGCAAGACGATGCTGCTGCAGAACATCGCCACCTCCCTCACCGCCAACCACCCGGAGGTGTACCTCATCGTCCTGCTCATCGACGAGCGGCCCGAGGAGGTCACCGAGATGCAGCGCACCGTCAAGGGCGAGGTCGTATCGAGCACCTTCGATGAGCCGGCGGCCCGCCACGTTCAGGTCGCCGAGATGGTCATCGAGAAGGCCAAGCGCCTGGTCGAGCACAAAAAGGATGTGGTCATCCTTCTCGATTCCATCACGCGTCTGGCGCGCGCCTACAACACCGTGGTGCCGTCGTCCGGCAAGGTGCTGACCGGCGGCGTCGATGCGAACGCGCTGCAGCGGCCGAAGCGCTTCTTCGGCGCGGCGCGCAACATCGAGGAGGGCGGCAGTCTCACGATTCTCGCCACCGCGCTGATCGATACCGGCTCGAAGATGGACGACGTCATCTACGAGGAATTCAAAGGTACCGGCAACAGCGAGATCCACCTCGACCGGCGCATCTCCGAGAAGCGTGTCTTCCCGGCGGTGAACATCAACCGCTCGGGCACGCGCAAGGAGGAGCTGATCACCGATCCGGGCGAGCTCGCCAAGATGTGGATCCTGCGCAAGCTCCTGCATCCCATGGACGAACTCGCCGCCGTGGAATTCCTGCTCGACAAGCTCAAGGACACCAAGTCGAACAGCGAATTCTTCGATTCGATGAAGCGCTAGGCGTGTGGGCGAGTGTTCGTCTGTTGACGGAACAACCGCGGCTGGCGCGGCATTCGAGGCGCAATGGCTGCCACCTTGCCGCGCTCATCCAGGCCGTGAACCTGAAAGACGTTCCCGGCGAAATCAATGCCGACCGTCGTAATCGTCACGCTGGACGCTCCCGCCCCGTTCGGGTTGCCCTGCGCTTCAACTTTGGCGCATCTGATGCCGTTAAGGGGTGGGGCGTCCCATCCCATCGCTGACAAACTCCCGGCTCTGTGCGCTCTTGTGATCTGCCGGGCGGGCCCCGGCTCGCGCAACGAGGCAAGCGTGGGCAAACGCCGCTCGCTGCGGGTGCGCAACCCCGTGGCTGAAAACCGCCCTGGTCACCTCCGCCTGGGCGGCAGTGCGCGTCATGGGGCACACATCTGCAGGCCCAGTTCCTGCGCCTGAAGGTCCGGCGCGCCGCCGGGTCAGTGAAACCCGATGCTCATCAGCAGCAGGTCCTGCCCCCGATTGGGCAGCTTGATCCAGGCGTTGGACCAGTGCCGCGCGGAAAACTCGAAAAAGAGGTGTTTGTCGAGTGAATAGCGCAGGGCGAGCAAATACGCGAAATTCCATTGGGTCGCATCGAGCAGATCGGCCCGCGTCTGGTAGGCCGCGCCGAATCCCAGGTACAGCCTCCACCGCGCCCGATGCAGGATCAACCACCGGTGCATGGCGGTGAAGCCCCAGAAGGGGCGCGCGCTGATCGTGGACGGCGGGAAGTCCGGCTCCTTGAGAAATTGATTCGTCAGGAAGCGGTAGGCGCCAATCTCCCAGCGGCTGCGGTCGATCTCGAGGAAGATCGGCGTGGCAACTCCATCCGTCCAGTGGGGCGGGAAGAACGTCGTGCCCACCCCAACCTCGAGCGCGCACTGGGGACAGTGAGCCCATGCGAGGATTCCACCGCCCCCCGGCGAGGGGTGCGCCCGTGAGTCGCGCACGGCGCAGCAGCAGAAGAGGCAGCCGAGCAGCAGGCACGGAACCCATGACGTACGCGACCGCGTGGCCATTTACCCGCGCCCCGCGCCGCGGCTCTGTGCCTCGGCGGCCGTAATCAACCGCCGCTGCGGCTCCATCATCCCCGGCAGTACCGCCGCCGGCCTGCGGCGCAGTGCTTGGTCTCCAACATCCACTGTGCATACTGTACTGCGCAGCCAACATGATGTCCATGTTGGTTGCTCACAATCCCCAAGGCCGCAGCGCAAACCTAACCTGGACACCGCCCGGTCCGATGCGACATTGGGTGCAGCTCGGACTCGGCCGGCACGGGTCTTCACGATCGGACGATGCGATCGTTCGCTCTGTGCCGGCAGCTCGTGCGGCGGGTATCGGTGCGGTGCGTGGCTCGAGCCGCGCTTGTGGCTTGGGGGAGCAGCGTTGCTGCCGGCCGGCTGGGCGCTCGACGTGCCGCTCGGCAGTGAGTTTACGATCGAGCGCCACGAGCCGGCCTGCGAGCGGTATCGCGCGGCCAGGGGTCCGAGGCCGTGCCCGGCGCGGCGCTCGCGGCCGGCTCAGCCTCGCCGCTCGCGCGCGATCGCGCGCTGGCCGATGTCCCGCCGATAGCGCATGTCCGGCCAGTGTATGACCTCAACGAGTTCGTAAGCCGTGCGCTGTGCCGCCGACACGGACTCGCCCAGCCCGACCGCGCACAGCACGCGGCCACCGTCGGTGAGCACCGCGTCGCCGTCGAGCCGCGTGCCCGCATGGAAGATCTTGCCGCGGCCAGCGGCCAGCGCCGCGGCGCGCTCCAGTCCCTCGATCCGCTCGCCCTTGCGCACCGCATCAGGATAGCCGCCGGCCGCCAGCACCACCCCGAGCGCGGCGCGCGGATCCCATTCGGCGCTGACCGTATCGAGCCGCCCGCACAGGGCCGCCTCGCACAGCACCGTCAGGTCGGTGCGCAGCCGGCTCAGCACCGGCTGGGTTTCCGGATCGCCGAAGCGGCAGTTGAATTCGAGCACCTTGGGTGTGCCGTCCTCGGCGATCATCAGTCCGGCATAGAGAAAGCCCGCGTACGGCGTGCCGTCGGCGGCAAGTCCGGCGATGGTCGGGTCGATCACCTCGCGCATGATTCGCGCATGAATCTGCCGCGTAACCCGCGGCGCCGGCGAATACGCGCCCATGCCGCCGGTGTTCGGGCCCCGATCGCCGTCATCGCGCCGCTTGTGGTCCTGCGAGGTGGCGAGCGGCAGCACATGCCGGCCGTCGGCCATGACGATGAAGCTGACTTCCTCGCCGCGCAGAAACTCCTCGATGACGATTTGCTCGCCGGCGGCGCCGAATTGGCCGGCGAACATGGCGTCGATTGCCGTGCGCGCCGCGGCGCGCGTCTCGGCGATGATCACGCCCTTGCCGGCCGCAAGCCCGCTGGCCTTGATGACGAGGGGGAGCGAGTGGTGTTCCAGCCAGGTCGGATCGAAGTCCTGGCGGGTGAAAGTGCGCGAGCGCGCCGTGGGAATGCCATGGCGCTCGAGGAAATCCTTGGTATATGCCTTGGAGCCTTCGAGGCGGGCGGCCTGCCGGGTCGGACCGAAGCAGGGGAGTGCGGCGGCCTGGAAGGCATCGACCACTCCAGCCACCAGCGGACCCTCCGGTCCGATGAGGGTGAGCCCCACCCGCTCGCGCCGGGCGAGCTCGACCAGGGCGGGAATGTTCCCGGCGTCCACGGCCGCATTACGGCATTTCGGCTCGCGGGCGGTGCCGGCGTTGCCCGGCGCAATCAACACCTCGCTCACCCGCTCGGAGGCGGCGCATTTCCAGGCCAGCGCGTGCTCGCGCCCGCCGGAGCCGACGATCAGGACCTTCATGCTCCCTCAGTGCCGGAAATGCCGCACGCCGGTGAACACCATGGCGATGCCGTGCTCGTCGGCTGCGGCGATGACCTCGGCATCGTTGCGCGATCCGCCGGGCTGGATGACCGCCTGGATGCCGTGTCGTGCCGCCACGTCCACCCCGTCGCGAAACGGAAAGAACGCGTCCGAGGCCATGACCGCACCCTCGACCGTCAGATGCTCGTCGGCCGCCTTCATGGTGGCGATCCGGCTCGAGTACACCCGGCTCATCTGGCCGGCGCCGATCCCGATCGTCGCGCGCTCGCGCGCCAGCACGATCGCATTGGACTTGACGAACTTCGCCACCCGCCAGGCGAACAGCAAGTCGGTGACCTGAGGCGGCGTGGGTCCGCGGCGGGTGACCACTTTCAGCTCCGCCGCGCTCACCTGCGCCGCATCGCGGGTCTGCACCAACAGTCCCCCGAGGATGCTGCGGTATTCCAGGGCGCCCGCGCCGGGCTGCAGGAGCGCCCCGAGCGCCAACACCCTCACGTTCGGCTTGGCGGCGAGCAACGCGGCGGCCGGGGCCTCGACGGCGGGCGCGGCGATGACTTCCACGAATTGGTTGACGGTGATGGCGCGCGCCGTGGCCTCGTCGAGCACCCGGTTGCACGCGATGATGCCGCCGAAGGCTGATGTCGGATCGGTGCGATAGGCGCGCTCATAGGCCGCAAGGAGCGAAGGCGCGAGCGCGACGCCGCACGGATTGGCGTGTTTGACGATCACGCAGGCCGGCTCGTCGAACTGGCGCACGCACGCGATGGCCGTGTCGGCGTCGGCAATGTTGTTGAACGAGAGCTCCTTGCCCTGCAGCAGCCGCGCGTCGGCGAGGCCCGTGCCATCGAGAGGGTCGCGGTACAGCGCGGCGCGCTGCTGGGGATTTTCCCCATAGCGCAGGTCGCAGGCCTTGTCGAACACCAGCGGGAGCGTCGCGGGCAGGCTCTGAGCGTCCTCGTGGCGCCGGCGCAGATACGCGGCCACCATGGCATCGTAGCGGGCCGTGTGGGCGAACACCTTGGCGGCCAGATGGGCCCGCGTCGCCGCATCGATGCAGCCTGCGTGCGCGTCGAGTTCGCGGATCACAAGGGCGTAGTCGGCCGGATCGACCGCCACGGCCACGGACTCGTGATTCTTCGCGGCCGCGCGCAGCATGGCCGGTCCGCCGATGTCGATGTTCTCGATCGCTTCTTCATAGCTGCAATCGGGCCGCGCCACCGTCTCGGCGAAGGGATACAGGTTCACGACCAGCAGATCGATCGGCTCGATGCCGTGCTGCTGCAGGACCGCCTCGTCGAGGCCGCGCCGCGCGAGCAGCCCGCCATGGATCTTCGGATGCAGCGTCTTCAGGCGCCCGTCCATGATCTCAGGGAAGCCGGTGTGGTCGGCCACTTCGCGCACCGCCAGTCCCTGCACCGTGAGCAAGCGCGCCGTGCCGCCGGTGGAGATGATCTGCACCCCGCGTGCCGCCAGTGCGCGCGCCAGCTCGAGCACGCCGGTCTTGTCGGAAACAGAAAGCAGAGCCCGCTCGACGGGCCGCGGCGTCGGCTGCATCGCGGGCGGTCAGTTGGCCAGGCCGAATTGCCGCAGCTTCTTGCGCAGCGTGCCGCGGTTGATCCCGAGGATGTCGGCGGCGCGGCTCTGATTACCCGCGGCGTAATCGAGCACCACGCGAAACAGCGGCTCCTCCACCTCGCGCAGCACCAGATCGTACAGCCCCGAGGGATGCGAGCCGTTCAGATGCGTGAAGTAATCACTGAGCGCCCGCTCGGCGTGGCTGCGCAGCGGCAGCTCGCGGCCGTTGACGCGAATGTCGGTCTCGGGCGCTCGCCCATTCTTGTTATTTGCTGCCATGTTGGTTTCTCGAATGAGTTCGTGCGCTCAGGCCGCGCGCACCGCGCCGGTGTCGTGCCCGGCGAAGCCCCCGGATCGTGCGTTTTGCCGCACGATCCCCGCCCTGCACTCGACCCTGGCTGGATTCCCGGGCGCCGCTTTGCCGCTGTCGAGGTCGACCCATGCGTCGAAGTATCGACGTACGCCCGCCAGCTGCAAGGCGGTGCTCATCGCCGACATCAACTGCGCACGAACCGGCTGTGGATCCGGCAGGCAGCGCTCGCAATACCAGCCGATGTGTTTGCGGGCGATGCGCACGCCGGTGTCCTCGCCGTAGAAGCCGTACAGGGAATCGAGATGCGCGAGGATGATATCACGCAGCTCGGCGCGCGCGAGCTGCTCGTCGGCCCGCGTTTTCAAGAATGAGTCGATGGTCCTGAAGATCCACGGCTGGCCGAAGCTCGCACGCCCGATCATGACACCATCGGCCCCAGTGAAATCAATCACTTTGCGCGCATCGGCGGGCGTGCGGATGTCACCGTTGGCGAACACGGGAATGTGCACCGCGCGCTTGATTTCGCGGATCGTCTGATATTCGGCCTCGCCCTGGAACAGATCCGCGCGCGTGCGGCCGTGAACCGCCAGTGCCTGGATGCCGCAGCTCTCGGCAATGCGCGCGATCTGCACGCCGTTGCGGTGATCGTGGTCCCATCCGGTGCGGATCTTGAGAGTGACCGGCACGGCGGCTGCCCGCACCACCGCGGTGAGGATTCGCGCAACGAGCGGCTCATCGCGCAGCAGCGCCGAGCCGCACAGCTTGCCGCAGACTTTCTTCGCCGGGCAGCCCATGTTCAAGTCGATGATCTGCGCGCCGCGCTCGACGCTCATGCGGGCAGCCTCGGCCAGCATGAGCGGCTCGGAGCCCGCGAGCTGCACGACGCGCGGTTCGGGCTCGCCGGCGTGATCGAGCCGGCGGCGTGACTTCGGCGTGTGCCACAGCTGCGTGTCGCACGTGAGCATCTCCGAGGCTGCAAGACCCGCACCGAGTCGGCGACAGAGCACGCGGAATGGGCGGTCAGTGACGCCGGCCATGGGCGCGAGCACGGCCCGTGACGAGAGCCGGTATGGACCGATGCGGATCGTCATCACGGTCCGTGGGTGCAGACCATCGTGCCTGCCTCGCGCAGGCATGTGTCGATCTCGAACCCGATGGCCTGCGGACCGGGACTGACGAAGGTGACGGTTGCATCGACGCGCTGGCCCGCAGCCAGCATCGACGCCGGATGCGAGGATGTCGGCACATAATCCCGCGGCGCGACATCGCGGGCGGCGATAGTCCGTCCGTAGCGGTCCTGCAGCGTGATTCGAAGCAGCGGCAGAGGCAGGGGCCAGCGTCCGATATTGGCAATGCTCGCCCGCACGGTGATCTGGTGAGGGTGGCTGCCGCTGACCGTGGCGCCGAGCTGACGGGCGTCGTAGGCATGCACGTTCCACAGCGGGCTGATGGGGATGCCGAGCGCGCCATAGAACGTGCGCAGCGACGGACCGATCGACGGCAGGGTCGCGAGCGATCCACGGTAGTGGTTGACGGCTTGCCCGGCCAGGAGCAAGGCCAGGACGAGCGCACCGGCGAGCCAAGCGCCCGTGTGCCGCGCCTCGGCGGCGTCGAGCGCGAATTCGGCGGGGGGCTCCAGCTCTGGCGATGCGGGCTCCGAGCGGGTTTCGGCGGGCGATGGCCGGGGCGATAGGGCTGAATCGGGCGCCTGCTCTGAGGTCTGCTCCTCGAGCACGATGGCGTCCGCCTCGATCGTCTCGTCCGCCGTCTCGCGCGCTGTGCCTTCGAAGGCTTCCTCGTGCGGCAGCTGATCCTCGGCGGTCGGCGCCGCAAGCTCGGAGGTCTGCTCCTCCATGTGGGGGTGGAGCGCGTCAGCCAGGTGCGGCGAGATCACTTCGGATGCGTGTGGTGCCTTTGCCTCGGACGAGTGCGGCGAGGGCGAGTCGGGGGGCGACTCGGCGAGTGATTCCAGTGCATTGAACACACTGCGGCAGCGGCCGCAGCGCACATGTCCCTGCGCTGCACGCAAGTCGGCGGCCGTAACGACCAACATCAGATTGCATTTTGGGCAGGCGGTGAGCATGTCATCCCGTGGTGGCCTGGGCCGCCGAGCTGTTGCGAGTACCACTGAGTGCGATCCAGCCCGCGCGCGCGCCGAACGGGCGGAGCGTAAACCATGGCGAATAGGCCTGCCGGGCCTCTTCCGCCTGGCTCTCGAGCAGTCCCGCGAGCAGGATCCGGCCTCCCGGCTGCACGAGGGCGCCGAAGCGCGGCGCCAGCGCCACGAGCGGCACCAGGAGAATATTGGCCATGAGCAGCGCCACCCCGGCGGCGAGTGCCTCGGCCGACTCGCACGGTCGGATGTGGCGCGTCAGTCCGTTCACCGCCGCATTGTCGCGCGTCGCGATCAGCGCCTGCGGATCGATGTCGAAGCAGTGCACCGTGCGCGCGCCCAACCGTGCGGCCGCCAGCGCAAGCACCCCGGAGCCGCAGCCGTAATCAATGACCTCGCAGTCGAGGGGCGGATGCGCATCGAGCCACTCGAGGCACAGCGCGGTGGTGGGGTGCGTGCCGGTCCCGAACGCCAGGCCCGGATCGAGTCGGACCACCGCGGCACCCGGATCCGTCACCTGCTCGTGGTGCGGGCAAATCCACAGCCGCCGGCCGAAGCGCCGGGCGTGAAATTCGCGCAGCCACTCGCGCTCCCAGGCGCGATCGGCGATCCAGCGTACCTCGAGCTGTGCCGGGTCGAGCCCGAGCGCGCCGCCGAGCCCGCGCACGGTGGCTTCCCGCGGCGTGCCGGGCGCGAACAGGGCCTGCAGCCGTGTGGCCGGCCAGAGCCGCATTTCTCCGGGAGCCGGCTCGAGCACCGGCTCATCGTGCGCATCGGCCAGCGTAATCGCGCTCGCGCCGCAGTCCATGCACGCCTGTTCGGCGGCCTCTATCGGCAGCGCACCGAGATCGAAGCTGATCTGCAGGAACTGGCTCATGTGCTCCGATGCGCCGGAACCTCAGGTCTGGCGGGGAAAGCTCACTTCAGGCCCAGACGGCGCTCGAGATAGTGGATGTCGGTGCCGCCCTTCTGGAAGGCCGCATGATTGCAGATTTCCTGGTGCAGCGGCACGTTGGTCTTGATGCCTTCGATCACCATCTCCGTCAGCGCGTTGCGCATGCGGGCGATCGCCGTCTCGCGCGTTTCGCCGTGCGTGATGAGCTTGGCGATCAGCGAATCGTAATTCGGCGGCACGTTGTAGCCGGAGTAGACGTGGCTGTCGACGCGCACGCCGGGGCCGCCCGGTGAGTGCCACAGGCGCACCGGGCCGGGGCAGGGCATGAACGTCTTGGCATCCTCGGCATTGATGCGGCACTCGATCGCATGCCCGCGCAACTGCACGTCGTTCTGTATGTAGGGCAGCCGCTCGCCGGCGGCGATGAGCAGCTGCGCTTTGACCAGGTCGATGCCCGTGACGAACTCGGTGACCGGGTGCTCGACCTGGATGCGGGTGTTCATTTCGATGAAATAGAACTCCTCGTCCTGATAGAGGAATTCGAGCGTGCCGGCGCTGCGATAGCCGACCGCCACGCAGGCTTCCACGCACTTGTCGCCCATGATGCGGCGCTGTCGGGCGGTAATGCCCGGCGCCGGCGCCTCTTCCAGCACCTTCTGGTGGCGGCGCTGCATCGAGCAGTCGCGCTCGCCGAGATGGATCACATTGCCGTGATGGTCGGCCAGGACCTGGAATTCGATATGCCGGGGGCGCTCGAGGTACTTCTCCATGTACACCTGATCGTTGCCGAAGGCCGCCTGGGCTTCACTGCGCGTGACGCCGATGGCGTTCATCAGGGCAGCGTCGCTGTGCACGACGCGCATGCCTCGACCGCCACCCCCCCCCGACGCCTTGATGATTACCGGATAACCGATGTCGCGGGCAATGCGCAGGTTCTCGTCCGCATCCTCGCCGAGCGGGCCGTCCGAGCCCGGTACACAGGGGACGCCCTGCGCCTTCATCACGCGGATGGCCGACACCTTGTCGCCCATGATGCGGATCGTCTCCGCCTTCGGGCCGACGAACACGAATCCGCTGTTCTCGACGCGCTCGGCGAAATCGGCGTTCTCGGAGAGGAATCCGTAGCCCGGATGAATCGCGACGGAGTCGGTCACCTCGGCGGCGCTGATGATCGCGGGCATGTTCAGGTAACTGGCCGCCGAGGGAGGCGGCCCGATGCATACCGACTCGTCGGCGAGCAGCACGTGCTTGAGGCTGTAGTCGGCCGTCGAGTGCACCGCGACGGTCTTCACCCCGAGCTCGCGGCAGGCGCGCAGGATACGCAGGGCAATTTCGCCGCGGTTGGCGATCAGGACCTTCTCGAGCATGGCGGCGGCGCTTATTCGATCACGAACAGGGGCTGACCGTACTCGACCGGGTCGCCGTTGCGCGCCATGACCGAGGTGATGCGCCCGGCCCGGTCGGCCTCGATCTGATTCATCATCTTCATCGCCTCGATGATGCACAGTACCTGGCCGACCTTGATTTCATCGCCGATCTCCACGAACGGCTTGGCCCCCGGGGTTGGCGAGGCATAGAAGGTACCGACCATCGGCGCGGTGACCACATGCTCGTTCGGCCGTGCTTTGGGCGCCTCCGCCGCCGGGGTCGCGGGCGCTTCGATCGGGGTCCTCGCAGCGATCTGGGGCAAGGCGTGAATCACCGCGCTGCCGGTCGGCATGCGGCTGATGCGCACCGCTTCCTCGCCTTCCTTGATCTCGATTTCCGCGATGCCGGACTCCTCCAGCAGTTCGATCAATTTCTTGATTTTGCGAATGTCCATGTGGGAAAGCCCCCTTGCGTCATGGGACGGTCAGCGTGGGAATGCGCTTCGGGGTCAGCGTGCGTGCGGCGTCCCGCTCACATGCCGGGCCGCGGCCCGGACCGCCAACTCGTACCCGAAGGCGCCAAAACCTGAAATCACTCCGACAGCAATGTCCGAGAAGTAGGACTGGTGCCGAAACGGCTCGCGTGCGCGCGGATTGGACAGATGAACCTCGATCAACGGGATACGCACGGCCAGGACCGCGTCGCGCAGGGCGATGCTGGTATGCGTGAAAGCGCCGGGATTGAAGATGAGGCAAGCCACCCCCTCGGCTCCGGCGCGCTGGATGCACTCCACCAGCTCATGCTCGGCGTTGCTCTGAAAGCACTGCAGCGTACAGCCGCTCTCGCGCGCACAGTTCGCGGCGCGCTGCTCGATGGCCTGCAGGGTGTCCGATCCGTACACCTGGGGCTCGCGGGTGCCGAGCAGGTTCAGATTCGGGCCGTTGAGGAGCAACAGGCGAGTCATCAAATGTCCGAGGGTCCAATGACGGTGGGTCCGCGCCCGCAATTTACCCTAATTTCACCGAAGGTGGCGAGAATTTGTGCCGAATGGCACGGATCAGGGGCGAAAACCGGTCAACTGGTCAGCCGGGACCTGCGGATCGCGAGTCGAATCATCCCGTGGGCAATCTGCCGGCGGGCCGTGGTCAGGTCGATGCGCCCCTGGTCCAAGGCGGCGATCCGATTCAGGATCCATCGTGCCTGCGCCGCGCGCAGGGCTCCAACCTTGAGTGTCACGATACGGCCGCGCGCATCGACGAAAACCGAGAATGGAAAGACGGCCACCATGCCGAGCGCGTGGATCGCTTCCATGCCGGTACGCGTTCCAATCAGAAGAGGATAGCGGATTGCGGCGTGCCGTGCGTAGCGCAGCACCGCGGCCCGGCGGTCCACGGCCACGCCGATGACCTCGACGCCATCCGTCCGGGCACGACTGAGCCGCTCGAGCAGCGGTACTTCCGCCCGGCAGGGCGCGCACCAGGGCGCCCAGAAGTTCACCAGCAGTGGCCGGCCTCGCCAGTCACTGAAGCGTCGCGGAGCCCCGCGACGGTCCACGAACGTGATCCCGGGGAGCGTCCTGGCAGGGGGCCTGGCGTTGCGGCGGCTCGGCTCGGCGACTGCGGTTGGCCCGGCCCCGGCGCGGATCTGCGCTGAAGCGAAGTCGGAGGCCGCGGGGCCCCACAGCTTGCCCAGCGCGAAGCCTGCCGCGGCCGCGGCAACGATCAACGCCGCCGCCAGCGTGATGCGCGGCATCTGTCGAGCGGTCCTCACGCGGGCCGATGGGTTGCGAATGCCGCCTGGACGCGGCGCAGAAACGCGGTGGCGCCGAGGTAGCCGACGACCTGGAATTGCTTTCGCTGCCGGCCCGAGCGGCTGTAGAACGCGACCGTGGGTGGCCCGTAAATGCCGAAATACCGCATCAGTGCCTGGTCGGCCGCGTTGTTCGCAGTGACATTGGCGCGCAGCAGGACAGTGTGTGCAAGCGCCTGGCGCACCGCCGGATTGGCAAACGTGGTCGCATCCATCTCTTTGCAGGATACACACCAGTTCGCGTAGAAATCGACCATGACCGTGCGATGCGCGCGCGCGGCCCGCCCGACCGCGCGCTGCAGGTCCGCGATCGAGTGGATGTCGGTGAAGTGCAGTTGCCGCGTACGCGCGAAGCTCATCGGCGCCAGCGGATGGGTGGCGCCCAAGGTAGCCCCCGCGACCAGCGTCAGTCCATACAAGCCCGCGGCGATCCCGGCCGCCCGCAGCGTCCAACGCCGCCCGCTGCGCGGACCCTGCGCATCGCTCCAGAGGGTCCATGCCGCGGCCAGGAGCGGAACGGCCCAGAGTCCCAGCGTGAGGCGTGCCGGGAGCAGCCGCGAGAGCATCCAGACCGCCACGGCCAGCATCCCGGCGCCGAACAGCTTCTTCACGGTACCCATCCAGGGGCCGGCCTTGGGCAGCAGCCGGCCGGCGGAGGCCCCGACGGCCAGCAGCGGGGTGCCCATGCCGATGCTGAGCACGAACAGCGCCACGCCCCCGCGCAGCATCTGGCCCGATTGGCCGATCACCGCCAATGCGCCCACCAGCGCCGGGGCCACGCAGGTGGTGACGATGAGCGCCGAGAGCGCCCCCATGGCGGCGACCCCACCCAGCGTTCCGGCGCGCTGGCGGTTGCTGATCTCGGCCAGCCGGGTCTGCAGGGCCGCGGGCATTTGCACCGTGAACAGGCCGAGCATGGCCAGACCCATCGCGGCCAGCAGCGCCACGAAGGCGCCCACGATCCAGGGTTGCTGAAAAGCCGCTTGAATCTCCCCGCCGGCGGCCGCGGCCGCAATGCCCGCCAGCGTGTACGTGAAGGCCATGCCGAGCACGAAGGCGGCCGAGAGCGCCACGGAGCGCCCGGTGCTCGGCCGGCGCCCGCCGGCAATGATGCCCGAGAGGATGGGGATCATCGGCAGGCAGCAGGGTGTGAACGCCAGCGCGAGACCCGCCAGGTAGAACGCGCCGAGCATCGCGAGCAGGCTTCCCGAGCGGGCGAGATCGGCAAAGCGCGCCTGACTGGAAAGCGCCTCGTGGCCGGGTGCGGCGCCGGAGGTCGTCCTCGCAGCGAGGCTCCCCTTGCCGGTGCCGCCGCCGGCGCTCGCGGCATCCCGCGGCAGCCGGACGATGATGTTGTGCGTGATCGGGGGATAGCACAGGCCCCGGTCGGCGCAGCCCTGATACGTGATCGCGAAAGAGGCGTCCTGCGGCGCAGCCGTCGTGCCGCGGGTGACGGTGAGCTCGCCGGTGACCGCGAGCCGGTAGATCTGCTCGCGGCCGAAGTACGGATCGATCTTGATCTGCCCCGGCGGCAGCGAGAGTTGCCCGATCCGTGTGCCGGAGAGCGGCACGACGTGGATGCGCGCTCGGTACAGGTAGTACCCGGGACGGATGGTCCACTCGAGGCGGATGCGATGCGTGCCGGGCACCGCTTTGAAATGAAACACCCGGCTGGCCGGCGGGAACGTGCTGCCCACGGATTGTGCCGCGTTGAGTGCCGCAAGGACTGTCGCAGAGGGCGGCGCGGAGGGACTGCGTGCCCATCCCACCGGACAGGCCAGCAGGGCCGCCAGTGCGAGAGCCCAGCCTGCCCGCTGGCCGACACGCCGTTGGCGCCGGGGCGTCACGGGGCCGCCTCGGCACTCAGCCACGCGAGGTAGGCCGGCGATCCGGCCGCCACGGGCAGGGCGATGATTTCCGGCACGTCATAGGGATGGAGCGACGCCAGGCGCTGCTCGAGTTGCGCGTAGCGGCTGGCCAGGGTTTTGATGATCAACAGCACCTCGGGCTCATCGTTTATGCGGCCCTGCCAGGCGTAGCTCGAGCGTACCGGCTGGCGCGTCACGCACGCGGCCAGGCGGGATTCCAGCAGTTCGCGCGCGATGTGGGCCGCCGTAGACTCGTCCGGGCAGGTTGTCAGAACCACGAAGAACTCGGTCACGGGCAGGGTCCCTGCAAAACTTATGTATTCTAGAATGAAAAAGCCGGGTCGGCCGCGATGCTCGGCAGAGCGAAAAAATTACCCCTTTGGGGTTGAAATTCACGCGCTCCTACCTATCATTAGCAGCCACACGGGGAGAGTGCTAATAACTCCTCCGTGGCTTTGTTTCTTAACCCATTGATTCGTAAGGAGCGTACACCATGAAGATTCGTCCTCTTCATGATCGCGTCATCGTCAAGCGCCTGGAGGAGGAGCGTACCTCCCCGGGTGGCATCGTCATTCCCGATACCGCGGCTGAGAAGCCTATTCAGGGAAAAGTCGTCGCGGTCGGTAACGGTAAGATTCTCGAAAATGGCCAAGTTCGCGCCCTCGATGTGAAGGTTGGCGATAAGGTGCTTTTCGGCAAGTACGGCGGGACGGAAGTGAAGGTCGAGGGAGAAGAGCTGCTCGTGATGCGGGAAGAAGACCTCATGGCCGTGATCGAGAGCAAGTAAGCGAGGAGCACTGACAATGGCAGCCAAAGAAGTCCGATTCAGCGATGATGCCCGCCAGCGCATGGTCAAGGGCGTCAACGTTCTAGCCAACGCCGTCAAGGCGACTCTCGGCCCCAAGGGCCGCAACGCCGTGCTCGAGAAGAGCTTCGGCGCACCTACCATCACCAAGGACGGCGTGTCCGTCGCGAAGGAAATCGAACTCAAGGACAAGTTCGAGAACATGGGCGCGCAGATGGTCAAGGAAGTCGCCTCCAACACTTCCGATGAGGCCGGCGACGGCACGACCACCGCGACCGTGCTGGCGCAGGCGATCATCCGCGAGGGCATGAAGGCGATTTCCGCGGGACGTAACCCGATGGACGTCAAGCGCGGCATCGACAAAGGCGTCGCCGCGGCCGTCGAGGAGCTGAAGAAGCTCGCCAAGCCCTGCAAGGATTCCAAGGCCATCGCGCAGGTTGGCACCATTTCCGCCAACTCCGACGAGTCGATCGGCAAGACCATCGCGGACGCGATGGAGAAGGTCGGCAAGGAAGGCGTCATCACGGTCGAGGAAGGCTCGGGCCTGGAGAACGAACTCGAGGTGGTCGAGGGCATGCAGTTCGACCGCGGCTATCTCTCGCCGTACTTCATCAACAACCAGCAGAACCAGACCGCGGAGCTGGAGAAGCCCTACATCCTGCTGGTCGACAAGAAGATCTCCAACATCCGCGAGCTGCTGCCGCTGCTCGAGGGCGTCGCCAAGGCCGGTCGGCCGTTGCTGGTGGTGGCCGAGGATGTCGAGGGCGAGGCGCTCGCCACCCTCGTGGTGAACAACATCCGCGGTATCCTGAAGGTGGGTGCCGTCAAGGCGCCGGGCTTCGGCGATCGCCGCAAGGCGATGCTGCAGGACATCGCGATCCTCACCGGTGGCACCGTGATCTCCGATGAGGTCGGTCTGTCCCTCGAGAAGGTGAGCCTGAACGATCTCGGCGAGGCCAAGAAGGTCGTCATCGAGAAGGAGAACACCACGATCATCGACGGCGCCGGCAAGCAGGCCGACATCAAGGCCCGCATCGAGTCGATCCGCCAGCAGATCGAGGAGGCCACTTCCGACTACGACAAGGAGAAGCTGCAGGAGCGTGTCGCCAAGCTCTCCGGCGGTGTCGCCTTGGTCAAGGTCGGCGCGGCCACCGAGGTGGAGATGAAGGAAAAGAAGGCTCGCGTGGAGGATGCGCTGCATGCGACCCGCGCGGCCGTCGAGGAAGGCGTGGTGCCGGGCGGCGGCGTGGCGCTGATCCGCGTGCAGAAGGCCATCGAGAAGGTCGAGACCCGCAACGAGGACCAGCAGGTCGGCGTGCGCATCCTGACGCGCGCAGTCGAGGAGCCGCTGCGTCAGATCGTCGACAACGCCGGCGAGGACGCGGCCGTCGTGTTGAATCGCGTGAAGGAAGGCAAGGGCGCGTTTGGTTACAACGCGGCCACCGACCAGTACGGCGACATGATCGAGCTCGGCATACTCGACCCGGCCAAGGTGACGCGCCTGGCGCTGCAGAACGCCGCTTCGGTGGCCGGGCTGCTGCTCACCACGGAGGTCATGGTGGCCGAGGCGCCGAAGGAAGAGGAACACAGCCATGGCATGCCGCCGGGCGGAGGCATGGGCGGAATGGATATGTAGCTCCCCCTCTAAAGAGGTATCGATTCCGCCGGACGGGATCGCTATCATGACAACATCGGTTAGGGATTGTGCCCGACCCCAAAGCGGGGACAGTCCTGAAAGACGCGGATCAAGACCCCCCTATTCCGCGCAATCCTCAAAGCCCCGCCTCGCGCGGGGCTTTTTTTCGCGCCCAGGCAACAATGTGCGGTAGCCGGCATTGGCTCCGCGACCGCATGTTGTTGCCCATGTCCAACAACCCGGCGGGGCGCGTGCCTTGCTTTTGACCGGTGCTTCAGGCTGTATGGCCGCATGAGTCCCGCACTCGAGGCTTGCGTGCAGCAGCACATCCAGGCCCTGAACGCAGCCGTGCCCGATCTTGGCGCTACGCTACCGCTACAGCTTGCCGAGAGCATGCCCCGGGTGTTCGCGGCCAGCGAGTTCCTCGCCGCGGCGTGCGTTCGGGATCCCGAGATGCTCGCCGATCCGCGCGAGCATGCCGCACTGCTGCGCCCGCTCGAGCCGGGCGAATGCGCGCGCCAGGCGCCGCAGCTCCACGACAGCGAGGAGCAGATGCTCGCGGCCCTGCGCCGCTGGCGGCGCCGAGCACTGGTGCGCATCGCCTGGCGCGCGCTTGCCGGCTGGGCCGATCTCGAGCAGACCCTCGAGGAATCCTCGCAGTTCGCCGATGCCGCCATCACGGTCGGTGTCGAGTACGCCCGGCGCGAGCTGACACGACGCTTCGGCGAGCCGCGCGGACCGGACGGCAGCGTGCAGCCGCTGGTCATTCTGGCGATGGGCAAGCTCGGTGGCCGGGAGCTGAACTTCTCCTCGGACGTCGATCTGGTCCTGCTCTTTCCCGAGCACGGCGAGACCGACGGCGCGCGCTCGATCAGTAACGAGGAATTCTTCACCCGACTCGGCCAGGGCATGATCCGGTTGTTGGAAACGCCGACGTGCGATGGCATCGTTCTGCGGGTCGACACGCGGCTGCGCCCGTTCGGCGACAGCGGACCGCTGGTGGCGAGCTTTGCGTTTCTGGAGGATTACCTGCCGCTGCACGGGCGAGACTGGGAGCGCTACGCGTACGTCAAGGCGCGGCCGGTCGTCGGCGCGGAGCGCTTCGCCGAACTCGAGGCCGCGACGCTGCGCCCGTTCGTCTACCGGCGCTATCTCGATTACGGGGTATTCGAGAGCCTGCGCGAGATGAAGGCGTTGATCGAGCGCGAAGTGGCGCGGCGGGAGCTGGCCGAGCACATCAAGCTCGGTCCGGGCGGCATCCGCGAGATCGAGTTCATCGTGCAGACGTTTCAGCTGATTCGCGGCGGGCGCGATCCGCGGCTGCGCGCTCCGGGGCTGCTTGCCGTCCTGGCGTTGCTCGGCGCCGAGCGGTTGCTCTCGCCGGCACAGTGCGAGCAATTGCGGGTGGCCTACCGCTATCTGCGTCGTCTCGAGAATGCGCTGCAAATGCTCGCGGATCGCCAAGTGCATCAGCTGCCGGCCGATGCGCTCGAGCGCGAACGTATCGCCCGGGCCGTCGGCGAGCCGGACTGGCCCACGCTGATGAGCAGGCTCGATGTGCACCGGCGGCACGTCGCGAGTCACTTTCAGCGCCTGGTGTTCGGCGCCGTGCAGGCGCCGCGCGCGGGCGTGCGCATCGATCTCGGCCGGGTCTGGGAGGATCCCGCCGAAGCCGCCAGTCTCGCCGAATCGCTCGCCGAGAGCGGTTTCGGGCGGGCCGAGGCGGCGGCGCGGCAGATTCTCGAGCTGCGCGCCTGCGGGCTGGTGCGCAAGCTCGATGAGGCGGGCCGGCGGCGCCTGCAGCGGCTGTTGCCGCCGCTGTTGGGCGACATTGCCGCGGCGATCCCGGCCGGCGATGAACAGCTGTCGGTGTTGCGCAGGATCCTGGCGATCCTCGAGGCCATGGGCAAGCGCTCGGCGTACTTCGCGCTGCTCGCCGAGAGTCCCGCGGTGCGCTTGCGTCTGGTCGAGATCTGCCGCCGGGGCGACTTTCTGGCGCGCCGGATCGCCGCCTATCCGCTGCTGTTGGATGAACTCATCGATGCGCGCGCTTTCGAGGACTTGCCGCCGCGCGAGGCGCTCGAGCGCGAGCTCGATACGGGCCTCGCCCGCGCGCCCGAGGACGATCCGGAGCTGCAGGTGGAGGCGTTGTGCCACTTTCAGCGTGCCGCCGTGTTCCGAGTCGCCGTCGCGGACCTGTCGGGACGGCTGCCGGTGATGCGCGTCAGCGATCGACTGACCGAAATCGCCGAAATCATCCTGGATCGCGCCCTCGCGATCGGCTGGCGGCAGATCACGGCGCAATTCGGCAGCCCGTGCTGCGGCGCGCCGCGCCGCCCGGTGCAGGTCTGCATCGTCGGCTATGGCAAGCTCGGCGGTCTGGAGCTCGGCTACGGCTCGGATCTCGACCTGGTGTTTCTGCACGACTCGCGCGGGGAGCGCCAGGAGACCGAGGGCGCCCGCACGATCGACAATCAGCTGTTCTTCGTGCGCCTGGTGCAGCGCGTCGTGCACCTGCTGACGGTGCTCTCGGGCGCCGGGCGGCTCTACGAGGTCGACGTGCGGCTGCGTCCGAGCGGCAAGGGCGGCTTGCTGGTGACGCAAATCGACGCCTTCGCCGAGTACCAGCGCACGGAGGCGTGGACCTGGGAGCACCAGGCGCTGCTGCATGCGCGCGCGGTGGCCGGCTCGCGCGCGCTGTGCGCCGAATTCGAGCGCATCCGCCTGCAGGTGTTACGCTGGCACGTGCACCGCGATGAGCTGCGCGCGAGCGTGCGCTCGATGCGCGCGCGGATGCGCCGCGAGCACGCCAAGGGCGCGGCCGGCTGGATGGACCTGAAGCAGGATCCCGGTGGGATCGCGGACATCGAGTTTCTCGCGCAATACTGGGCGCTCAACTGGGCGCGCCAGTACGCGCCGGTGGCGATGTTCTCCGACACCATTCGCCAGCTCGAATCGGTGGCTTCCGCGAACCTGGTGCCGCAGTCCACGGTGGATGTGCTGACCGGCGCCTACCGAGCCTACCGGGCCTGCCGGCACCATCTGGCGCTCGAGGGCGGGCCGCAGCGCGTTGCGGCGGACCTGTTCAGCGCCGAACGCGCGGCGGTGAGCGCCATCTGGCGCGAGACGTTCGAGGGCGGCTAGGCGCATGTCGCGCCTACCGACCGGTATAATGGCGGACCGTGCGATTTCGTTGAAGGAATTGAGATGGCCGCAGCAGTGCAGCCCCTGATTCAGCCCAATGCTCAGCAGCATTACGAGGTGGGCCCCGGCGACCTGCCGCTGGCTTGTCCCATGCCGCAGATGAAGCTGTGGAATTCCCACCCCCGGGTGTATCTGCCCATCGAGCCCAGCGGCTGGGCCAAATGTCCCTACTGCGGCGCGGAGTACACGCTGCGCCGCTGATGGACGCTACCGCGCCGCACCCGCAAGCAGCGGCTCGATCAGCGCCATGAGCCGTTCGAGGGCGCCGCGGTTGGCCTCGACCGCCGCGCGCCCCAGGCCTGCGACGCGCGCCCGCTCGGGCGCATCCTGCAGCCACGCGCCGATGCAGGCGGCCAGTGATTCGGCGTCGCGCACCACGCGCGCGCCACCGCATTCGATCAGGACATCGGCCGCTTGCGCCGCATTGAACACATGCGGACCGGTGGCCACCGCGCGGCCGAGCGCGGCCGGCTCGAGCAGATTGTGTCCGCCGACGGGCACCAGGCTCCCGCCCACGAAAGCCGCGTCGGCCGCGGCATAGAAGTCCAGCAGCTCGCCCAACGTATCGAGCAGCACGACCGCGGCGTCGCCGCTGCGCTGGCGAGCCGCGATGCGAGAATGGCGCACATACGGGATGTTCCGCGCAGCGAGCCGGGCAGCGAGCGCATCGCAGCGCTGCGGGTGACGCGGGGCCAGTACCAGCAGTGCAGCCGGCAGCCGCTCGCGTATCCGACTGTGAGCCGCGATGACCTGCTCGTCCTCGCCCTCGTGTGTGCTGCCCGCCACCCACATCGGGCGGGCCGGCGCATAACGCTCGCGCAGACGCCCGCCGCGCACGGCGATGTCCGGCGGCAGCGTGACATCGAATTTCAGATTGCCGATGACATGAATCTGCCCGGCCTGCGCGCCTATGGCGTGGAAGCGCTCGGCGTCCTCGGCGCTCTGCGCCGCCACTTGCACTGGGCGCAGCGCCGTGCGGAACAGCGTTCCGAAGCGCCGATAGCGGCGCGCCGATCGGCTCGAGAGGCGCGCGTTGGCCACCACGAGCCCGATGTCCCGCCGGTGACAGGCGCGGTAGAGCGTCGGCCACAGCTCGGTCTCGAGAATGATCGCCAGCCGGGGCCGCGTGCGATCGAGAAAGCGGCGCACGGCGCCGGGCAGGTCGTAGGGCAGGTAGCGTACCGACAGATCGGCGCCGAGCGCGTTGGCGCGCGCCGCCCCCGTTGGCGTGAACGCGGTGAGCAGAATCGGCAGCGACGGGAAACGCTCACGCACGGCTCGCACCAGTGCGGCGGCCAGCTGCACTTCGCCCACCGATGCGGCATGAATCCACAGCGGTGCTCCCTCGATGCGGGCGCCGAACCCGAATCGCTCCGAGACTCGCCGGCCGGGTGCCGTGCGTCCCCGCAGTGCCAGGATCGCCGCATGGAAGGGCGCGGCGAGGCAGATCGCCAACAGGTAGAGCGATCGCACTACGCCGACCGCGCCGGCTCGTCGGCGGGGAAGGAACGGTAGCCGTCGAGCAGCGCGTGCCAGTCCGCCTCGGTGAAGCGCTCCGGGGGCAGCCCATAGGTCACCTTTTCCAACGAGCGACGCAGGCGCACCAGGTTTCCGTCCCGCCACAGCCCGTCGGGACGCAGCCGGCAGCGGTCGAAGTCCACCAGATACACCTCCTCGCCGAGCAGAACGTTGCGCGCGTTGAGGTCGGCGTGGCATACGCCGAGATCGTGGAAACGCCGGATGCAGCGGCCGATCGCGATCCACGTGAGCAGCGGCAAGGGCGCGAGGCTCAGGGCATAACTCAGCGCGGCGGCTCCGGCCAGGCGCTCGGTGATGATGTCGCCGCGGTAGACATGACCGTCACGCAGATAACGGGCGGCGATCGGCGCCGGCACCGGCAGGCCCGCGCGGTGCAACCGGTGCAGCAGCAGCCATTCGGCGAATGGCCGCGTGCGCCACTCGCCGCGCCAGATGTAGCGATCGGCGCACACCCGGGCGATGGCGCCCCCGCGCCGGTAGTGACGCAATACCAGCTCGCGCTGCGCGGTGCGGATGAAGTGCGCCGCGCCGCGGCCGCGCGCCGCGCCGCCGAGGCAACCCTGCTCGGCCCAGAACTGCGGCTCGAACCAACCGGGCTGACAATTGCGCTCCAGCGCCGCGTTGTATAGCATGGCCCCACCGGGCAGCGTCAACTGCTTGACCGACGGCCCCAGCGGCCAGTTCGCGCTCACTCGTTCGTACTCCTCAACCTGACTGCCGCGATGTTGCTCGCAGATCGACCGCCGCGCTCCTTGTGCATCCTGCGCCTCTCATCGCTCGGCGACACGTGCCACGCGGTGCCGATCGTGCGCACGCTGCAGACGGCGTGGCCCGAGACCCGATTGACCTGGGTCATCGGCAAGTCGGAGGCGCGGCTGATCGGGATCATGGACGGCGTGGAGTTTATCACCGTCGAGAAGCGCTCCGGACTGTCCTCGCTGCGCGCGCTGCGCGCGCGGCTCGCCGGCCGGCGCTTCGACGTGCTGCTGCACATGCAGCTGTCGTTTCGCGCCAGCGTGGTCTCGGGTCTCGTTCCGGCGCGCGTGCGCCTGGGGTTCGACCGTGCCCGGGCGCGCGAGCTGCAGTGGCTGTTCACCAACGCCCAGATCGCCGCGCGGACCCGCGAGCACGTCCTCGACAGCTTCTTCGGATTCACCGCGGCACTCGGCATCGAGGCGCGGGTCCTGCGCTGGGACCTGCCCCTGCCCGAGGATGCGCGCGCGTATGCCGAGCGCCTCATCCCCGATCGGCGCCCGACGCTGGTGATCAGCCCGTGCTCGAGCCACGCGCGGCGCAACTGGCGCCCCGAGCGCTATGCGGCCGTAGCCGATCATGCCGCGCGCCGCCACGGCATGCGGGTCATCCTCGCCGGAGGACCCACGCCGATCGAGACCGCGATGGGCGCGGCGATCGAGCGCGCCGCGCGCACGCCGCTCGTCAATCAGATCGGTCGCGATACGCTGCCGCAGATGCTGGCGCTGCTGGCGCGCGCCACCGTCCTGGTCAGCCCGGATTCCGGCCCGGCGCACATGGCCACCATGGTCGCGACGCCGGTGATCGGCCTGTATGCGGCCACGAATCCGGCGCGCAGCGGACCGTATCGGTCGCGCGCCTGGTGCGTCGACGCCTACGCGCAGGCGGCGCGCCGTTTTCGCGGCTGCGCGCCCGAGCAACTGCCCTGGACGACCAAGATCGAGGCGCCGGGTGTGATGGATCTGATCGTTCCGGAACAAGTGACCGCCAAGCTCGACGAGCTGTTAGCATCCCGGGCATGAAAGACATTCTGGTGCCGGTTTCCCCCGGCGAGCTGCTCGACAAGATCACCATTCTCAGGATCAAGGCGGCGCGCATCGCCGATGGCGCCAAGCTCGCCAACGTGCGCCTGGAACTCGAGCTGCTCGAGCGCACGTGGCTCGAAGCGTGCGCCGGGGTGGAGCTCACCGACGAGGAGCGCGCGCTGCGCGCGGTCAACGAGCGTCTGTGGGACATCGAGGACCGGATCCGCGACAAGGAGGCCGGCGGGTCCTTCGATCAGGAATTCATCGAACTCGCCCGCTCGGTCTACCTCGCCAACGACGAGCGCGCGGCCGTGAAGCGGCGCGTCAACCTCGCGCTCGGCTCGCGCCTGGTCGAGGAGAAGTCCTACCGGCCGTACCGCCGGTAGGCGCCGCGTCATTTCCGCGGCGTCGGCGGCGGCGTCATTCCGGATGGAGTGATCCGCCCCGGGGCGACCCGCACGGTCTTGGTCAGCCAGGAGTTGATGATGGCCACCTCCGGCGGATGGAGCGTGCCGGCGGCATACTGCAGCGCCACGATGCTGTCGATGTAGTTGTAGCGGCTCGCGGCATAATTGGTTTGGGCCGCGACCAGCGTGCTCAACGCGTTGAGCACGTCGACTTCCGTCTGGGTGCCCACTTTGTAGCCGGCCATCGTCGCCACGTAGGAGATCCGGCTCGAGGCGAGCGCCTGGCGCAGCGCGCGCACGTTGGCGATCCCCGAGATTACCCCGAGATAGGCATCGCGCGCCTGTTGCACGGTGGAGCGGGAGGCCTGCTCCACCGCGTCCTCGGCCGCGATCGACTCGTACTCGGCCTGATGGATGCGCGCCTCGTCGCCGCCGCCGCTGAACAGCGGCAGGGAGAACTCGATGCCGATCTGCCGGTTGGCGCTGTTGTTGGGGAGGCCGCGGAACACCTGGCCGAACACCGTCTGATTGACGTCGTTGCCGTTGTAGGATCGGCTCGCCACCAGGCTGATCGAGGGCAAATCGCTGCCGTAGGCGGCGCGCACGTTGTAATCGGCGGCGTCGGCCGCGAAGCGGGTCGCGATCAGAGTCAGGTTCTGCCGCAGCGAGGTCTGCACCCACGCGTGCTGGTCGGCCGGATGGGGTGTGGCGAGCGGCAGGTTCTTGCCGGGCTCCGCGAGCGTGATGTACAGCCGGCCGGTGATCACCTGCAGCTGATCCTCCGCGGCCGAGAGCGCCTGCTCGTCGGTGATCACCTGTGCGGCGGAGGCGTCGCGCGCGGCGCGTGCCTGCTCGACATCGGTGATCGGGATCAGGCCGACCTTGAATTCCTCCCGGGCCTGCTCAAGCGCGAGCGTCAGGGCCTTCAGCGAGGACTGCTGCGCGTGCAGGGTGTCGACCGCCGCGAGGACACCGAAGTAAGCCTGCGCCGTGGTCAGAATCAGTCCCTGCTGCGCGGCCTCGTAGTTGGCCTGCGCTTCGGCCACCTGGCGGTCGGCGGCCTTGAAGTTCATCCAGTCCGTCCAGGAGAACAGATTCTCGCTGAGGTTCAGGCTCCAACTCTGGCCGGTGGTGTTCGAGGTGGAAGGCTCGTGCAGCGCGTACAGGGCGCCGCTCGAGCGGCTGCCGAGGCTGTACGACACCCCGCTGGTGTGATCCCAGTTCTCGCCCGCAGAGGCGCTGATCTGCGGCAGCAGGACCGCGAAGGCCTCGGGACGCGCCTCGCGGGCGGCCATGTAGGTGGCGTGCGCCTGCAGGTAGGCCGGGTCGTTCAGCAGGGCCTGCTGGTAGACCTGGAGGAAGTTCGTGGCCGAGGCGGCGGCCGGGAAGCCCAGCGCCAGAGCCGTGCCGCAAAGCGCCAGGATGCGATGACGTTTACTGGTATGCATGTGCGTCCCTAAGAACACAGCGGGCGTCGCAAGGTTGCACGCCTGGGGGAGTCAATTGTGCGCTCCGACCCGAGTTCACCGCACCAGGCCGCAGACTCGGGCCGCGCGGATCAGAAGACGAACTCCTCCGTAGGCGCCAAGCGCGCCAGCGGATCGATGACGGTCTCGAACAGGCTCTCAGTGGTCCAGGCGTCGTTCGCGACGCGGCGCACCAGACGCGCGTCCATCACCGGAGCCTCTCCGACCACGACGAAGAGCCGTCCGCCCACGGCAAGGTGTTCCTGGAAGCGGGTGTCGTAGCGCGGCATCGATGCGGTCAGGGCAATGGCGTCGAACCGGTCCGTCAGCTCATGGCGCAGCGCGTCGGCATTGATGACCTCGATGTCGCGCACGTGCTGCTTGCCGAGGTTCTCTCGCGCCATGTCGGCGAGTTCCGGCACGATCTCCAGCGAGAGCACCGGGCCGCCGGCGGCCCGCAGGCACGCGGTGACGAATCCCGAGCCGGTGCCGACTTCGAGGATGCGCTCGCCGCCGGCCAGGCGCAGCGCCGCCAGCAATCTGCCGACGACGCTCGGTCGGAGCATGTGCTGGCCCGCGGGCAGAGGCACTTCCATGTCGGCGTATGCAAGCGAGCGGTACCGTGCCGGCACGTACGGCTCGCGCGGCACCCTGCGCAAGGTCTCGAGGACGCGCGGGTCGAGAACGTCCCAGGCGCGTACTTGTTGCTCGATCATCTGCTCGCGCGCGTCGGCGGCCGGCATGGTCATGAAGGCTCCGGTTGAATCAATGGGTTGCCCGGGGGTTCCCGAGGGTGGGGGAAAATTACGGGTTTTCGGCGCGCGTGCCAAGCGAATTTGCGACGAGATATGGTGAAATAGGGCTGGAACGCTCAGGGTGGTGCGCTATGCTGCCCGGCAGTGCCCGGTATGGAAATAATCAATAAGTTGCGCAGCCGCCTGGACGCAGCCGCCCGAGGGAAGCTGAGCTGAATGTCGATCGTATGGGCCCTCTGCCTGTTCCTGGCGCTTCTTGCCGCCGCGTTACTCCTGTTGCGTGCGGAACGGTCGCGGCGCCTCGAGCGGCGCACCCTCGGACAGCTGGCGCACCGGCTCGAGCAGTTGCCGCCCGGGCGCGCCGCCGAGCGCATCGACGCCGCTCGTCACGGCGGCCCGGAGCTCGGTGAGCTGATCGACGCGGTCAATCGCTTGATGAGCGCCCCGCCGCCGGCGCCCGAGACGCGGGCGGCCCCGGCCGAAGACGGCCGCTTCGCGGCGCTCGCCGAGCGCGTGGAGCAGCCGGTGCTGGTGCATCGGGACGTCATCGTGTACGCCAATCACCGGCTCGCCCGGCTGCTCGGGGCCGATCCCGGGCAGATCACGGGCCGGCCGCTCGCCGCGTGGGTGGCCCCGGAGTACGCGGAACTCGTGGCCGACAACATCCGCCGCCACCTCGCCGGTGAGGCGGTGGCCGATCGCTACGAAGTGGACCTGCCGCTTCCCGGCGGCATGGCCCGGCTGGAGCTGCTCATCTCCCCTTTCGAGTACGACGGTCCGGCGCTGTTGGTGACCGGCACGGAGGTGCTGCCGGAGGGGCTCGGCGCGAAGCCCGAGGCTGGCGCGCGCGGGGACGGCGTTGCCGGGCATCTCACGGCGCTCGACCTGCTTTCCGAGGCGGTCGTCGCCACGGATCGCGACGGTCGGGTCACCTATCTCAACGCCGCGGCCGCGCGTCTGGCGCCGATGCCGCCCGGGCAGGCCGTCGGCAGGGCCTTCGAGGACGTGGTGAGCCTGGTGGAGGAAGGCGACCGCCGGCTGCTGGCCGAGCCGCTGCGCCAGACCCTCGCCAGCGGTACCGCGGTCAATCTCGGCCGGCGCGCGCTGCTGGTCGCCCGCAACGACGGCAGCGAGCGCTCGATCGAGCTGTCCGCTTCCCCGATCCGCACCGCCGACGGGCCGCTCACCGGCGCGCTCGTGCTGCTGCACGACGTATCGGAGCTGCGCGGGATCGCGCGCCAGATGTCCTATCAGGCCACGCACGATGCCCTCACGGGCCTGGTCAACCGTCACGAGTTCGAGCGGCGGCTGCAGGAGGCGCTCGAGAGCGGCCAGCGCGGCGACGGGCAGCACGTGCTGTGCTGTCTGGATCTGGATCGCTTCAAAGTCGTCAACGACACCAGCGGCCACGTCGCCGGCGACAGCGTGTTGCGCGAGGTGGCCAAGGTGTTGCGCGATGCGGTGCGCGACAGCGACACGGTGGCGCGGATCGGGGGCGATGAGTTCGGCATGCTGCTGATCGGCTGTCCTCTGGAGAAGGCGCGCCAGATCGCCGACGATGTATGCAGCGCGATCGCGGATCACCGCTTCGTCTGGCGCGAGAAGATCTTCAGTCTGGGCATATCCGTGGGTCTGGTGGAGATTTCGCGCGGCAGCGGCCTGTCCGAGGAGCTGCTCGCGGCGGCCGACTCGGCCTGTTACGTCGCCAAAAAGCGCGGCTCGGGCCGGGTGGCGGTCTATTCGGCGCGCGACGAGGCATTCGCGCGCCACAGCGGTGAGATTCAGTGGCTGCAGATGCTGCAGAGCTCCTTGAAAGAGAATCGCTTCCAGTTGTATCAGCAGCCGATCGTGCCGGCCTACGGCAACGATGCGGGCGGCCCGGCGATGGAGGTGTTCGTGCGCCTGCGCGACGAGGAGGGCCACGGCATCGCGCCCGGGGAATTCGTGCGCGCGGCGGAACGCTACCGGCTGATGGGACTCGTCGACCGCTGGGTGGTGCAGACGACGCTGACGGCTCTCGGGCGCGGAGCGTTGCCGGTGCCGTCGAACCGCTGCGTGGCGATCAACGTCTCCAGCCAGACGCTCGCCGATCCGGATTTCCTCGAATTCGTGGTCGAATGCCTCGACAGCACCGGCGTGGCGCCCGGGCAGGTGTGCTTCGAGCTGAGTGAGACGGCGGTAGTGGCCAACATCGAGCACGCGCGGCGGTTCGTCGGCGTGCTGCACGGCATGGGTTGCCGTTTCGCACTCGACGATTTCGGCTCCGGCGTCGGCTCGTTCTCCAATTTGCGGAGCCTGCCGATGGATTACCTCAAGATCGACGGCTCGTTCATCCGCAACCTGGCGGTCGACACCGTCAATCAGGCGATGGTCACGGCGATGATCGAGCTGGCGCGCAAGCTGAACTTCAAGGTGATCGCCGAGCAGGTCGAGGACAGCGCCGCCCTGGAGGTCGCGCGGCGCATGGGAATCGACTACATGCAGGGCTACGCCATCGCGCGCCCGACGCCCTTGCCGGTGGCGGCCTGAGCCGCGGGCCGCGCTATCGCGGCTCGAAGCGCAGCGCCACGCCGTTGATGCAGTAACGTTGACCGGTCGGCCGCGGACCGTCGGGAAACACGTGGCCGAGATGGCCGCCGCAGCGGGCACAATGCACTTCGGTACGCCGCATCAACAGGCTGCGGTCCTGACGTGTTGCGAGCGCATCGGGCAGCGGCGCGAAGAAGCTGGGCCAACCGGTGCCGCTGTCGAACTTGTCGGCCGACGAGAACAACTCCTGACCGCAGCCGGCGCAGCGGAACACTCCCGCACGGTCTTCGGTGTTGAACTCGCTGGTACCGGCGCGCTCCGTGCCATGGCGGCGCAGCACGCGGTACTGCTCGCCGGTGAGCTCACGCCGCCACTCGTCATCGCTCTTGACGATGGGAAACTGCTCGGCCGATTGCACGGATCTCGCCTCCGGAGCGGCCGCAGCCGCACGCGCGAACAGTAACAGTCTGTGACTGTTTCGTCGAGTCCGGGCAGTTGGCATGCCGGTCCGCATTGACCGAAATACAACGATCCGGTCCGGTAAATTGCGGCTTGCCTATCAATCGGTTACCACGCCGAATGTCGATCCAATGGGCATTCTGTTGGTGAGAGCCAACGTATCGCGGTCAAAATGCCCGGTGCATCTTGGTTTCGGGCGTGGTATGAAGAGTGCCGAGTCCATTACCATTATGAGAACGAGCGGCAGGGATGCCAGAAGCCCATGCAGCTTGCCCGTCTTTGGTGCGAACATCTGGCCGCCGGCTGTCCCCGCGAGCTTACCGGAGTCGAGATCGCGGGCAGCGATGCGCGCGCGCTGGATGCCGAGATCACCGCATGCGTCAGCGCGCTCATCGGATGTTCGATGACGGTCGATGAGCGCATCGAGCGGCGCCTGTGCGAGATCCACCAGGCGCTGATCGGGAAACAGGCCGAGGCCGACGCGCCGGTCGCCGCTTATTGCGAGCGCCTCAACCGCCTCGTCAGCGCGGTGCTGACTCGGACGCGCGCCGGCCGTGCCTGAGCCGCGGTCGCGGACCCTTACAACAGCGGGACCATCAGCAGGGCAACGATGTTGATGATCTTGATCAACGGGTTGATCGCCGGTCCCGCGGTGTCCTTGTAGGGATCGCCGACCGTATCGCCGGTGACCGCCGCCTTGTGGGCGTCCGAGCCTTTGCCGCCGAAGTTGCCTTCCTCGATGTATTTCTTGGCGTTGTCCCAGGCGCCGCCGCCGGTGGTCATGGACACCGCCACGAACAGGCCCGTCACGATGGTGCCGATCAGCAGCCCGCCGAGCGCCCGGATTCCGGCGCCGGGCCCCATCAGGTGGTTCATGATCACTACCAGGACGATGGGCATCAGGATCGGCAGCAGCGAGGGAATGATCATCTCGCGGATCGCGGCCCGCGTGAGCAGGTCGACCGCGCGCGAGTAATCCGGCTTGGCGGTTCCCTCCATGATCCCCTTGATCTCGCGGAACTGCCGGCGCACTTCGTTGACCACCGCGCCGGCGGCCCGGCCCACCGCCTCCATGGCGAGCGCGCCGAACAGATACGGCACCAGTCCGCCGATGAACAGGCCGATGATCACCGCGGGATCCGACAGCGAGAAGGCGACGAGCTTGCCGGCGGCCTTCAGATAGTGGGTGTAGTCGGCGAACAGCACCAGCGCGGCGAGCGCCGCCGAGCCGATCGCATAACCCTTGGTCACCGCCTTGGTGGTGTTGCCGACCGCATCGAGCGGGTCGGTGACGTCGCGCACTTCCTTCGGCAGCCCGGCCATCTCGGCGATGCCGCCGGCGTTGTCGGTGATCGGTCCATAGGCATCCAGCGCCACGATCATTCCGGTCATCGACAGCATGGCGGTGGCGGCCACGGCAATGCCGTACAGGCCCGCGCCGTGCGCCGCTCCGAGCTGGTAGGAGCCCCAGATGGCCAGGCAGATCGCCACCACCGGCGCGGCCGTCGCCTTCATCGAGACCCCGAGGCCGGCGATGATGTTGGTCGCATGGCCGGTCTGGGACGCCGCGGCCACCTTGCGCACCGGGCTGAATTCCGTGGACGTGTAGTACTCGGTGATCACGATCAGGGCGCCGGTCAGGGCGAGGCCGATGAGCGAGCAGCCGTAGAGCGCCAGGCCGCCGGCGGGCATCAGGGCGCGGGTGATGAAGTAGAAGCCGACCGCCGAGACCAGGCCGGCCACGACGACACCCTTGTACAGGGCCGTCATGATCTTGCCGCCCTCGCCGGTCGAGACGAAGAAGGTGCCGAGGATGGACGACACGATCGACATCGCGCCGAGGGCGAGCGGATACACCACGGCGTTGATGCCGCCGGCCCCCTTGCCGCCGAACAGCAGGCCGCCGAGCACCATCGTGGCCACGACGATCACCGCATAGGTCTCGAACAGGTCGGCGGCCATGCCGGCGCAGTCACCGACATTGTCGCCCACATTGTCGGCGATGACGGCGGGGTTGCGCGGGTCGTCCTCGGGAATGCCGGCCTCCACTTTGCCGACCAGGTCGGCGCCGACATCGGCCCCCTTGGTGAAGATGCCGCCGCCCAAGCGCGCGAAGATCGAGATCAGCGAGCCGCCGAAAGCGACCCCCACGATGGCGTGCAGCGCGTGCTGTTCGCCGATCAGATGGCGCAGCACCATGAAGTAGCCCGAGACGCCGAGCAGCCCCAGGCCTGCGACCAGCATGCCGGTGACGGCGCCGCCGCGGAAGGCAACCGCCAGAGCGGCGCTGAGGCCCTGCGTGGCGGCCTGCGCCGTGCGCACGTTCGCCCGTACCGAGATGTTCATGCCGATGTAGCCGGCCGCGCCGGACAGCAGCGCGCCCACGGCGAATCCACCGGCGGTGGGCCAGCCGAGGAAGACCCCGAGGATCACGAACACCACGATGCCCACGAGCAGGATGGTGGTGTACTGACGATTCAGATAGGCCTTGGCACCGGTGTGAACGGCGGCCGCGATCTCCTGCATGCGCGCATTGCCCGCCGGCAGGCGAATGATGGCCGCGGTCGAGATCACGCCGTACACCACGGCAAGCACTCCGGCCGCGATCGCGGTCCAGAGCCACAGGTTGACACTCATCAGCTCGTCTCCCCCAAAAAAAAGCGTGCAAAGACCGAAAACTATAGCAAATCACGCGGGCGCGGCGGCCGCTCGAGTGCCGCTCGCCGCGCCATCAGATCTGGTAGGTCGTCTTCAGCTTGCGGCGCACCGGCGCACCCTTGATGTGGACATAATCGGGCAGTCCTTCCCGGTAGGGCGGATAGGCCTCCCCGGCGATCAACGGCTCCAGGTAGCGCCGGCACGCGGTGGTGATGCCGAATCCGTCCGCCGTGATGTATTGGCGCGGAACCTTCTTCTCGCGGTTCGCCACCTCGGCGAGCGGCACGTGGCCGACGGTCCACTGGTAGGGCTTGGAGCGCTTGCGCACGATGGTGGGCATTACCGCGTTGTGACCCTGGAGGGCGAGCTCCACGGCCGCCTTGCCGACCGCGTAAGCCTGCTCGACGTCGACTTTGGATGCCACGTGACGTGCCGCACGCTGCAGGTAGTCGGCCACGGCCCAGTGATACTTGTAGCCGTGCCGCTGGCGGATCATGTCCGCGACGACTGGAGCGACCCCACCGAGCTGCGCATGGCCGAACGCATCACGGGTGCCGGCTTGCGCCAGAAATCGCCCGTCGGGGTATGCGGCACCCTCGGACACCGCTATGACGCAGTAGCCGTAGTCCGTGACGCACTGTTTGACCCGCTCGAGAAAGCGTTCCGGCTCGAAGGGGATCTCCGGAAACAGGATGATGTGCGGGGGCTCGCCCGGCTTGCGGCCGGCGAGCCCGGTGGCCGCGGCGATCCAGCCGGCGTGCCGGCCCATCACCTCGAACACGAACACCCGGGTGGAGGTGCGCGCCATGGAGGCCACGTCGAGGCCCGCCTCGCGGGTCGAGACGGCCACGTACTTCGCCACCGAGCCGAAGCCCGGGCAGCAGTCGGTGTGCGGCAGGTCGTTGTCGACGGTCTTCGGTACCCCGACGCAGATCACCGGATACCCGAGCGATTGGCCGATCTGCGAGACCTTCAGGGCGGTGTCCATCGAATCATTGCCGCCGTTGTAGAAGAAATAGCCGATGTCGTGGGCGCGGAACACCTCGATCAGCCGCTCGTACTCGGCGCGATTTTGCTCGATGCTTTTCAACTTGAAGCGCGCCGAGCCGAACGCTCCGCCGGGCGTGTGCCGCAGGCCGCGGATCGCGGCGGCGCTCTCGCGCCCGAGGTCGATCAGATCCTCGGTGAGCGCGCCGATGATGCCGTCGCGCCCGGCGTACACTTTGCCGATCTGCCGGGTTCGGCGCAGCGCGGTCTCGATGACGCCGCATGCCGAGGCATTGATCACGGCCGAGACGCCGCCCGACTGGGCGTAGAAGGCAGTTCTCTTTCCGGAATTGTTCATGACGGGGCCCCGCACTCGTCAATGGCTGAGTCGGCGCCAAGGATAGCGCAGCGCCAGGCCGCGTGCGCTCCGTTTGACCGGTCCGCAACGCCCCGGTATGGTGCAAAACCTTTCACACTGAAAATTGTCCTGCTCATGCGCATCGTCCTGTTGGGGGCCCCAGGTTCGGGTAAGGGTACACAATCGCAGCGGCTGGTCGAGCAACAGCATATTCCGCAGATATCCACCGGTGATCTGCTGCGCGCCGCCGTGGCTCAGGGCACGCCGCTCGGTGTTCAGGCCAAGGAAGCCATGACCGCGGGCCGGCTGGTCGAGGACTCGATCGTGCTGGAGATGATCCGCGAGCGCCTGGGCGAGCCTGACACCGGGCGTGGATTCATTCTCGATGGATTTCCGCGCAACATCGCCCAGGCCCGCGCGCTCGATACGCTGCTCGAGCAGATCGGCCAGCCGCTCGATGTGGTCGTGCAACTGAAAGTGGACTACGCGGAGCTTTCCCGACGCATCGCCGGGCGGCGCACATGCAGCGATTGTGACCGGGTGGTCAATCTGCTGACGACGCCGCGCGAGTCGCTCGAACAGGAGCGCTGTCCGGTGACCGGCAAGCCGCATCGGCTGTTCCAACGGCCGGATGACAACGAAGCGACCGTGGCGCAGCGCCTGCGGGTCTACGAGCAGCAGACCTCGCCGCTGATCGAGTACTACGCCGGGCAGGGCTTGCTGCGCAGCATCGATGCCCAGGGGGACGTGGCGGAGGTGTCTGGCCGGCTGACGGCCGTGCTGCCCCGGTAGGGACGGCCCCTCAACGCGCCGCGAGCAGCCGCTCCCCGAGCACCTCGCGGCGCCAGCCGCGCAGCACCGCGGTGTCGTCCCGGCCTTCGGCCAGCTGCTCGAGGTCGCGACGCGTCGCCAGCACTTCCGGACTCAGGCCGAGTTCGGCGGCCGCCTCGCGCAGCACCGCTGCGAGCTGCTTCAACTGGGCGTTTCGCACCGGGTCGGGCCTCGGGCGGCTCACCGGCGGGGGCGGATCGGGAATCTCCGCCGCCTGTACGCGCGCGAGTATCTGCGAGCCGCACCGCTCGATCAGGCCGGCCGGCATCCCGGGCAGGGCGCTGAGCGCCGTCGGTGTGCGCGGTACGCGCAGCACGATCTCCCGCACCAGCCCATCCTCGAGAATCCAGCCCCGGGGCCGATTGCGCTCGAGCGCCCGCCGCTCGCGCCAGGCGGCGAGTGAGCGCAGCAGGCGCTGCCGTCCCGCATCGAGTCCGCTCAGGCCCTTCAATCGCCGCCACGCCTGATCGGGATCGACCGTGAGGATGGCGGGGTCCTCGAGCGCGGCGAGCTCCTCGGCGAGCCAGGACAGGCGCCCCAGACGGTCGAGCCGCTCCTGCAGCGCCTCTTTGAGCGCCAACAGATGTCGCACGTCATCCAGCGCGTACTCGATCTGCTCGGCCGACAGCGGCCGGCGCGACCAGTCCGTGCGCGTGTGCGCCTTGGCGAGCTCCACGCCGAGCAGGCGCCGGACCAGCTCGGCATAGCCGATCTGGGCGCTCTCCCCGGCCAGCGCGGCGGCGATCTGCGTGTCGAACAGCGGCCGTATCGGTCCCACGGCCGGCAGCAGCGCCTCGAGATCCTGGCGCGAGGCATGCAGAACCTTCACGGCCGGTGGCGCGCTCAGCGTGCCGCGCAGCGCCCCGAGGTCCGTCAGCGCCAGAGGATCGATGCACGCGGCGCCGTCGCTCCACGCGAGCTGCAGCAGACACAGCTGCGCGTGGTAGGTGCGCTCGCGCATGAATTCGGTATCGAGTCCGATGACCGCCTGTGGCGCGAGCCGGCCGGCGATCTCGGCGAGCTGTTCGGGTGTGGTGACTGGGTGCACGGTACGACGATCGGTACAATGGGTCTTATTATGCATGTTCACGTTCTCGGTGCCTGCGGCACGTTCATGGGCGGTGTGGCGGCGCTGGCGTGCTCGGCCGGCCATCGCGTGACCGGCTCGGACCGCAACGTCTATCCGCCGATGAGCACGCAGCTCGCTGCGCTCGGCATCGAGCTCATTGAAGGCTACGCGGCCGATCAGCTCGATCCGCGGCCGGACGTGGTGGTGGTCGGCAACGTGATGCGGCGCGGGATGCCGGTGATCGAAGCGCTGCTCGATGCAGGCATCCCCTATGTGTCGGGTCCGGAATGGCTCGCGCACGAGCTGCTGCGCGCGCGCTGGGTGCTGGCCGTGGCCGGCACGCACGGCAAGACCTCTACCACCGGCATGCTCGCGTGGATCCTCGAGCATGCCGGGCTCGCGCCGGGCTTTCTCATCGGCGGCGTGCCGGCGGATTTCGGGACGAGCGCGCGGCTCGGCACGGGTACGTTCTTCGTGATCGAGGCGGACGAATATGACACCGCGTTTTTCGACAAGCGCGCCAAGTTCGTCCATTACCGGCCGCGCACGGTGATCCTCAACAACCTCGAGTACGACCATGCGGACATCTATCCGGACGTCGCCGCGATCCAACGGCAGTTCCACCAGCTCGTCCGCACCGTGCCCGGCACGGGGCGCATCGTGTGGAACGCTGGTGATGCGCATCTGCGCGCGGCGCTGCAGATGGGATGCTGGACGCCGACCGAGGGCTTCGCGCGCGATGGTGGACCCGACGCCCGCTGGAGCGCACGCTCGACGGGTTCGGCGGCCGACTACTCGGCCTTCGAGGTCCTCGAGCGGGGCGAGCCCCGCGGCACCGTGCATTGGGACCTGTTCGGGGCGCACAACATGGAAAATGCGCTGGCGGCGATTGCCGCGGCGCGTCATGCCGGCGTGCCGGTGGCCCGCGCGATCGATGCCCTCGGATCGTTCCGCGGAGTGGCGCGGCGCATGCAACTGCGTGGCGAGGTCAACGGTGTGCGCGTATACGATGACTTCGCGCATCACCCCACGGCCATTGCCACCACCCTCGATGGTCTGCGCCGGCGGGTCGGCGCCGCACGCATCGTCGCAGTGCTCGAGCCGCGCTCGAACACAATGCGCATGGGCGTGCATCGCGACGCGCTCGCCGGGTCGCTCGCCAAGGCCGACGAAGTCTGGCTGTACATACCGCCGGACCTGGACTGGGATGCGGCGCCGGTGCTGGCCGCCCTGCAGGGCCGGGCCCAGGGTCGCGGCGAGGTGGGTGCGCTGGCGCGGGATCTGGCCGCCGCCGCCCGTCCGGGCGATCACGTGCTCATCATGAGCAACGGCGGCTTCGGCGGCCTGCACGAGCAGCTGCTGCGCGAGCTGCGGTGCGCGCCGGGCGGTTCGGTCCGGCCGGCGCCGGACTGATCATTTCATGCGCCACGCGGCTGGACGGTCGCGCCGTCCGGGGCGCGCGTGCGGGCGGAGTAAAAGCGCGCCAGTCCCCAGCCCAACACCACGGCCCAGGCGAGCACCAGCCAACCGGTGAACCCGTCGTGGTGGCTGAGCAGGAAGCTCAGCGGCGAGGTGATGTTGGGCCGCGAGAGTCCATGCACCACCAGCATCACCCAGACCCAACCGGCGTGCAGCCCCATGCTTGCGGAGGTGTTGCCGGTGATCGCCCGGACATTCGCGAGCACGACGCCGACGGCGGTCAGGCACAGGAACGCGTCGGCGTTGCCGAGCGGGTCCTCGAAGGCGCGCAGCGTACCGTGCAGCACCGTCACGCCGCTCCACGGGGTGACCGCGTCCGCGGGGATGTGCGCCACGCCGAGGAAGTGCGTCGCCGCGAAGATGATCGAGGTCAGTGCGATCGCGATCAGCGTGCCGGATTCGCGTTGAATGCCGGCGAACATCACCCCGCGCAGCGCGGTTTCCTCGATCAGTCCGACCGCCACGCCGCTCAGCAGCCGCTTGGCGATCAGGGCGGCGAGCGCCCCGGCGCCGTAGCGTGCGGCCGGCTGCCAGTCGAGCAGGCCGAGCGCGGCCATGCTGGCCACGACCAGCGACATGGTGAGTGTGCCGATCAGCAGCGCGATGCCGTACTCGCGCAGGTAAACCCTGCGCGGGGCGCCGAAGCCCAGACTGACGCGGTCCCCGAGCCGCAGGCGGCGCGCGATCAGCAGAAAGCCGATCAGGAATCCCAACATCCCGATCCGCTCGCCGATGCGCTGGAAGGGAAAGTTGAAGTGAGGATGCAGCAGCAGCCACGCCGGATAGGTGAAGACGGCCATGCAAGCGAGGCTGAAGGCGATCAGGAGCATGAAGCAGGCAAAAACGCGCATCGTGCGGACATCCTCGAGGGCGGAGCATGCACTGTACGGTCGGTGCGCCCCGGTGGGCAAATCCGGCGCAATGCGCAGGCAAATCGGCTGGTCGACTCGCGCGCGAGGCCGGATACTGCCGCCGACGCCACCGCCGCCGAAGGAAGGTCTCATGACGCCATCGCGACCGATCGACATTCTGAATGCGCTCATTCAGGGTCTCGATCCGCACACCGGCGAGCCGCTCGCGCCCGACTCGGCGCTGCACCGCGCCGAAGTCCTGCGTGCGCTGCTGGCCGCGGCCGCGGCGCTGGAGCAGTCGACGGCCCGCGCGCAGCGGCGCGCGCAGCTGCCGGCCAATGTCGGACGTCCCTGGAGCGAGGGCGAGCAGGAGCGGCTCGCCGCCGGCTTCCGCGCGGGCGAACCACCCGCGGCACTCGCCGAGAAGCACCGGCGCACCCTGCGTGCGATCGAGGCCAGGCTCGAGCGCATGGGATTGCTGCGGCCGGACCAGCGGCGCACGCGTGGCGGCTTCACTGGTGTGTCGGACGCCGCGCCGCCGCGCCGCAATGCGCTCGGCCGCCGCCCGCGCGCACTCGTGGGGCGCGCGGGACGGCGCAAGCGCCCATGAGAACCCGGTGAATCGCGTCAATTTCCCGAGCGCGCCGGCTTTCACGGGGGCGGCTTCTGGTAAGCTCGCGCAACGGCGGTGCTGGGAACAATCGATCGATGGTGCGCGACGATCTCAATCCGGATTGTCACAACGAGTGATGAGCAGGCTGCGCGGCAAGATGCGTACGGGGGTGCGACGGATCGCGGCCAAGATCCTCGGCGAGTATCCGCCGCCGCGCCTGCATCATGCCGATGAGCTGCTGGCCGGGCTGGGCGCCGCCGAGGCGGCCGCCGGAGAATGGGGCCCGCTCGCGGCGTCGATCGCCGCCGCCTTGCGCGGCGGCGGCTCGGATCGCTTCCTGCGTCTGCCGCCGATCGCCAAGACCGTCCATCCGCGCATCCGCAGCCACTCGGGCGAGTATCTGCGGCACGTGCTCGCCTCCGCACGCTGTTCGCCGGCGTTTCAGCGGGCGTTGACCGAATCGCCGGTCGGTCAGCCGCTGGTCCATCCGTATTACCCGTTGAGCAGTCCGCTGCTGGTGCAGCATGGCTATCACCTGATCCGGCTGCTCGAGGCGACCGACATCGATCTGGCGGCGCTGCGGCTGGTGGTGGATTTCGGCGCCGGCTACGGCAGCTTTTTCCGGCTGCTGCGCAATGTGGGCTACCGCGACGCCTACGTGATCTGGGATATCCCGGTGATGTGCGCATTGCAGAGGTTCTATCTGCGCAACGTCTTTCCGGAGGGCGACTCGCTCGAGCCGCCGCGCAATCTCTCCTGGCTCGTCTCCGGCGCTGCGCCGACGCCGGCGGCGGTCCGCGCGCGCGTGGCCGAGCGCGGACCTTCGCTGTTCGTGGCGACCTGGTCGCTCAGCGAGACGCCTCTGGCGGTGCGCGATGCCGTCGCGCCGATGCTCGAGGATTTCGATTACGTGTTGTGCGCCTACCAGCGCGCCTTCGGCGGCATCGATAACACCGAGTACTTCACCGCCCTTGCGCGGCGGCTGCCGCGGATGCGCTGGCTGCACGCCGAATGTCCCATCTTTCACAACAACTTCTACCTCATCGGCGCGCGCGCCGGCGCGCGGTAACGCCGCGCGCAGCGCCCTCATGACCGCAATCGTCATCTACGATCCGGTGTGTGCGCGGCCGTACGACAGCGACACGCCGCACCGCGAGGCGATGGGCGGCACCGAGGCGACCGTGGTGCGCATCGCCGCGGGGCTCGGGGCGCGCGTCGTGCAGCACAACCGCACCGAGCCGAACGGTCCTTATCAGCCGCCCGAGCGCGACCCGACCGTCGGTTGCGTGATCGTCAACCGCGATTCGCGCGCGCTCGAGTGCGTGCGCCGCCTGTACCCGAACGCGCGGGTGTTTCTCTGGCTGCACGACCGGATGCGGCCGGGCTCGCGGCGGGCCCGCTGGCTCGCCTCGACCCGTGAGTTGCTGCGGTCGCTCGATGTCCAGGTCATCTGTGTTTCCGACACGCAGCGCGCCGCGGTCGAGGCGACACTGCGCTGGATGGGTGTGGAGGCGGGCCTTCACGCCCGCACGATTTACAACCCGATCGACGAGACGTTGCAGCCGGATGGCTCGCCGATCGATGAGCGCAAGCTCGTGTTCCTGTCCTCACCCAACAAAGGGCTGAAGTTCACGCTCGATGCGTTTCGCGCGCTGCGCCGCCGGATGCCGGACCTCGAGCTGGTGGTGGGCAATCCGGGCTACAAGACGCGCCGTTGGGCGCCCATCGAGGGCGTGCGCGATCTCGGGCCGCTGCCGCAAGCGCGCATGCACGCGCAGGTGCGCACGGCGCTGTGCACCTTCTGTCCGAATTTCGTGGTGCCGGAGACCTTCGGGCTGGTCTTTGCCGAATCCAACGCGCTCGGCACGCCCGTGCTGACGTGCGACTGCGGCGCGGCGCGCGAGATCATCGGCGATGCGCGCCAGGTCGTTCCGGTCAGCGGCGCACAGCGGCTCTACGAGGGGCTGCTCGGGGGCTGCACGCCGCGCTGGCGCGCGTTGCCCGCGCAGGTGGCGGCAATGCTGGGTTTGTTCGATGCCTACGCGCAGCGGATCGGCGCCTGGCGCGCCGGTGAGCGGCCGGTGACGGCGCCGGATCCGCGCTTCCGTCTGTCGGCCGTGCTCGAGCGCTGGCACGCAGAGCTCGCGCTCTGAGCGCTCGGCGCACGGGCCCTGCGCGCGGCTCGCGGTGCCGCCTTGCTCCTGGCCGCGGGCGTGGGCCACAATGCCGGCTCCTCTGCCGAGGCGCCTGCCGTACTCCAGCCGATGACCGACGTGACGTTGTCCGCCGCACCGCGTGCGCCGCTCAGCCCGTTCGTGTTCCGGTTCGGCCGGATCGGCGACATGGTGATGTTGACGGCCGTGCTGCGGGCGCTGCATTGCCGTTTCGGCGCTCCCTGTCATGTCGTCGGAATGGATGCGTGGATACACGACATGTACGCGGGGCATGCGGACGTGGCGGCGTGCTGGCACGTTCCGCGCAAGGCGCCCTTCGTGTTCGGTCTCGCCTGGCCGGCGGTGCTGCGGGCGCTGCGCCGCAGCGCGCCGGGGCCGGTGTACGTGTTCGAGCACCATCGCCGGCAGGTGCCGCGGATCAGGCGCCTGCTGGCCCTCGGCGGAATCGATCCGCGGCGGTGCCTGTTCATCGACGAGGAGCCCGGCACCGAGCGGCTGTGGCTCGAGTGCCTGTTGGAGTTCGCCGCGCGCACACCGGAGTCGGTGCAGGCGGCCGACTATCCCGAGCCCGCGGCGCCCGGTCTGTGGCGCCCGCACCTGCAGGTGGCGCAGGCCGAGCGCCGCGCGGCCCGCGCTTGGCTCGCCCGTTACGGCTGGCACGGCGAGCCGCTCGTGCTCGTGCAGCCGGGTAACCATCGCACCATGGGCCGGCGGCGCATGCGTCACTGGGCCAGGCGTGACGACAAAGTCTGGCCGCTCGAGCACTGGATCGAGCTGTTGCGCGGAATTCGAGCCGCCATGCCCGAGGCGCTGATCGTGCTGCGCGGTGCGCCGGCCGAAGCGAGCATGCTCGAGCACATCCGGGCGGCGGCGCGCGTTTCCCGGGTGGCGGCGGCCCCGTGCGGGCTGCGGCGGCTGTTCGCCCTGTGTGAGCTGGCCCAGAGCATGGTCTCGATCGATACCGGGCCGGCGCATGCCGCCGCGGCGCTCGGCACGCCGCTCGTGGTGCTCTACGGGATCCAGTCGGCCCGGGTCTGGCTGCCGCGCAGCGGCACAGACTCGCCGGTGCTTGCGCTCGAGGCCGAGCGTGTCGAGCGGATCGGCCCGCAGGCCGTGCTGGATGCCTGGCGCTCGCTGCCGGGCGAGCGCGCGCCGGGCACGTTGCAATCGAGGTCCGCGTGAGCACTCCCGCGCGAGCGCTGCAGCCCGTCGTGATTCTGTTCGGCCGGGTGGGCGACATGATCATGCTGACCTCGGCGTTGCGCCTGCTGCACGATCGTTTCGGGCGACCGTGCCAGGTGATTGGTGCGGGACCCTGGAATCGCGAACTCTACCGGGGGAGCCCCGATGTGGAGCGCTGCTGGACGCTGCCGCGGCATCTGCCCTTGCCGGTGACCGGGGCGTGGTTGGCGGTGTTGGGCGTGCTGCGGCGCAGTGCGCCGGGTCCGGTATACGTCGCCGAGACGATGCCGCGGCAAGCCGCGCGCATCCGCCGCCTGCTGCGGCTTGGCGGCATCGACGTCCGGCGCTGCGAGTTCCTCGAGGGAGGCCCCGCCGACGGTGAGCACTACATCGATGCGCTGTTGCGGCTCGCCGTACGGACACCGCCGATCCTGGCGGCGGCGGATTATCCGTTGCCGGGACCGGCAGGAGCGCCGCGGCTGTTCACGCTCGAAACGGAACGTTCCCAACGGGATGCTCTGCTGCGCGAGCGCGGCTGGAACGGCCGGCCGCTCGTGCTGATCCAGCCGGGCACGGCGCGCACCCTCAGCGCCCGCAGCCGCAGGCGATGGCGAGGCGACAACGACCGCTCCTGGCCCGTCGAGCGCTGGCGCGAGCTGTTGCATGCGGTGCACGCGCGCGAGCCGCAGGCGGTGCTCATCCTGCGCGGCGCGGTGAGCGAGCTGCCGCTGCTGCATCAGATGCACGCCGCCATCGGCCTGGAGGGCCTGGAAGTCCTCGGGCTCGGCCTGCGGGCCAGCTTCGCGCTGATGGAGGTGGCCGAGAGCATGATCACCATGGATACGGGCATGGCGCACGCCGCCGCGGCCTGCGGCCTGCCGGTGACCGTGATCATGGGGGCGATGCCCCAGTGGCGCGTACTGCCGCGCGCCGCGGCGCAATCCAGGGTGATCGGCGTCGGCGGACCGCCGGCCACGACCCGAGCCGACCAGATCCCGGCCGAGGCGGTGTTCGCGGCCTGGTGTGCACTGCCGGCCCGCCGCCCCGTCTGAGCCGGCGGCGGGCGGCTAGAAGTCGTGCGATAGATACAGCGACCAGCTGTCGATGGTGTAGTAGGTGTCGAGGTGGGAATGCTCGGTGCGCAGGTCATCCAGACGCTGAGCCGAGACCACGCTGCGGAAGTCGAGTCCGACGTTCCAGCCGCGATACGCGTGCAGCCACTCCAAGCCGGTGCCGAGGTACAGGCCGTAGGCCGGGGTGGGGGCCGAGTAGCGCGCCGCCCCGACGAAGGCATGGATGGCGATCGGCCAGTCGAAGCGGTAGCGATAATCGACCATGCGCAGCCCGAGCAGCAGCCGGCCGCTGAAGGAGTCCAGATCGAGCCCGACCCCGATGTCCTGATGCGCCGAGATGCGCCGCCGCGCGCCGAGGGTCACGGCGGGGCTGCCCGCCCAACGCCTGTAGTAGCGGATGGTGGCCGGGCCGTTTGGCTTGTACACCAGCACGTGGTAGTAGTTGACGCCCACGTTGACGAACAGATTGTCGCCCTTGGGGCGTTTGCCGCTGAAGGCGGACACCGGATCGTAGTGCCTGAACAGCGCCTCCCCGTCGCGCAGGAAGCCCTCGACCTCGATGTAGTGGTGGCCGAAGACGTCCTGGCCGCCGCCGATCTCGGCGCCGACCGCGTAGCCGTTCCAGGGGAAGGAGTAGCTGAGCGCTCCCATGTATTCGGTCTTGTAGGGGTAGGAGGCGTACACGGTCTGCGCCTCGTTGGCCAGCTCGCGCAGCCGCAGCTGCAGGTAGCCGCCGAACGGCGGCGTCCAGCCGACGCGCAGCATGTTGCTTTGGCCGCCGACCTCGTCGGCCACATTGCTGGCGGTGGCGAGCACGCGCTGATCGCCGAACCAGTTGCCGATGCTCTGGTTGTAGTTGGTGATGCCGTATTCGTAGCCCGTCTGCACGTTGGTCGCGGTGTGTACGTACCAGGTGGGCGACCACGAGTTGAACTCGTACGTCAGGTCGAAGGGCCCGAGGTGCGCGAAGTCGATGCCGGCGGAGATGTCGGGCTTGCCGAACAGGTAGGCTCTGCCCATCGAGGTGTCGTTGGCGGCGTACTCGAAGTACACCGAGAACGGCTCGGGGCCGGGAAAGATGAAGTCGCTGGTGATGGATGCCTCCTGCTTGGCGATCACGTGCGTGCCGGCGTTGAAGCCCGTGCTCTGCGCCTTGGTGGGGTTGATGAACGCCTGCATGATGTTGGTCAGCGACTCGCCGCCGGCCGCGCCGCCGCCCCAGATCATCACCCGCTGCACGCCGAGCGACCAGCCGCTCACCGGCTGGATGCCGACCATGATGCCGCCCATCTTGGGATAGCCCTGGGTGAACGTGCCGTTGGTGAGCTCGATGTGCCGCTGCTCGGACATGCGTGCGACGAACACCTGATACTGCAGGCCGAGCCGGGTGAGCGGCAGGGTGTTCGACAGCGTGATCGACGGCATGGTCGGCGCTTCGGTGCTGATCAGCATCGAGCTGTCGGTCAGCGGCGACCACCAGTGGTCGCGCCAGCCGATATCGAGCTGCGCCCAGTCGAAGCCGAGACTGAGCATCGTGCCGGTCGGGGTGAAGCGGCCCTGGTAACCCACCCCGCCGACGTTGAGCAGCATGTAGGGATTGGGTTGGATGTAGGCCGCGCCCGAGACCTGGTAGGGGCTCTGGGCCCGCCGGCCGTGCTGGTTCGGCAGCGTGATGTTGGATTTGCCACCGGTCGCGGCCAGCGTCACGCTGGTGAACTCGACTCCGGTGCCCTGCATGTAGCGGCGCAGATACTTGCGCACCCGCTCGCACAGCGGCCGATCGACGCGGCACGCCTTGGGCAGGGCCCGCAGCACCAGCGCCGCCGGAATCGGCCGCACCAACACCGGCTGATCGCCGAGGATCAGCACCCGGTCGATCGCGTTCTGGACCGCCGGGTCCAGGTTCAGGGGCAGGTAGGGCGAGACGCCGCTCGCGAATGCGCTGCCGCACAGCAACATGACGCCCAGCAGCGACAGCCCCCACATCAACGGTCGGCGGATCATTCCGTTCTCGCGCTTGTGCTTACTTCGTCCAGGCCGCGCAAAGTAACGATCACCGGGCGAAAGATCAATGGCTCCGAGGTCGCGCCCCGGCGCGGGCGCTCGTCCCCGGGCGCACCGATCAGCTCGGGCACGGCGCTGCCCGGCGCCGAGGTGATGCGAAATCGCTCGACGGTGGACCGGTGTGCGCCCCTTCGCGGGGCCTGGCCGGGCCGCGGATCGCGCCGGTCAGGCGGCGCCGATCGAGCCGCGGCGCGCGCTGTCCTCGACCCACACCAGCTCGGTGGCGATCGAGCCGTCGGCGCGCAGCTCGAGCGTGCGGTACGCCGCCGGAAGCGAGTCGAGCCCGAACCGCTCGGTGCGCGGCCGGAATTGCACACACGTCGATGGCGTGGCCAGCAGGCGCACGCCGTTGCGCAGCGCATCGAAGCTCTGGTGAACGTGACCCCAGAGGATGCCGCGAACGCCCGGGTGCCCGTCGATGACGGCGAAGAAGGCTTCGGGGTTGGCGAGCCCCACCTGGTCGAGCCACCGGCTGCCAAGCGACACCGGATGATGATGCAGGCAGACCAATACGTGTCGCCCGCCGGCCTGCTCGAGCGCCGTGGCGAGCGCCGCCAGGCTCGTGGGGCTCAGCGCGCCGCCGGCTTGGCCGGCCCGTACGCTGTCGAGCAGCACGATGCGCCAGCGGCCGATATCGACGTGCCCGCCCATCACGAACGGGGGCTTGGCGAGCGCGCGGCGCATCGCTCGCGGATCGTCATGATTGCCCGGCAGACACAGCACCGGTATTCCGAGCGTTGCAAACAGCCGATGGAAGTGGGTGTAACCGGCCGGATCGTCGTGCACCACGTCGCCCGTGACCAGCAGCGCATCGGGCGGCCAATCCTCCCCGCGCGCATGCGCGAGCGCGGCGGTGGCGGATGCGAGCGTGCGGACGCCGCGCAGACGGCCGGTTTCGGCGCCGAACAGGTGCAGATCGGTCAATTGAACGAGGCGTACGCTGCTCACCTGGGAAAGCGTAGCAAAACCTCCTTAACCCGCAGTGAACTGGGTCGCGAGGTGAGGCGCCGGCTCGCCCGGCGCCGCCGCGTATGCAGTCAATATGCAAGAGGCGGCCGAAATATGCAAAGCATCGGGGCCGGCCTCGGGCGCGATCCGGCTCAGCGGCGCCGCGGCGCGGCACAGGATGCGGCGATTGAGCATTGTGGGCCGCTGGGGGACAATGCCCCCCCTTTTTTATGTCGGGCGGCTGCGGCGCGCCCCTCGCCGGGCGGATTGCGGTGGCGGGGCCGCATGAAAGGTTCTGATGAGCACACGCCGAGAGCTTGCAAACGCCATCCGCGCCCTCTCGATGGAGGCCGTGCAGCGCGCCAATGCGGGGCGCCCGGGCATGCCGCTCGCGATGGTGGACGGCGCGCAGGCGCGGCCCGCTTTGCGTGCGGCCGCACCCGGTACGCCGCCGAGTGGCGGTGCAGGCCGGCGCTACGCTATCTTGGCGGCGCGATGTCGGCGCCGCCGGCCAGGCGCCGGCGCGATGGGGCACGGTTCGGATTCACCGCCGAGCGCATCGGGCGCGAGGGCGGTGAGCTGCTCGATACGGTCAATTGAAAATCGCTAAGGGGATCGGCTCATGGCAATCAAAGTGGGAATCAACGGCTACGGCCGCATCGGCCGCAACGTGCTGCGTGCCCTGTACGAGGGCAAGCGCACCGGCGAGTTGCAGATCGTCGCGGTAAACGATCTGGGCGACGCCAAGATCAATGCGCACCTGACGCAGTACGACACGGTGCACGGGCGCTTCCCCGGTGAGGTGAAGGTGGACGGGGATTCGCTGGTGGTCAACGGCGATCGGATCCGCGTGCTCGCCGAGCGCGATCCGGCCAAGCTCCCCTGGGGCAGCCTCGGGGTGGATTACGTGTTCGAGTGCACGGGACTGTTCACGAGCAAGGCCAAGGCTTCGGCGCACCTCGCCGCCGGCGCCAAGCGGGTCGTGATCTCCGCCCCCGGCGGCGATGATGTCGATGCGACCGTGGTGTACGGTGTCAATCACGGCGTGCTCTCGAGCAGGCACACCGTGATCTCCAACGCCTCGTGCACGACCAACTGCCTGGCACCGGTTGCGAAAGTGCTCAACGACGCGGTCGGCATCAGCGCCGGCATCATGACCACGATACATTCCTATACCAACGACCAGGTGCTGACCGACGTCTATCACAAGGACCTGCGCCGGGCGCGCTCGGCGACCCAGTCGCAGATCCCGACCAAGA
>JAKBWB010000024.1 GCA_021843755.1 Pseudomonadota bacterium
CGGTTTCAAATCGGATCCCGAACCGATAAGATATCCGTCCGCGCGGCCCGTGAAGGACTCGCGGAACGACTATAACTCGTTCAAAAGCTGTTCATTACCTCTCAAGCTCATTCCACCGGGGTACTATCGATGAAAACCAAAGTTGCTCTTAGCGCGCTCGCCGCCGCTTTGCTGTTGACCGCCTGCGCCAAGCAGCACTCCACTCCGTCGGCCGCTCCGGCTACGACGCCGCCGGCCAGCAGCAGCGCTCCGGCCACTGGCAGCGGCAGCGGCAGCAGCAGCAGCAGCAGCAGCACGACCCAGCCGCCTTCTTCCGGCAGTGGCTCGTCGTCCTCTTCCAAGGGCTCTGGCACGTCTTCCCCTGGCTCCAGCGGTAGCAAGACGCCTCCGTCGGGCGGCAGCAAGAAGATGAAATAAGCGGTTGTTCCCCGGGGCGTAAGCCCTGATTGACTTCTGCTTCACATGGCCCGTACGAGGTGCGCGCACCTCGCACGGGCTGTGTGTTTTGCGGTGGCGAGCGCCTCAGCCGCGCGCTGCCTGAGGGGCGGTGCGGCCCCGCAGCAGCGGGCGCAGGCAAGCTCCTGTGTGCGACGAGGGATCATTCGCCACCGTTTCGGGGGGTCCGGACGCCACGATCTGTCCGCCTTGCTCGCCCCCGTCGGGCCCGAGATCGATCAGCCAGTCGGCACTCTTGATCACATCGAGATTGTGCTCGATGACGACGATCGTATTGCCCTGGTCCCGCAGCCGCAGCAGCACCTGCAGCAGCTGCGCGACATCGTGGAAATGCAATCCCGTGGTCGGCTCATCGAGGATGTAGAGCGTGCGTCCGGCCGAATGCTTGGCGAGTTCGCGTGAAAGCTTCACCCTTTGCGCCTCGCCCCCCGAAAGCGTCGTCGCGTTCTGTCCGAGATGCAGATACGCCAGCCCGACGTCGCGCAGGGTGTGCAGCTTCGCGGCGATCACCGGGACGTTCGCGAAGAATTGCAGGGCTTCCTCGGCGGTCATCTGCAGCACTTCGTGAATGTTCTTGCCGCGATAGCGGATGTCCAGCGTCTCGCGGTTGTAGCGCTGCCCGTGGCAGAGGTCGCAAGGGACATACACATCGGGCAGGAAATGCATCTCGACGCGCAGCAGGCCATCGCCCTGACACGCTTCACAGCGCCCTCCCTTGACGTTGAAGCTGAAGCGGCCCGCGTCGTATCCACGCGCGCGGGCCTCGGGTACCGCCGCGAACAGCTCGCGGATCGTCGTGAACACATTGGTGTAGGTCGCCGGGTTCGAGCGTGGCGTCCGTCCAAGGGGGCTCTGGTCGATATCGATGACCGCCGCGATCTGTTCCAGACCCTCGATGCGGTCGCAGGGCGCGGCCTGAGGGCCGCTCCTGCCGCCGAGGTACGCGCGTGCGTGATTGAACAGCGTGTCGATGATCAGCGTCGACTTGCCCGAGCCCGACACTCCGGTGACACAGGTGAGCAGACCGAGCGGAATATCCGCATCGACGCCGCGCAGATTGTTGCCCGAGGCCCCGCGGATGCGGATCTGCTGCTGCGCGGAGCGGCGGGCGCGCTGGGTCGGGACGGCAATCTGCCGCCGGCCGCTGAGGTATTGGCCCGTGAGGGACGCTTCGTTCGCCTGGATCTGCTGCGGGCTGCCGCAGGCCACCACCCGTCCGCCATGCGCACCGGCGCCCGGGCCCATATCCACCACGTGGTCGGCCTCGCGAATGGCCTGCTCGTCGTGTTCGACCACGATTACGGTGTTGCCGAGATCGCGCAACCGCTTCAGGGTGGCCAGGAGCCTGCGGTTATCGCGTGGGTGCAGCCCGATCGAGGGCTCATCGAGAATGTACATCACTCCCGTCAGTCCCGAGCCGACCTGGCTGGCGAGGCGGATGCGCTGCGCCTCGCCGCCGGAGAGCGTCTCGGCGCTGCGATCCAGGGTGAGGTAGCTCAGTCCCACATCGCTGAGGAAGCGCAGCCGCGCGAGCACCTCGCGCACGATCTGGGCGGCGACTTCCCCGCGCCAGCCCGGCAGTTGCAGACTGCCGAGGTACTCGAGGGCGCGCTCGATGCTGAGCGCGGTCAGCTGCGGCAGATTTCGCGCCCCGACGAATACCCAGCGGGCCGCGCGGTTCAGCCGCGTGCCCCCGCACTCGATGCAGGGGCGTACGCCGAGGAAGCGTGACAGCTCCGCGCGCACTGCGGAAGACCCGGTTTGGCGGTAGCGCCGCTCGAGGTTGGGAAGGATGCCCTCGAACGGCTGGGGCTTGCTTGCCGACCCGCCGGTGCCGTAGCGGATGTCGATCGACTCGGTGCCACTGCCGTGCAGCAGTACGTGGCGTACGGTTTCGGGAAGCTCGGTCCACGGAGTCTCGATGTCGAAGTGGTAATGGCGGGCGAGGGACTGGATGAGCTCGGAGAAATGCGCGTTGCGGCGGTCCCAGCCGCGTACTGCGCCGCCGGCCAGTGACAGCTGTGGATGAGCCACGACACGCTCGGGATCGAAGAACTGCTGCGTGCCCAGGCCGTCACAGACGGCGCAGGCACCCAGCGGGCTGTTGAAGGAGAAGAGCTTCGGCTCCAATGGCGGCACGCTGTAGCCGCAGATCGGGCACGCATGACGGCTCGAGAACACCCACTCTGCGGGTTCTGCGGGCTCTGTTCCACGGGCAGGATCGGCCAGGCGAAGCACTCCCGCCAGCCCTCCCGAGAGGCTCAAGGCCGTCTCGAAGGACTCGGCGAGGCGCTGGGCCGCCTCGGATCTGATCCGCATCCGGTCGACGACCGCCTCGATCGTGTGCTTGCGCTTCGGATCGAGCTCGGGTACGGCATCGAGTTCGTAGATCTGGCCATCGATGCGCACCCGCATGAATCCCTGGCTGGCCAGATCCCGCAGCGTCTCGGCATGGGCGCCTCTTCGGTCCGCGGCGATCGGCGCCAGCAGCGCAATGGCGGTGCCCGGCGGCAGCTTCAGCACCTGGTCGACCATTTGGCTCACGGTCTGGGCCTCGAGGTCGAGCTGATGGTCGGGACAGCGCGGGACCCCGGCGCGGGCGAACAGCAGCCGCAGATAGTCGTAGATCTCGGTGACCGTGCCGACCGTCGAGCGTGGGTTGCGGGTGGTGGCCTTCTGCTCGATGGCGATCGCGGGCGAGAGCCCGGCAATGTGATCGACATCGGGCTTGTCCATCACCGCGAGGAATTGCCGCGCGTAGGTCGACAGCGACTCGACATAGCGCCGCTGGCCCTCGGCATAGAGCGTATCGAAGGCCAGTGACGATTTGCCGGAGCCCGACAGCCCCGTGATGACGATCAGCCGCTCGCGCGGCAGGTCGAGGTCGACACTCTTGAGGTTGTGGGTCCGCGCCCCGCGGATGCGGATTTCCTGCATGGCGACTCAGTGTACGCGCTGGCTGCGCAGCGGCGCCTCCCCCCGGCCAGGGGGTGCGCCGGACCGAGGCTCTCGAGATCCCTCCAATTTGCACGAACGCGCAGGCAGATCCGGTTTCGCTGGGCAGTCACGCCCGTCTACAATGCCGAACCTTTGCGGAGGGCTGGATCATGGCGCGTGGCATCAATAAGGTCATTCTCATCGGTCATTTGGGCGCCGACCCCGAGACCCGTGCCATGCCTTCGGGCAGCTCGGTGGCGAACCTGCGCATCGCCACCACCGAGTCTTGGCGCGACAAGCAAAGCGGTGAGCAGCAGGAGCGTACCGAGTGGCACCGGGTGGCGCTGTTCGGGCGCCTGGCGGAGATTGCCGCGGAGTACCTGCGCAAGGGCTCGCAGGTGTACATCGAAGGCAGCCTGCGCACCCGCAAGTGGCAGGACAAGCAGGGCAACGAGCGCTATTCGACGGAGATCATCGGCAATGAGATGCAGATGCTCGGCGGCCGAGGCGGTGCCGGAGCGGGCTCCGCGAGCGGGGGCGGTGGAGGCAGCGCAGGTGCGGGCGGTACGGCGGCCGGGGAGAGCGCGGAATTCCCTCAGTCTTCCGGCGGCGGCTCGGGTGAAGGAACGGATTTCGACGACGACATACCGTTCTAGCGGGCACCGTCGATAGATTGGTAAATAAATGGGCCTGTGATCCTTAAATCACAGGCCTTTTGCAGCCGGCAGACGCAGCTCGACGGCAAGTTGGTCGTGTCCGGAAACGACGATACCCTCACTGCCGCCGACATCGACTCGACCTCGGCCTCGGCCACGAGCAGCTGCAGCGCGTGGAGTTGCCTGGGAACGGATCAAGCGCGGTTTGACTCTGCGCCCCTGGATACACGAGCGCCTACGGTCTTCGCGCGATCTCCATAGTTCTACCTCGGCAAGTCGCCCCTTCATGCCTCTGGCTGGTGTCAAACCCGGGCCAGATGCACAATTGGTTCGGATCGCGTCACCGGCCCGAGACTCCCGTATGTCACTGCGGACTCGGATCGGTGCGTTCTTCGGCAGGCGATAGGGGCGTGCGCCCCTTTCGGGGGTACCTGCCGTGCCGAAGTCAGGGTCAATTGCAGGAGTCAAAATGATAAGACAGTCCCCGACTCGGAAACGGATCAGCCATTTCGCCGCAGCCGCATTGTGCATCGCCTCATATTGTCTCTTGCAAAGCGCGGATGCTGCGGACCCGCTCGGCCTCTACCTGGGTGCGGCCTACGGCCAGGCCCACATCAGGGCTGCCCCGATCAACGCGCCCACTGGCTTCGGCAGCACCGTGCTGCTCGGCGGTCCAGACTTCACTCATTCCGCCTATCAGATCATGCTGGGTATGCGGCCGGTTTCTTTCCTTGGCGCCGAAGTAACCTACGTGGACTTCGGCCAGCATTCGTGGCCGTCTGCGCAGGCCGGAGTCCTTTTCAAGAACGGTCAGGTCTCGCAGAAGGGCGAGGGAGCCTTCGCGGTTCTCTATCTTCCCGTACCCCTCATAACCGTCTATCTGAAAGCGGGTTTGTCCCGGATCACGACTGATCAGACCGCTGAGTACGAGTACTTCGGGGTCGACAATTGCGCAATCACGCCCTGCCGTTACCTCAGCCTCGCGCATAACAGCACGACCACCGGATTTGCGGCAGGCGCCGGCGTGCAGTGGAATCTCGGAAACTGGGCGTTTCGCGGTGAGTATGAGCGCTTCAATGCGGCCGGCTCGAATCCGAGCTTGATTTCCTTCGGCGTCATCTGGGCACTGCCATAGCGATGACAGTCCCGGATTTCGAGAATCCGCTCATCGAGCGCCGGAAGCTTGTGCGCGCCGCGGCAAAGAGCAGGGCGGCGTGAGTTCGAACGGGTGCAGGCGCACACACCGGCGCAATCCGGCGAGCCGGCTGCTGCTAGAATCCGTACAGACGATCGGGCCGATCGCCGCCGGCCCCGGCTTCGCGACCCGGGACCGGATTGCGGCTGCGGGTAACCGCAGCGCCTGCCGTCGCCGGCTCACCGGGCCGGAAACATCGGAGCGTCGAGCGAGAAACATATGATCAATGCACGGCAACTGCGCTGGGGTCGCTGGTGTGTGGCGGGTGCTCTGGCGGCGCTGGTTTCGGCAGCTTTTCCGCTGACCCGCGGCGCCGATACGGCCGCGTATGCGGCCGTGGCGGCGCGGCCCACCGTCGCCGGCGCCATCGACCTGCGTGACTTGTTTTCCGACCAAGGCACGATGTATGACAGCAACACGCAGCCGTCTCCCGGCGATCCGGTGACGGTCACGCTGCGTACCGGGCGCGGCAATGTGACTCGCGCCGAAATCAGGTATTCGGTTGCGGCAAGCGGCGCGATTCACTACGTGCCGATGGTCGTCACATCCGTCGATCCGACCGGTCGGTTCGAGTACTGGCGGGGAACCATCCCGGCCGGGCCGTCCGAGAAGTATTACAGCTTCAAGATCAGCAACGGCCGGCAGACGGTTTGGTACAACGCCGACGGCGCCAGCGCGGCCAGGCCGAGTTCGGGCAACTTCTTCATCATCCCCGGGTTCGATACGCCGAACTGGATGAAGAACGGGGTGATGTACGAGATCTTCGTCGACCGATTCTTCGACGGCGACCCGGGCATCGCCGTCAAGACCGGCCAGTATACCTATCGGGGCTGTCCCACCGAACACCACGCCTGGGGGACGAGCGTTTATGCGGCGCGGCCGAAGTGCGACGCCGAGGTGTTCTTCGGCGGGGATCTGGCCGGAATCATCGACAAACTGAGCTACCTGAAGAAGACGCTGGGCGTCAACATCCTGTATCTGACCCCGATCTTCGAATCACCGACCAATCACAAGTACGATACGACGAACTACTACAAGGTGGATCCGTCATTCGGCACGGCCGCGGAGCTGGAAAAGCTGATCCGGGACGTGCACAGCAGCTCGAACGGGCCCAAGGGCTACATCATCCTCGATGGCGTGTTCAATCACACCGGCGACACGAACTGTTGGTTCGGTCGCAGCACGTACGGCAATCTGAAATGCTCCGTGGTCGGCGCGTACCAATCGAAGTCGAGCCCCTACTACTCGTGGTATACGTTCCAGAAGTGGCCGAATCACTATTCCAGTTTCCTCGACGCCGTGCCCAGCATGCCCAAGCTGAACTACGGGACAACGGGCTCGCCCGTGCGCGAGCAGATCTATGCCAGTCCGCATTCGGTGGTGCAGACCTATCTGCGGCCTCCGTACGGCATCGACGGTTGGCGGCTCGATTCGGCGCAGTACATCGACGCCGACGGGCGGCAGGGGAGCGATCCGACCAATCACCGGATCATGCGGCAGCTGCGCGCCGCGGTCGTCTCCGTCAATCCCCATGCCGAGATTCTCGGGGAGTATTGGGGGGATCCCGCCCCGTGGATCGACGACGGCAGGCAGTGGGACAGCGCGATGAACTATAACGGCTTCACGAATCCGCTGTCCGAGTGGATGTGCGGGGTCGACGAGAGCGGCCGGCCCGCGGCGATCGATGTCACGCAGTTCAACGCCTGGCTGCGCCGTACGCGCGCGGATCTGCCGGTGAACGCGCAGGAAGCGATGACCAACGAGCTCGGCACGCAGGACACGCCGCGGTTCACCACCCGCTGCGGGGGTGACCTCGCCAAGACGGAGCTGGCGATGGTCTTCCAGTTCACCTATGTTGGTACGCCGACCATCTTTTACGGCGACGAGTACGGCATGACCGGCGGCGGGAACGTCGGCATGCGACGCACATTCAACTGGACCAAGGCCACGCTGGCCGATCCGCCCGTCGCGCTGGCGCATCGGCTGATCGCGATCCGCCGCCGGTTCGCGGCGCTGCGCACCGGCTCGTTCATCACGCTGATCACCGACAATGCGCAGCGCGTTTACGCCTTCGGGCGGTTCGATGCCAGCCACAGGATCGCGGTGGTGCTGAACGACAGCGGCTCCGATCAGGCGGTGCACGTGCCGGTCTGGCAGTTGAGCGACGTCAACGGATCGAAAGTGACGAATCTGTTGACCGGCAGGACTTATCCGGTCGTCGATGGCGAGGTCACAGTGACCGTGAAGGGTTACTCCGGGATGATTCTGGAACAGTAGCGCACGGCCGGCGGTGCCCGATGCTCGGGATCGGGTTCGGTTGGGCCTCGATGCCGGCACTGCCGTGCACGCCGCGCGTCAGCGCGGCGGATGCCGGCCCCATGACCGCGGTCGTGACGTCGCCCGAGTCCTGATGGGCGCGCATGGGGCCTGAACCGGGCCCGGCGTGGCCGGGCGGCGGTGCCGGCCCTGCGGTGGCGCGGCACAACCTTCTGAAAAATAATAAAATAATCGGCTTGCTCGAGGCCGGCTTCCAGGCCCCGTGCGGTCCGCTATCGCAAGCTTTAGAATCGCTCCGTCCCGTACCCAGATCCGATGTCCCGGCACTACTACATCAAGACTTTCGGCTGCCAGATGAACGAGTACGACTCCGCCCGCATGGCGGACGTGCTGCGTGCGAGCGTGGGTCTCACGCCGACCGAGGATCCCGCCGAGGCCGATGTGCTGCTGATGAACACCTGCTCGGTGCGCGAGAAGGCCCAGGAGAAGGTGTTCTCGCTGCTCGGGGAGTGGCGGCGGCTGAAGGCCCAGCGGCCGCACATGCTGATCGGGGTCGGGGGATGCGTGGCCAGCCAGGAGGGCGAGGCGATCGCCGAGCGCGCGCCGTTCGTCGATTTGGTGTTCGGTCCGCAGACACTGCATCGCCTGCCGGAGATGATCGCCGAGCTGCGGCGCACGGGTCGTGCGCAGGTGGATGTGAGCTTTCCGGAGATCGAGAAATTCGATCGCCTGCCCGCGCCGCGCGTGGCAGGTGCCTCGGCGTTCGTTTCCATCATGGAGGGGTGCAGCAAGTACTGCAGCTTCTGCATCGTGCCGTATACGCGCGGCGAGGAGCTCAGCCGGCCCTTCCACTCGGTGCTCGCCGAGGTGCGCCAGCTCGCCGAGCAAGGCGTGCGCGAGATCACCTTGCTCGGTCAGAACGTCAATGCCTATGCCGGCGCGATGGACGATGGCGCCGAGGTCGATCTCGCCACGCTCATTCACCACGTGGCGGCCATTGCCCAGATCGAGCGTATTCGCTTCACGACTTCGCATCCGGTGGAATTCGATGACAGCCTCATCGAGGCGTATGCCCACGTCGGTAAGCTCGCCAATCACCTGCATCTGCCGGTACAGAGCGGCTCGGACCGGGTGCTCGCCCTGATGAAGCGCGGCTATACTACGCTCGAGTTCAAGGACAAGGTGCGCAGGCTGCGCGCGGTGCGGCCTGACATCAGCATCTCGACGGACCTCATCGTCGGCTTCCCGGGCGAGACCGAGCGCGACTTCGAGGCTACACTTGCCCTGGTGCGCGACGCGAATTTCGATCAGTCCTTCAGCTTTCTCTACAGCCGCCGCCCCGGTACGCCGGCTGCCGCATTGCCGGACGACACGCCCGAGGCGGTCAAGCTCGAGCGCTTGGCAAGACTCCAGGGGCAGCTGGAAGCTCAGGCGCACGCCATCAGCGAGGCCATGGTCGGCACCGTGCAGCGGGTGCTCGTGGCGCGCCCCGCCAAGAAGGATGCGCGCGAGCTGGCCGGACGCACCGAGAACAACCGCTGGATCAACTTCGCCGGTCCCGCCGAGCTCATGGGCCGATATGTCGAGGTCGCGGTGACCGCGGCCCTGCGGCACAGCCTGCGCGGGCGCTTGTGCCAGTGACCGTCCCGGACGCGCTGCGGGAATTCGCGCTGGAGCCGGCGGACAATGCGCGGCTCGCCAACCTCTGCGGTCCGCTCGATGAAAATCTGCGCCTGCTCGAGGCACGGCTCGACGTCGAGATCCGCCGCCGCGGCGACAGCTTCCGCGTGCTGGGGGCGCGCGCCGTCAGCGCCGAGCAGACGCTGCGCGAGCTGTTTCAGCTGGCCGAGGCGGAGGAAGTCACGCCGGAGCGCGTGCATCTGGCGCTGCGCGAGCACGAGTCGGGGCGTCCCACGGAGGGGGAGCGAGCCGATCCGGGCATCCGCCTGCCGCGGGGTGGAGTGCGCGCGCGCGGGCATCATCAGCGGCAGTACCTGTCCAATATCCACGCGCATGATCTGACCTTCGGTATCGGGCCGGCGGGCACGGGCAAGACCTATCTGGCGGTCGCCTGCGCGGTCGAGTCGCTGCAGGCGCAAACCATTCACCGGGTCGTGCTGGTGCGTCCGGCGGTGGAGGCCGGCGAGCGCCTCGGTTTTCTGCCGGGTGACCTGACCCAGAAGGTCGATCCCTACCTGCGGCCGATGTACGACGCGCTGTATGAGATGCTCGGCTTCGACCGGGTGGCGCGCTTCATCGAGCGCAATGTCATCGAGGTGGCGCCGCTCGCGTTCATGCGCGGCCGCTCGCTCAACGACTCGTTCATCATTCTCGATGAGGCGCAAAACACCACCATCGAGCAGATGAAGATGTTTTTGACCCGCATCGGCTTCGGTTCCAAGGCGGTGGTCACCGGCGATGTGACGCAGACCGACCTGCCGGCCGGACGCCAGTCGGGCTTGAGTCACGTGACGGAGGTGTTGCGCGGCGTCGATGGCGTCGCGTTCACCTATTTCGATGCGCGCGACGTCGTGCGCCATCCGCTGGTGCAGCGCATCGTTCAGGCTTACGAGTCGCGAACCCGCCGGGCACCTCAGGGGGACCCCGACTGATGATTCCGGCCGATGCGATGGACCCGCAGCGATTGCGCATCGCAGTCCAACGGCGGGTGCGCGGTTGGACGCCCCGCAACGCGGATTTCGCCCGCTGGGTCGGCGGCGCCCTGGGGCGGCGCGCCGCGGGCCGGGAGCTCGGCGTGCGTGTCGTCGGGCCTGGCGAGAGCCGCCGCCTCAATGCCCATTACCGGGGCAAGGATCAGCCGACCAATGTGCTGTCCTTCCCCGCCGCACCCCTGCCCGCCGCGGCGCGCGCCCGCCCGCTCGGGGATCTGGTGATCTGCGCCCAGGTGGTCCGGGCGGAGGCTCGAACACAGGGCAAGGCGGTGTGTGCACATTGGGCGCACCTGGTGGTGCACGGCGCGCTGCATCTGATCGGCTACGATCACGAGCGCGAGGCGGACGCGCGCCGCATGGAGCGGCGCGAGATCCGGGTGCTGCGCGGGCTGGGCTTCGCCAATCCCTACCGGAGCGCGCCGTGAGCGATTCCGGCGAGACTCGGCAGTGGCTCAAGCGGCTGTGGCGCACGTTCGCCGCGGAGCCGCGCAACCGGCAGGATCTGCTGCAATTGCTGCGCGAGGCACGCGAGCGCGGCTTGTTCGAGGCCGATGCCCTCACCATGATCGAGGGCGTGCTGGCGGTCTCGGACATGCACGCCCGCGATGTGATGGTGCCGCGCGCACAGATGGTCTGCGTGCAGCGCGACGATCCCGTCGCCCATATTCTGCCGGTCGTGGTCGAGTCGGGACATTCCCGCTTTCCGGTGCTCGACGAGGACCGCGACGACATCGCCGGTATTCTGCTCGCCAAGGATCTGCTGCGGCTGTGCGGCCACGAGGAGTCTCAGCGCTTCGACATCCGCGAATACATGCGGCCCGCGGTTTTCGTCCCCGAGTCGAAGCGGCTCGACGTGCTGCTGAAGGAGTTCCGCGGCAACCATCAGCACATGGCCATCGTGGTCGACGAGTACGGTGGCGTCGCCGGGCTGATCACCATCGAGGACGTCATCGAGCAGATCGTGGGCGAGATCGACGACGAGTTCGACGTCGAGGACGACCAGAACATCCGCAAGGAGAGCGAGCGGCAATACCTGGTGCGCGGCGTCACGCGCATCGAGGAATTCAACGAGTACTTCGGCGCGCGGCTGCCCGAGGAGCAGGACTTCGAGACGGTGGCGGGACTGCTGATGCGTCAATTCGGACGGCTGCCCCGGCGGGGCGAGTCGGCAATCGTCGAGGGGTTCGAATTTCGGATCACGCGCGCCGATCGGCGCCGCATCGAGGCGCTGCGGGTGGTATTGCCGGCCGGCGCGAGCGCGCCGCACGACACGGAGAGCGCGACTTGAATGGTGAGTCTGAGCGGCAACTCGCGCCCGTGGCGACGATAGGGGGTGTCAGCGCCGGTGCGCTCGCGCGCCGGGTCGCGGGGCTGTGGCGCCACGGGCTCGCGCTCGGCAGTGGCGCGGTGCTGGCCTGCGCGTTCGCGCCGCAGGGATGGTGGCCCCTGGCGTTCATCAGCCCGGCGGTCCTGATGCTTCTCTGGGAGCGCGCCAGCGCGCGACAAGCCGCCTGGCTCGGATTCTGGTTCGGTTTCGGACTGTTCGCCGCGGGCACCTATTGGCTGTATTCCAGCCTGCACCTGATGGCGCCGTTTTGGTTGGCCCTGGGGCTGGCGCTGGCACTGATCGGTCTGATGGCTCTCTATCACGCGCTCACCGGCTATGCGGTGGTGCGTTTCTTCCCGTCCGGACCGGTGCGCTGGCTGCTGGCCGCCCCGGCGATCTGGCTGCTCCTCGAGTGGCTGCGCGGCTGGCTGTTCTCCGGCTTTCCGTGGCTCTCGCTCGGCTACACACAGACCGGCACGGCACTGGCGCATCTGGCGCCGCTCGGGGGGGTCTACGGGGTCGGTCTGGTGGTGCTCCTGGGGGCCGGAGCCCTGGTGGCGCTGGTGCGCGGCACGCGCCCCGTGCGAATCGCGGCGGCCGCGATTCTGCTCGTCCCCTGGGTGGCGGCCACAGCCCTCGGCCGCGTCGCCTGGACGCATCCGGCCGGTCCGCCGGTGTCGGTTGCCATCGTGCAGGCGAATATCTCGGAGCGGACCAAGCTGCTCGGCAACCATACCCAACGGATCCTGATGCGCTATCAGCGCATGACCGAGTCGGCGTTCGGCGCGCGCCTGATCGTATGGCCGGAATCGGCGCTGCCGGACCTGGTCAACAATCTGTTTCCCTACGTGGAGCATCTGGACCTTGCCGCGCGCCGGCACGGATCGGCGCTGGTGATGGGCGTTCTGCGCGAGTCCGACACGGGGCGCTATTACAACTCGATTCTGGCGCTCGGTAAGCGCGTGAGCTGGTATTCCAAGCGCCACCTGGTGCCCTTCGCCGAGTACTTCCCCGTGCCGCGCTTCGTGCGCCGCTGGCTGAAGGAGATGAATCTGCCGTACTCGAGCTTCACCCCCGGCCCGGCGCACCAGCAGCCCCTGCCCGTCGCGGGGCTCGAGCTCGGACCGTCGGTGTGCTACGAGGTCGCGTACGGCAGCTACATGCTGCGCATGCTGCCGAAGGCGACTGCGCTGGTGAACGTCACCGATGACGCGTGGTTCGGCAATACCCCGGCGCGCTACCAGCAGTTCCAGATGGCGCGCATGCGCACCCAGGAAGAGGGCCGGTACATGATCGTCTCCACCGACAACGGAGTGTCAGGCGTCATCGGACCACAGGGCCAGGTGATCGCGCAGGCGCCCGTCGAGGTGCCCTACGTGCTGCGCTCGAGCGTCACGCCCATGAAGGGCATGACCCCCTTTGCGCGCGTGGGCAACGGGCTTGCGGTGATTCTTGCCGCCCTCGTATTGGCCGGGGCGTTCGCGCTGCGGCGGGCCGGCATCCGCCGTACAATGAGCCCGCGTTGAAGCGGGGCGCGCGCGCCCATGAGCCATAGCGATGACCAGTCAGAACCCACCCCCTCCTGCGATGGACGAAGCGTACGATCCGGCCGCCGTCGAGCGCGCCGCGCAGCACTATTGGCGCACGCACGGCACGTTCCAGGTTCGTGAGCAGGCCGGCAAGGACAAGTTCTACTGTCTCTCGATGCTGCCGTATCCTTCCGGGCGGCTGCACATGGGGCACGTGCGCAACTACACGATCGGCGATGTGATCGCCCGTTACATGCGCATGCAGGGACGCAATGTGCTGCAGCCGATGGGCTGGGATGCGTTTGGACTGCCGGCGGAAAATGCTGCCATGAGCAACGGCGTGCCGCCGGCGCGCTGGACTCGCCAGAACATCGAGCACATGCGCGCGCAGCTCAACATGCTCGGCTTCGGCATCGACTGGAGCCGCGAGATCGCGACCTGCGATCCGGCCTACTACCGCTGGAATCAGTGGCTGTTCCTGCGCATGCTCGAGCGCGGCATCGCGTATCGCAAGACGGGTGTGGCGAACTGGGATCCGGTCGATCAGACCGTGCTCGCCAACGAGCAGGTGATCGAGGGGCGGGGTTGGCGCACCGGAGCGCTCATCGAGAAGCGCGAGATCCCGATGTATTACCTCGCGATCACGCGCTATGCCGAGGAGCTGCTCGGTGATCTCGCACGGCTCCCCGGCTGGCCCGAGCGCGTGAAGCTGATGCAGGCCAACTGGATCGGCCGCAGCGAGGGTTGCGAGGTTGCATTCCCCTACGCGCCGGACACCCGCGCCGCGCTCGGCGCCGACGGCGCTCTGAAGGTATTCACGACACGCGCCGACACGCTGTTCGGCGTTACGTTCATGGCGGTTGCCGCCGAGCATCCGGTGGCGTTGGCCGCGGCGGCCGGCCGCCCGGAACTGGCCGCCTTCATCGACGAGTGCCGTCGCGGCAGCGTCATGGAAGCGGACGCGGCCACCCAGGAGAAGAAGGGACTGCGCACCGGCCTGCACGTGCTGCATCCGTTTACCGGCGAGCCCATCGAGGTCTGGGTCGCCAATTACGTGCTCATGGGTTACGGTGAAGGCGCGGTCATGGGCGTGCCGGCGCACGACGAGCGCGACTTCGAGTTCGCGCTCCGCAACGGCCTGCGCATTGCGATGGTGGTGCGCTCCGAGCGAGACGCCTACCAGCGTGTGGCGGCCCCCTGGATCGGCGCTTATGGCGAGCCCGGCATCACCGTCGATTCCGGAGAGTTCTCGGGCCTGCCCTTCCAGGCCGCCGTGGATGCCATCGCCGCGGCGCTCGAGCAGCGGGGCCTGGGCCGCAAGCGCGTGCAGTATCGCCTGCGCGACTGGGGCATCTCGCGCCAGCGGTATTGGGGCTGCCCGATTCCGCTGATTCACTGCGAGCACTGCGGCGAGGTTCCGGTGCCGGACGAGCAGTTGCCCGTGACGCTCCCGGAGGATCTGGTGCCGGACGGCAGCGGCAATCCGCTCGCCAAGTCGGCCGCTTTCTACCGCTGTCAGTGTCCGCGTTGTGGTCAGGCGGCGCGGCGCGAGACCGACACGATGGACACGTTCGTCGATTCCTCGTGGTATTACATGCGCTACGCCTGCCCGGACCAGACCGAGGCCATGGTCGATGAGCGCGCCGCCTACTGGCTGCCGGTCGATCAGTACATCGGCGGCATCGAGCACGCCATTCTGCATCTGTTGTACTCGCGCTTCTGGACGAAGGTGATGCGCGATATCGGCCTGGTGAGCGCCGGCGAGCCGTTCACCAATCTGCTCACGCAGGGCATGGTGCTCAATCACATCTACTCGCGCACCGGCGCGGATGGACGCCGGCGGTACTTCAATCCCGCCGACGTGAGCGCGCGGCGCGATGCGAACGGCGCCGAGATCTTCGAGGCGCTCACCCGGGAAGGCGAGACCGTGCGCGTCGAATACGGCGGGCTCGGCAAGATGTCGAAGTCCGAGAACAACGGCGTCGACCCGGAAGGGCTCGTTGCGCGCTATGGGGCGGACACGGCGCGGCTGTTCACCATGTTCGCCTCGCCTCCGGAGCAGACCCTGGAGTGGTCGGACGAGGGCGTGCAAGGGGCCTCGCGGTTTCTGCGCCGGTTGTGGAGCGCGGTGTACGAGCACGTACGCGCTGGCGTGCCGGAGGATCGGGCGGGAGCGATGCTGAGCGAGCCGCAGCGCGCGCTGCGGCGTGCGGCGCACCAGGCGCTCGCCAAAGCGACCGACGACATCGGCCGTCGCCACAACTTCAATACGGCGATCGCCGCATGCATGGAGCTGCTGAACGCGGTGGGCCGCTTCGACGATGCGACGCCGGCGGGCCGTGCCGTGCGGCACGAGGCGCTGGAGATCATCGTGCGGGTACTCTCACCCATCGTTCCGCACGTGTGCCACGCCCTGTGGCAGGCTCTCGGGCACGAGCGTGCCGTGGTCGATGAGCGCTGGCCCGAGGTGGACCCGAGCGCGCTGGCGCAGGACACCGTGGAGATGGTGGTCCAAGTCAACGGCAAGCTGCGCGGCCGCATCCGCGTGGCCTGCGGCGCCGCCGAGAACGACGTGCGGACGGCGGCCCTCGGCGCCGAGCACGTCGATCGGTTCGTGGCGGGCAAGCCGGTGCGCAAGGTGATCATCGTGCCGGACAAGCTCGTCAATATCGTGATCTGAATCCGCAGCGCAGACCCGCCATGACCCCCTGCCGCGCGCTCGCCGCCACCGCCACGCTCGCCGCCGCCGCGCTGATTGCCGGTTGCGGTTTCCACCTGCAAGGACGCAGGGTGCTGCCCGCGCTCATGCGCCGTCCGTACATCGAGGCGAGCGACCAGCAGAGCGATTTCGTGCAGAGCCTGCGCCGCGATCTGATCGTCTCCGGGGCGCATCCGACCGAGGACCGCAAGCACGCCACGGCCGTGATCCACGTGCGCCAGTCGGTCAAGCGCCGAGTGCTCTCGGTGTCCGCCACCGACCGGCCGACCGAGTACCGGGTGACCTACACGGTGCAGTTTTCGGTCGATGCCGCCGGCAAGACACTGCTGCGGCGGCAGACGGTGACGACCCGACGCTCGTATACGTTCAATGAGAGCCTGGTGCTCGCCGACGAGCACGAGCGGACCATCCTCACCGGGGCCATGGGCCGCGAGCTCGCCGACATCGTCATGCGCCGGCTCGCCGCCCTGTGACGGCGGAGGTGTTGACGCTGGAGGCTGTCGGGCGCGCGGACCTCGCCGCGCTGCTCGAGGGCTACGGACTGTCGTTGACGACGGTCGAGTGCACGGACCGCATTCCGGGATCCTACTGGGGTGCGTGCGAAGCGGGCTTGCACGGCAATGTTCTGTATGCGCGCTCGGACACGCCCGTGCATTCCGTCCTGCACGAGGCCTGCCATTTCATCTGCATGAGCGCGGCGCGCCGCGCCGGCCTCGATACCGACGCGGGCGGCGATGAGGCGGAGGAGTGCGCGGTATGCTATCTGCAGGTGCTGCTGGCCGACCTGCTGCCGGCGGTGGGCCGCGATCGGCTGTTCGCCGACATGGACGCCTGGGGCTACAGCTTTCGCTTGGGGCGCGCGCGCGACTGGTTCGAGCGGGATGCCGAAGATGCGCGGTCGTGGCTGCGCGCGCACGGCCTGACCGACCCGCAGGACCGGCCCACGGGCGCCTGCCGGAGCTGACCGGAGCGTCGGAGCAGGTCTGCCAGGAGTCGATCTCGGGCGGTTGGATGGGCGGCTGCGAGACGGGCGGATGGAGGCGGGGAGTCTTGAGCGCGGATCACCGAACGAGGATCAAGCATGTATCTGCCGCAGCAGTTCGCCGAAACCAGCTTGGACGTACTCCATGATCTGATCCGGGCGCATCCGCTCGGCACGCTGGTCATGCTTGCCGACGCCGAGCTGTGCGCAAATCACATTCCCTTCCTGCTGCACCGCGACGGCGGCGGGCGGCTGCACGGCCACATGTCCAGGGCAAATCCGCTGTGGCGATCCTGCGGCGGCGCGATCGAAGCTCTGGTGATATTCCACGGCCCGCAGGCATACATCAGTCCGTCGTGGTATCCGAGCCGGGCGGTGGACGGCAGAGTCGTTCCGACTTGGAACTATGCGGTCGTACATGCGTACGGGACGCCCCGTGCCATCCATGATCCCGGCTGGCTGTTGGAGCACGTCACGCAGCTCACCGGGGCGCACGAAGCGGGGCAGGCCCAACCATGGCGGGTCGCCGAAGCGCCCGAGGATTACGTGAGCCAGATGATCAGCGGCATCGTCGGCATCGAGATTGCGATTTCCAGGCTCGAGGGAAAGTGGAAGGTCAGCCAGAACAGAAAGCGACCCGACCAGCTGGGCGTGTGCGCCGGGCTGCAAGCCCAGGGTACGGACGGCGCGCGGGCGATGGCCGATCTGGTTGCGCAGCGCATCAAGCCGCCGTGAGTCGTGCCTGCTCCGGTGCCGCCACGCGCCGGGGCGGTGTCGATCCGCCCGCCGCCGCTCAGGTCAATGCCTCGACGACGCGTGTCCACGCGCGCGCCAGGTTGTCCCGGTCGTAGCCGCCCCCGCCCATTGCCAGCAGCCGCCCGGCACAGTGCCGGTCGGCCAGTGCACGGAGCCGGGTTGCCGCGTGCGCGTGCGCAGCTTCCGTGTATGCCAGGTGCGTGAGCGGGTCGCCGGCGAGCGAATCCGCCCCGCATTGCAGCAGGATCAGCTGCGGCCGGCGCGCCTCCACGTATGCCTCGACTTCCTCGAAAGCGGCCCGGAACTCGGCGTCCCCGGCGCCGGGCGGCAGCGGTATGTTCAATTTCGTGCCGGCCGCCGGACCGCGGCCCGTCTCGTGGCGATCGCCCGTGCCCGGATACAGTTAGAGTCCTGCCCTGACCCGTCTTCGCGCCGTTTGTGACAGCGCTTGGCGTGTCTCGGTCCTTGCGGGCCTTGCGGCCTGCGCGGACCTTTGAGCCGGTTCGCGGTTCATCGTGGGGCGGCGCTGAAGCGGGTGAACGGTTGCCCGTTCTGCCGCCTCCGCCGCGCAGGCCACTTC
>JAKBWB010000066.1 GCA_021843755.1 Pseudomonadota bacterium
TACGTCAATTGCACGAGGCGCTGGATGAAGGTGAGGGTCGCGCGCAACCCGGGCAGCGTACGCTGGTACGCGATGGGGGGTTCTGGAGCCCGCAACTGGAGTTGGACCTGGATGCCGTGGGGTACTACAGCCTGATTTCCTTGCCACTGGGACACAAAGCCTCAGAAGCGGCACTGCAGATGGCGGCCGAACGCGGTGCGATGAAGCCCTTGCCGGGAACGTTGAGTCACGTGCGCGCAGCGCGGATGCGCACGAAGGTCGGTGAGCTGGACCGCACGCTCGTGGTCGTGGAAAGCGAAGAGTTGCTGAAGGGACAGAAACGCGGCATTGCGGTTGCGCTGCGCAAGGCGAAGAAGGAATTGCGCAAGTTCGAGCGGCTGATCGAAAAGGGCCGCATCACGCATAGCCAGTTGGAGCAAAGAGTCCAAAAGACCCTCGCTCGCGAACACTTGTCGACTTTTGTGGTGACGAACGTCGGTGGCACAGACAAAGCCCCGACGTTGCGCTGGCGCGTCGATGATGCTTTGCGCCGCCACCTGGAGCAGACCCGCCTCGGCCGGCGGGTGCTATGCACCGATCGCCACAATTGGAGTACCGCACGAATTGTGAGTGGCTTTCGAGGACAATGGAACGTGGAGGAGCTGTTTCGTCGAGCGAAGAAGGGCGGTGTCGTTCCGTGGGGACCGTCGCATCAATGGACAGACGGGGCGCTGCGCCTGCATACCTTCGCCACGGTTCTCGGACTGATGCTCGTGAGTCTGGCAAGACTGGCGCTCAAGACCGATGCGTCGGCCCGTCAGACCATGAAAAACCTGGCCGACATCCGCGCAACGCTGGTGCGCACCGCGACCGGCAAACCCGGGCGCCGCCCTACGGTAATGCTCGCCCCTGAGCTCACGACGCAACAGCGCCGTGCCGTAAAAGTCTTCGATCTGGAGCGCTGGTTCCCTACTATTCTTTCATGTATGACGCGCGAGGCAGTTGATCCGTGAAAAACCCACGAAATCATCCCTTTCGGTCACCTCGATTGCGAAAGTAGGGCTAGAGCGGCGTTAGACGTGCGGCGTTGTCTGCTCCGTGTGCCCACTGCGCAGGTCCACGGAGATCGTGCGACTTTGTGTGGACCCAGCGCGCGGCTTGCGTGACTGCTGCTCAGGAGGCCTACGGCAATACCGCGCGGGGCGTCTCAATCGCCTGTGTAATGAGCGACGCTACCGATGGTACGAATTCCAAACGGCACTCGTCGCGCCACTGATGAACAGCGGACCAATGATCGTTCGTATCCTCGCGCGGCGTTCGCGACAGGAGACAGGAAGCGGCGGCCGGCCGACGCAGTTTTGCGGTGTCGCCGTTTGATGTCACAGAAACAGGATGGCTGAGTCGCCTGTTGAGTGCGAGCTGCGCGCTTGCATGCGCCGGCGCGACATCGCGTGTTGATGACGAAAGACTTCCACAGGCTTCCGCGATTCGACGCGTGTTACGGGCGTTCTGGCTTGTTGTCTGGCGGATCCGGAACCCGTTTTTGTCCCGATTCAAGAACAACGTCCTGTTCTCTGGGAAGGCACGCGCCTTGGCCTGCCGACGTCCACGGCATAGCAGTCGACAGCCTTAGGGCGCTCCGCAGAAGCACGCTTTGCGCCAAGATCAGGCAGTTCCTCGAGAAGGACAACGTCACGACGCGGCCAAGTTACCGAAAGGGACGCGCCTGCGCCGCCGCGACTCGAGACCGGCTACTTGCGTTTCCGCCCGACGGGCGTCGGGGTCGGCGCCGCGATGAGGCAGGACAGGTATCTCAGCGGGTCTACGCCGAGCGGACTGAGGCGGAGCGCGCCATGTCGCGCCTATTCAAGCTCTCGCCGCACTGCGGGCGTTGAGCCGTCAAGGAGCAGGTCACGGACAGTATGGCGATGGAGACCAACGCGGCGGAAACGCACGTATGAAACACACCCATCATAGTATGTATGAAGAAGTATGTAAGTTGTTGATAGTAATCAAGCTGAATTCGGAACCGCGAGAGGCTTTTGAGAACTTTGCCGGGTACAGTGTCTCTCGCGGACCAGAGGTTGTTAGAGAAACTTCTCTCACATCTCTGGAACGCGGCAGAAATGATCCGCTATTGACGTCCTCAGGAGGAACCATGAACAGAGCGATGACGCGGCATATTGCCTTGGTGCTAGGGTCCGCAATCGCCGGGTGTGCGCTCGCCGCAAGTCCTGGACAAGCGATCTACGAGACACACTGCAGCGTGTGTCACGGGCACGACGGAAAGGGAACCCTACCAGGCGTGCCGGATTTTACGCGTAAAAATGGGGTGCTCAGCCTCCCGGCTGCCGTGCTTCTGCAGCGCATCGAGCACGGGTACCAGGGCCGGGGGGCGCCGATGGCGATGCCTCCCAGAGGTGGCGACCCATCGTTGACCAATGAGCAGATCGAGCGCGTTCTCGCCTACCTGCGCGGCCGCTTCGGCGGCTGACGCGGGAGTCTGCACGCGTATTTCTTACGAGACATCCAGTTGAACGCCTGCACCAGAAGGTTTCCGTTGCACAGCAGGATATTCCGTGGGCTGCATCCAACGGCATACGTACTTGTGCATATGACGTCTCTCGAATTGAGTATCGAGTTGTGAATCATGGATCGATATGGAAAGAGAGTCCGGAGAGCTGTTGCAGCGGGCAGAAAGACCGAGGACGGTTCGAGGAGAGAAAGGCGCGATAACGCGCCGCGACACGATCCTCACTGTGTTCCGCCAGGAGCGCCATCGCAGCCGCATCCGTGCTCCGGCGGCTCGCGGCCGTCCGCGGAGGCGGAGCGACGCTCATGGCGGGCGCAAGAGGGCCGCGCGAGCGCGGCGGGCGGCACTGTCCCCGCCGGCGAACTCCAGTTTTGGCGACAGCAGCCCGGCGGGCGTGCACACCGGCGCGCCGCAGCCCTGGCGTTCATGCACATGGTTCCCCGGGAGTTCCGGCCAATGGCCGGATTGCTCATATAGGAAGGCACTATCATGTTCATACCAAAAGCGATTGCCTTGGCGTCCCTATCCGCCGCGGCTCTGCTGGTCGGTTGTCGCTCCGAGCAAGTGAGCTTCAGGCACAACATCCGTCCTGTCCTGGCGCACAACTGTGCGGTGTGCCACAGCCCTGGTGGCATCGGCTATGAAATGACCGGATTCAGTGTGCAGAGCTATGCCACGCTCATGAAGGGCAGCCACTTCGGACCGCTCGTGATCCCGGGATCGAGTCAGCAGAGCGACCTCATATGGTTGCTCAGACACCGTGCGTCCCCGGCGATGAGCATGCCAAAGATGTGTGAGCGCCTGGCGAGGGGCGATGGCAAGTGCGCAGTCGCATCCGAGCACGCGAGGATGCTGCCGGTGTCGCAGGTGAACATGATCGCCAGGTGGATCGATCAGGGAGCGCGCGACAATTGACCGGCGGGCGCGCGACAGGACGCCGCGGGGCAGAGCACGCGGCGAATCACGAGTGGACGGGGTCCAGCGCGGCGCCGCAGACACAGGAGCGTAAATAAGCATGCGCAGGAAGTTCGCAGTTCTCGCCGCGATCCTTGTGGTCTTAGGCATCGTCGTCGTAGTTGTGGCGGCGTTTGCCGGTGTGGCCCAGACGGACCCTGCGGCCGGAAAGGTCGAATCCGTGATGTGCGCGACCTGCCATGGAGCCGACGGCATGTCCGCGGCGACGGACGTACCGAACCTTGCCGGCCAGCACTACGAATACCTCATGGAGCAGCTCATTGCCTTCAAGGAAGGGACGCGACGAAACGGGGTGATGAACGAAATGGTCCGGCCGATGTCGCTGGCGCAACTGCGGAACGTGGCGGCCTACTATTCGACGGTGCCGGTAACCGTCGGCACGAGCAACGCGCGGCAATAACCGAAGGCAACGATTTGCGTGAAGTCGCCGTATCGGTCATTGGAGTCAGGAGAGTCAAGAGTGAAACCGCTGTCCGATCTTACTGTGGAGATGAAAGCGCTGTTAACGGCGACGCTGCTGTTTCTCGGCGTTGCCATATTGATGGCATTGGCGTACCTCGATTTCAGTCACATCGGCAGCAACGGCAGCCCGGTGCTCAGCGTCCACGATATTGCCGCAACGTATTACGGTCCAGGCGTCGGCTATGTGACGCTGTTGTCGCTTGCACACATCCACATGATGGGCCTCTCGGTCGTGTTTTTCGTCGTCGGGTACATATTCGTGCATTCCAGTTATCCGACACGATGGAAAGCGACGCTGGCCGTGTTGCCGTTTGCGGCCTTCGTCGTGGACGTCTCCGGGTGGTTTCTGACCAAGCTGGATTACGGATGGGTCTACCTGGTGATCCTTGGCGGCGGCACATTCGTCGTGAGCGTGGCGGCCATGATCCTGCTGAGTCTGTGGGACATCTGGGTGAGGCCCCATGCGCGGGATGTGACTGTCGCGGGCGGTCAGCGGGATGGCGTGTTCTGATGTGCCGGCGCCGCGATGAAAGTCACAAACGCCTCATTCACGCGACTGGCGTACGCGGACATCGTTTGGGTGCTCGTGAGCGAGGACCAACAGGCCGACGCTGCCGCGTGCGAGAACGGGGCGGGCGGCCCCAGGGCGGCCCGGACCGGGCGGCTGAGAGGGCGTGGCCGGCGCGCGTCCTGCATTCGTGTGCCCTGCGTCCGTCTTCGACGGTGGGCGCCATCCGGGTCTGAGGGCGGCACGCGCGAGTCGATCGAGGGAGGGGTGGCAGTATGAGTACGAGGTGCAACGTTCTGATCGTGGAAGAGGCACCGGATGTAGCCAGTGCGCTCAAGCGTCAGATAGAAGCGCTTTGCTGCCACGTCGAAGTGGCCTTGTCCGGCGAGATCGGCGTGATTCTGGCGCAAGAGAAGACGTTCGACCTGATAATTTTGGACGTCATGCTTCCGGGCTCGGACGGACTGGAGTTGTGCCGACGTGTCAGAGCGGGAAGGGAGTATACGCCGGTGCTCATGGTCTCGGGCCGGAGGGACGATATCGACAGAGTAGGGGACCTGGAGATGGGCGCGGAGGAGTATATGACCAGGCGATACAGCGCGGCGGAGCTTGTGGCTCGCGTGCGCTCGCTTTTCCGGTGCGTGGATGCACTGTGCGAGCAAGTGGGAAAAGGGTGTGGGGTGCTGCGCTTCGGCGACGCCCTGACGATTGATCCGGAGTCGCGGGAAGTCACGGTGCGGGGCAAGCCTGTCGTGCTGACACATAAGGAGTACGAGCTGTTGCGGCTCTTTGTCCGCAATCCGGGACGCGTTTACAGCCGCGGCGAGCTGCTCGAAGCGGTCTGGGGCGACAGTCACGACGCCTACGACCACGCGGTGGAGTGCCACATCAATCGGCTGCGCGCCAAGATCGATCGCGACCCAGGGAGGCCGAAGCTCCTGCAGACGGTGTGGGGCGTCGGCTACAAGCTTTCGGCGGTCGAATGACGTTGCAGAATGTGCAGTGATCGTGCCGGGAAGAGCGGTTCGACAGACCCCACGAAGTCCGGAGGAGGAACGGTCCTGTAGGATCCTGGTGGACCGAAAGTGGGTCGCTGTGGGAATTCTGACGAAAGAGCGGCTCTGACGGGAGGTCGACCTCGCTGTCCCGGAGCTGCTCGAACTGCTCGTACCACTGCCTTGTGGCAAACAGGACGGCGGGTGCCTGCAGTATGATGACGGTGTCGGCATCCGAGCGGACGAATTCGGCGGCCTCGGGAGAGACAACTGGGGCGGCTGCGATGATGGATTCGGCGGCGGTGTTTGTGTGCGGCACGAATGACGGTAAGCGCGATCGAGTCGGTTACGTTCCGGTCCTCGGCGTGGATGACGGTCCTGCCCTGGCGCGAGGGGAGTACATCCGCTGCGAGAAGTCGTCTCGCGGCGGACGATCTCGCGTCGCTCGATGGCGAGCTCGGGCCGCCCCAGCAGGCCGATTGTTCGTACCAGCAGACCGTCGAGCGGCGCTTGCAGCAGACGCGCGACCTCCAGGGGCACCGCCACGCCGCCGCGGGGCAGCCCCCAGAATGATCGGGTGAGGCTGCAGACAGCGCTGCCGCAGATCTTGGCCGTAGTGCGGTCGTTGAACCGATGCACGCAGTCGGTCCGTCGCGCTTCAGTCACTGGCGGGAGCCGGCGGAGCGCATCAGGCAGGCGGGCTGCGCACGATCAGCACAGGGACGGAGCTATGACGGACGATGTATTCGGCATCGCTCCCGAGCAGCATGCGGGTCAAGCCGCGACGGCCATGGGTGCCGCAGACGATGAGTTGTGCGGGCCAGTCAGCGGCTGCGGAGATCACGAACGGTCCGACGCGCTCACCGATCGCCTCGATCAGGCGATCATCAACCTCGATGCCGGCGGCGCGCACCGCGGTCTTGGCTTCAGCGATGATCATCTCGGCGCCGGTGCGCATTTGCGAAGTTGACTCCCGAGTCGCCTCGGGCGCCGAGCTCGAAGCGTCTCCCGGCACTTTGTCGATGACGTGAATCAGCCGGATCCTGGAGTCCGAGCCGCGGGCGAGCCCGATCGCCTCGCGCAGTCCGAGCTGGCCGATCTCGGTGCCATCGATAGGAACCAGAATATTGTGATACATGGAGTCTCTGCACGGGCACTATGTGTGCGCCTTTCCCCGCAAGCATCAGTCAATCCCGAAAGGCCCGCCGCTCATGCGGCACGGCTGGGACCACTCCGATAGGAAAGGTCGCAGATGGTCCCGATACCTGCCATACGGACATTCCTCGAAATGGACCGGACGTTGTGCGGTACCTACGTATTGCCGGCGTCATTCGGCAAGTATTCGCAGCAGCGCATCGGCTCGGCGGGCTTGCGCGCAAGTCCGACGCACGGAGCGCCGCATCATTCGGCCCGAACGGTCTGGATCGTGTCCAGAAGGACGACCAGCGTGAGTTTGTCCTTGGCGATCTGCCGAGGGCCTGATCGAGCGGCGTGCCGCGGCGCAGCGGCACACTCATGACGGTGCGGTACAGAGTGCGGTTCCCGCGGGCCGGATCCGGCGCCTCGGTGCGCTGTACTGCGCCGAGCATCGCGTAAGATGTGGCGGAGCGCAAAGGTCCGAACGGCCGTATCGTTCGCGTGCACGCCCTGGAAACGGGCGTCACCGGACCCTTGGGCGAGCGGCAATGCCGCTCGCCACACGCGCCGGACGGACATGCGCATGGACTCCCGGATGCAGCAGCGATGTCGGTACCAACGACAGCAATCGGTATCGCGAGCAGTGCCGGTGGTTTCGGCCCGAAACGGTGGCAATTACGCATATCGCGTGCAGACCGGCATGCGTAGTTTTATCAAGATGGCCGGCAAGCAGGACCTGACACCGCTGATCGATCTGATCGCCGAGCCCGGCACCGGACCGGTGCGCGAGCGGCGGGCGGAGTACGCCAGTCTTCTGCCGCCGTGCAATGCCGCCTGTCCGGCCGGTGAGAATATCCAAGGCTGGCTCGCGGCAGCGCGCGCGGGGGCGTACCACGAGGCGTGGCTTAAACTGCTCGAGAGCAACCCGCTGCCGGGCGTGCACGGACGCGTGTGTTATCATCCGTGCGAGACGGACTGCAATCGGCGCGAGCTGGACGGCGCGGTGTCGATTCAGGCGGTGGAGCGCTTTCTAGGGGATCGCGCCGACGAACAGGGATGGACGGTGCCGATCGAGGCTCCGGTCTCGGGGAAGCGAGTGCTGGTGGTCGGGGCCGGACCGTGCGGTTTGTCCGCAGCCTATCATCTGGTACGGGCTGGTCATGCCGTCGAGATTCACGACGCGGCGCCGTTACCCGGCGGGCTGATGCGCTTTGGTATTCCGGCATATCGACTGCCGCGCGCGGTGCTGCGTGACGCAATACGGCGCATCGAGGCGCTGGGCGTCAAAATCGTCAATAGTCATCGGGTTGATGACCTGCTGAAACAGCTTGCCGAGGGCCGTTTCGATGCGGCTTTTCTCGCCATCGGGGCCGCGCTCGGCAAGCGCGTCGATATTCCGGCGCGCGATGCGGCCCGGATGCTCGATGCCGTCTCCCTGCTGCATCGAGTCGCTTCCGGCGAGACGCCCCAGCTCGGCCGTCGTGTGGTGGTCTATGGCGGCGGCAATACTGCAATGGATGCGGCCCGTACCGCCCGACGTCTCGGTGCGAGTGACACGCTGATCGTCTACCGGCGGGATCGCGCGCACATGCCGGCCGAGTCGTTCGAGGCAGACGAGGCTATCGAAGAGGGTGTACGGATCAAGTGGCTGACGAGCATCAAAGAGATCGTCGGATCGGATCTGACGGTTGAGCACATGGAACTCGATTCTGAGGGCTGGCCCCGACCGACCGGGAGACTCGAGCAGCTCTCGGCCGATGCGGTCGTGCTCGCCCTGGGCCAGGAGACCGACAGCGGCTTTCTGCGTGCCGTTCCGGGCATCGAGTTCACAAAGGATGGCGCGCTGATTGTCGGGCCGGATCTAATGACCGGGTGCCGGGGGGTGTTCGCCGGCGGTGATGCCGTACCGGGCGCGCACACCGTCACCGCCTCGGTCGGTCAGGGCAAGAAGGCTGCCCATCGCATCGATGAGTATCTGTGTGGCAAGCGCCGGGCGGGAGCGATCAGGCATCCCCAGGTGACTTTCGACAAACTGCACTTGCCGCTCTACAGCGATGCCGAGCCCCACGAGCCGGGGCGACTGCCGCCTGGCGAGCGGGCGGAAGGCTTCGAGGAAATCATCGCGGGTTTCAGCGAGCCGCAGGCTCGGTACGAGGCGCAGCGGTGCCTGTCCTGTGGCAACTGCTTCGAGTGCGATCAATGCTATGCGGCCTGTCCGGAGCAGGCGATTGAGAAGCTCGGGATCGGTGCAGGCTACCGAGTGCTTTATGAGCGCTGCACAGGCTGTGCGGTCTGCTTCGAAACCTGTCCGGTGCATGCCATCGAAATGGTCCCGGAACCGACTGGAGCGGCAAGGTGAGCGCGGCAATGAGCGTCCCGTCGTCAAAGTTCCCCTCCGAGGCGCAGTCCGCCGACACGCTCGACGGCAATGCCGCCGTGGTCCATGTCGCGTATAGGCTCAACGAAGTTTGCGCGATCTACCCGATCACACCGTCCTCGCCGATGGCCGAGCTGGCGGACCAATGGGCGGCGCGGAAAATCGCCAACATCTGGGGAAGCATTCCCGTCGTGCAGGAGATGCAGAGCGAGGGCGGGGCGGCCGGTGCCGTGCACGGCGCGCTGCAGTCCGGTGCGCTGACCACGACATTCACGTCGTCGCAGGGACTGCTGTTGATGATCCCGAACATGTACAAGATCGCCGGTGAGCTGACGCCGACCGTGTTTCACGTCGCGGCGCGCGCGGTGGCGACCCAGGCGTTGTCGATATTCGGGGATCATTCCGACGTCATGGCCGCCCGGACGACGGGTTTCGCGCTGCTGTCTTCAGCGTCTGTGCAGGAGGCACATGATACCGCTCTGATCGCACAGGCCGCGACGCTGGAATCGCGTGTGCCGTTCTTGCATTTCTTCGACGGGTTTCGGGTTTCCCACGAGATGAGCAAGATCGCGCTGCTCTCCGAGGCACACATGCGAGCCATGATCGATCCGCAGCTCGTGCGCGCGCATCGCGCCCGCGCGCTAAATCCCGAGCATGCCTTCATCCGCGGCGCCGCGCACAATCCGGACACATTTTTTCAGGCCCGCGAGACGGTCAATCCCTACTACGCGCGGGTTCCGGCGATCGTGCAGGCGGCAATGGATCGCTTCGCCGCATTCACTGGAAGGGCGTATCGGCTGTTCGAGTACGAGGGCGCGCAAGACGCCGAGCGGGTCATCGTGGCGATGGGTTGTGGCGCCGAGACCGCTGCGGAGACGGCCGCGTACCTGCGCCGAGAGTCGGGTGCCCGCGTCGGAGTATTGAAGGTGCGGTTGTTTCGTCCGTTCGCTGCCGAGCAGTTTCTGGCGGCCCTGCCACAGAGCTGCCGCGCCATTGCCGTGATCGAGCAGACCAAAGAGCCTGGTGCGCCCGGGGAGCCGCTGTACCTGGATGTGGTGACGATCCTCGCCCAGGCCTTCGCCACGGGCAAGCGCATGCCGATGCCCAGGGTGATCGGGGGACGTTACGGTCTGGGATCGAAGAATTTCAGTCCGGCGCAGGCGAAGGCGGTGTTCGACGAGCTGCAGAAGGCCGGGGCGCGCACCGGCTTCACCGTTGGGATCGAGGACGACGTGGGTCACACCAGCCTTGCAGTCGAGGCCGGCTTCTCCATCGAAGGGGATGATGTGGTGCGGGCGCTGTTCTTTGGGCTTGGTGCCGACGGCACCGTAAGCGCCAACAAGAACACCATCAAGATACTGGCGGGGGAGCCCGGCCGCCATGCCCAGGGGTACTTCGTCTACGACTCGCACAAGTCGGGTGCTCAGACAATATCGTATCTGCGCTATGCCCAGCGGCCTATTCGCGCGCCATATCTGATCGAGTCGGCTCACGTCATCGCGTGCCACCAGCAGAGCTTTCTCGAGCGCATTGACGTACTTGCGTCCCTGCTGCCGGGGGGAACATTCCTGCTCAACACCGCGTACGGGCCCGAGGCGGTGTGGGACCACCTGCCGTCACGCGTGCAACGCCAGATGATTACGAAGAAGGCTCGGCTCTTCGTGATCGATGCCTCCGGAGTTGCGCGCGCAAGTGGTTTGGGCGGCAGAATCAATACGGTGTTGCAGACCTGTTTCTTCGCGATCAGCGGCGCGTTGCCGGCGCCGCAGGCGCGCGTGTGCATCAAGCGGGCCATCGAGAAGAGCTACGGTGGCAAGGGGGCCGAGGTGCTGCGCAGCAACTTCGCGGCTGTCGACCAGGCGTTGGCGCAGCTGTTCGAGGTCAAGATACCCACAACGGTGGCCGATACGCCCGAGGTCACTACGCTGGTGCCCGTGAGCGCGCCGGCGTTCGTGCGGCAAGTGACCGAGTGCATGCTGCACGGACTCGGCGCAGGCGATGACCTGAGGGTGAGTCAGTTGCCGCCGGATGGCACATGGCCATCCGGCACAGCCGCGTTCGAGAAGCGCAATATCGCCGATCGCGTGGCGAGCTGGGAGCCGGAGCTGTGTATCCAATGTGGCCAGTGCGGATTTGCTTGCCCGCATAGCGTCATTCGCTCCAAATATTTTCACGAAGGCGCGCTGCGCGAGGCACCGCCCGGTTTCAAATCGGCGCCGGTCAACTCCCGCGGCAATCCGGAAGTTCGCTTTACGCTTGCGGTGTACGAGCGGGATTGCACGGGCTGCGGAATCTGCTTCGAGGTGTGTCCGGGTTTCGATCGGGAGCAATCGGGCCGCAGGGCCATCGAGCTCGTCATCAACGCGCAGGATCTGTCGCTCGGGTGCGCCACACTCGCATTCTTCGAGTCTTTGCCGGTGAACGACAGGGCGTGTATCGACTTCTCGAACGTGCGGGGGGTGCAGTTCCTGCAGCCCCTGTTCGAATTCTCCGGTGCCTGCGCCGGTTGCGGCGAGACGCCGTACCTGAAGGTACTCTCGCAGCTGTTCGGGGATCGGCTGCAGATCGCCAATGCGACCGGCTGCTCCTCGATCTACGGAGGCAATCTGCCGGTCACACCCTGGACCAAGGATGCCGGCGGGCGCGGACCGGCCTGGTCGAATTCGCTGTTCGAGGACAATGCGGAGTTCGGTCTGGGATTTCGCTTGGCCGTGGACCAGCATCTGGAGCTTGCCCGGAGGCTGCTGCGCAGCCTCGCGCCACGGGTCGGCGAGCAGCTCGCTCAGGCGCTGATCGATGCGCCGCAACGGCGGGAATCGGAGCTTCGGGCGCAACGCGACCGTCTTGCAGCGCTGAAGGTCACGCTCGAGGACATGGACGACGAGAGGGCGCGGGACCTGCTGTCGGTGGCCGATCATCTGGTGCGGCGTAGCATCTGGATCGTCGGCGGCGACGGCTGGGCGTATGACATCGGTTCCGGCGGTCTCGATCACGTTTTGGCCAGCGGCCGTGATGTCAACATCCTGGTGCTCGACACGGAGGTCTATTCAAACACCGGCGGTCAGGCGTCGAAGGCAACGCCGCTCGGGGCGGTCGCCGGGTTTGCCGCTGCCGGGAAACGTATCGCCCGGCGCGATCTGGCGCTGCAGGCGATCGCCTATGGCAATGTCTACGTTGCGCAGGTCGCCATGGGTGCAAATCCTCAGCACACATTGCTGGCTCTGCGCGAGGCGGAGGCTTATCCGGGTACCGCGCTGATTCTGGCGTACAGTCATTGCATTGCGCACGGCTTCGATCTGCGATACGGGATGCGCCAGCAGGATCTGGCCGCCGCGAGCGGCTATTGGCCACTGTTCCGGTTCAATCCCGCGATGCGATCGATCGAGGAGCGCCCGTTCCGTCTCGACTCGGCTCGACCGACAGTGCCCTTCAAGAACTACGCATACAATGAGCTGCGCTATCGGGCGCTCGCCGCGTCGGATCCGCACGCCGCCGCAGCGCTGCTCACGCAGGCGCAGCAGGTCGTCACGGAAAAGTACCGCCAGTACGAGGAGCTCGCCTGCCGGGGCGGACAGCGCTTTCACCCGGCGGCACGATAACGAGTCGACGCCCGCAGTAAGGAGCCACGGGTGCATTCGACGGTCTCCGACCGGGGGAGCGGGAGATAGCCTGAGGAATATCGAATGTAATCAATCCGGTATGTCGGCGCCGTAGGGACGCCTGTGCGCGCCGATGCGGTGTTGAACCGCTCGCATGGCCGCTGCGGTCCGTTGCTGCCCAAAGCGTAAGCTGCCAAAATGAGGTTTAGTTGGGGAGACACACGGTCGTCTTGGGACGAGCGTGTCACCGCGGCTAGCCGCGGGGGATTTGAATAGCAGACCGGCCACCGAGATGTCTATGCCCCAGAGCACTGCGCTGATAACGTATATTGGATTTGCCTGCCTGTTTGCAGCGGCCTGCTACGGCACGCTGGCGGTGATCGCCGTGCTGGTCTGGCAACGGCGCGCGCAGCACGATCGCGTATGGCCGCTCCCGGCGGTCTCAGTGCTCAAGCCGTTGTGCGGCACGGAGCCGGGGCTGTATGACAACCTGCGCTCGTTCTGCCGGCAGGACTTCAAGGAATTCCAGCTCGTGTTCGGTGTGTCGGACGGCAATGATGCGGCTCTGGAGGCGGTGCGGCGGCTACGCACAGAATTCCCGGCGCTTCCGATCGAGGTCGTGACCGATGCACGACAGCATGGCAGCAACTGCAAGATCAGCAATCTGATCAACATGATCGCGCGGGCCCGGCACGATGTGCTCGTGATGGCCGACAGCGACGCGTTCGTCGGGCCGGATTATCTGAGCGTCGTCACCGCGCCGCTGCGCGACGAGGCCGTGGGACTGGTAACGACGTTGTACCGTGCCGTGCCCACGCGGACGGTGTATTCGCGGCTCGGAGCGATGTACATCAATGAGTGGTACATGCCTTCGGTGCTGGTCGCGTGGCTGTTTGGATATCAGGGCTATGTCTCGGGGCAGACGCTGTGCATGCGGCGCGACACCCTGCGGGCGATCGGCGGACTCGAGGCCATCGCGAACCATCTTGCCGACGATCACCAGATGGGCGCGCGGGTGCACGCCCTGGCAAAGCGAGTCGTGCTCTCGGCATACATGCCGAGCGCCGTGTGCCACGAACCGAGCTTCCAGTCCCTGATGGGACATGAAGTGCGCTGGATGCGCACGCTGCACGTGCTGCGTCCCCGTTCGTTTCCATTCATCTTCTTCAGTTTCAACGTGCCGCTGGCGCTGTTTGGTCTGGCGCTGACCCACTCGTCCGCCCCGCTCGTGTGGGCGCTCTTTGGCGTCGCCGTGGTGACTCGCCTGGCGTTGCACCTGACCCACCGTCTGCGGCGGGAGTCGTCGATAATTGCTGATCTGTGGCTCATTCCCTGCCGGGACCTGCTGCTCTGTTGGGTCTGGTGCAAGAGCCTGTTCACCTCGCGCATCACCTGGCGCGGCAACACGTTCGACGTGGATGCCGAGGGGGTCATGCGCCGGCTCTCTTGAGGCTCGATTGCGCGTTGCGCTTTGTCCATAATGTAGTGCAATCTGCGCGCGAGGACGGCTTCTGAAAATCGCTGGATATATTGGCGGGTTGCTGGGGCTCGCTCTGCTTATTGGGCTATTCGTGCATGCGGACCTCGGCGCCATGGCGCACACCTGGGAGGTCGCCGGCTGGAGACTGCTGTGGCTGGTGCCGTACCGTGCCGGCTACTTTCTACTCTACGCGATCGGCTGGCGCGCGTTGCTGCGCGACTGTGACCCCGAGCCGCGCGCCGGGTTCGGCTACGTGTACTGGGTGACGACCATCCGGGATGCGATCGATCGTCTGCTGCCCGTGGCGAGCGTCGGAGGCGGTGTGGTGGCGGTTCGCCTGATGCGCTGGCGCAAGCTGCCGGCCACCGCGGTCGTGGTCAGCGTCATTCTCGAGATTCTCCTGACGCTGTTCGTCGTATATGTCTTCACCGCCATCGGGTTGCTCCTGTTGCTGCATATGCATGCGTCGGGACGCTCGTTCGACGCTCTGCAGCTGGTCTTCCTCGCCAGCCTGCCGTTTCCGCTGGTGCTGGTTCTGGTGCTGCGCCGGGGCTCGGTGTTCAAACGATTGCATGGACTGCTGCGACCCATCGTCGGCAAGCGCCTGCTGGCCGAAGGGGCCGCATCGCTCGATGCGGAACTGCAGGCCGCGCTGCGCAGGACCTGGGCGCTGCTGGTAGCCGGCAGCGTGCAGCTCATGGCTTTCATCTCCGCCTCGTTCGAGGTGTGGTTTGCGCTGCGCCTGTTCGGTCACCCGGTCACTACCGAGACTGCAGTGGTGCTGGAGAGCCTGACTCAGGCGGTACGCTACGTGGCATTCATCGTGCCTGCCGGCATTGGCGTGCAGGAGGTGGGGTTCGTGCTGTTCGGCCATATGCTCGGCGTGGGAACCGATGTGGCTCTGGCTGTTTCAATGGCGAAGCGTCTGCGGGAAGTGTTGTGCGGAGTTCCATCACTGATCTCCTGGCAATGGCTCGAGGGCCGGCGGCTGCGTGCACCGGCGAATGCTCCCCCGTGAGCGGACGGCTGTAGCCGCCGGGGCGCAGCCTCAGATAGTCGCCAATGCCTCGGCACACGACACCGTCACCTTCAGGCTGAGCAATGCGTCGGCGCGCGTTCGCCCGAGATTGATCGCAGCGATCGGCAGCCGGCGGCGCGCGGCGTGCCGTGCAAAGCGGTAGCCCGAGTAGACCATCAGCGAGGAGCCGACGATGAGCAGGGCGTCAGCCTGCTCGAGGCGGTCCATGGACGCCTCGACCCGGGAACGCGGGACGTTCTCGCCGAAGAACACCACGTTGGGCTTGAGCACCCCACCACAATGTTCGCACGGCAGCACGGTGAAGCGCTCGAATGGCAAGCCCTCCAGATCAGCGTCGCCGTCCGGCGCGCTACCCGCCTCGATGCTGCGCCATTCGGCATTGCAGTCAAGTAGCTGCGCCTGCAGCGTCGCACGTGAGGTAATGCGCTCGCATCCCATGCAGCGAACCTGATCGATGCGCCCGTGCAGATCGAGCACCCGCTCGCTGCCGGCGGATTGATGCAACCCGTCGACATTTTGGGTTACCAGCAGGTCGATCCGGCCAGCGCGCTCGAGGCGGGCAAGGGCGGTGTGTGCGCCGTTCGGACGGGTGCGACTTATACGCGGCCAGCCCGCGAGGCTGCGCGCCCAGTAGCGTTGGCGCACGGCGGCGTTGCCCATGAATGCCGCATAGTTCACCGGCGGTGAACACTTCCAGTTGCCCTCGGTGTCACGGTAGTCTGGAATGCCAGAGTCGGTGCTGCAGCCGGCGCCTGTCAGCACGAACAGCCAGTGATGACGGCCGATGAATTCGCCGAGGGGAGAGGTGGGCATGATGAGTCTGCCGTTCACGCGGGTGCCGGAGTATGCATTGTAGTGCCGAATGAGTGCGAAACACGGGCCAGCCGCGGATTTGATGCTGCCGTGTGCACAGATCGGCTGCAGGACATCCGGTATGCGCGGCGGCAGACGATCGCGTGCACTGCGGGGGTCGGACTCGATGGGTTCGGTGGAGCTGGTCGCCGCGGCGTGCAGTTGCCGGTCGTCGGCCGAATTTCCGTAGACTGCCGGGAGCAGTCACTGCTGGAGCGCTTTGCATGATGGCCATGCTGGGGCGGGAACTCATCGCGCTGCTCGGTACCGATTGCGCGGCAGAGCCCGAGTCCACTGTTTGCGCCAGCGGCATGCAACGCTGCTATCGATGGCGGCGTGGGTCGGGGTGGCTGTTCGTCAAGACGGTGCCGGCAACTTCGAACGACCGGCTCGCCGCTGAGGCCGCGGGCCTTGAGGCGCTCGCGACGGCCGGGGCGCTGCGGGTGCCCCGGGTGTGCGCCCAAGGCATTGCCGCGGCTGAGGCCTTTCTGGCCCTCGAGTGGATCGATATGGCGGCGGCGACCGCGGACAGTGAGCGCCGTCTGGGCGAGGGCCTCGCGGCGCTGCACTGTGTCACGGCCGATCGTTTCGGCTGGAATCATGACAATCACATCGGTCCGACGCCGCAGGCGAATGGCTGGCTCGCGGACTGGGCGGCCTTCTGGCGCGAGCAGCGGCTACAGCCGCAGCTCGACCTCGCGATACGTCGGGGCCATGGCCACTTGCTGGCGGATTCCGGTGCACGGTTGCTCGAGGTCCTCGAGGTGCTGCTCGTGGACCACGGACCGCTGCCGTCACTCCTGCACGGGGATCTGTGGGGCGGAAACTGGTGTACGACGACCGACGGGCAACCGGTGATTTTCGACCCGGCCGTGTACTACGGCGACCGAGAGACGGATCTGGCCATGACGCGTCTATTCGGAGGCTTCGGTCGGCGCTTCTACGAAGCGTATCAGGGCAGTGCACCACTGCCCGCGGGGCATGCGGTACGCGCCGAGCTGTACAATGTCTACCACGTTCTGAATCATGCCAACCTATTTGGCGGCGGTTATGTGCGGCAGGCACACAGGATGATTCGGAGGCTCCTGGCGCAGGCCCATGCCTAAAGATCAAGAAAAACCGAGGATGGCGCCCAAGGCCTGCGCGAGCCTCTCCCATTTGGGTGATCCGGCGTAAGTACTTCCCGAAGTGGCGCTGGGGCGGGAAGACGTCGAAACTGTACGGGTGGCACGCAATATCCCGGTGCACCCAGGACATCCCGAGCGAATCTGCTGGGGATGCGAGCATTATTGCCCAGCCGATGCCATGCGTTGTGGCAACGGCACCGAGCGCGCGCAACATCCGGTTGAGCTTTGGGGTGATGACTGGTTGGAGTACGGACTTGACGCTGATGCCGCGCAGAAGCCGCAGTCCCCTCGCGGCTAGAGGGCAGTCAGGCGCGAGCCCGGTGCCGAGCTGGCAAATCCTCGTCGGACGCTGATCCTGCGCGATAGGTCTCACGTCGCATCCTCCGGTTCTTCGGCATCCGGGGAACGAAAGGGCGCTGCTCACCGTGATTCACGCCGGGCCGAACAATGCAGCGTTGTCTCTGCCAGGCCCCTCCGCTTGCAAATGCGAGCGGATTGACGCTCGAGTGCTTGGCAAGCAGCGTAGAATTCGTGTAGCATTCAAGCGCTAAAGGACCTATAGACTTCTTGTATTATCAATGTCTTGGGAACAATTCCTGAGTATTCGATAGAAGTTTCGCGCGAGACGCGACGCATCAACGGGGCCGTGTCCACCCGCGGAATTCCGAAACCTCAATGGCTAGGTGGCAGAGTGGTCATGCAGCGGCCTGCAAAGCCGTCTACGCCGGTTCGATTCCGACCCTAGCCTCCAATAAAACAACATGTGTGGAGCGTTTTGCTCACGGTCACTTCAACAAGAAACCGCTCATTGTCCGTTGAAATGTGGCA
>JAKBWB010000034.1 GCA_021843755.1 Pseudomonadota bacterium
CGCTTGGCCAGGCGCAACTGTGCCTTCCAGGCGATCTGGCGCACCGCCTTCGGCTGGCCCTCCTGGCGACGCTGCACGATCGCGCTCATGCGCGCCGGGAAGCGATAATTCCACGCCGCCTCCACCATTGCCGGTTCATTCTGCCCATATCGGGCAGGAAGTTGAAGTTCACTATCGCTGGCACCCGTTCTACGGCCGGCGCTTGCGGGCGCAGTACAGCGAGCAACGCGTGGGCGGCCGCGTAATCCATGTCGAGGTCGAGTCCGGCATCGTAATGGCGTTGCCGGAGTGGATGTTCGACCGAGGCATCTGCGCTGGCATGACGCTCGGGGAACCGCGGGTCTCGACGGACGCCCTGAGGGAGCTGCATCGCTTACTCTTCGAGCGCGGATTTCGGCGAAGCTCCTGCACTGACTCCCTTGTCACGCAGGAGGACCGAGATGATCAAGCCGCGAAAGAACCCGCTGAAAGCGCAGCTGCGAGCGACACCACGTCGCCAGGTGAACATTGCGTTCGAGTCGATCGGGCTCCGGGGCCTGAGTACTCCCGAGCGCTTGAAAGCGGTGATGCGCCTGGCCTATCTCCTGATGCTGGCGGCCGGCGTGGCAGACGAGGAGCCCGGCGATGAGCGCTGAAACGCTGCCGGCGGCGCTCGTGAAGCGCAAGGCCGTGGTCTATGTGCGTCAATCCACGCAAACGCAGGTGCAGATGAACCTGGAGAGTCAGCGCCGACAGTACGATCTGGTCGAAGTGGCCCGGTGTTATGGCTTCGTCGACGTCGAGGTGATCGACGACGATCTGGGACGCTCGGCCAGTGGTGCGGTGGCCAGACCCGGATTCGATCGATTGGTGGCCGAGGTTTGTGCCGGGAAGGTCGGCGCGGTGCTGTGCTTGGATGCCTCGCGCCTGGCGCGCAACGGGCGCGACTGGCATCACCTGCTGGAGCTGTGTGGTCTGGTCCAGGCACGAGTGATCGACACCGACGGTGTCTACGACCCGTGCCGGCCGAATGATCGGCTGCTGCTCGGCATGAAGGGGTCGATCAGCGAATTCGAGCTCGGGATCCTGCGGGCGCGCATGCTCGATGCGAGGGAGGCCAAGGCCCGGCGCGGAGAGCTACGCATCAGCGTACCGATCGGCTACATCTGGCACCGAGAGACCGGCCTGGGCTTCGACCCGGACCTGCGGGTGCAGGAGGCCATCCGGCTGATCTTCGCCCGCTTCCGACAGCTCGGTAGCGCACGACAGGTGCTGCTGTCGCTCGCGGCCGAGCAGATGCACTTTCCTCGACCCTCCGATGGCAGGAAGCGGGTGAGCTTCGAGTGGACGCCGATCCGCTACGGCACCGTCATCTCGATCCTGAAAAACCCCTTCTACGCCGGCGCTTATGTCTACGGAAAGAGCCAGAAGCGCGTCGCGCTCGTTGACGGGCGGGTGCGCACGACGTACAAGCACGACAAGCCTTTTGAGCGGTGGGAGGTTATCATCCAGGACCACCACGAGGCTTACATCCAGTGGAGCGAGTTTGAACGCAATCAGAAGCTCCTCGCCGCCAACACGTACGGCAAGGCGGACGGAGCGAAGTCCGGGCGCGGCGGCCGCGCCTTGCTGCCGGGGCTACTTCTGTGCGGGCGCTGCGGGCGTCGGCTCATGGTCACCTACTCCGGGCGGGCGCCCGGCCACCCGGTGTACCGTTGCGAGCGGCCCAATCTGATGTTTGGTCGACCTCGATGTGTGATCTTCGGAGCCAAGCGCGCGGATGCTGCCGTCGCACGCGAAATGCTGCGCGCCGTCGAGCCGTTGGCCATTGAGGCAGCGATTCAAGCCGAGCGCCAGTACATGCAGCAGCAGAGCGAACGGCGACGCATCGCGGAGCTGGAGCTGCAGCAGGCGAGCTACGAAGCCTCGCTCGCAGAGCGGCGCTACGCGGTCTGCGATCCCGAGAATCGGCTCATCGCCGCGCAGCTCGAGAAGAGTTGGGAGGCGACGCTCAAGCGTGTGCAGGCCTGCGAGGCACGATTGGCGGCGCTCGAGACGGCGAACCCCGTTCCCGCCATGCCCGACTTTGCAGCGCTCGCCGACGACCTCGAGGCAGCCTGGAACGCTCCAGGCGTGACCATGCGATCGCGCCAGCAATTGCTGCGGACCCTGATCACCGACATCCTCGCCGACTATGACGCGAGTTCGCGTGAGATCGTCCTGACGATCCATTGGCGTGGGGGTCAACACTCTCAGCTGCGCGTCCGCAAACCCGACTCCGGCGAACACGCCTGCCGCACTTCCGAGGAGGCTGTGGCCGTGATCCGCAGCATGGCTACGCGATGGTCCGATGAGGCGATCGCCGCCACACTCAACCGCATGCGTTTACCGACTGGTCAGGGCAAGACGTGGACCGGCGAGCGTGTCCGCTCGTTGCGCCGACTCCGTAGCATCCCCGCGTATCGATCGGCGGACAAGAACGGCGAGTGGCTGACGATGTCGGAGGCGGCGGCAAAACTCGGCGTCTCAAACTACCAAATCCGTCGGCTCATCAAGGAAGGTATCCTCGCAGCCGATCAAGTTGTTCCTGATGCTCCCTATCAAATCCGCGCGAGCGATCTGCAGGATGAGCGCGTCACCGTCGCGCTTGCATGCAAAGGCCGTCCGCGTCGGGCGACTTCCGAAGCTCAAACTTCAATGTTTTCAGACACCTGAAAAGGAGGTGCACAATGAATGCCCCACTACCAGCACGCGCCGCGCGTGACTGTTGCCGGTCTTGGTGATCTGCCCTTGCGTACGCTTGGAGCCGCTGGAGTATTCCGAGGGCACCAAGCCGAGGAAGCCCATCAGTTCGCGCGGGCGCGCAAAGCGGGTGAAATCCCCGATCTCGGCGACCATCGTCATGGCCGCTACCATGTCGATGCCCCGCAGCGTCATGAGCGCCTCGACTACCGGGCGCATCCGCCAGTGCTCGAGCTGCGCGCGCATCGAGTCAGTGAGCATGATCGTGCTTTTTGATGGCGCGCCGAGCAGGCTATTTGAGGGCATTCCCAGTTCCCATTCCCATACGCTGTAGAGAGGCCGGGAACGGGAACGGCGTGCGAGGGGCGGCTCCGGCGGCG
>JAKBWB010000033.1 GCA_021843755.1 Pseudomonadota bacterium
ATCCAGCGGCACCTGCTCGAGGAAGACTACCTCAACGGCGCATTCGCCGCGCAGCTGAGCGAGCTTGCGGCGTTGCGTGCCGCGCACGGGGCGAGCGCGCCGGCCGCCCGCAGCGCGATCGAGGCGACGTTGCAGGGGATCTGCGCCGCGGCCCTCGGCGGCAAGCACCTCGATGTCAACGACAACTTGTTCGAGCTCGGCGCGAGCTCGCTGAAGCTGATCGAGATCCACGAGCGGATCGACCACGAATATCCCGGCAAGATCGACCTGACCGAGCTGTTCGATTATCCGACCATCGCCGAGCTGGCCCATCATCTCGAGGCCAAGCTCGCCACTTGAGTGCCCCGCTCAGCGCGCCAGGCGCAGCGACAGATCCACGGCCCGGACGTGCTTGGTCAGCGCCCCGACGGACACGAAGTCGACGCCCGTGGCGGCAATCGCGCGCACGCTCTGCAGGCTGACGCTGCCGGAGACCTCCAGCCGGGCGGGCCGGCCGCGCGCGCGGTTGCGTGTCACCGCGGTGGCCATGTCCTGCAGGGAGAAATCATCGAGCAGCACGAGGTCGGCGCCCGCATCGAGGGCTTGCTCGAACTCGGCGAGGGACTCGACTTCCACCTCGATTGACGTTCCGGTTCCGAGCGCCCGTGCCGCCTCGAGCGCGGCGGCAATCGAGCCGGCGGCGAGGATGTGGTTCTCCTTGATCAGGATCCGGTCGTACAGGCCCATCCGATGGTTGCTGGCCCCGCCGCAGTGCACCGCGTATTTCTGGGCGCTGCGCAGTCCGGGCAGGGTCTTGCGCGTATCGAGCACGGTGCAGCCGGTGCCGGCTACGGCTGCAACGAACCGGCGGGCGGCGGTGGCCGTGGCCGAGAGCAGCTGCAGAAAATTGAGTGCGGTACGCTCGGCGGTGAGGATGGCGCGGGCCGGACCCTCGATGTCGCAGAGCGTCTGACCGGGGACGAGGCGTGCGCCGTCGTCTACGTGCCAGTCGAGGCGGACCTGCGGGTCGAGCTGCCGGAAGCACGCCTCGGCCCAGGGGCGCCCGCACAGAACGGCCGCTTCCCGGGTGACGATCTGGCCGTGGACACGCTGGCGCGACGGCACGAGCGCGGCGGTGAGATCGCCCGGGCCGATGTCCTCGCGCAATGCCGCGGCGACCTGTTCCGCGAGCTGCGCAGGGGGAAGTGAGACGGTATCGGCGCAGGTTCGGTCGATCATCGGGTCAGGCTACCACGGGCGGCATTTGAACCTGGTCGAACTGGCCTCATAATGGGAGTGGATGCAACAGGTTCCCGCGCCGCCGCCCCGCCCCCCCTCTCCCTGCGTCAAGGTCTGCTCGCTCGATGAGCGAGGGTACTGTGCGGGCTGCCTGCGGACGCTGGCGGAGATCGCCGGCTGGAGCGCGATGAGCGCAGCCGCGCAATGGCAATTGGTCGCCGTCCTGGGACGGCGCAGAGGCTCCCTCACGAGGTGATAGCGATGGACGTTGTCGAGAGAATCAAGAGCGAGATCGGCGCACAGCCGGTGGTGCTGTTCATGAAGGGTACGCCGGACTTTCCGCAGTGTGGCTTCTCGGCGCGCACGGTGGCGGTGCTGCGCGCGCTCGGAGTGCAGTTCAAGGCGGTCAATATCTTCGAGGATCCCGAGCTGCGCGAGGAGCTCAAGCGTTTTTCCAACTGGCCGACGTATCCGCAGTTGTACGTCAACGGTGAGCTGCTCGGCGGGTGCGACATCGTGCTCGAGATGTACGAGAGCGGCGAGCTGCAGAAGGTGCTGGGAGGTGAGGGTATGCACGGCGTGAGGGCCTGAGCCGCGCCCCGCGGCGCGCGCCGCTAGATGTCCTCCGCGGGATCGATCTCGCTGGCGGTGACGCGCCAGCCGAGCATCTCGGCGCGCGCCTGCGCCTCGGTGAAGCTCGCGCGCAGGCGGTTGCAGACCAGGCAGAACAGATCCGCGGTGCGCTCGGCATCGTAGCGGGCCGAATGCGCGCTGCTGCGGTCCCAGTCGAGCCCGGCGACCTGGACGGCCCGGGCGAGCACCGTCTGGCCGAGCGCGGCGCCCGCGAGCGTGGCGGTGTCGAAACACGAGAAGGGATGGAACGGATTGCGCTTGATCTCGGTGCGCCGGATCGCGGCATTGACGAAGCCGAGGTCGAACGCGGCGTTGTGCCCGACCAGGATGGCGCGCCGGCAGCCCTGACTCCTGATCGCATGGCGGATCTCCCGAAATACGCGCTGCAGCGCATCGCGCTCGGGCAGGGCAGGGCGCAGGGGGTGATACGGGTCGATGCCGTTGATCTGCAATGCCGCCGGCTCGATGTGCGAGCCCTCGAACGGTCTGACGTGATAGCAATGGGTTGCCCCGCGGCGCAGCACGCCCTGCGCGTCGAGATCGATCAGGACCGCGGCGATCTCGAGCAGCGCATCGGTGGCGGCATTGAAGCCGCCGGTCTCGACGTCGACCACGACCGGCAGAAAGCCGCGAAAGCGGTTCGCCATCGCCAGCCCCGGCGGCGCAGCATGTGACTCGGGCTGCTCGCTCATTCCAGTCGCTCCAGTCGCCAGCCGATGCGCTCCGCGGCGCGCAGCGGGATCAGCTCATCGTCCCCGAGCGGATAGGCGGCCGGCACGGTCCACGGCGCCTTGACCAGCCTGACGCGGCCGCTGTTGCGGGGCAGGCCGTAGAAATCCGCGCCGTGCTCGGCGGCGAAGCTCTCGAGCCGATCGAGGGCGCCGATCGCCTCGAACGCCTCGGCGTACAGCTCGAGCGCGCCGTGCGCGGAGAAGATCCCGGCGCAGCCGCAAGCGCTTTGCTTGGCGGCACGGGCGTGCGGGGCGCTGTCCGTTCCGAGGAACAGCCGGGAGCTGCCTGCCCGTACCGCCTCGCACAGTGCCTGCCGGTTGGCCTCGGACTTCAGCACCGGCAGACAGTAGTGGTGCGGGCGGATGCCGCCGGCGAACAGCGCGTTGCGGTTCATCAGCAGGTGCTGGGGCGTTACCGTAGCCGCAATTCCTGCACGCGCGCCCAGGACGAACTCGACGGCAGCGCGGGTCGTGATGTGCTCGAAGACGATCCGCAGACCGGCAAAGCGCTCGGCCAGCGGCACAAGCACCGTCTCGATGAAGCGGGCCTCCCGATCGAAGACATCGACATCGGGATCGGTGACTTCACCGTGCACCTGCAGCGTCAGCCCCACTTCCTGCATGCGCTCGAGCACCGCGTACACGCGACTGATCTGCGTGACGCCGGCATCAGAGTGCGTGGTCGCGCCGGCCGGATAAAGTTTCAAGCCCAGCACGAATCCGCTTGCGCGGGCCCGATCGACCTCCTCGGGGGGGGTCTGATCGGTCAGGTACAGGCTCATCAGCGGATTGAAGTGCGCTCCGGCGGGCACCGCCGCGAGGATGCGGCGGCGGTACTCGTGCGCCTGCGCCGTGGTGCACACCGGCGGGTGCAGGTTCGGCATGATGAGCGCGCGCGCGAAGCGCGCGGCGCTGAAGGGAACGACTGCTTGCAGCGGGCGCCCATCGCGCACGTGCAGATGGAAGTCATCGGGCTCGCGCAGCGTGAGGGCGAGGGGAGTCATGCGGGGCGACTCTCGAGGGACTGCAGCACATTCTGCCGCAGCAGCAGCTCGAGTGCGAAGCGCACACCGAAGCCGGTCACTTCCGTGTTGATGTGCCCGAGCCCGCCGGCGCGCGTGGCCGAGGACAGATCGACATGCGCCCAGGGGATTTCCGCCGGTACGAACCGGCCGAGAAAGCGTGCGGCCAGGATGTGATCCCCCTTGCCCTCGACGGCACACTGCAGGATGTCGGCGACCTTGCTCTCGAGGTCGGCGTCGTAATCGGCATCGAACGGGAACGGCCAGACCCGCTCGCCGCTGGCGCGGCCGGCCGCGACCATAGGCTCGATCAGGGCGGGGCGGTTGGTGAATACCCCGCTCATGCGTTCGGTGAGCGCATACACGCACGCGCCGGTCAGCGTCGCGAAGTCGATCATCAGCCGCGGGCGGGTGCGGGCCGCCAGCGCGAGCGTGTCGGCGAGCGCCATGCGTCCCTCGGCGTCGGTGTGAATCACCTGAATGGTGAGGCCGTTGGCCGCACGGACCACCTCCTGGGGCCGGTAGGCACTCGGACCGATGTGATTCTCGCTGATCGCGAGCCACGCATCGGCGGCGATGGGCGCGCGCAACTCGGCGAGCGCGAGCAGCGTGGCGAGCGCCACGGCGCTGCCGCCCATGTCGGTGTGCATCTCGAGCATGGAGCGGTGCGGCTTGAGGTTGACCCCGCCGGTGTCGAATACGATGCCCTTGCCGACCAGCGCCAGATCCGGAGCGGCCGCCGCGCGCCGGCGGCTCGGCCGGTACTGCAGGTGCGCGATGCCCGCGTCGCGGTGCACGTTGCCGGCCGATACGGCGAGGAATGCGTGTGCGCCGAGACGCCGCAACGCCGGCTCGCCGAGCCAACGCATCGTCAGTCCGTGGCGGCGCGCAAGCCGCGCGATCACGGCGCGATAGCCGCTCGAGTCGAGCATGTTGGGCGGCAGCGCGGTCAACCAGCGCGCGAGGTTAGTGGCGGCACCGCTCGCGACCGCGTAGCGTGTATCGAGCGGCGTATCGGCCGGGAGCACGATGCGCCGCAGGGGCGCGGCGGCCGGCGCATCGCTCTTGAACGCCGGCAGCTCGAACGCCTGCGCGAGCGCCGCGGCGAGCAGAGCCTCGAGCCAGGTTGCGCTCTTCGCCGGCGCTGGGAGCGCGATCAGTCCGGCGCTGTGCGGCGTCCGCGCCGCGCTTTCCTTGAGCATGCGGCCGGCGAGCCGCAATTGCTCGAACGGGAGGGCGCCATCGGCGAGGAAGCCGAGCACCGCCAACGTCTGGCGCCGGTTGGCAAGGGTGGTGCTGCGCACCGTGCCCGCTCGCGGCCGCGCGCGCGCGTGCAGCGCGCCCCAGCGCTCGTGCTCGGGCAAGCCGGCCAGGGTCTCTCTTCCGGCAGACTCGGGCATCACCACAAGTAGGGCGTCGAGTTCGCCGAATGTGCGCGCGCGCACGATTTCAGGGCGCGCGGCCGCCGCCAGCGGCGCAACAGCCGGCCGCGCGCGCCCGGTTCCGCCCGGCCGTTGCTTGACCATGGGGGATGAAACCCGGATTATTGCGCGGCTCATTGACGGACGGCTTTCGCTCGCAGGGAATGCTGGCGGCGCATCCTACTCCATTCGGCAACGGGGTTTCGCACCAGGCGTGTGCGCCGTAGGGCCCGAGGCGGCGCCACCGGGCTTGAGCGGCGGATGTCGAATCAATCGACCCTTGGGCCTCGCGGGCCGGATGGCGCGAGACAACGTGTGAGATCGCATGACCGAACCGCCAAAACTTTCAGACATCGATCCGGTTGAAACCCGCGAGTGGCTCGAGTCGATCGACTCGGTGCTCAAGACCGAAGGGCCGCTGCGGGCACACTTCCTCCTCGAGCGGCTGATCGACCACGCACGCCGCGGCGGCGCGTACCTGCCGTTCAAGGCCAATACCGCCTACGTCAACAGCATCCCGCCGGGGCGCGAGCCGGCCTATCCCGGCAACCGCGAACTCGAGAAGCGTATCGAAGCCTACATTCGCTGGAACGCGCTCGCGATGGTCGTCGCGGCGAACCGCAAATCCTCCGAGTACGGCGGACACCTGGCCAGCTACGCCTCCTCGGCGACACTCTACGAGGTGGGTTTCAATCACTTCTGGCGCGCGGCCTCGAGCGAGCATCCCGGCGATCTGGTGTTCTTCCAGGGGCACTCCTCGCCCGGGATCTACGCGCGGGCCTATCTGGAGGGGCGCCTGAGCGAAAGTCAGCTGCAGCACTTCCGCCAGGAGGCGGGGGGTCCCGGCGAAGGGCTCTCGTCGTATCCGCATCCGTGGCTGATGCCCGATTTCTGGCAGTTCCCGACGGTCTCGATGGGACTGGGACCGATGCAGGCGATTTTCCAGGCCCGTTTCATCCGCTACCTGGAGCACCGCGGATTGGCCGCGCCCTCGGATCGCAAGGTGTGGGCGTTCCTCGGCGACGGCGAGATGGACGAGCCGGAGTCGATGGGCGCGCTCACCATGCCGGTGCGCGAGGGCCTGGACAACCTGGTGTTCGTCATCAACTGCAATCTGCAGCGGCTCGACGGACCGGTGCGCGGCAATGGCAAGATCATCCAGGAGCTCGAGGCCGCCTTTCTCGGCGCCGGTTGGAATGTCATAAAGCTGCTGTGGGGCTCGCGCTGGGATCCGCTGCTCGCGCGCGACACCGAGGGCGTGCTGCGGCGGTTGATGGAAGAGTGCGTCGATGGCGAGTATCAGAATTTCAAGGCCAAGGGCGGCGCCTATACCCGCGAGCACTTCTTCGGGAAATATCCGCAGCTGCGCGCCATGGTGGCCAATATGTCCGACGAGGAGATCTGGCGGCTGAACCGCGGCGGGCACGATGCGCGCAAGGTCTACGCCGCTTACGCGGCGGCGCAGGCGCACCGGGGCCAGCCGACGGTGATTCTGGCCAAGACCGTCAAGGGCTTCGGACTCGGCAAAGGCGGGGAAGGCCAGATGGTCGCGCATCAGCAGAAGAAGCTCTCCGTGGAGGATCTGCGCGCATTCCGTGACCGCTTCCACATTCCGGTTTCGGACGAGGAGATCGAGCGGCTGCCGTTTCGCAAGCCGCCGGAGAACTCGGCCGAAGCCGTCTATCTGCGCCAGCAGCGCGCGCGTCTGGGTGGACATCTCCCGGCGCGCCGGCGTGAGGCGCCGCCGCTGGCCGTGCCGCCGCTCGAGACGTTCGCTGCGGTGCTCGAGGGGACCGGCGAGCGCGAGATCTCGACCACGATGGCGTTCGTGCGCATTCTGACGGCGCTGCTGAAGGACAAGAGCATCGGCAAGAACGTCGTGCCGATCGTGCCCGATGAGGCGCGCACCTTCGGGATGGAGGGCCTGTTCCGGCAAGTGGGTATTTATTCCTCGGTTGGCCAGTTGTATACGCCGCAGGATGCCGAGACGCTCATGTCCTACCGCGAGGACAAGAAGGGTCAGATCATCGAGGAGGGTATCAACGAGGCCGGCGCACTGTGCTCGTGGATTGCCGCTGGCACCGCCTACAGCAACCACGGCATCAACATGGTGCCGTTCTACGTTTTCTACTCGATGTTCGGCTTCCAGCGGGTCGGGGATTTCATCTGGGCGGCCGGCGATCAGCAGGTGCGTGGATTTCTCGTCGGCGCCACCGCCGGGCGCACGACGCTCGCCGGCGAGGGCCTGCAGCACCAGGACGGTCACAGCCAGCTTGTGGCCACCACGGTTCCGAATTGCATCGCCTACGACCCGGCCTTCGGCTACGAGCTGGCGGTGATCATCCAGGACGGCATGCGGCGCATGTATGTCGAGCAGGAAGGGATTTTCTACTACATCACCACGATGAACGAGAACTACCCGCAGCCGGCGCTGCCGAAGGGGGCCGAGGCGGGCATCCTCAAGGGTGCCTACCGGGTGCTCGCGGCCGGCAAGGGGGGGAAGCTGCGCGCGACGCTGCTCGGCTCCGGCACGATTCTGCGCGAGTGTCTCGCCGCGGCCGCACTGCTCGAGGCCGACTACGGCGTGCGTGCCGAGGTGTTCTCCGTCACCAGCTTCAGCGAGCTGCGCCGCGAGGCGCTCGAGTGCGAGCGCTGGAACATGCTGCACGTGAGCAAGCCGCCCCGCGTGCCCTACGTGCGCAAGTGCTTCGCCGAGGCGAAGGGACCGTGCATCGCCGCGACCGACTACATGCGCGCCGTCGCCGATCAGGTCCGCGAATGGATGCCGGGCCGGTACGTGACGCTCGGCACCGACGGCTACGGGCGCTCCGACTCGCGCGCCGCGCTGCGCCGGCACTTCGAAGTCGACCGCAACTACATCACCGTGGCGACGCTCAAGGCGCTTGCCGATGAGGGCAAGATCGAGCCGAAGGTGGTGAGCGGCGCGATGGACAAGCTCGGACTGAATGCCGAGAAGCCCGTTCCCTGGAAAGTCTGAAAGCGCAAGGCGAATACGCGATGAGCGCCGCAGAGAGCCTCGTAGAAGTACGCGTGCCCGACATGGGCAATTTCAAGGACGTCGCGGTCATCGACGTGCTCGTGAAGGTGGGTGAGCGCATCGAAGCCGAGGCGCCGTTGGTGACGCTGGAGACGGAGAAGGCGACCATGGATGTGCCCTCGACCGCCGCCGGGGTGATCGAGAAGCTGCACGTCGGCAAAGGCAGCACGGTCTCGGCGGGCGACCTCGTGGCGACCGTGCGCAGCGGCGGCGCCGCGGCTGCACGGGCCGCGTCGGCGGCGCCTGCATCCGAGCCGGCCGGCGAGCCGCAAAGCGGCGCGCAACCCGGCGAGGACAGCGGGGCCGGGCGGCAGCGGGGCGAAGAGGCGCGCGCGGCCGCAACGGCGCCCGCGCCCGCGGCGTCGCCGCAACCGCCCCCCGCGGCGCAAGCGTCGAGCCCGCAGCCGCCGCTGATCGACGAGCCGGGCTTCTCGCGCGCCCATGCCGGACCCAGCGTGCGCAAATTTGCCCGTGAGCTCGGTGTGGATCTGACACGCGTGACCGGCAGCGGGCTGAAAGGCCGCATCACGCACGACGACGTCAAGGCGTTCGTGAAGGGTGCGCTCGCGGCGCCGGGCGGCGGCGCCCTGCCGGGGGTGCCGGTGGTTGATTTCGCCGCGTTCGGGCCGGTCGAGGTACAGCCGCTGACGCGGATTCAGCGTATCTCCGGCCCTCGGCTGCATGCCAGCTGGGTCAACGTTCCGCACGTAACGCAATTCGACGAGGCGGACATCACCGACCTCGAGGCGCTGCGCACGAAGCTCAAAGACGGCGCGGCCGAGCGCGGCATCAGGCTGACACCTCTGGCGTTCATCGTGCGGGCTTGCGTGAAGGCGTTGAAGGCCTTTCCGGCGTTCAATGCCTCGCTCGATGCCACGGGCGCCAATCTCATCTTCAAGAAATATGTCCACATCGGCTTTGCCGCCGACACACCCAACGGGCTGATGGTGCCGGTGCTGCGCGACGCCGACCGGCAGGACGTCTACGAGGTGGCGCGCCAGCTCGGGGAGCTCTCGGGCGCGGCGCGCGCCGGCAAGCTGTCGGCGGCACAGATGCAGGGCGGTTCCTTCACCATCTCCAGTCTCGGGGGCATCGGCGGCACCGCGTTCACCCCCATCATCAATGCACCGGAGGTCGCGATCCTCGGCGTGTCCCGCTCGTCCTACAAGCCGCTGTACCGAGACGGCCAGTTCGTGCCGCGTCTGATGCTGCCGCTGTCGCTCTCTTATGACCACAGGGTCATCGACGGCGCGGCCGCGGCGCGCTTCACCACGTTCCTGGCCGAGACGCTGACCGATGCGCAGGCGCTGATCGAGGCGGTGCCGTGAGCCGTGTCGATCTGGTGGTGCCGGACCTCGGCAGTTTCAGTGACGTGGCGGTGGTCGAAGTGCTGGTCAAGGCCGGTGACCGGATCGAAGTCGATACCCCGCTGTTGACGCTCGAGACAGACAAGGCGTCGATGGATGTTCCGGCCACGGCCGCGGGCGTCCTCGCCGAAGTGCTCGTCAAAGCAGGCGACAAGGTTTCCAAGGGCTCGCTGATCGCGCGCGTGGACGCCGAGGCCGGCGCCGCCCGGGCGGCAGCGGGCGAGGTATCCGCAGACGAGCGTGCGCCTGCGCGGGCGCGTGATGCTGCCGTGGCGGCGGGCGGACCCGCAGCGCAATCCGCGCCGGCGCCGATGACCTCCGCGGCTTCGGGCGCGCCGCAGTCGGCCGCCGCCGCGAGCACCGGCTTCGATCGCTCCACCGAGCTGCTGGTGCTGGGCTCGGGACCGGGCGGCTACACGGCGGCCTTTCGGGCCGCGGATCTCGGCTTGCGCGTGACGCTGGTCGAGCGCTCCGCCACGCTCGGCGGAGTTTGTTTGAACGTGGGTTGTATCCCCTCCAAGGCGCTGCTGCATGCCGCGAAGGTGATCGCGGAAGCGCAGGAAATGGCGGCGCACGGCATCACCTTCGCGACCCCGGCGATCGACCGGGCGAAGCTTCGGGAGTGGAAAGACTCGGTGGTGGGCAAGCTCACCGGCGGCCTGGCCTTGCTCGCCAAGCAACGCAAGGTGGATGTGGTGCGGGGCATCGGCCGGTTCGTCGGTCCCAACGTCATCGAAGTGACCGGAGCCCGCAGCGCCGAGCGCATCCGCTTCGAACAATGCATCATCGCCGCCGGGTCCGAGTCCATCCGGCTGCCGGGCCTGCCCGATGACCCGCGGGTGATCGACTCCACCGGCGCGCTCGAGATCGAGCCGTTGACCGGCCCGATGTTGGTCATTGGCGGGGGCATCATCGGTCTGGAGATGGCCTGCGTGTACGAGGCGCTCGGCACCGCGGTGAGCGTGGTGGAGCTGACGGGGCAACTGATGCCGGGATGCGATCCGGATCTGGTGCGACCGCTCGAGAAGCGGATCCGTCCACGCTATGAACAGATTCTGCTCGGCACCAAGGTGAGGCGCGTCGAGGCGCTCGAGGCGGGCCTGCGGGTGAGCTTCGAAGGCGAGCAGGCGCCGCCGCCGAGAACCTACGATCGCGTGTTGGTGGCCGTCGGGCGCGCACCGAACGGCCGGCACATCGGCGCGCAGGCCGCCGGCGTGAACGTTTCGGAGCGCGGCTTCATTCCCGTGGACAAGCAGATGCGCACCAATGTGCCGCACATCTTCGCGATCGGCGACATCGTCGGGCAGCCCATGCTCGCGCACAAGGCGACGCACGAAGCGAAGGTGGCCGCCGAGGTCGCCGCGGGTCACAAGCGGGCATTCGACGCCCGGGTCATCCCCTCGGTGGCCTACACCGATCCGGAGATCGCCTGGGTGGGCCTGACGGAGACCGAAGCGAAAGCCAAGGGTGTGAACGTCGAGAAGGCCGTATTCCCATGGGCGGCGAGTGGCCGGTCGCTCTCGCTCGGTCGCGATGAGGGCATGACCAAGCTGGTGTTCGACCCGGATACGCACCGCGTGCTCGGCGGCGGCATCGTCGGCACCAACGCCGGGGAGTTGATCAGCGAGATCGGGCTCGCGATCGAGATGGGCTGCGATGCGGCGGATATTGGCCTGACCATCCACCCACACCCAACACTCTCGGAGACGGTGGGCGCGGCGGCCGAAGCCTTCGAAGGCACGCTGACGGATCTGTACATGCCGAAGAAGCGCTGAGCATGCTCAGCGCGCTGCGGCGCGCCGCTCGATCAGCCGCGTGGCCTTGCCCGGCGCCCGCTCGAGGGTGCCGGGGCGGTGCACGGCGACCGCGATGCTGACGCCCACGTAGGTTTTGATCTGGCGGGTCAGTTCGGCGGCGATCCTGCGCCGCGCCGCATCGCCCTCGTGATCATGCTCGAGCGTCTCGACGTGCAGCGTCAGATCATCGAGCGGGCCCTGGCGGCTGACCTCGAGCTTGTAGTGCGGCGAGAGCCCGCCGATGTGCGCGATCAGCGCCTCGAGCTGCGAGGGGAACACGTTGACGCCGTGGATCACCAGCATGTCGTCGGTGCGGGCGAACACCCGCGCGATGCGCCGCATCGGGCCGCGCTGCGGCGGCAGCAATCGGGTCAGATCGCGCGTGCGGTAGCGGATCACCGGCAGGGCCTCCTTGGTGAGCGTGGTGAGCACCAACTCGCCCTCCTCGCCCTCGGGCAGCACCTGCCCGGTATGCGGATCGATCACCTCCGGATAGATGTGATCCTCCCACAGCGTCAGGCCCTCGGGGCCGCCGGCGCTCTCGCAGGCCACCCCGGGACCCATCACCTCGGCGAGGCCATACAGATCGAATGCCTCGAGCCCGAGTCGCGCCTGCAGCGCCGCGCGAGTCGCCTCGGTCCAGGGCTCGGCGCCAAAGATGCCGATGCGCAGGGAGCTCAGCTTCGCGTCGAGTCCGCGCCGCTCGAAGGTCTCGGCGAGGTTCAGCGCGTACGAGGGAGTGGCCATCAGGATGTCGGGGCGGAAATCCTCGATGAGCTCGACCTGCCAGCCGCTGCGGCCGCTCGAGACGGGGATCACCGTGCAGCCGATCCGTTCCGCTCCCCAATGCGAGCCCAAGCCGCCGGTGAACAATCCGTAGTCATAGGCGATGTGAACGATATCGCCGGTGCGCGCGCCGGCGGCGCGGATGCAGCGGCCCATCAGCGTGGTCCAGATGTCGATGTCGCGCGCCGTATAACCGACCACCGTAGGCTTGCCGGTCGTGCCGCTCGAGGTGTGGATGCGCACGACTCGCGCGCGCGGCACGGCGAACAAGCCGAACGGATAGTTGACGCGGAAGTCCTGTTTGGTCAGGAACGGGAACTGGGCGAGGTCCTCGAGCGTGCGCAGATCATCCGGGCGCACGCCCCGGTCGGCAAAGCTGTGCCTGTAGTGCGGGACGTTCTCGCAGGCGTGGCGGACCGACCAGCGCAGGCGCTGAAGCTGCAGGTCCCGGATCTGTTCGACCGACTGGTGCTCTGGTGCGTCGATGTCCACCGTGCCCCCGCCGCTCACTTCCATGCTCGGTCCTCACGTCCGCAGGTACGATGCGAGTCTACCAGTGCGGCCGCGGCACACGCCCCCAGGGGGCCAGAGTGTGCGCGAGTGCTCGGAACCGCACAGGTCGGGCGTGTCTGGCGCGCGCGCCCGTGTGCGTCGCACCGCCCACGGGCCAGGGACGGCCAGAACCGCAAGTCGACCGGCTCGATCGCGGCGGCTGGGCGGTGCATCCGCCGTGGCTGTTCCGGGTGATGCCGCTTGCCGGCGGTGTCGCGGGCGGCCTGATCGACCGTCTGGTGCACAAGGGGCGCGCTGCCGCGCCAGCGTGGGCGCAGCCGCGGCCCCTAGAGCGAGCGCAGGCGCTCCAGGTAGCGCTGCTCATCGGGCATGCGCCCGGCGCGCTGAGCTTCCCACAGCGCCTCGGCGAGCGGCTCGAGCATCGCGTGCTCCGCGGCGTGCGCACTGCCGAGCCGAGCGGTGAGGTCGCGGTGTACCCGGGCGATTCCCGCCGGCCGGTCGGTCGCCACCTGCTCACGGATCGCCAGATGCAGGCTCATGTGCAGGAAGGGATTCTGCCGTCCGGCCTCCGGGGTGAACTGTGCTTCCAGCGCTTCGGGAGACTTGAGCATGGGCAGGTACTCGCGATGCTCGCCGATCACGGCGGCGATCTGTCCCTCGAGCGGCTCCAGTGGCTGCTGCGCGCTGAACTTGCGCCACGCCTCGAGGTACATCCGGCGCAGCTGCTCGCGGCTCTGCTGGGCAAACATGGGCATGGGCGTTAATCGGCTCTCCTGCGGCGGGGCGTGCGGGGGGCGTGCGCCCGGCGCGCCGGCGGCGCCGCGACGCTCTTGTGAGGATACTCGCACAGATCCGCCAGAATGCAGCTCGGGCAGTGCGGGGCGCGCGCCGTGCACACGTGGCGGCCGTGCAGCAGCAGCCAGTGATGCGCATCGCGCTGAAATTCCTCCGGGGTGTTGGCCACCAGGGCGCGCTCGACGGCGAGCGGCGTCTTGCCGGGGGCGAGGCCGGTGCGGTTGGCGACGCGGAAGATGTGAGTGTCGACCGCGATCTGCGCCTCGCCGAACACCATGTTGAGAATGATGCTGGCGGTTTTACGGCCGACCCCGGGCAACGCCTCCAGCTCGGCGCGCCGCGCCGGCAGCCGGCCGTTGTGCTGCTCGAGCAGGCGCCGGCATAGGCCGATCAGGTTGCGCGACTTGGCGTTGTAGAGTCCGACCGGCTTCAGGTACGGCTTCACGCCCTCGATGCCCAGCGCGAGCAGCGCCGCGGGGGTGTTGGCCACCGGAAACAGCCGGCGCGTCGCGGTGTTGACGCTCTTGTCGGTGGTGTGCGCCGACAGCATGACCGCGACCAGCAGCTCGAAAGGCGTGGTGTACTGCAGCTCGCTGCGCGGCTCGGGGTTGGCGGCGCGCAGGCGGCGGTAGATCGCGCGGCGGGTGATCGGGTGCACGCTCACTCGGTCCCGGGGCGTTCGCTGGCCGCCAAGCGTTTGCGCGCCGCCAGCAGCTCGGCGCGCTCGCGGGCACGTCGCTCGATCCGCTCGAGGTGCGCGCTGTAGCGCGCGCGGTTGGCGGCCGGTTCCGGTGGTGGAGGCGCTGCGGGCAGCGCCGAGCGGGGCACCAGAGTGATGCAGTCGACCGGGCAGGGGGCGATGCACAGCTCGCAGCCGGTGCACAGCTCCATCACGACGGTATGCATGTGTTTGCGTGCGCCGATGATGGCATCGACCGGGCACGATGGCAGGCACTTGGCGCAGCCGATGCAGGCCCGTTCGTCGATGTGCGCAAGCAGCGGCGGTCCCTCGGCGCCGTGGGCGGGATTGAGCGGCCGTGGCGCGCGCCCGAGGAGCGTGGCGAGCGCGCTGATCACGGCCGCGCCGCCGGGCGGGCACTGGTCGATCTCGGCCTCGCCGCGCCGGATCGCCTCGGCGTACGGCCGGCAGCCGGCATGGCCGCAGCGGGTGCACTGAGTTTGCGGCAGGAGCGCGTCGATCGCGGTGGCGCTCGCGGATGGCGCAGCCTGAGCCGGCTGCCGGGGGGCGCCGTCCGCAATGGCGTGATCGCCTGGCGGGAGGCGCGTGCAGGCGCCTCCCGCTGTTGCCCGCGCGGGCTCGGCCGCCTGCCGGTCACGTGCCGCTGTCATCGCCTGGAGGACGGGTGACTCAGCTGATGCGCATGCCCGGGACGGCACCGGAATCGGGTGCGAGCAGGTACGGACCGCCGGTCTCGCCGCTGGCGGCGAGCACCATGCCTTCGGACAAGCCGAACTTCATCTTGCGCGGCGCGAGATTCGCCACCAACACCGTCAGGCGCCCGACCAGCGCCGCCGGGTCGTATGCGGATTTTATTCCGGCGAACACCGTGCGGGCCTCGCCGCCGAGATCGAGCGTGAGCTTCAACAGCTTGTCGGCTCCGGCGACGTGCTCGGCCGCCGCGATGCGCGCAACGCGCAGATCGATGCGTTTGAACTCCTCGATGGACAGGGTTGGCGGCGCCTGGGTTGCCGCGGGTGGGGGGCGCGGCGCTGCGCTCGAGCCGGACGGCTCAGCGGATGGTGTTTGTGGTGCGGTCTTGGTATCCACGGGCATCTCTCCGGCGGGCTCGAACAGCGCATCGAGCTGCCTGGGGTCGATGCGAGTCATGAGGTGGCGATAGGGATGGATGCGGCGCGGCGGCTCGAGCGCATCGGTCCAGGTCAGCGGCCGCTGCAAGCCGAGCAGCTCGCGCGCGACCCGCTCGGCCAGCGCCGGCAGCACCGGCGCGAGCAGGCAGGTGAGCACCTTGAATCCGTAGAGGGCGCGCGCGCAGCTATCCTGAAGCGCGGCGCGCTGCGTCGGGTCCTTGGCGAGGATCCAGGGGCGGCGGGCGTCGAAATCCTGGTTGAGCCGGTCGGCGAAGGTCATGATCTGGCGCATCGCCCGGGCGAACTCCCGGGCCGCGTAGCTCTCGCGCACCTGCTCGAGCACCTCGCGCGCGCCGTCGAGGAGCTCGCCGGTTCCCGCCGGATAGTCGAGCGAGCCGTCGAAGTGCCGTGTGACGAAGGGCGCGGCGCGGCTGGCGATGTTGACGTATTTGCCGATGAGATCGCTGTTGACCCGCGCCACGAAGTCGTCCGGATTGAAATCGAGATCCTCGACGTTAGCGTTCAGCTTCGCCGCGAGGTAGTAGCGCAGCCACTCCGGGTTCATGCCGAGCTCGAGGTAGCGCAACGGGCTGATGCCGGTGCCGCGCGACTTCGACATCTTCTCGCCCGAGACCGTGATGAAGCCGTGGACGTGCACGTTGTCCGGAACCCGGTACGGGGGGCCCGCGAAGTGCAGCATCGCCGGCCAGAACAGCGTGTGGAAGTAGATGATGTCCTTGCCGATGAAGTGCACCTGGCGCGTATCGGGGGCGGCGAGCAGCTGTTCGAAGGTGCGCGTCTCCCCGCTGGCGAGTGCCTTGCCGCTGTCGATGTAGCTCTTCAGCGAGGCGAGGTAGCCGATCGGCGCGTCCAGCCAGACGTAGAAGAATTTCCCCGGCGCATCCGGGATGGGGATGCCGAAGTAGGGTGCGTCGCGCGAGATGTCCCAGTCCGAGAGCGCCCGCTCGTCCCGGCCCTCGAGCCATTCGCGCGCCTTGTTCGCGACCTGGGGCTGTACGTGCCCGGGCTGCTCCAGCCACTGGCGCAGGAACGCGGCGCAGCGCGGGTCGGAGAGCCGGAAAAAGAAATGATCGGAGCTTCTGAGCACCGGCTTGGCGCCGCTCAGCGCCGAGTAGGGCGCGATGAGCTCGGTCGGGGCGTAGACGCTACCGCAGACCTCGCACGCATCCCCATACTGATCCTTGGCATGGCATTTCGGACACTCGCCCTTGATGTAGCGGTCGGCGAGGAACATGCCCTGAACGGGATCGTAGAACTGCTCGACGGATCGGGAGTCGATCAGTCCGGCGGCCCGCAGGTGCCGGTAGATGTCCTGCGAGAGCCGGGTATTCTCGCTCGAGTGGGTGCAGTGCCAGTGGTCGAAGCCGATGTGGAAGCCCTCGAGATAGCGCGGCCGGTCGGCGGCGATGCGCGCCACCAGCGCCTCGGGGGTGGTGTGCTCGGCCTGGGCTTTGAGCATGACCGGCGCCCCATGCGCGTCGTCGGCCCCGACGAAATGTACGCGCTTGCCCTGCATGCGCTGGAAGCGCACCCAGATATCGGCCTGGATGTACTCCATGATGTGGCCGATGTGAAACGGACCGTTCGCGTAGGGCAGCGCGGTGGTGACGAAGAATGTCTCGCTCATGCGCAGAGTGTACCGAGAGCTGGTGCGCCGCGCAGCGGCGCGGCACAGGGCCCGGGGGCGCGGCGCGCCGGGACCGCGCCGGCGGGGCTCAGCCGAGGTCCTTGACGGGCTCGAAGCGCGACTTATTGATCGCCTTGGAATAGGCCTCGCGGCCGGTGATCAGGCGCTGATCGAGCAGCTGTTGGATGGCCGAATCCATGGTGCGCATGCCAAATTGGGCGCCCGACTGCATGGTGTTCTCCAGCTGATCGAGCTTGCCCTGGCGGATCAGACTGGCCGCCGCCGGGGTGTTGATGAGGATCTCGAGGGCCGCGACCCGGCCGGGGCGGTCGGCGCGCTGCAGCAGCTGTTGCGAGATCACCCCGCGCAGCGAGGTCGAGAGCATGGCGCGCACGTGCGATTGCTTGTCGTTCGGGAACACGTTCACCATGCGATCCACGGTCTGCGCCGCGCCGTTGGTGTGCAGGGTGCCCATCACCAGGATGCCGGTCTCGGCGGCGGTCACCGCGATGCTCATCGTCTCGTGGTCGC
>JAKBWB010000061.1 GCA_021843755.1 Pseudomonadota bacterium
CGACCGGGGTCACACGACGCCAGGTCGGCAGAATACCCATATAGTGCGAGCGGTTGGCAGCGGTGACCTCCACCGGCGCTGGGACGACATAGCGCTGAGTCGCGGTGCACAACGTCGGCAGGCACGTGCCGACCACGATCCAGAGCGGCCGCCGTGAGCGGCGGGCCGCCTTTTGGTGCTGGTTCATGTTCGACTGTTCTCGACGGTCTGCGTAACTCACATTGTCCCAATTTAGAACTCCGCTCTCAGCGAAGCGAATATCATACGTGGTGCACCCGGGTTACCGATGATGTACCCACCCGTGGGTGTACCAAAATACCCACCAGAACTGATGTATTCCGTGGAGTTGTACTCTGTATTGGCGAGATTGATCGCTTGTACCGAGATGATGTCGGCACGGGTGCCAGGAATCAAGTGAGTACGCAGGGAAACGGAAAAATTCACGAGATTGAATGCCGGCTCCGGGACGTTCGTCGGACTACCTGTATTGACGTCGAACAGATAACGCGCTCCAGTGTACTGATCCCAAAGCATCGCATGCACGCGAGCCCCCGGCAGCCGGAACAAGTAACCAAGCCCGGCGTTGACCGTGTACTTTGGGGAGTTGGAAACTGGCAGACCAGCGCCAGTGAATTCCTTTCCTGAAGGAGTTACGGGTGATCGGAACTGATTCCAACGCGCTTGCAAGTAGCCTACATTGACGAATCCATTCCAGTGTTCACCCATCCGGCCTTGTAAGGACAGATCCGCTCCCTTGTATACGCCCGAGCCGTTCCCGAAAAATATCGTCAACGGGTGTTCCGCTGTCGTATAAGAGAACGTCTCATGCGTCATCAGATTGTGGAAGAAATCCAAGGACGCATACACGTCATGCAAAATACCGAGGTGCATCTTTACAAATCGTATCCCAATATCATATTCCTCGGATTGCCCGGGCTTGAGGGTCTGGATATCGATCGGAAATGTCGACAGGGTTCGAGAAGCATTCGGCGGATGCCGGGTGATCGAGAAGTTGCCAAACAGATGCAGGCCGCGTACGAGTTCGTAGTTGGCCCCGATCGATGGTTCAGTTTCGACAAAGTTCAGCTCCTGATCCGGGAAGGTTGGGTAGCCTAGAAACTGAAAGGTATTGCCGTTGACGGTATAAGAATTGCCTACCACGGGACAGTTGCCGTTGTTGAGGCTTGCGAACTCTATACAAGCCGCTGACTGGGATCGGTTCGACAACAGGCTTACATACTGGACGACGCGGAATCCCGGAACAATCTTTAACTGCGGTAGCGGACGGAAATCGTCCTGTACGAAAGCGGCCGAGTAGAAGCTGCTCACGTTGTAGAGGAAACCCTGTTGCGGATACTGGAGTGTACTTCCATCAAATTTAGAAAATGTCGAATATTCGTTCAAGTGCTCATTCGCGAGGGACGTTACGACATAACCTCCGACGCTTAACGTGTCTTTACGATTGAAGCGCTCGCGCAGTGTTATCCTGTCCCCCAATGTTTTGGAGCTTTGCACGTAGTACTCCACGTTCATCGGGCTACCGGAATAGTAGGGACTGCTTGGATTGGTACTGTATTGGGTAACTCGGTAATGGAAGTCTTTGCCGATACGTATCCAGGTCATATTTGACAGTTTGAGACTCCGCGAGAGCGAGAAATGCATGTGCGACCACAGCAGCCAGTTTTGTATCAGAAGTTCCTTATGCCAAAGAGATCTGGGCAGTGTGGCGTAAAACCCGGAGGTCTGCTGGCTATAGGGTGCTCCGATGCCCAGGCCGCCGGTATCAACGAGTGGGACGGGCCGAAGCGGAATCATGTTCGGACGCCACTCGTGGTTGCGTTGATAGTATGCACCGAAGCTCACCGATGAGCCGTGGCTGAAGAGCTTGCGCGTCTTGATGTACGCCTCCTCGGTATCACTCGGTAGACTGAATTGCGAGGTGCGGAATGACAGGCTGCGTGCTGATGCAATGCCGAACACGGTCGACCAGCCGTCTATTGCTCCGGTGTTGTATACCGCCGAGTCGTCGAGTGTCTGGTCGCTGCCGCCCGCGACTTCCACGTCACCGCCTGGGAGCGCGGAAGGCTGTACGGGAATGAAATCAATGGTGCCGCCGAGACTGGCGTACCAGCGCTCACTTGGATTACCTGGACCGACGATGACGTTCTCGCCGGCCATAAGTGCGCCGATCGGGACCTCGGGAGAGTGCCAGTCCGTAAACTCTCCCATACTATTGAGCGGCACGCCATCGAGTTCAACTGTGACCGCCTCCGATTCCAGGTCGCCGGGAATGCTGTTATACCCCACCTTGATGCCGCGAAGTGAGATCTGTGAGCGCCCAGTTTCGCTGTAATTGTTGTAACCCGCTACGTAGACGTTCGGCAGCATGCTGAGGGCCTGCGGACCGCCAGCGTCGGGGCCGAGCATGTTTATCATGGATTTCGTGACCGACTCAGCGGGTTGTGAGGAGTTTGCCAACTGTACGGGGGGTATGACCTGGCTCGCAAACGCCCGATACCCGTATATTTTTACTGCGTGGAGCTGGTTGAGCGTCGGTCTCGGCACAGAGGTAGAGTTCGGCGCATGGGGGTCTGGCGCCTTGGCAGGAGATACCTCACTGTGTAACGAGTAGTGTGTCCTTCTCACATATGCGTGTTCTTTTGTATCAAGGTGGGTATCGGATGTCGGCGACGAAACGGGCGCGATCTCCACGGAATCATTAGACTTGGACCGGGAAATGTGAGTTAAGGTCTGGGCGACGGAAATATGACTTGCAAGGAGGAATACGGCGCCGGCAAGGAGCGCAGCGTAAGAGGCAACGAAGCCTGAGGCAGTTCCGAACTGGCGAGGTGCACTCTGGGAGCGGGACGCGTGGTTCGTGATCATACGTGTTACACCCTCAATAGAACTCGTTCAATGGTTCGCTGTGGCATGACGATCAACGTCAATGCCAGTGCGGACGGTCGGCCTTGCGCGTGATTGGCGGAGGTGGGTGTCCGGTTGGCAAACGGGACACCGGAGAGGTCGTCTTTACGCTTCCGCTATCGAAGTTCCCGCCGCTACAGTGCGGCCATCCAGTCGGGATTCCATTGGTGCCAAAGGAATGAGTTGCCGCGGCACTGATGCTATAGCTGCTGCCGGTGCCGCTCGGAGAGAAGGCAAGCGCTTGGGCGAGGCTGTCGTAGTTGGACACGCGTTTGGGGTCCGCCCGGGAAAGGATCGGTTCCGTAATCGCGGACTTGAGGTTCTGTCCGAGCCTGTGAAGTACGACCGTCCGGAGTCGTGCGCGAGGCTCGAGGGCGTGTACATTCGTGTCTGTGCGGGCGTACGCGGCTGCGGCCAACGGCGCGGCCTGTTTGACAACGGCAAGCGGCTTCAAGCTCATTGGGAACCCCCACCCCTTCATACTTGTGCGATAACGTACGCTGTGCTATCAATGGCGTCAAGAGTAGTTATGCGGAATAAATATGCACTCCGGCGCACCGATCGCCCGTGAACCGGATGGGTCGGCTGCGACTAAGTCCTTGATGGGGCAATCTAAAATCAATATATTTATGTCGACTATAGTTATGAAGAACACCGACACAATCCAGTTGGAGAGTGACGTGAGCGCGAAAACGGTGGTTGCGCTACCGGAACGGACGAAGGCGCTGGGAATGTACGAGTCCATGGTGCGGATCCGTAAGTACGAAGAGCAGATCTACTTTCTCTTTCTAGAAGGCAGAATCTCAGGCAGCATCCATCAGTCGCACGGACAGGAGGCCTGCGCGGTGGGCGTGCTGTATGACACCCGCCCGACGGATTACATGGCGTCCACTCACCGCCCGGCGGGGCACGATCTGGCCAAGGGCGTTTCACTTAGAGCAATGATGTGCGAGATGTTCGGGAAAGCGAACGGATGTTGCCATGGCAAGGGCGGTGCGATGCATATGGGCGACATCAGTGTGGGTGCGGTGCCGGCGAACGCGATCGTCGGAAGCAACATTCCGATAGCGGTGGGAATGGCATATTCCTGCAAGTTGCGACGGACGGACGATATCGTGGTGTGCTTCTTCGGTGATGGAGCGACCAATGAAGGAGGGTTTCACGAAGGAATAAACGGGGCGGCTCTGTGGGACCTGCCGGTCGTTTTCGTCTGCGAGAACAATTTCTACGGTGCCTCAACGCACGTTCAGGCGACCATGAAAGTGCAGACGATCGCCGAGCGCGCAGCAGCCTACGGAATTCCAGGTGAGCGCATCGATGGCAACGATCTGATGGCCGTAAATGAAGCGGCCACAAGGGCAATTGCTCGCGCCAGACGCGGAGGGGGCCCTACGCTGCTTGAATTGATGACTTACCGAATTGCCGGCCACTCGCGCAGCGACGCTTCTGCGTATCGTCCGGATGATGAAGAATCGGCGTGGCTTGCCAGAGATCCGATCAAGCTCTTTCGCGGCAGGCTGGTCGAGGAGAAGGTCGCGACCGATGCCGAATTGGACGCAATCGAGAACAGTGTGCAAGAGGAGGTGGATGGGGCGGTGCAATTTGCGGAGTCTTCGCAGGATCCTGAGCCTGAGGATGCGCTGCGGAATGTCTACGCCGGAGAAGGGGAAGTCTGATGCCGCAGATGTCGATCGTAGAGGCGTTGAACCAGGCCATTGCAGAGGAAATGGCGCGGGATGAGCGCGTGTTTTGCTTGGGAGAAGACGTCAGTGACGCCAATGGCGGCTACGGAGGCGCTTTTGCGGTGACCCGGGGTCTGCATGGCAAATTCGGTCCCGAGCGTGTACTGAACACCCCCATCTCTGAGATGCTGATCGTAGGCATGGCGGTCGGCGCGGCCATGGCCGGCATGCGGCCGATTGCTGACGTGCAATACGGTGACTTTCTCTTCTGTTGCATGGACCAGTTGGTCAACCAGGCCGCGAAGATGCGATACATGTCAGGGGGGCGCGTCAGTGTGCCTATGGTGATGCGTGCGCCAGTTGGCGCCACGGGTCGCGGCGCCCAGCACGCCCAAAGCCTGGAGGGGTTCTTTACGCACGCGCCGGGACTCAAAGTGATTTGCCCGGCTACCGCTTACGACGCCAAAGGTCTGCTTAAGACGGCGATTCGCGACGATAATCCCGTTCTGGTTTTCGAGCACAAGCTTCTCTACGGAGGCAAGCGGACCGAGAGCGGCGCCTTGTCCATGGTGGGAGAGGTACCCGCGGAAGATTACACTGTGCCGTTTGGGCGAGGGGTGGTGCGCCGGGAGGGAAAGGATATCACCATCGTGGCCAACCTCCTGATGATGTACCGGGCAATGGATGCCGCTGCGGAACTTGACGAGGACGACATCAGTTGCGAAGTGATCGATCCGCGTACCTTGGCGCCATTTGACTATGAGCTGGTGATTGAGTCGCTCAGGAAAACGCGCCGATTGATGATCGTTCACGAAGACACCTATAGCAACGGCTGGGGGGCGCAGCTCGCCTCCTATATCGCCGAGCACGAAATCTACCTGCTCGATGCGCCGATCAAACGATTGGCGGCATATGACGTTCCGATTCCGTGTGCGCCGGTCATGGAGAAGTTCGTCATTCCATCGACTGCTCGTATCATCGACGCAGCCCGCTCCCTCATGAAGATGTAACACACAGGCGTAAAGACATGTCGTCCATTCGATGCGTCGATCTTCTCAAGCGTGCGCGTGCTGGCAGCTACGCGGTCGGATATTTCGAGGCGTGGAGTCTGGAATCACTTCTCGCTATCGTACGTGCGGCCGAGATTGCCCGATCTCCAGTGATGACGGGGTTTTGCGGCGAATATCTTGCTAATCCGACGCGCAGGTTCAAGGAGGAGATCGGCCTGTACGGGGCAATTGCGAGGAAGGTTGCCTCGAATGCCTCGGTTCCGGTGGCTACTCTGCTCAACGAGTCGATCGACATGAACGTGGCATACAGAGGCGTCAAGGCGGGCTTCGATATGGTCATGTTCGTTGATGAGGAAATGCCCGCGGAGAAATTGATTGAGCCGACGCGGAAGCTGGTGGAATTCGCGCACGCATGTGACGTCGCTGTTGAAGGAGAGGTTGGGGCTCTGGGAATGGTAGAGCACCTGGGAGGAAAGCGGCACTCCGGCAGAGCCACCGATCCCGAAATGGCCGCGAAGTTCGTGCAATGCACGGGCGTGGATGCGCTGGCCGTCTCGGTCGGCAACGTGCACTTTCTCGAGGGGGCCAAGGCCAGACTTGACTTCGAGTTGCTCGAAGACCTGCATCGTAAAGTCTCCGTTCCCCTGGTTCTGCATGGAGGTACGGGTATCGACAAGGCGGAGTTTGAGCCGAGCATCGCACGTGGAGTTGCCAAGGTCAATGTGGGATCGTGCCTCAAACGGACCGTACTGGAGTGTGAGAATGGCTATTTCTCCATGAACGAGGTAGGAAAGTTGAATCCTAACGATGTACTCGGCCGGGGCGGCGCGCTCGATGTGATGATGCGAAGCCAAGAGGCATTAATAGAAGAAGTGCTTGGCTTCATCAGGGCGTTTGGAGGCGAGAATAAGGCGGCATAGGGGAGCACCATGATTACAAAGATCCCTATGCCATCGGGAGGCACCAATACGGACCGACTGCGCGTCGTTTCATGGCGGAAGGGGGTGGGTGAGCCCGTGAACCGCGGTGACGTATTGCTTGAGGTCGAGACGGACAAATCTATCCTCGAAGTGGAGAGCTTTGCCAAGGGTACGTTGCTGAAGCAGGCGATACCGGAGGGGGAGTTCGCTGTCGTCGGTGAGGTGATCGCATATATCGGGAATCCTGAGGACGCCAAAGATCTGGATACACCCACGGGGGGGGAGGGAGGCAAGCGTGCGCCGGAGGGTTCCGAGCCAGGGGCCTCGACAGAGAAGTCGGCCGCTCCGGATCGCGCAGCCTCCGTTCGTAGTTCCGCCTCGACGGGTGCGGTACAGGCAACGCCGGCTGCCAAGAGAGCAATCCGCGAACTCGGCGTGTCGATCGCGGCCGTTCATGCGGCGACGGGCAAGGACACGCTGAGCGCTGATGACGTGGCACGATTTGCGGCGGCGCGCGAGCACGACCGGCTGCAACAGGGTGCACCGTTCGATCTGCGACCTCTTACGTCCATCCGCCGCAGCATCGCCGATCGGATGCAGATTGGGGCGTCGATTCCGACATTCAACGCGGAAATCGAAATCGAGGCGAGCAGCTGCATGCGCTTGCGATCCGATATGAATGCGCAAAGAAATGACGTGAAGGTGGCATATCACGATATCATTGCGAAAGGGGTTGCTGTCGTATGCCGCAGCCACCCGTTGGTGAATGCATCATTTACCAATGAGGGCATCCGCGTCTTTCGTTCCGTCAACGTTGGCCTTGCGGTTTCAATAGATCAGGGGCTCGTGGTTCCGGTCGTACGGAATGTGGACGAAAAAACAATCATCGCGATAGCCGCGGAGAATGCCGGGAACATCAGGCAGGTGCGGGAGGGAAAAATCGATGCGGAACTACTTCAACACGGGACCTTCACGATTTCCAATCTCGGCAGCTATGGGATTCCCCGATTCACGGCAATCCTGAACCCGCCGCAGTCCTGCATTCTGGCCATAGGTGCGATTCAAACACGCGCGGTTTCGAGGGAGCGGTCCTGGCATGAAGTTCCGATGATGTCGATTACAGGTACGTTCGACCACAGGGTCATAGACGGTGCGTACGGAGCCCGGTTCCTGCTGGACCTAAAGAAGGTTTTGGAGCATCCGGAGCGGATTCGCGACGCATGAGATCGTCGTCCCGATTGCGGGGCCGTCCCCCCGGGCTCCTGCTTGGTGGGAGCGGAGGAACCGAGAGGGCGAGAGCGGTTGCATGACCGTCGAGCACGGCCCTGTGGTCTGGGTGTCCAGTCATGGGCACAAGCAAGCGGTGCGTGCGGGAACCCGTGGCATCGGCAGCAGTTGCCGACAGTGAAGGTCGCGGTCTTCAAGACTCTCAGACACTTGCCGCGCACGGTGCGATAACAGAGGGGATAAAATGCCTCAATATCTGCTGGGACTCGATCACGGAACTGGTGGGGTGAAGGGCTGCATCATCGACGAGTCGGCCAATGTCCTGGGGTACGCGTACCGGGAGTATCCGATCTATTCGAATGCGCCGGGGTGGTCGGAGCACGACCCGGACATCTACTGGGTTGCCGCTTGCGAGGTGATCCGCGAGTGCATCGGTGCTGCCGGGATTCGTCCCGAGGAGATCAAGGGGATCGCCAATTCCTCCGCTCTGCCGTCATTGGTGATGGTGGACCGCGACCACAATCCAATTGAGCTCGCGTACAACCTGATGGACCGGCGTGCCACGGAGCAGGTTCAATGGCTACGAGAAAACATCGGTGAAGAACGCCTATTCCGCGTGAGCCGAAACCGTCTGGAGGATCACCCGATACTCGTCAACCTGATGTGGGAGAGGCAAAATCGCCCTGAGAGCTTTGCCCGGATCCATAAGGCGCTGACGATCGATGGCTATATCCGGCTGAAGCTCACCGGTCGGGCGACGGCGAACTTCTCGTCGGGGGCGTTTTTCGGGGTCGCGTATGACCTTAAGCGAAATTGTTTCGACGAGAACTTGCTGCGGGAAATAGGTCTTGATCCGGAAATTCTACCGGAATTCTTCTCGTGCGAAGATATAGTGGGAGAAACGCTGCCCGCCGCCGCGAAGTCGGCCGGGCTTGTTCCTGGCATTCCAGTCGCCGCGGGTTCCGTAGACTGCAATGCAGGCTGGATGGGTGGCGGTGCCGTGCGTACCGGCGACATCCAGATCAATCTTGGCACATGCGGGGTGATCGGAGTGATCCACGAGGATCCGGAGCTGATCGTGGATACGATGATCAACTGCTCGTATGTTACCGACTCCAGAAAGGTCTTCGCCACCGTGGCCGCCACGACCTGCGGCGGACAGTCGCTTCGGTATCTTCGGGATAACTTTTCCCAGCTGGAAGTCGCGACGGAAAAGGTAGTGCCCGGCTTCAGTGCGTACGACAGCATGGAAAAGCAGGCCGAGTCCGTGCCTCTCGGCTGCGATGGGTTGGTGGTTTTGCCCTATCTCATGGGTGAGCGCACGCCACTGTGGGACGTCGAGGCGCGTGGGGTCATTTTTGGGTTATCGCTTCATCACACGAAGGCGCACCTGGTACGCGCGACGATGGAAGGCGTCACATTCGCGATGTACGAGTCGTTTCAGATCATTCAGAAGCGTTCGTCGAAACTGAACTTCCCGATCGTTCTAAACGAAGGTGGAGCCAGGAATCGCCTCTGGCGCCGTATGATCACGGATGTCTTTAACGTGCCGACCGTATTTGTCAGAAGTCGCATAGGGGCGCCGATGGGAGATGCGATTCTCGCGGGTGTAGCAGTCGGGGTGTTCAAGGACTTTTCGATTGCAAGGACAAAATCCGAGTACGTCGATCCGATGGAGCCGGTGGCCGAGGAGCACGAGCGCTACATGGAGTATTACCGGCTTTTTGGAAGCGTCTACTGCGATCTCAAACAGGAGTTCCAACAGCTCTCGCGTATTCGGGCAAAGCGCTCCAATTAGCGCATCCGATCCAATATGGCGTTGCACACAGGAGAAGGATGATGACTCAGGCAAAGTCCTTGAACAATTTGGTGGTCAAAGAAATCACGAGCGTGGCGGCTCGGTTTACCCTGAAAGGTAAGAAAGCCATCGTCACGGGCGCGAAAGGAGGTATTGGGAGGGCGACAGCTACCGCCTTCGCCGAACTCGGCGCGGATGTGGCCATTGTGGACTTGCCCGCAGCGGTGGGTGAGTCTGAAGCCGTCGCGAAATCACTCAGTGGGCGGTTTGGGGTGAAATCGGTGGCCATAGGCGCTGATCTGTGTCAGGAAAACGACGTCAAGGAAATGACCCGCAGAGTGGTCGACGCGTTTGGAACGATCGACGTCGTACACAGCAACGCGGGCATCTTTGACATGGGGGACAATCCGCAAATGCCGGTCGGCGCGTTCAAGCGAATTGTCGATGTGAATCTCCTGGGGATGTTTCTGGTCAACCGTGAATGTGCGGAAGTTATGGTCGCCCATAAGCATGGAGGGTCGATCATAAACACGGTGTCCATGTCCGGCAGCATCGTGAATCCCACGCGGACGGAGACCGATTACATGGTTGCATACACGGCGTCGAAAGGCGGAGCGAAACACCTTACCAAAGCCATGGCCGTAAATTACATTAGGCATGGAATTCGAATCAACTCGGTCAGCCCGGGTTACCTGATATCCGGGGCGCATGCCGCAATGTCCCAGAAGGATGTCGACTGGTGGGCCAACTCCGTGCCAATCAAGCGATTCGGTGAAATGGACGAGATCGTCGGTATCGTGTGCCTTCTGGCGACGGATCTTGCCACGTACTTTGTCGGGTCCGACATCATCATGGATGGTGGCGCGACGATCACTTAAGCGCAGGTGGTTCCGGACGCGTGTTGGGCCGGGCGTGGCGCGTGCGAGAGCTGCGGAAACGGCGGAGTCTGTCGGCGACCTGTCCAGGATCTGGCTCGGCAAGGGAATGGGGTTGAGCGTAATTCACGAGCCAATCTGCGTACGGTTGGTCATGGTGATGCCATAAAGGGGAAAGGGGCGCGGCCGGTCGACGCCTCATGATCGGGCCGCGGGCGAAGGGGGTTCACGGCGGTCTGGAGCGGACGGAAAGAGGCGGCCTGTAGAGCGGCAATGTGACTGACGGGCGAGTCTAGGCTGATGAGGTCGCAATAGGCAGCGGATCATGTCGGGAGTCATATAAATTGGCGAACAGCGAATCACCGCGAAGACCGGTGGCGGCTGGGCCCCAGGGCGGTCCTGGCCTGCGCGGAGTCGAGGAGGAGGTGGAAGGCGCGGGTTTGTTGTATAGGATTGGGATTCCGCCCGCACTGTTGTGGGGATTTGTAGGTCTGCTGTTCTTTCTGACGGGAGATGGGGTCGAATCGGGGTATCTCGCGCCGTTTCTCGCCGATAGATTGCATCTCTCGCCAAGCGCGGTAGGCGTCGTCTTTACGTGTTACGGGTTTGCGGCGGCCGCCGCAGGCTGGTTTTCTGGCGCGCTCTCAGACGTCTGGGGTCCTCGTCGCGTCATCTGCATCGGATTCTTCATCTGGATCCTCTTGGAGGTGCCGTTTCTCGTGTTCGGCATCGGCCACAATGATTATGCGGTCATTCTGTTGACCTATGGTCTTAGGGGTCTTGGATATCCTCTATTTGCCTATGGATTCCTCGTTTGGATAACTGTTGTCGCGCCGAGGAATCGGCTGGCTTCCGCCATGGGATGGTTCTGGTTCGCCTTTACGGGAGGACTCCCGACTCTCGGGTCGCTATTCGCGCGGTTCTGGATACCGAGAATAGGCCGCTTAGATACCCTCTGGGCTTCGACAGGGCTGGTCATCCTTGGGGGGGCGATTCTTTTGTTAGGCGTGAAAGAGCGTCGCGGTAGGTCTCGACTGGTGGCAGGGAGCGAGAGACCGGTGCGCGCGCTGATCGGGTCGTTGAAGCTGGCGGTGAGGAAGCCAAGAACGCTCGTGGCGTGCATAGTACGCGCGATAAACACGGCGCCAGAGTTCGGGTTTTTCATCATTCTCCCAGCGTATTTCGAGAAGACAATTGGATTTCCACAGCGGGACTTCCTGACTCTCCTGAGCACGATGTTTTTGTCAAACATCGTGTGGAATTTGCTGTTTGGGATGCTTGCGGACGTGTTGGGCTGGCGTCGAACGATTGCGTACTGCGGTGGCTTTGGATGTGCGTTGACTACGCTGGCGCTATATTACGTTCCGATGGCCACGCATAGTTTCGTGCTGAGCCTGGCCGTGGGCGCGGCGTATGGCGCGACTCTCGCCGGGTATGTGCCGCTGTCGGCCACAGCGCCGATGCTGGAGCCGGAACATCGTGGAGAGGCCTTGTCGCTCCTGAGTCTGGGTGCTAGTGCGGCAATGCTGCTCGGTCCAGCGATTGTGACGCTTTCTTTGGGCGAAGTCGGAGTCAAGGGAGTGATGTGGATTTTTGCGATGCTGTACGTCGCAAGCGGAATAATGGCACTCATATGGCTCCAGGTGCCCGAGAGCGATGGCGCTGCAAGGGATGCGCCCGTGTGATATAAAATCCGCGGTGGGTGTTCGGCTATCCCGTGAATGGAGGCCATAAGATTCCAAACTATACCAACCAGCAGCTCATTTTGGCGGCCCGGCTATACTATCTAGAAGGTATGTCTCAGGCTGAGATCGCGACGTTTGTCCGGGTGTCGCAGCCGAAGATTTCGCGCATGCTCGCCATCGCGCAGCAGCGGGGAATTGTGCGGATCTCCGTTCCTGAGTATGAGTCCCGGAATCCTGAGCTCGAGAAAGCGCTGGCCAAGACATTCTCGATCGATGCGGTTGTCATTCACAGCATCGGAGGGGTGGAGATGATACCGCTGCGGCGCATCATGGGGTACTTTGCGGCATCTGTGGTTGGAAAATGGATCAAGGCACACTCACTTGTCGTGCTTTCCGGCGGACGCGCCGTGCAGGCGCTTGTGGAGCAGATGCAGCCCGTGCAACCGATTCCGGACCTGCGGATTGCCACGGGGATGGGACACATCGATTCGATGCCAGGACCGTACGACGCATCGGAGCTTTGCAGGGACTTGGCACGCCGCTGGCAGGGAAGTGTGCTCAGCTTGAATGGTCCTCTCATATTTCCTGATGAAGGTTCGTGCCAGGAGGTGGTACGGCTTCCTCAGATCCAGGAAGTGCTGCGCGCTGTCGTGAGGGCGAATGTTCTGATCTTTGGTGTGGGGGCAATGCACAATTCGCTGCTGTTCGAGCGGGATCTCTTCACCCGAGCGGAAATCGGAAAGTTGGCGGACGCGGGGGCGGTAGGGGAGGTGCTTGGACGATTTTACAACGCCAAAGGGGTCGAGTGCCAAACTACGGTGCGTAATCGGACTCTGAGCATCGATCTTGCGAAACTGCGTGGGATAGCGAGGCGAATTGCTGTTGTTGTCGGGGTGGACAGAACTGCTGCTGTCCTTGGGGCAATACGGGGTAAAATACTCAACACGCTCGTGACGGAGGAGTCGTGCGCGGAAGCTCTTTTGAGGATGGGTTCGCGTCGGTCGAACGGAAAGACGGACGGATCCTCTCGGTAGTTGTGGAAATAGGGGTCTTCTGGTTTCAGTCTCCATTGGGGATTGGTAAGCTCCTCCCCAGCACCGTCAGGTTGCGGGAATGGCCGTGACGCGAGACGAGGACGATCAGAGGCACGCAACGGATCGCCGTGAGTTGCAGATATTCTCCGAGTTTGTCGTGAGGTCCGCATCTGGACATCGGAGGGTCGGACGGCGTTCGCCGTCGGCAGTCGACCGGATGGCTGACAATGGGTGGGGCGACTGGCGGCCTGTATGCGGCCGGTGAAGAAGTGCCGAAAGAAGTGCCGAAAGGTTACCGGAACGCCATCGAATGGGATGGTCAAGCTTCTGCCCGGGGAATTTCTGTGACGCAAGATAGGGTGTGGGTTCGGTACGCCTATGGACTTGGTGTGACGCGAAATTATGTGCAAGTCATGCGGTGGGTTCGGGCGGCCGCGGCACAGAATGATTCGGACGGGCAGGATGCGCTCGGAGTTCTCTCTGTGCACGGATGGGGCGTGCCGCGAAGCCACATGGGGGCACTGCGCCGGTTTCGCAGGGCGAGGGAAGTCGGCGGCGCGGGCAGGCTGCCGGGACTGCACTACGCGGCCGGGAGCGGTGTGAAGCGCAACTACAGGTTGGCGTTCGCGTGGGCGGAATTGTCCACCGAGCCTCCCGACCCGGCGCGGTATGGCGCGCAAATTGCCAAAGCCCGGGCATTGCATCTGACCACAGCGCAGTTCGAGGCGGACGATCGGTTCATCCGTCGCTGGAGAGTCGGCCAGGACCTCAAGTGGCGAGCCGGGTGTCCTCAGTGCCCGCCCGCCGGCAGCCCGGCCAGAAACCGGTCGATTGCGCCGAGCGCCTCCGGTTCGTCGAGCAGCGGCGCATGGCCGCGCCCGGGGACGGTCAGCGATTCGAGATCCGGCTTTTCGCGCCGCATCCGCTCGAGTATTTCCGGACTCAGGATATCCGACAGCTCGCCGCGGATCACGAGCATGGCCAGGGCCCGCAGCTGCGCGAACACCGGCCACAGATCCGCCGGTACCGCTGGGGCCGACCGGATTGCCTCCCCGATCATCGGGTCGAAATCGAGCACCGGCACCCCCGAGACGTCCTCGCGGTAGCTGCGGCGCGTGACGATACCCCACTGTTCATCGGTGAGCCCGGGCCAGGCTCGAGCGTTCACCTGCCGATACTGGGCGATCGCCTCATCCCAGGTATGCACGGGAGGAAGCGCGCCCGCGTAGCCTCGAATGCGCTCGATGCCGCGCGGATCGGCTTCGGGTCCGATGTCGTTGACCACGATGCCGGAAATCCTCTGCGGTAGTCGTACAGCCAGCAGCATCGCCAGCAAACCCCCGAGCGAGGTCCCGATGATGGCCACTCGGTCCAGCCCGAGCGCATCGAGCAGTGCCTGAACGTCCCGGACGTAGGTGCCGGGGTGGTAATTGCGCCACTGTGGATCGCGGGCCGAGCGTCCGCGGCCTCTGAGGTCAGGGCAGATCACGCGGTAGCGTGCGGCCAGATGCGGCGCCAGCGCCTCGAAGTCGCGACTGTTGCGCGTGAGGCCCGGCAGGCACAGCACGGTCGGCGCGCCGGCAAGGGCCGCATCGTACACGCGGGTGTAAAGCTCCAGACCGTCGGGTGAGGTCCAGTGCTGCTCGCGAAATGCGTGCGAGCCGCTCACTGCATGAACCAGCCGTGGCTGACGACCAGCGACTGTCCAGTGAGCGCACGGGACTCGAAGGAGGCGAGAAACACCGCCGCTTCCGCCACTTCCTCCATCGTCGTGAACTCACCGTCGACTGTCTCCCTCAGCATGACCTCGCGGACGACCGCTTCCGCGGAGATCCCGAGCGCTCGGGCCTGTTCGGGGATCTGTCTCTCGACGAGCGGGGTGCGCACAAAGCCCGGACAGATCACGTTGGCGCGCACGCCGTGCGGCGCGCCCTCCTTCGCCACGGTTCTGGCCAGCCCAAGCAGGCCGTGTTTGGCGGTGACATAGGGCGCCTTGAGGCGCGAGGCTTCTTTCGAGTGTACCGAGCCCATGTAGAGAATGCTACCGCCACCCTGGCGATACATCTGCTGCAGCGCGGCCCGCGTGGTGAGGAATGCGCCATCGAGGTGCACCGCGAGGACGCGCCTCCAGTCCTGCAACGACAAGGCTTCGAGCGGGCAGACCCACTGGATGCCCGCATTGCTCACCAGAATGTCCATCCGGCCGAAAGTGTCGAGCACTCGCGCAATTCCGGTCTGCACCTGCGCCTCGTCCGTCACGTCCATGATGACGGGAATGGCCTGCCGTCCCTCGGCGCAGAGCGCCGCTGCGACCTCTTCAGCCCCGCCCCGATCGAGATCGGCGACAGCGACCCGCGCGCCTTCGCGGGCGAAGGTCCGTGCGATCTGCCGGCCGATGCCGCTGGCGGCTCCGGTGACCAGCGCCACTTGCTCTCTCAAACGCATGATATTGCCCCTACGCTGCGCTCAGATGGCCTGGATGAATTCTCCTGCGCGGCGCAGCGCCGCGACCGCCTCCGGCAGCTCGGGCGCGAAGCCTTGCCACACGTGCACCAGATCGGGCCAGATATCGAGACGAGCCTCGCCGCCGGCGGCGAGGATCTTTTGCGCCACCCGCACGGTGTCGTCGCGGAACTGCTCCGCGGCGCTCGCTTGCATCAGCAGCGGCGGCAGGTCCTCGAGATCGGCGAACAGCGGCGAGGCCAGTGGATGGGTCGCCTCGGTCCCCTGCAGATAAAGTCCGGCAAACAGGTCCGGCACCGCCTTCACGGCCCCGAGGCGCGGATCCTGGTTCTCGATCATCGAGGCGCCGCTGTTGGTGAGGTCGGTCCACGCCGAGAACGTCACGGCGGCGTCGGCGCGGCCCGCGCCGCGCTGCTGCAGGGCGAGCAGCGTGGCCAGCACGAGACCGCCTCCGGCGGAGTCCCCGAGCAGGAATGCACGGCGCGCCGGCGCGGGCCCGTCCGGTCCATGCACGCGCATCCAGTGAAATGCCGCGACCGCGTCTTCGAGCGCCGCGGGAAAGGGATGCTCGGGCGCGAGCCGATACTCGATGAGCAGCACCGCGCAGCGCGTCGCCGCGGCGATCCACATCGCGAAGTTGCGATAGGCGGCGATGTTGCCGGCGACATAGCCGCCGCCGTGCAGGAAAAGCAGCCGCCGGCTGGCATCCGCATCGGGCCCGAGCAGCCATTCCGCGGGCAGGTTTGCCGGTGCGGCCGGCCGGCGCAGGACGCGCGGCAGGGGCGGGGCCGTGAAGTATTCCTCCATGGCCGCGCGCGCGGCGATCTGGGGAGGCAGCGCGGCGGCAGCCATCCGCCGGCCAAGCTCGATCAAGTGCTGCTGCACCGCCGCATGCGCTGACGAGGGCATGGTCGTTCCTTAGAAACTCGCGCGCAGCAGGATGCCCACCGTGCGCGGCTGGGAGATGAGGACCGGCGTCGGGGCGCTCGGATCATACTCGTTCGCGAGGGTGGTCGCGTCGATCTGGCCCGCGGCGTCGAAGACGTTCTTCAGGTACAGGTCCGCCGAGAGCGCGTGCGACAGGGTGAGCGACCAGTAGATGTCCACGGTGTTGAACGAGGGTAGGGAATAGCGCGCGCTCGCGCTCGTACCGAATCCCTCGGTGCGCTCCCCCATCCACGTGTCGCTTACCGTAAGGGCGGTCGGATGGCGTGGCGAGAGCGAGAAGTGGTAGGTTCCGAGCAGCGCGAAGTTGAACCGCGGAGACATCGGCAGCCGCGCGCCAGAGTAATCGATCTTGAGTACCGGGGCCGGGGCGGTCAGCCAGGCATGGGTATAAGTCGCCGATCCATCGAGCGTCAGCCGCGGCGTCACCCGCGCTCTGAAGCTCATCTCCGCGCCCTGGACGCGGGCACTGTGGCCGTTTTCCAGCTGGTTCACCCCGCCATTGTTGACGACCAGCTGGATGTGACGCCATTCGATGTCGTAGACGTCGAAGTTGAGCTGGGCCCGGTGGTCGAACAGCGAGGACTTCTCGCCGAGCTCGTAATTCCAGAGCGTATCCGGTGCGAAGCTCGGATTGTGCAGGCCGGAGACGAGCACGAAGTTCGGGCCGCCCGGCCGGAATCCACTTGCCGCCCGTGCGTACAACATGACGTTGCGACTGAGCTGGTATTTCGGATTGATGGAATAGGTGGTGACGTTCTGGTTGGTGACGGCGACCGGTGAGTCGTACACGGCATTTGAGCCGGTTGCGAACAGACCGAACGTCGTTTCCTGGTACGACTGGTGTTGCGCGCTGTAGCGCACGCCGACACCGAGGCTGAGTCCTCTGGTGAGGGAGATCGTCGTATCGGCGTACCCGGCGACCTCGCGATAGCTGCTCGGCAGATCGGCGTTGAAGGGCACCAGCCCAAAGAAGGTTCCGCCTGGATTGGCGCGATCGTAGAGGTCGACGATCTCGTTGGTGATCTCGTGATCGAAGTAGCCGCCGACGATCCAGCGCACCGGGCCTTCCTGGTGCGAGACGAGGCGCACTTCCTGTGTTATCCGGTGGGTATTGGTGTCGACCGGCAGCTGGAAGGGATCGTGCCCCGCGCCGAACCCGGCGAGCAGGGCGTCGTAGACCAGACTCTCGTCGCTCAATGAGAAACCGTGATCGGCCTGATCGCCAGTGATGGAAGTGACCGTGAGCCAGGGCAGGCGCCAGTTGATCTCGGCCGAGTAGAGGGTGAGACTGCTCACTGCCGGCTGTTCGAGCGGGTAGGCCTGATCGTAGGTGCCGATGGTCGGCCGGTGCGTCACGAAGTTGCGAAAGTCTGTGGCCAAGCCGACGCTGGGGTCGCGCTGGAAGAAGACACCCAGGCGGATGTGGAGCTGGGACATCGGGGCAAGCAGCAGCTGCACTCTTGCGCCCTCGTTGCGCGTGGCGCCTTGGTTGTCACGGTGATAGACCGGATCGCGCATGTAGCCCGAGTCGTAATTGTCGATGCCGTCGATGCGCAGCGCCCCGAGGCCGCCGCCGAAGGGCAGGTTCACCATGCCGCGCAGGCCGTAGTTGGTACCGCCGTGTTCGGTGTACGAGAGTTCCGTTTCCGCCACGACATGCAGTGCGTGCGGATCTGGCGGCGAGGTCTCGTACTTCACCGCACCGCCCAGGGAGTCGGCTCCGTAGAGGGTTCCCTGGGGCCCGTTCAGCACCTCGACACGATCGAGGTCGAAGGTGTTGACGTTGAAGCTCTGATAGCCGAGCCCGAAGGAGGTGCTCGTGCCGAGCGGTATACCGTCGAGATACAGTCCGATGGCGCTGCTCAACTGTCCGCCGGTGCCCATCGTCACTCCGCGGATCACGATCAGGCCGGGGGCGGCGCCGGAATTGGTGATCAGACCGGGCACGTAGGCGGCGAAGTCGCCGAGGTTGTGCGCGTCGATCCGGGTGAGTTCGTGAGCGGTCATCGCGGTGACCTGGAACGGCACACGCTGCACCGGCTCTACGCGCTGCGTCGCAGTGACCACGATCTCCTGCAGCTCGCCGCCGAGCCCTGGGCCGCCGGCGGGCTCTGAGCGGCGCCCGGCCTGGCCCTGCGCGGGGATGCCGGAGGAGGAGACCGGGCCGACCGCGGCTGCGGCCCCATGGGCCATCAGCAGGCCGCACGCGATGAGCCATGCGCTTGAGAATCTGTTCGACATGACCGAGCCCCCCTTTATGACCCCGGATGCCGCACGAGATCCGTTGACTCTCGCGCCTGAACGGACACAAGGCTAGCCGAAGCGAACCGGAAAAGCAACCGATCGATCGGTAGGTTGACAAGTGGATAACCGAAGTATTTATTATGCAAATGGATAATCAATTGATAGGCCCATGATTCCCGGCGCCCAACGCCGGCTCGCGGCGACGCACGCCACGCTGCTGCCCGAGCACAAGCCGGAGGGCACCCGCGGCGTGATTCTCGAGGTGGCGCTGAAGCTGTTTGCGGAGCGAGGCTACGCGGGCGCCTCTATCCGGGAGATCGCCGAGGCGGTCGGCATGAAGTCGGCCTCCCTGTACGCGCACTTTCCTTCCAAGGAGCACATCCTGGCGGAACTGTGCCGGATCGGACACGAAGAGCACCGCCGCAGCATCCATCGCGCACTGCTGGAATGTGGCGCTGATCCACGCGAACAAGTGGTCGCCTATGTGCACGCGCACGTCGCGATGCACGCGCAGTTCCCGATGCTGGCGGTCGTTGCCAACGGCGAACTGCACGCCCTGTCGAGCGAGCTCGGCGCGGCGACCTTCGAGCTGCGCAATCAATCCATTCAGGTGCTCGAAGACATCGTGCGCCGCGGGCTCGAGCGCGGGGTGTTCCGGATTGCGCACGTGTGGCTCGCGGTGGCGGCGATCGGCGCCATGGGTATACGCGTGGCGTATTGGTACACGCCGGAGTTCGAGGTCGACGCGCAGCAGGTGGCCGACATCTACGCGCAATTCGCCTTGCGCCTGCTCGGAGTGGCTGAGCCGGCCCATCCGCAGACGCCGTGATGGCCCCGCGTCTGCGCCGCCGAGGTCCGCGCCCGAACGGTGGCGCTACGCTGCGCAGCGAGGGCTGAGCGGGAATCGCCGGGCCGGGGACTCGCGGCCGGTCACAGCTCGATCAGGCGACGCGGTGCATCCCGAACAGAATCATGCCGCGGGTGACCCGATAGACGAACCAGAGCCACACGGGTACGAATACCAGCATGCCGAATCCGAATGGCACGCAAAACCCGGCGAGAATCGACCACACGAGAAACAGGAAGGCCGTGCGTAGACGCCATTGGCGATGGCTCTGCAGAACCGCATCATGCCAGGACGCGGCATCCTTGCGCGTGTCGCCGTAGACCTGATACCAGATGCTGAAGACGAACAGCACCGCTCCGAGCGCAAGCGCCGCATAGGCGCGCCACGACCGCATCGTATCCTGTGCCTCCGCCGGTCCCGCTAGAGACCGCTCGGCCCCCAGGGCGCTCGTCATTTCCCGACTTTCCACCACCGTTCCTCGCTGGTGATGACGCGTCGCCAATAGAGCCTGTATATCAGGTAGGTCAGCACCGACAGCAGCACGAACAGGCCGATGATCCACGGTCCGAGGCGCCAGCGTTCCTGCTCATGCGAATGCGCCACGGCATAGAGAAACGTCACGATGTCGCGCGCCGTGCGATCGAACTGCGCCTGCGTCATGCTGCCTTTGGTCAGCGGCTCGACGCCAATGGCCACCTTGGCCGGGCTGCCGTAGCGCAAGCCCTCGGTCATCACCGGCTTCTGCAGGCCCTGCAGCGGCGCGAAGACGTCGGGCATCGCCACGTTGTTGAAGACGACGTTGTTCACCCCGCTCGGGCGCGATGGATCCACGTAAAATGAAGTCAGGTACGTGTACAGCCATGCCGGCGAGTGACGCCGCGCAATATATGTCAGGTCCATCGGCAGTATCTTGACGAACGCGTCGATGACCGAGGGCGGCATGCTCGAGGTGATGACGTCGTGATAATGATGCCCGTTGGTTCCTATGATTTCCTTGAATCGAGCCTCGCTCATGCCCAGCATCGCGGGCAGGGAGCTGTAGCGGGTGCCTTGCAGAGAATGGCAGGCCGTACACATATGCAACGTGTAGAGCGCGCCATTGCGCAGCGCCGCCTTGTCCTGCAAGTTGATCGTTATCGGTTTCAGCGGCGGGCTGGTCGTGGCCACCGAGGCCCATGCAGCAGCGGCGCTGAATGAGGCGAGGAGCCATGCGGCCAGCACGAGCGCAATGGGGTGCCTTCTGGGCGGCGAATTTTGCTTCGTCATCGCTTGATCCTGCCGGATTGAACGCGTGAATCTTCTGTCCATGTTGAGCACTGAGAGGGGCATCTTTCCGCTGCGAACCTGCGCTCAGTGGAAAATGCCGCCGGCCGTGAGCCGTTCCGGAAGCTTCGCCGCATCTTGCGTCAAGGCCGGGAAGAGAATTGCAAGTCCGAACAGCAGCAGCGCGTACAGCGCCGGAATCCAGTCGGTCAGTAACATCAGGCTCCAGCTGTGCGCGTGGATGGAATACATCCACAGGTCGACCAGCCACACCAGCGCTTCGGCGGCGAGCAGCCAGATCACTTTGGTGCGCAGCGGCCGTTCGCGATTGAAGAACGGCAGCGCGAGGAAAGTCATGTAGAACACTTCGGTGACGTGCAGCCCGTACACCATGTTGTGCTCGGTCGCGAGACCGTGCGCTATGAGGCCGAGCCACAGGAAGGAGAACGCCATCGACAGGATGTTGACCTTGTACAGCACCGATCGATAGCGAATCGAGCGAACGGGATTGCGGTCGAGAATGGGCAGGCATGCCAGCAGCACGAACGAGCCCGCGAACGCCATGATTCCATACAGCTTGTCGGGTACGCCGCGCAACATCGCGTAGAACGGCAGGAAGAACCACAGAGGATGGATGTCCGCGGGAGTGTGCAGGATGTTCGCCGGCGTGTAGTTGAGCTTGTCGAGCAGGAAGCCCCAACCGCTGGGGTTGTAGAACACGAACCAGAAGAAGACCACGAAGAAGATGCTTACAGCGAACAGGTCCTTGACCGTGTAGTACGGATGAAAGGGAATGGCGTCGCGCGGCCAGCCGGTCTCGTTGAGGTTGTCGTGAATTTCGACGCCGTCGGGATTGTTCGATCCAACGTGATGCAGCGCGATCAGGTGCACCAGAACCAGAGCGAGCAGCAGCAGCGGCATCAGGAACACGTGAAAGACGAAGAAGCGGTTGAGCGTCGGCAGGTCCACCACGAACGAGCCGCGCAGCCAGGTGGCGATCGGCTTGCCGATGACCGGCACGGCGGTGACGAAATTGGTCACCACGGCCGATCCCCAGTAGGACATCTGGCCCCAGGGGAGCAGATAGCCGAGGAACGCCTCGGCCGCGAGCGCCAGATAGATGAAGATTCCGACCAGCCACAGCAGCTCGCGCGGCTTCTTGTACGAGCCGTACATGATGCCGCGATACATGTGCAGGTAGACGAGCACGAAGAACGCGGATGCTCCGACGATGTGCATGTCGCGGATCAGCCAGCCCCAGTGGGAATCCTGCTGAATGCCGCGCAACACCGACCAGTAGGCGAGGTGGGGATTCGGCTGGTAGTGGATCGCCAGGAACAGTCCGGTGGCCAGCTGCATGACCAGGACGAGCAGCGCCAGGGAGCCGAAGATGTACCAGAGATTGAAATTCTTCGGCGCCGGGTAGCGGCTCACCTGGCTGCGCCACATCGAGGAGATCGGCAGCCTGTCGTCGAACCAGCCGAACACGCCGCGCGCCCACGATCGTATCTTGCTATTCATGGAGTTTCAGCCCTTCCGGTACATGGATGGCGGCTCGCACCGCCGTCTCGGCAAATTGGCAAATCGTGGCATCGCATCGGGGCATGACTCAGTGTGCGGATTTGCCCGCGCGCGCCGCGGGCGAGCCCTGGGTGGTCTTGCCGGCCGGCGCATGGCGCGCGATCACGGCCCTGGCATACGCGGAGAAATCCTTCGGACCGATGCCGAGCGAGGTGGCCGGATCGAGCTGGCGCAGATAAGCCGCGAGCGCCGCCTCCTGCTTGGCGTTCAACTTCCGCGCGATCATGTGCATGACGTGGCCCGGAGTGTTGTGACGGGCGCCGCTTGCGAATTGCTTCAGTTGCGTGACGAGGTAGGCGGCGTGCTGCCCGGCGAGAGCGGGGATCGCCATCGGCTCGTTACCTTCGCCGCCCAATTCGTGGCAGGCCGCGCACGCGGGGATGCCCTCGCGGGCCACGCCGTGCTGGTAGATGCTCTTGCCGAGTTCGATCTGGTCGTGATCGGCGGCGGCTCCTGCCGGAGGGTATGTCCACATCGGTTTCAGCTGCGCGAAATACGCGGCGATGTCCTTCAGATTCGCGTGATCCTTGGACGGCAGGATCGTCATGGCCATGGCGCTCATGATGCTGTTCGTTCTGGCGCCGCTGCGGAAGTCCTCCAGCTGCTTGAGGATGTAATTGAACTTCTGCCCGGCCAGATTCGGGTACACCGAGCTGGTTCCGATCCCGTTGCTGCCGTGACAGGCGGCGCAGACCGCGGCCTGTGGCGCGCCCAGTGCCGCGGCGCCCGGCGGGGGGAGGCCGTGATAGTCGTTCTTTGCCTGCGCGAGCGGTACGCCCAGAACAGCGATGATGAGTGCGGCCAAGACGGATTTCATTGTGGCTGTTTCCTTCATCTGTGTTCGGCTCGAAGTGCGGCCCGGCTGCGTCGCGGTGATCACCAGATATCCGGTGACCAGTCCTTGTCGAGACCGGCGGCATTCATTTCACCGATGCGTGCCACGGTGTTCGTCTTCCAGTAATAAGGCGGTATCGGGATGTTGAGCGGCGCCGGCGAGCCTTCCACGACCCGTGCCGAGAAATCGTACATCGACCCGTGGCAGGGGCAGTGAAATCCCCCCGGCCACCAGGACGTTACGGTATGCGGCGCGGGCCGGTAGGCGGGGATGCATTGCATGTGGGTGCACAGTGCAACCGCGATGAATATCTCGGGGCGCAACGCACGGTAATTGCCGTTGATGAATTGCGCGGCCGGCTGCTGATTCTGTTTGCTGTGCGGATCTTTCAGGCGCTTCAGGAGCGAGGGCTCCGAGAGCGTCTGCAGCATCCACGGCTCGCGCTTGAGGATCCAGATGGGTTTTTTCTTCCATTCGGCGAGGATCAATTGCCCCGGTTCCATCCGGCTCACGTCCACCTCGATGGGGGCGCCCAGTGCCTCGACGGCCTTGCCGGGGTTCATGTTGTCGATCAGCGTATCGGCGAACAATCCCACCGCCCCGGCGCCAAGCACTCCGGCAGCGGCGATCAAGAAGTTCCGACGGCCCGTGTCCGTCTGCTGGTGGGGTCGGATCGAATCCATGACCACCACTTCTTCTGCTTGTCGCGTCTCATTTTTCATGGCTTGTGCCCTTGCTGCCACGTGTCAACCGCAATCCATTGAATCCAGACGGGATGGACCTGACTGCCCGTCGCAGCCGCCGGTTTCCCGGCGGCCTGATGCTCGAGTGAGTCTTGGCTCGGCTCGCTCTTCAGCCGCCTACGGCGGCACGAACGGTTCCAGGAGCCATGGCGGCCGGATGAGGCACGTGCCCACGCAGCAGGCGAGCCACGCACCGAACGTATCGCGAGGCTTTCGCAGCCAATACAGACGCAGCGGCAGAAGCACGCTGGCCGGCGCTGAGCCGGGCAGGCCGACCGGGTGTCCCAGGGGATGTTCAGCCGTGCCGGAGGCAACCGCCGACCGCCAGGACATGACTCGGCGGGCAAGCGCTCGTGGCAACGAATGAAATGGAAAGGCAGAAATCAGTGCTGCATCCACAAGACCCCCGGGCTGGCGCGAATGACGCGAGCCACACCGGTGTCCCGGCAGACAGCCCGCAACCGCCCGGTGCCATGGGCATGATATAGAGCGCCTTTCCTTAGCGAGTATTGTACGCAAAATGCTCCAGCATCTCCACTGTTCGTCCCATGCTCCTCGTGGCATCGCCGGTGAAGAGTACCTATGCGGTTTGCGGCATCGCCATACGTACATCCCACGTGCTGTCCGGTGACCGCCATGCAGCATACTGATTTTCCAGTGCCCGATTACCACGCATTGCTCGATTACGATGGGCCTGCCGATCTGCTCGCGGACCGGGTCATCCTGATCACCGGCGCCGCCCATGGCATTGGGCACGCGGTGGCCCTGCGCTATGCGCGGCACGGCGCTCGCCTGGTCCTGCTGGACTGGGATCGCGCCGGACTCGAAGCGCTCTCCGATCAGATCGTCGCGCAAGGCTCGGCCGAGCCCGTGTTATGCCCCGCCGATTTGTCCGGGATCACCATCGGCGGAGTTCGTGAGATCACCGATCGGGTCGGCGAGCGCTTCGGACGGCTCGACGGGCTGCTCAACAATGCCGCCTGGGTAGGGGCTCTGGCGCCTTTCGAGCACTATCCCCCGGCGGCTTGGACCAAGGTGATGAACATCAACCTCGCGGCGCCGTTCTTCCTCACGCAGTGGTGCATGCCGCTGTTGCGCAAGGCCCCGGATCCGGTGGTGGGATTTTCCCTGCAGCAGGTGAGTCGCGCTTACTGGGGCGCATTCGCCATGGCCAAAGCCGGTCAGCAGGCGCTGATCGGGGTTCTGGCGGACGAGTATCGCGCCGATAGCGCGCATCCGGTGCGCGTGTTCGGCGTCGATACCGGCCCGGTGCTCACCCCGGGACGCCGTCAGCACTACCCGGGGGAGGCGCTCGACGCCCATCCGCAACCCGAGCGCGTCACCGGGCCGTACTTGTATGCGGTCGGGCCCGAGGCGAGGGGACACAGTCCGCTGCTGCTCGGCGGCGGTGACGGATGAGGCGCCGCCGCGCCGCCGGCGTCGCAAAATAGAGTCGGTCGAGGCGGCTCGCTTGCGCCTTCAGAGAGTTGCCGGCCCTGGACTGTTGCGCCCATACTTCGCCGTCCATTCGGAGTAGAGAGAGATGGTGAAGTATGTCTGAATCGAAGAGTAAAGCAGATTCCTCGCGCCGGGCTTTCCTTGCCGGCGCTACCGTGGCCGTGGCGGCAGTCATCGTTGGAGGCCTGAAACCGCGTACGGCCCGGGCGGCGGGCGCCAAGCTGCCCCATTTGACGGATGCCGATCCGCTGGCGAAGTCCCTCGGTTACACGCCGAACCACAACAAGATCGACGTGGCCGAGCATCCGACGTACAAGGCCGGGGAGCACTGCTCGTTGTGCCGCTTCTTCCAAGGGACGCCGGGACAGAAGTCCGGCTACGCCGGGTGTCAGATTTATCCCGGCTACTCCGTGAACGCCCAGGGCTGGTGCGCCTCCTTCAACCCTCGGTCCTGATCGGCCCCGGATTCGCCACCGCCCGCCCGCCTTCAGCGGGCGGGCGGTGGCGTTGCCTGCGAGGACGGTGTGCGGGTGATCGCGGCGCGCAGCCGTGATCGGGATGGCGGCTGTCTGTCCCGAACCGCGGTCGCCGAGCCGGCCGCGCCGCATGCGTGCAGGTCCAGGGGGTGCTCCGATCCGTGTTGAGGTCGCCGAGCGAGTCAACGCGTCCGTGATCGCCAGAGGCGAACTAACAGCGCCTGTCGCAGCCTGTGCGGTTGCGGCGCGACCCGCCGCCGCCTTGCTCGAGTCGGGCACGGCTGCGAGAATCCCGGCAAATCCCTCGAGGCCGATACATGCACAGCGCGCAATTCGTCGTTCTCGGGCCGGGCGCGCTCGGCTCGATTCTGGCCGCGCATCTGGCGCGCGCGGGCCACTCCGTGGCGGTGCTGGCGCGCGGGGAGCGCGCCCGCTACATCGAGCAACACGGACTGCGGATCAACGGGCTGGCCGAGTTCACCGTCCCAGTCGGGGTGCTCACCGACCCGTCCGGGCTGCGCAGCGCGGAGTGTCTGATCGTGGCCACGAAGACACCCGGAACCCGGGCCGCGCTCGCGAGCTTGCGGCACGTGCAGGTCGGTGTCGCCTTCTCGGTGCAGAACGGCCTGATGAAGGATGAGCTGCTCGCAGAGGCGTTCGGCGCCGGCCAGGTCCTGGGTGCGCTCGCCAATACCAGCGGCGAGCTGCTGGCGTCCGGCGAGGTTCTGTTCACACGCAACGTGAACCTGATGCTCGGGGAGCTCGACGGCACCGCCAGCGCACGCGCCGGGCTGCTCGCGGCGACCCTCGACAGTTCCGGGGTGCGTGCGGGCGCCGTGAGCGGCATCCTCTCGTGGGAGTGGAGCAAGTTCGTCGCGTGGCTGGCGCTGATCGGCCTGGCCGTGACGACGCGGGCCGTCACGTGGCGTTATCTCGGTGATCCGGACGGCGCCTGGGTGCTGGTGCAGATGGTACGGGAAGCGGCGCAGGTGGCCCAGGCGGCGGGTATCGAGCTGACGGAAGAAGGCGCCATCCTGCCGTTGCGGACCATCCTGTCCGGGTCGGATTCGCAAGCCCTCGAGGCGGTGCGCGCGGCAGGTAAAGAGTTCGCCGTCGACGCGCCGCGGCACCGCATGTCGGCACTGCAGGACCTCGAGGCCGGCCGGCGGCTCGAGGTGCACGAGACTTTCGGGGACGTGGTGCGCCGGGCCAAGGAGCGGGGCGTGCGCACTCCGCTGCTCGAGGCGGCCTATCACCTGGTCGCCGCCATCGATCGGATCAACTGCGGCTCGCCGTCCTGAGGCGGATGATGGCCGGTGACCGCGGCTTCAGCGCACATCGACGGTGCGATTTCCCTCGAACTGCATGATGTGGTAGTAGCCTTGCCAGCCGTTGTCGAGGAACGGCGCCGGCAGCGTCACATGGTCGGGTCGTGCAGATAGCGGATGGAATCGCCCACCAGGGCGCGCGTGCGGCGGATTCCGACCAGCCACTCGCCTCGATACCAGTGCTTCCACTTGCCGTATTCGGCCAGCCGCTCCGCCGCAGCCCTGCCGGCAACACGATGCGCTGCCGGCGCGGCGCTCGCTCGCCGGTCCAGTACGACATCGGCTCGACGCCGAGGTAGTCCTGCGAGAACTGATAGATCGCATAGATCGTGCCCAGTACATCCGGTCCGGTCAGCACGACCGCGCGCGCCGCGGGATTCCACGCGGCCGGTTCGACGGCAATCGCGAAGCTCTCCGGGACCGCAAGCCGGGCCGGGCGCATGGCGCGTGGAATCTGCGCTTCGGGCCCGATCATGAGCGTGACCGGGCCGGCAGCGCTCGGACGCGTGACGATGCGCGGCCTGACGCCGAAGACTCTGCGCAAGTCGTTCTGCAGGTTCTTGGCCGCCAGTCGCACCGGCAGTGGTTCGCCCGGGCGCTCAAGACGGGTGACTTGCGCGGTGAGGGTCAGCGGCGCTACGCGCGGGTGCGCCGGGCACGCGCCGGATACGACGGCCGCGAGCAGCGCTGCGATGCGAGGCAGGGCAGCGCGGGCGCCGCTACGGGACTGCGCAGGCCGGCGGCGACCCGGCCACTATTTGAGCTCGAGCTTCAGGCGGATGCGGCCTTTCCAGGGCCGCCCTTCGGTCTGGGTGGTGAGAAACACCCGTTTGACGTCGATGCTGTGCCCGGCGAGCAGGGCGCGCTCGATTCGCTCGGCGCGGGCCAGTCCCAACGCGATGAGCGCCTTGCGCGAGGGACGAACGGTCGGACGCAACTGTGCGCGCAGCCAGAGAATCTCGGCCTGCTCATGCATGAGCTTGCGTATTCGCCGCTGCGCGCGCGCGCTGGCAGGCAGCGTGCTCCCGAGGGCCGGGAGGCTTGCGGCCGGCAGGGGCAGATGCGCCGGATACACCGGTGGCTTGCCGAGCCGTGCGCGGTAGAGTGCCTCGAACCGGCGCAACCTCTCGGGCAGCGGCAGGGTGAAGATGCCGGCCGGATGCGGGTGTCGATCGCCCGCCATCACCAGCGTGTCGATTCGGGCATTCTCGATCGCGATGGCATCCCTGGGGCCGGCCGGCCCGGCGGGAATGTCGACCTGCAACGCCGGGCGCGCAGCGAGGGTGCGGGCGAGGGCGGACAGGCTCGCCGCCGCTTCGGGCGGCAGCGCGGCCGAGCCCGGGATGAAATCGACGTGCTGCGCCCGCTGCGCGCCGGGGAACAACTGCCCGGCGAACTCGAAGGGCGTGAGCGCGGCCTTCTCGAGCAGGTGCACGAACATCTTCCAGACGACCGCGGTGATGTGGAAACTCGGGTTGTTGAGCGAGCCGGTGACGGGCAGGTTGATGCGGATGACCCCGTCGGGATTCTTCAGCAGCGCGGTCGCCAGTCGGATGGGCCAGCCGACGCTCTGTTTGCTGGCGCTCGGGCCGCCCCACTGCAGTTCTCGGACGACGATGTGATGATCGGCGTGCAGCACGCGATCGACGATGCGGTAGTGGAATCGGGTGGTGAGCTCGCCCTTGGCGATGGCGTAGCCGGCATACAGGTCGGAGTATGGATCGAAGAGGGGCAGCTGGATGTTTTTGAACGTGGCGCGGATGTTGGTGTCGCGGCCGAGGCCGTACACATTGAACTTCCCGGCGATCGTGACGGGCGAGAACCGGTCGATCACCTCGCCCTCAAGCGCGATGCTCGCCAGCGCATTGGGCGCGCTCGAGAGGTTCACGATCAGTCCGTGCAGCCGCCGGATCGGCACGCGGAAGTGCGGCTCGACGGACTCGTCCGCGAACGTAATGGATCCGTCGACGATGAGCAGCCGGTTCACCCGGGCGTGGAACCTGGGCCCGGCCGCCTTCGGCGGCCGATGCGCCGCGCGCGGGCGGGTCGGGCCCGCGGGCAGCAGCGCCGCCAGGTTCCAGCTGCGATTCGGCAGGATCGCGATCAGCCCGGCCGGGGCGACCAAGCGTACGAACCGGACGCGCAGCCGATCGCGCCGATAGCGGATCTTGTGCGCCAGCAACGCCTGCCAGCCGATCAGGGGGCTGCCGTCCTTGCGCTCGAGCAGTTGCAGGTTGTACACGCCCACGTCCCCGGTGAAGCGCGTGAGCTTGCCCGCCGCGAGCACGGCGGCGCCGGAGGCCCGAAGCGCGCCCGAATGGATCTCGATCGCCAGTGCGGGCGGAAGATATGCCGTGAGCGGTGCCAGCGGTACATAGGCCATGGAGAGCGTGAGCGTGCCGGATCGCGTGGCTGGCACGATGTGGCCGGCCAGCTGCACGGATCCGCGCCGATCGATGCGAGCGCTGAGACGGAACGGCACCGCGCGCGAGGGATCGTCGCTGAGCGAGTGCAGCGTGAAGGAGAGCGGCGCAATCTGCAGCCGCACCGCCGGCGAGACCGCGAGGTCCAGCACCGGCATCACCATGTCGTTCACGGCAAGGCGACCGAGCGTGACATGCCACTTTCGTGTCCGGGAAGCGGCGCTCGCGCGAAGCTGCGGCAGTGTGCCGGCCGGCAGCCAGCGCGTGAGATTCAAAGTGCCGTTCTTCTGGCGCGTCACCGGCAGATGCAGTCCGGTGAGGGTGAGCGAGGCGGCCGCGAGGCGCTGTCGGCGCGCATCGAAACGAGCCGCCCCAAGCTGCAGGTGCGCCAGCTCGATCTGCTGGCCGCGCGCCGGGCCGACACCCGTCAGGTTCGCGTTGCGCACACTGAAGCGCACGAGCGAGCCGTGCGCCGAGCCACCTGCCGCGAGCTGCAGCACCCCGCCCTGTGCCCTGGCAGCGCCGATGTACAGCCGGCCATGCAAGCGCCCGCCGCGGATTGTCAGCCCCTTGGCCGACAGTTGCAGGCTCGAGAGGCCGACCCTCAGGCCTTTGCCGCCGTCTCGCGCCGTATAGCCGCCGCGCAGGCTGACGCGGCCGCTGGCCGGTGTCATGGCTGGCGTGCGCGGCAGAAACTGCGCCAGCAGTCGGACGCCGAGGCCCGTGAGGGCGAAGGTGCCGGCCGAGGCGATCGGGGAGATGCCGACCTTGCCCTGCCACAGCAGCCGTGCGCCATCCTGCGCACGCCCCTGGAATGTGAATCGTGCCGCGGGAGCGCCCCAGGTGCGAAAGTGCCTCAGGCGCAAGGAGATCGGCGCGAGAGTCACGTGCGCCGCCGGCCTGCGGCGCCGATCGGTGAGGTGGATCTCACCGTGTTCGAGCGTGAGCTGCCGGATGCGCACGGCGGGCGCCGGGGCGCCGCTGCGGCCCGATGAACTCCACAGCGCATCGAGGTTGATCGAACCGTTGCGACGGATGCGCGCGTGGAGCACGGGCTGCTCGAGGTCGAGCCGCGTGATGCGATACGCCCGCTCGAATGCCGACAGCGGCGCGACGCCGATGCGCAGCTCGGCGATCGTCGCCAGCGGCCGCCCACGGTCCGTCAGGCCGATGTCGCGGATCGAGGCGGTGAAGCGGATCGGATCGACCTTGATCGGCCCGAGCGCGAGCGCCAGACCCGGGTGTGCGGTGGCCCAGCGCATCGCCGCGGAGCGAATCACGCGTGGTGCGAGCACATAACCGGCCCACAGGTAGGCGGCGGCGAGCAGCACAACGGTCCCCAGGCCGATGAGCCATCGCCGCCGGGGCAGGCGGATCGCCATTCGCAAAGGCATGTGGTGTGACTCCCCTGCGTCTCGTCCGGCGCCCGCGGACCGGCGTGCCTGGGGTCTGTTTCGGGCGGATCGAGCCGAGCTGCACCGCCTAGTCTAATCGGTCCTGCGGCCGGGAACGAGTCTGGACAAGGGCGCGCCCTGTCGGGCGGGCGCGATTGCGCGGCCGACACCCCGAGTCGCCCGCCTGCGACGCCCATGCCCGGCAGCTGTTACGATTCGGCGCAATGGAGGCCTTTCTCGCCAGCCTCTCCGCGGTCGCGATCGCGGAGATCGGTGATCGCACACAACTGCTGTTGCTGACGCTGGCGGCCCGCCACCGCCGTCCGTGGCCGATCCTGGCCGCGATGCTCGTGGGCACGCTCGCAAGCAGTGTGCTCGCGGCATCGATCGGGGAGCGGCTGGGCTCGGCACTGAATCCGCGGGTGATGAACCTGTTGGTCGGAGTCAGCTTGATCGCCATGGCGTTGTGGGCATTGAAGCCCGAGAGTGCACACGAGGCAGGCCCGTCCCGGCGCTCCCGCGGACTGTTCTTCCGGACGTTGGTGAGCTTCCTCATCGCCGAGATGGGCGACAAGACCCAGATCGCCACGGCGGTGCTGGCGGCCGCATACGGCAATGTCGCCGCGGTGGCGGCCGGCTCGAGCCTCGGGATCGTGCTCGCCTGCGCGCCGGCGGTGCTCATCGGCCAGGCGCTTTCGGCCCGGTTGCCCTTGCAGGCGATCCGCGTCGTCTCGAGCCTGCTCTTTCTCGGACTCGGCGTGCTGTTTCTGGTGCGCGCTGCGCGCGGCACGCCCTGAGGAGCCTATCGCTCCGCACCGGGCTCGGGGCTGTGCGGCAGCTGCGATGCGCCGGGGCCCTCGCCGCCGAGGGCCTGGAGAATCGGGCAGTCGGCCGCATCGCCATGACCTGGACAGGCGGCGATGAGTGTCGCGAGTCCCTCACGCACGCGCTGCAATGCCGCGATGCGCGCCTCGACGTCGGCAAGCTTCGCTTGCGCGGTGCGCTTGACTCGGGCGACATCGCGTCCTCTGGACAGCGCCAGCAGCTCGCGGATCTCCCTCAGCGAGAACCCGAGGCCCTGGGCGCGGCGGATGAACCGCAGCCGCGCGAGTTCGCCGAGACCATAGCGGCGATAACCGGATGGGAGACGCGATTTGGGCGCGAGCAGTCCGCTGCGCTCGTAATAGCGAACCGTGTCGATACGCACACCCGCCTTGCGGGCGAGCGCTCCGATGCCGAGGCTGTCCACTGTGCGGCTCCCGTGTGCCCAATTTATTCATCTTACACCCTGGACTATGGTCCAAGGTCATGGGTTGCGGGCGCATCGCGCCCGAGGGTGCCCGCAAGGTCGGCGCCGGCTTCCTCAGCGGGCCTCGGTGGCCTTTGCTATCCTTGATTCCGTAGAACCACCGCGCCCAATGCCGGTCCGCGCAGCCTGTCGGCTGGGCGGGACGGGCGTCGTTCGCGGGGGTGGAGTTTTTGGCTGTGGTGGCCCGCACCGGCTACTCCGCGACGACCAGTCGTGAACCCCGTCAGGGCCGGAAGGCAGCAGCGGCAGCGGCGATGTCGGGTGCCGGAGCACCCGCTGGTGCGGGCCGCCTCCCGATCCGGCTGAGGCGGCTCGCATGACCGATAGCTACATCGCGCTGGCGCGCAAATGGCGCCCCAAGGCGTTCAACGAGCTCGTGGGCCAGGACCATGTGCGCCAGGCACTGGTCAACGCGCTGCGATCCGGCCGCGTGCATCACGCGTTCCTGTTCACCGGCACGCGCGGCGTCGGCAAGACCTCCATTGCGCGCATCCTCGCGAAATGCCTCAACTGCGAAGTCGGCGTCACCGACACGCCCTGCGGCCAGTGCGCCAGCTGCCGCGAGATCGAGACCGGGCGGTTCGTGGATCTGATCGAGGTCGATGCCGCCTCGCGCACCAAGGTCGACGATACGCGCGAGATCCTGGACAACGTGCAGTTCGCGCCCACGCGCGGCCGCTACAAGGTGTACCTCATCGACGAGGTGCACATGCTCTCGACGCATTCGTTCAACGCGCTGCTGAAGACACTGGAGGAGCCGCCGCCGCACGTGAAGTTCCTGCTGGCGACCACCGACCCGCAGAAGCTGCCCGTGACCGTGTTGTCGCGCTGCCTGCAATTCAATCTCAAGCGCATCGCGACCGGGCAGATCGCCGCGACGCTGCGCGCCGTGCTCGAGCAGGAGGGTGTCGCCTTCGAGCCGGCGGGCGTCGCGCTGGTGGCGCAGGCTGCCGATGGGAGCATGCGCGATGCGCTTTCGCTGCTCGATCAGCTGATTGCTTTCGGCGGCGGAAGCGTCGCGGAGAGCGAGGCGCGCGCCATGCTCGGCACCGTGGCGCGCGATCACGTCGTGCAGCTCGCCGAGCGGCTGGCCGCCGGTGAGGGCCCCGGGCTGCTTCGCTGCGCGCGCTCGCTCGAGCAGTGGGCGCCGGATTACGCCCAGTTGCTCGATGAGCTCGCTGCGCTCCTCACGCGCGTCGCGCTCCAGCAGGTCGTGGGGGAGGAGTACGAGAGCGACGAGCTGTACGCGCCGGAGCTGATCGCCCGTCTCGCGGGGGAATTCGCGGCCGAGGACGTGCAGCTGTACTACCAGACGGCCATCACGGGCCGGCGCGATCTGCCGCTGGCGCCCGATCCGCGCACGGGCTTCGAGATGACGCTGCTCAGAATGATCGCATTCCGCCCGGGGGGTGAGCCGCGGATGCCGGGCGCCGAGCCGACCGGGACGGCGGCTGCGGCGAGCCCCAAGCGCGCGGCCGCAAGGCCGCAGGAGTCCTCTGCGAGGCATTCGCCGCAGCCCGAGTCGCCGCCGGGACCCGGGCAAGCCGCCGGCGCCGGGCCGGCGCTCGAGCAGCAGTGGAGCGCGCTGTTGGCACAGCTCGATCTGCAGGGTGCGGCGCGTCAGCTGGCCAGCCACTGCGTGCTCATCGCTCGCGAAGGGGGGCGCGTGCAGCTTGCGCTGGATCCGCGCAGCCGATCCCTGCGCACCGCTGCCCTGGAGGAGAAGCTCGCGCAGGCGCTCTCACGCCACTTCGGCGAGCCGGTCCGGTTGGAGTTCGTCGCCGCGGCCGAGGCCGGCGAGACACCGGCCGAGGCGCGCCAGCGCGCCTCGCGCGAGCGCTCCGAAGCCGCCCGCCGCGCGTTCGAGTCCGACCCGGGCGTGCAAAGCTTTCGCGAGCGCTTCGGAGCGGAAGTGATTTCCGAGACCGTCCGCCCCGTGAAATGATCCGGCGCAGCCGGCAACCCATTCGTGACCATCGAGGAGCGACCTCATGCGAGGCAATATCAACCAGCTGATGAAACAGGCCCAGGCCATGCAGGAATCCATGCAGAGGGCACAGGAGGAAATCGCCCGCATGGAGGTGCTCGGGGAGTCCGGCGGCGGCATGGTCAAGGTCACCATGACCGGCCGGCACGAAGTGCGGCGCGTTCAGATCGAGCCCGCGGTGATCGGCGAGGATCGCGAGATGCTCGAAGACCTCGTGGCGGCCGCGGTGAACGACGCAGTGCACAAGGTCGAGGTGAGCACGCAGGAGAAGATGTCGTCGGTTACCGCCGGGCTGCAACTGCCCCCGGGAATGAAGCTTCCCTTCTGAGCGAGCCGTGAAGTATTCCCCGCGTCTCGCCCAGCTGATCGAGGCGCTGCGCGCGCTGCCCGGTGTGGGCCCGAAGAGTGCCCAACGCATGGCGTTTCAGCTTCTGCGGGACGGGCGATCGGCCGCCCAGACGCTCGCGCAGTCGCTGGAGGCGGCACTGGCGGCGGTCAAGCCTTGCCGGCGCTGTCGGATGTTCGCCGAGGAGGATCTGTGCGCGATCTGCGCCTCGCCGCAGCGCGAGGCGGGGCTGCTGTGTGTGGTCGAGACGCCCGCCGATGTCGTCGCCGTCGAGCAGTCGGGCAGCTACCGGGGGCGCTACTTCGTGCTCATGGGGCATCTGTCGCCGCTCGATGGCATGGGACCTGAGCAGCTCGGCGTGCGCGAGCTCGAGGCGATCCTCGATGAGGGCGGGCTGCGCGAGGTGATTCTTGCCACCAACCCCACGGTCGAAGGCGAGGCGACCGCGCATTACCTGGCCGAACTGGCCCTGCGCCGCGGCTTGCGCGCCAGCCGCATTGCCCACGGGGTGCCGATCGGAGGGGAGATCGAGTACGTCGACGGCGGTACGCTGGCGCGCGCGCTGAGCGGCCGGCAGAACATTTGATCGCGGTCGTCAGCCGCGGCGCGGGCCATGCTCGTGCGCCGGCATGAGCGTCTCGCGCAGGCGGCGCAGGCGGCGGTAGCTCTCGTATCGGCGTGCATGTATCTCGCCGCGCTCGAGGGCTGCGCGGACCGCGCAATCGGGCTCGCGCAGATGCTGGCAGTCGAGAAAACGGCAGCCGCCGGCCAGGCGCGCCACCTCCGTGAACCCGAGCGAGCGAGCATCGAGCGCGGCCAGTGCCGGGGCGAAATCGCGCACACCCGGGGAATCGGCGAGTTGACCGCCGCCGGCGAGCGCGTACAGGCGCGAGGCGGTGGTCGTGTGACGGCCCTCCTGCTCCCGTGCCAGCGACCCGACCGTGATGTTCGCGCCCGGGACCAGTCGCGCCGCCAACGATGACTTGCCCACGCCCGACTGGCCGACCAGTGCGGCCAGGCGTGCGCCGCAGGCTGTGCACAGCGCCTCGAGGCCGGTTCCGGCGGCTGCCGAGACGGTGATCGGGCGATAGCCGGCGATCGCATAGCCGGCAAGTTGCGCCTCGAGCGCGGCATCGATGCCGAGGTCGGCCTTGTTGAGCACCAGCACCGCCTCGATGCCGGCCGATTCGGCGGCGGCGAGGTAGCGGTCGGCGACGAACAGATCGGGCTCGGGAAGCGGTGCGATCACGACCAGCAGCCGCTCGAGATTGGCCAGCACCGGCTCGGCGCCGCCGCGCGCGTTGCTGCGGTATAGGGCGGTGCGCCGCGGCAGCACTTCCAGGACGTGTACCTCCGCATGGCGCTCATCCAGACGGCAGTGCACCGTGTCGCCGCAGACGATCGAAAGCGCACGGCCGAGCGGCCGGCCCGGCAGCTCCCGTCCGTCCGCGAGGCGCAGACGCACTTGGCGGCCAAAGGCGCCGATCACGCGAGCATCGAACGTTGTTACACTCATCGCTCGCCGATTATCGCCCACGACTATCATCCACGACTATCACCCACCGCGAGCCGAGCATGCGCAGCGCCGACAACCTGATCTGGATCGACCTGGAAATGACGGGCTTGAAGCCCGAGACCGACGCCATCCTGGAGATCGCCACCCTGGTCACGGACAAGTCGCTCAACGTGCTCGCCGAAGGACCGGTGATCGCCGTCCACCAGGACGAGGCGGTGCTCGCGGGCATGGACGAGTGGAACCAGAAGCAGCACGGCGGCTCGGGGCTGCTCGCGCGCGTGCGGGCCAGCACTCTCGACACTGCGCAGGCGGAGGCCCTTACGCTCGCATTCCTCATGCCGCTCGTGCCGCCGGGAGCCTCACCGATGTGCGGCAACAGCATCTGCCAGGACCGCAGATTTCTCGCCCGGCTCATGCCGCGTCTCGAGCGATTCTTTCATTATCGCAATCTCGACGTCAGCACGCTGAAGGAGCTGGCACGCCGCTGGGCGCCCGAGGTGCTCGAGGGAGTGGTGAAACAGGAGGCGCACCTGGCGCTCGCCGACATCCACGAATCCCTGGGCGAGCTGCGGCATTATCGCGCCAAGCTGTTCCGGCCCGCTTACGGCGGGCAGTCCGGTTGAGCGGCGGCGCCGCTACTGCCGCTCGCTCTCGCCGGCGAGCCGCAGCCAGGTCTCGATCACGGTGTCGGGGTTGAGCGAGATGCTCTCGATGCCCTGATCGAGCAGCCAGCGTGCGAAGTCAGGATGATCCGAGGGCCCCTGACCGCAGATTCCGATGTACTTGCCCTGGTTGCGGCAGGCGGTGATCGCCATGGCGATCAGACGGCGTACGGCCGGGTCACGCTCGTCGAATTGATGCGCCACGAGCGCCGAGTCGCGATCGAGCCCGAGCGTCAGCTGGGTGAGGTCATTGGAGCCGATCGACATGCCGTCGAAGTGCTCGAGGTACTCATCGGCGAGCAGCGCGTTGGTCGGCAGCTCGCACATCATGATCACTTGCAGGCCCCGCTCGCCGCGCTTGAGGCCATTGTCGGCGAGCAGCTCGGTCACTCTGCGGCCCTCGGCGACGGTGCGCACGAACGGCACCATGACCTGCACGTTCTCGAGCCCTTGCTGCTCGCGCACGCGTTTGATCGCTCGGCACTCGAGCTCGAAGCACGGCCGAAAGCGCTCATCGACATAGCGGGCCGCGCCGCGCAAGCCCAGCATGGGGTTCTCTTCGCGCGGCTCATAGCGGCTGCCGCCGATGAGGTTGGCGTACTCGTTCGATTTGAAATCGGAAAGACGCACGATGACCGGTTCCGGGGCGAACGCCGCGGCGATCTGGGCGATGCCCTCGGCAAGCTTCTCGACATAGAAGCTCACCGGGTCGGAGTAGCCGGCCATCAGCGGGACGATCTGCTCGCGCAGTCCGGCGTCGAGCTGCGCGTATTCGAGCAGGGCCCGCGGGTGCACGCCGATCAGCCGGCTGATGATGAATTCCAGCCGCGCCAGGCCGACGCCCCGGTTGGGTATTGCGGCGAATCCAAACGCCCGATCGGGGTTGGCGACGTTCATCATGATCTTGACGGGCAGCTTCGGCAGCGTGCCGAGCTCGATCTGGCGGTGCTCGAACTCGAGCAGCCCCTCGTAGACGTGGCCAGTGTCCCCTTCGGCGCACGAGACCGTCACCGGCTGACCCTCGCCGATGCGCGCGGTCGCGTCCGTGCACCCGACCACCGCGGGGATGCCGAGCTCGCGGGCGATGATGGCCGCATGACAGGTGCGTCCGCCGCGGTTGGTCACGATGGCCGCGGCCCGCTTCATGACCGGCTCCCAATCCGGGTCGGTCATGTCCGCGACCAGGACATCGCCACTGTGCACGCGGGCCATCTCCCGCACCTCGCGCACGATGCGCGCCGGACCGGCGCCGATGCGCTGGCCGATGCTGCGCCCGGTGGCGAGCACGCGGGTGCGGCTCGATTTGAGCGCAAAGCGCTCGATGGTGCGTCCGGAGCGGCTCTGCACGGTCTCGGGGCGGGCCTGCAGGATGTAGAGCTTGCCGCTCTCGCCGTCCTTGCCCCATTCGATATCCATCGGCTTGCCGTAGTGCGTCTCGATGATGAGCCCCTGGCGCGCCAGCTCGAGGACGTCGGCGTCGCTCAGGCAGAAGCGCGCGCGCTGCGCGGGGGCGACCTCCACGGTGCGCACCCGCGCCTGCTCCCCGGGCTCGGCGTAGATCATCTTGATCGCCTTGCCGCCGAGGTTGCGCCGCAACAGCGCCGCCTTGCCCTGGCGCAGCGCCGGCTTGTAGACGTAGAACTCATCGGGATTGACCGCTCCCTGGACCACGGTCTCGCCGAGCCCGTAGGCGGCGGTGATGAATACCACGTCGCGAAATCCCGAGTCCGTATCGAGCGTGAACATGACACCGCTCGCACCGAGGTCGCTGCGCACCATGTGCTGCACGCCGGCCGAGAGCGCCACCGCTGAGTGATCGAATCCTTGGTGGACCCGATAGGCGATGGCGCGATCGTTGAACAGCGAGGCGAACACCGCGCGCATCGCGGCCAGCACCTGTGCCTCGCCGCGCACGTTCAGGAACGTCTCCTGCTGGCCCGCGAAGGAGGCCTCGGGCAGGTCCTCGGCCGTGGCCGAGGAGCGTACCGCCACGGCGATCTGCCGCCCGCCGCCGAGCTGGCGCAGCGCATCCCGGACGGCCTGCTCGAGCGGCGGTGGCAAGCCGGTGGCGAGGATCCACTGGCGAATGCGCGCTCCGGTGGCGGCCAGGCGCACGATGTCGTTCACCTCGAGAGTGGCGAGCTCGGCGCGGATGCGGGCATCGAGTCCGTCCTGCCGGAGAAATTCACGATAGGCATGCGCAGTGGTGGCGAAGCCGTCCGGGACGCTGATGCCGAGCGGCCCGAGCGCTCGGATCATCTCTCCGAGGGAGGCGTTCTTGCCGCCGACGGATTCGATGTCGTGTTGACCCACCCGCTCGAAGGGTACGACGTATGCGTCCATCGGAAATCCTGTCTGCTGCTTGCTCCGCGCCGCGCGCGGTGGAACACTGCGTGCCCTGGGAATCGCTGCCGAGCCTCGCGCCGTGGGCCGACGAACCGTTTTCTTCGTCTCTGACCAGACGGGAGTGACCGCCGAGACGCTGGGTCACAGTCTGATGACCCAGTTCGAGGGTCTGGAATTTCGCGCGGTGACTTTGCCATTTGTCTCGACCGTTGACAAGGCCGAGGAGGTGGTGCGCCGCATCGATCGCGCGGCGCTCGAGGACGGTCGGCGGCCGATCGTATTCAGCACGCTCGTGCACGATGAGTTGCGCGACGTGGTCCGGCGCTCGCACGGTCTGTGCCTGGATTTCTTCGCCGCATTCGTCGGGCCGCTGGAGCGGGAACTCGATACCCGCTCGACGCATCGGGCCGGACGCGCCCACGGCATCGCCGATCCGGCGGCTTACTCCGCGCGCATCAATGCCACCAACTTTGCGTTGGCCAACGACGACGGCGCCGGTGGCGACTATGCACATGCCGACATCGTGCTGATCGGCGTGTCACGCTGTGGCAAGACTCCCACGTGCCTGTATCTGGCGCTGCAGTACGGGATCTTCGCGGCCAATTATCCGCTGACGGAGGAGGATCTGGATTGCGGGCGGCTGCCGGGCCGAATCGAGCCGTTTCGCACCAAGCTGTTTGCGCTCACCATCAAGCCCGAGCGGTTGCAGCAGATTCGCAACGAGCGCCGCCCGAACAGCCGCTATGCCTCCGCGCCGCAGGTGCGCTACGAGCTGCACTCCGCCGAGGCGCTGATCGCGCAACACGGCATCCCCTCGCTGGATACCACCGAGTGCTCGATCGAGGAGATCGCCAGCCGGATCCTCAATACCACCGGCATCGAGCGGCGGTTACGCACCTGAGGTCGGTTGCTAGCACGAAAATTGCACACGTGATGGGCGAGGCGTCTTCGGGCGCCACGGCTTGCGCTGTCGTGCCCCTCCGCTATAGTCGGGGTGATGCGCAATGAGACATTGACCCTGGTTTCCTGGCGGGCTCGACCCCGCAGCTTCGTGGCGCTGATGAGCCTGTACGAGAGCAACTATATTCGACTCGGCCGGCTCGTCGGGGCGCCTGGCGCGCTCGTCGGAACCTATCGCTCGCGGGTGGCGGGTGACTGCGATCTGCTGCTGGCCGTGGTGGAGCGGTGCGCGTACACCAGCATCCTGGATCTCACGTACGAGCTGCACGACGGGAAGGAGCCGGTGCGTTTTCCGCAGCTGCGCTTGCGCGTGTATCACGATGCGCGGCTGGTCGAGGCCGAGCGCTGCGCGGGCACCACGGCAGAGACTGCGCTGCAGGCAGGTCGATGCGCAGAGCGTGAACTGCATCAGCGCTGGATGCGAAACATGATGTTAAACAAATGGTTGGAGTATTGTGCGGAGCGTGGCCATCGCTTCGCGGCACCCATCATGTGATTCCCGGCGGCGCATTCCGCACCGGCGATGAAGGCATTTCGACAACTGGGCTTTCTCAAGCTGCCATTCCAGCGCGCGCAGGCGTCGCCCGACGACCATCGCGTGCTCGCCTTGTTTCGCAATCGCGCCGAGCTGAAGAAGGCCTTTGGTGACCTCAAGGACGATCTGGAGCGGCTGAAGGATCGAATCAAGCAGCAGGAAGGCCTCACGCGGCGGGTGCGGGAGACCCTGGCGGGGCTGGAGACGCGTCTTGGCGTGAACGAGACCGCTTATCCGGCGCTGGTGTTCTATCAGCTGCGCCACCTGTGGGAGCGAGGCCATGAGCAGCTCGAGCGTTTCGGCGGGGAACTGGCGGCCCAGCAGGACGCGCACGAGCGCCGCGCGCATCTGGCCGAGCACAACCGACAGCAGTTCGCCAGGCGCCAGAGCGCCGAGCAGCATCTGCACGTCACGCGTCAGCTTGCCGTGCAGGCGGCCGAGCGGCTCGAGCATCTCGAGCAGGAGCGTGCCCGGTTGCGCCGTGTGTGGCACTTCTTCAAGCGGCGCGCCCTCGAGCACACGATCGCGCGCGCGCGCGCCGAGTCCGCCGAGGCCGACGTGTCGCTCGGGTCGGCGCAGAAAGCCGCGGCCGAGATCGCCGCGACGCCGGTCCCGCCGTTTCCGGGGCTCTCGCTGCAGGCCCGGCGCATGATCAATCTCACCGTCATCGCCTACGCGCAGGTCATGTGCCAGCGCCTGACGGTCATGCCGCTGCTGCTCATGCGTGCCCGCGATGCGGTTCTCAGCCGCGACGTGATCGACGAGTATGGCAGCCGCACGGAGTGTCTTGCGCTGATGGGTCAGATCGAGCGCGCCGAAGCGTTGCTCGGCTCCAATGCCAGCGTCAGCCACGACATCCGCGTGCGCATCAAGGCGCTGCGCCTGCTGGCGCAGTACCGCGATCCCGAGGACGCCATCCCGACGGCCGATTCCATCGGTGGCGCCTCGGCACAGGCCGCCGGCTCGCCGGCGGGCATTCCGAATGTGCTGGCCGAGGACACCTGGCACATTCACGGCGTCCTGCTGCGCTGAGCGCGCCGCGGCGCTAGTCGCCCCTGGCGAGCTGCTGCTTGGCCTGGCCGGCGTGGTCCAGGCGGACCATGTCGGCCACGATGTCCTTGGCCTGATCGAGGACCACGTCGGGGATCTTGTCGTTCTTGCCGCCGATCTGGTCGACCTTCTTCAGCGGCGGCAAGCCGAATGCGGCGCGGCGCTGATTGTCGAGCGCGAGGAGCTTCTCGTCCTGTTCGTGCCGTTCCAGGCGCCGTGTGGCGAGGTCGAGCGAGAGCACCTTCTGCGCGCGTATCGCCTCGATGTCGTGGATGTCCCCGACCAGCCAGCGAAAGTTCGGATCGCGCTGCTCGCGTGCCTGCTCTTCGGCTTTGAGCTTGGCGATCGACGGAACCGCCGCCGTGCCGGTGCTGACCTCGAACGGCACGGGGCCGATCGTGTTGTACGGCAGCGCGCGCGGCATGCTGCTCTCGCCGACGGTCTTCGGGTTGATCGCCGAGGGCAGCGCGATGTTGGGAATCACGCCGCGCAGCTGCGTGCTCTGACCGGTGATGCGGTAGAACTTGCCGATGGTCACGGCGATCTGGCCCTCGATCGGCCGGCTGCTCCAGCGGTCGAGCGGGATCAGGTTCTGCACCGTGCCTTTGCCGAAGGTGTTCTGCCCGACGATCACCCCGCGGTGATAATCCTGGATCGCTCCGGCGAAGATCTCCGAGGCCGAGGCGCTCAAGCGGTTGACCAGCACCGCCAGCGGCCCGGTGTAGATCGGCGCCTTTTCCGGATCGTCCAGCACCTCGATGTGCCCGGAGCGGCCGCGCAGCTGCACCACCGGACCATGGATGAACAGTCCGGTCAGAGCCGTCGCCTGCGGCAGGTAGCCGCCGCCGTCATTGCGCAGATCGAGCAACAGTCCCTGCATGTGCTCCTTCTCGAACTTCAGGATCAGCCGGCGTACGTCCCGGGTGGTGGACGGATAGTTGCTGTCCCCGTCGTCCTCGGCTTTGACGTCCTCGTAGAAGCTCGGCACGGTGATCACGCCGATCTTGTAGGTCTGGCCGTTCTGCTTGACGGTCTCGAGCTTGCCCTGCGCTTCCTGCGCCTTGAGCGTCACGCGGTTGCGCACGAGGCTCACCACCGTCTCCTTGCCGCCCGGATGTGCTCCGGCCGGCAGGATCTGCAAGCGCACCGTCGTGCCCGCCTTGCCGCGGATCAGCTGCACCACCTTGCCCAGGCGCCAGCCGACGACGTCGGTGATGTGCCCATGGACGCCCTGGCCGACCCCGGTAATGCGATCGTTGGGCTTCAGTTTGCCGCTGATCGCCGCCGGCCCTCCGGGGATGACGTTGACCACCTTGATGTAGTTGCCGTCCATCTCCAGCGAGGCGCCGATGCCCTGGTAGTTCAGGCTCATCTCGATGTTGTACTCCTCGGAGTTCAGCGGCGAGAAGTACGTCGTATGCGGATCGAAGGTGCGCGCGTACGCGTTCATCAATTCTTCGAACACGTCCTCGGAGCTGAACCGCTTGATGCTGCGCAGCTCCGCCGCGAAGCGCTTGCGCAACGTGCCGGCCGCCTGCGGCCAGCTCTTGCCGGAGAGCATCAGCGAGATCGCATCGTTCATCACCCGCTCGTGCCACAGAGCGTCCATCTGCGCCTCGGTGGCCGGCCATGGGGCGTGCCTGCGGTCGTAGCGATAGGTCGCGTCCGTGTTGAAGTCGGGCTCCTTGGCGAGCAGGCCGATCGCGTACCGCAGCCGCTCGCTACTCAATTGCTTGAATCGCTGGAAGATGAGGAACGCGGGATCGAGTTTTCCGGCCTCGAGCAGCTGGGCGAAATCATTGCCGTACTTGCGGTCGAAGCCGTGCACGTCGGCGGCGAGAAAGTAGGCGTGCTCGGGATCGAGAAAGTGCAGATAGCGCGCGAAGACGAGCTGGGAGAAATGCGCGTTGATTTTCGGGTCGCTGTACTGATACTCGGTGAGTATCTGTCCGACTTTGCGTGCAACCGCGCGCTGCGTGGCGGTCGGGGCCAGCGCGCCGGGCGGCAGAATCGCCGCGCGCGCCGGGGTCCGGGGCATCAGCACGGCCGCGCCGAGTGCGACGAGCACCGCGGCGGCGGCCAGCCATCCAACAAGGCGACGTAGAGGATGAGTCATCGTGAGATAGCTCGAGACAGTCCTAAGGAATGGAAGTTCGACACGGGCACATCAGCGCCGATCGGCCGCATGCGCGCTGCGCGCACGGCTCAGCTCCGGGACATGAACCGCAGGAGCGCCAGCCACAGCCGCAAGATGAGCAGCAGCGGCACCGGGCCGAGTGCGGCCACCCAGTAAACCAATTGGCCCCGTGCCAGCTCCGTGAAATAGTTCCCATAGAGCGACAGCGGGCCGTAGCCCGGTCCGCTGTCGCCATGCGTATACGGACCGAGCGTGAAGTGCCCCGCCAGCCAGATCAGCAGCGGCAGGATCAGCAGTCCGAAGGCGAGTGCTGCCCCGAGCAGCAGCAGCTCACGCTTGAGATTGAACGGCGCGGATCGGGTCGCGGGTAATTCGGTGCGCAGCTCCATCATGGGCACCAGTGTAGCCGATCCGCAGGCCCGCGGTCCCAATCTGGCCGCTTCCGGGGTGCCGACGGTGGTCCGCGGCCGCTCCGGGCAGGTCATAATAGGCGCATGGAACCCATCAAGGCAGCCGTCATCGGCGTCGGCTATCTCGGGCGCTTCCATGCCCAAAAATACGCCGAGTCCCCGCACTGCCGGCTCGAGGCGGTGGTCGATACCGGGCAGGAGCCGCGCGAGCGGGTGGCCGCCGAACTCGGGATTGCGGCGCTGGCGGACTATCGCCCGCTGCTCGGCAAAGTGGATGCGGTCAGCATCGTGACGCCGACTCCGCTGCATTTCGCGATCGCCCGCGATTTCCTCGAGGCTGGCGCCCATGTGCTGGTGGAGAAGCCGATCACCGAGACGCCCCGCGAGGCACGCGTGCTGATCGATCTTGCCGCGCGCGAGGGCCGTGTCCTGCAGGTGGGCCACCTGGAACGGTTCAATTCGGCGATTCTCGCCGCCGAGCCGTATCTGCGCGCGCCACGGTTCGTCGAGTGTCACCGCCTGGCGCCCTACCGCGCGCGCGGCACCGACGTGAACGTGGTGCTCGATTTGATGATCCACGACATCGATCTGGTGCAGGCCATCGTCGGGGCCCCGGTGCTGACCATCGATGCGATCGGCACGCCGGTGTTTTCCGATGCCATCGATATTGCCAACGCCCGGATCCGCTTCGCCAACGGCTGCGTCGTCAATGCCACCGCGAGCAGAGTGAGCCTGAAGACCGAGCGCAAGATGCGGCTGTTCGAGGACGATGCCTATCTCTCGCTCGATCTGCAGCAGAAGGTCATGACGCTCATCCGCAAGCGCGACGGTGCATCCGGGGATGCACAGCTGCCGGTGAGCATCGAGGAGCAGAGTCTCGAGCAGGGCGATGCGCTGAAGGCCGAGATCGAGTCGTTCCTCGAGTGCATCCGCACCGGCAAGCCGCCGGTGGTCAGCGGCGAGGACGGCCTGATGGCGCTCGATACGGCCATGCGCATCACCGAGCAGGTCAACGAGTCGCTGGCGGCGCGTCAGCTGACCGAGCGTAGCGCGCATGGGTGAGCCTGCCGCGCAGCCGAGCGCTGCGCCGCGCCGCGTGGTGGTCGCGGCGATACAGATGGACTGCACCTGGGATGCGGATCGCAACATCGCCGTGGCCGAGCGCCTGGTGCGGCGGGCCGCCGCCGCCGGGGCGCAGATCATTCTTCTGCCCGAGCTGTTCCAGACGCCGTACTTCTGCATCGAGCAGGATCCGCGGCACCTGCAGCTCGCTCGGGCCGTCGGCGACGATCGCGCGGTGGGCCATTTCGGGGCGCTGGCGCGTGAGCTCGGCGTGGTGCTGCCGATCAGCTTCTTCGAACGAGCCGGTCCGGCGTATTTCAATTCGGTGGCCGTGCTCGATGCCGATGGCGCATTGCTCGGGGTGTATCGCAAGTCGCACATACCTGACGGGCCGGGCTATCAGGAGAAGTATTACTTCAGCCCCGGCGACACCGGTTTGAAAGTCTGGGCCACCCGATACGGACGGATCGGGGTCGGGATCTGCTGGGATCAATGGTTTCCCGAGGCTGCCCGCGCCATGGTGCTCGCCGGCGCCGAACTCCTGTTCTATCCGACGGCGATCGGCACCGAACCGCCGCCGGCGGCGCCGCTCGACTCGCGCGGGCACTGGCAACGCACCCAGCAGGGCCATGCGGCGGCCAATCTCACGCCGCTCATCGCCGCCAACCGCTACGGCCTCGAGCGTTCCCTGCAGGACCCGCAGCGGCTCCATATCCGCTTCTACGGCGCCTCGTTCATCACCGATGCGCTGGGGGACAAGGTGGCCGAGGCCCCGCAAGCCGATGATGCCGTGCTCATCGCCGAGTTCGATCTGGCGGAGAATGCCGGCCGGCGCGACAGCTGGTTCGTTTTTCGGGACCGTCGCCCGGATCTTTACGGAGCGCTCGTCACTCTGGACGGACGGAGCCGATGAGCGAGGCAGCGGTGCCGCGGCGCGGTCCGGCCCGCGTCGCGTTGGTCAGTGCCCGCGCGGCGCGCGGACTCGACGCGGACATGGAGCCTCTGGCCGCCGCACTCGCGGCGCGCGGCGTTGGCCGTGAGGTGGTCGAGTGGGACGATGCGAGCGTGCGCTGGGCGCAGTTCGACCTGGCGTTGCTGCGCTCGACCTGGGACTACACCGAGCGGCTCGGGGAGTTTCGCGGCTGGGTGCGGCGGGCCGCGAGTCTCACCCGATTGCACAATCCCGCGCCGCTGCTCGAGTGGAACACCGACAAGCACTACCTGCGGGACTTGGCCGCCCTGGGGCTGCCGGTGGTCCCGAGCGCCTTCATCGAGCCGGGCGCGCCGCCGCGGCCGGCGATCGAGCGATTCCTCGCCGAGCATCCGTGTGCGGAATTCGTGATCAAGCCGGCCGTGGGCGCCGGCTCACGCGGAGCGCGGCGTCTGGGCCGTGCACAGCTCGCTGAGGCACAGGCGCACGCGGCGAGCCTGCTCGAGGCGGATCGCAGCGTGGTGCTGCAGCCTTATTTGGCGGGCGTCGATCGTGACGGGGAGACGGCGCTGCTGTTCTTCAGTGGCCGGTTCAGTCATGCCATCCGCAAGGGGCCGCTGCTGCGGCCCAACGCCGCTCCCACCCGGGCGCTGTTCGCCCCCGAGCACATCACCGTGCGAACGCCGGCGGCTGACGAGCGGGCGGTCGCCGAGGATGTTGTGGCGGCCATCCATGACTCGGGGCGCGCGCCGCGGACAGTGCTTTACGCGCGTGTCGATCTGTTGCGCGATCCGGCCGGCGCGCCGCGGCTGCTCGAACTCGAGCTCGCCGAGCCGTCGCTGTTTCTGACCTACGCCGACGGTGCGGCCGAGCGCTTTGCCGGGTCGATTCTCGAGGCTCTGGGCACGTCCTGATCCCGTCCCGGCAAGGCGCGGCCAGAAGGCCGCGCGGCGTACTGGCGGGCGCTCGAGTCCGGCCGGGACGGGCGGCGCAGGAGGGCCGTCAACGTGCGGCTCGCCGAGCCCGGGACCGTGACGCCCATTCCGGTCCGCCGCGCGGACTGGCCCACGAGCGCGGATCGCTGCCGCCGGAGGGGAACGTGGGCGATCATGGGGTCTGATCCGATGGGTGCGCCCGCTGCAGGCACTGCACGCTGAAGAGCCCATCGGCGTCCGTCCACACGTGCGAGACCCGCATCCCGGCGCGGGCCGCCAGCCGCGCGAACGACGCGCGAGAATACTTGCAGCTGATCTCCACGAGCATCGCCTCGCCGGCGGCGAAGTGGAAGCGCTGTCCGGCGACCGTGACCCGTTGATCGGTGCGGCTGACGATGTGCGTCTCGATTCGCTCCGCCTCGCTGACATAGCGGGCGCGGTGCTCGAATCCGTCCGGATCGAAATCACCGTGCAGCTCCCGGTTGAGGCGCTGGAGCAGGTTCAGGGTGAATTGCGCGGTCACCCCGGCCGCATCGTTGTAGGCCGATTCGATCAGCGCCGGCGATTTGACCAGATCCACCCCGATGAGCGCCGCGCCATGGGGACCCATTTCCCGGCGCATGTGCGTGAGCAGCCGCACCGCCGCGTCGGGCGCGAAGTTGCCGAGCGTCGAGCCCGGAAAATAGATCACGCTGCGCCGCTGCGGCCGCGCGGGCTCGGGCAAGCGGATCGGCTGGGTGAAATCGGCGCACACCGGCAGCATCTCGATGTGCGGAAACCGCCCGCTCAGCCGCTCGACGCTTGCCGTGAGGGCGCTGCGCGAGATTTCCACCGGCACGTACGCCACGGCGTCGGCGAGCCGCTCGAGCAGCAGCCCGGTCTTTACTGCGCTGCCGCTGCCGTACTCGACCAGCAACACCTGCGGTCCGAGCGCGGCGGCCATCTGGGCCACGTGCGCTTCCATCAGCGCCAGCTCCGCACGCGTCAGGTAGTACTCCGGCAGCTCGCAGATGCGCTCGAACAGCTGCGAGCCGCGCGCATCGTACAGGTACTTCGAGGGCAGCCGTTTGGGGGTGCGCGCCAGCCCGGCGAGCACATCGGAGCGCATGTCGAGCGTGTCCGCGCTCAGGTCGTAGAGAAAGATCTCGCTCGGCAGCGTGCTCATGGCAGGTCCCGTGCCAGACGGATGCCCGAAAACTGCCAGCGGTCGTGCGGGTAGAAGAAGTTGCGGTAGCTGGCCCGCACGTGGCCGCGCGGGGTCGCGCACGAGCCGCCGCGCAGCACCCATTGCCCGCACATGAACTTGCCGTTGTATTCCCCGAGCGGACCGGGCAGGGGGCGGAATCCCGGGTAGCCGACGTAGGGGCTCGCCGTCCACTCCCAGACATCGCCGAACAACTGGCTCGGCTCGGTGTCCGTGTCGGACCCGCGGGGCTGCAATATGCCGTCATCGGCGAAATTGCCGCGGCGAGGATCGAGCGGCGCGGCGAGGGACTCCCATTCGGCCTCGAGCGGCAGGCGGGCGCCGGCCCAGCGCGCGAACGCATCGGCCTCGAAGTAGCTGACATGACAAACCGGCGCATGCGGATCGAGCGGCTGGCCACCGCCGAGCGTGAAGGCGTGCTCGAGGTCCTCGGACCAGTAGAGCGGACCGCTCCAGCCTTCGCGCTGCAGCGCGGCCCAACCCTCCGACAGCCACAGACGCGGCTCGCGGTAGCCGCCGGCGCGGATGAACTCGGCGAACTCGGCGTTGGTGACCGGCCGGTGCGCGATCGCGTGCGGGTGCAGCAACTCATGATGGCGCGGCAGCTCGTTGTCATAGGCGAATCCCTCGCCCGCGAAGCCGCTCGCCACGATGCCCGCGCGGCCTGGCAGGAACCGCAACGGCTCGGCGCGTCCGGCCGGTGCGCTCGCCGCCGCAGCGTACTGCGGGCGCAGCGGATTGCGCCAGAACAGATGCTTGATGTCGGTGAGCATCAGCTCCTGGTGCTGCTGCTCGTGATTCAAACCGAGCGCGAGCGTGAAGGCGAGCGCGGCATCAACGCCGCTGCGCAGACGCTCGAGCACCGCGGCGTCGATGCGCCGGCGGTAGTCGCGGATCTGCGCCAGTGTCGGGCGCGTGATCAGCCCGCGCTCGCTTCGAGCATGCATCGAGCCGGCGCTCTGATAATACGAATTGAACAGGAAGTGCCACTGCGGATGAAGCGGCGGGCCGCCCTCACCGCCGCGCCCGAGCACGAAGCGCTCGAAGAACCACGTCGTGTGCGCCAGATGCCACTTGATGGGGCTGGCATCCGGCATTGACTGGACGACCGTATCCTCCGGGGCAAGCGGTGCGCACAGCCGTTCAGTCGCGCCGCGCACCCGCTCGAACTGCGCGCCGAGATCAGCCGGGGGCTCGCTATCGAGCATTTGAGGTGAGCGCAGCGGCATATGCGCCTCGGTCTCGTGACGGCGCTGGATCGTTGCGATCCTCCGCGGCCGACCTCGGATCCCTCTGTGGCCTCAGGGACGTTCGATTATGTTGCAAGACGCGCGGATTTTCCACCCCGCGGTCACCGCGGTCCGTGCCGGGCCGCACGCAGTGCGCCGAGCGTCAGTCGAGCGGCGCACTGCGTGGGTGGTGGCGCGGCGGATATCAACTCGAGAGGTAGGTGCGCTGCACGGCGAGCGGCGGGGGCGTGTACTGATACATCCAGGTTTCCGAGAGCGCCTGGCCGTGCAGGGCGAGATACAGCCGCAGATTGATCGGTCCGGGCGCCCCGTCCGGCACCAGATCGAACATGGCCCGCCAACCCTTGATCGGCACCAACGGCCGCGCCGAGACGATCTCGACGTGCCCGTGAGAGGTGCTGACCACCGCGACCACCGGGTCGTCCTTGGTGAGCATGGGTATGTCGCCGCCGACGAAATCCACCACGAACCGCCAGGAGAATTTCGTCCGCTTGAGTCCCACCACGCCGCCGATCCCATCGCGCGTGGCGCGAACGAGCGCACGGTCGGGGTTGAAGGGATTCTCCGCGCACCAGTAGAGACGATAACCGTAATCGTACGTCCGGCCCGGTACGATCTCCTCGGCGGGATTCCAGAACGCCACCATGTTGTCCATGGTTTCGGTGTCGGTGGGGATCTCGACCAGCATCACCGCGCCTTTGTTCCACGCGCCCTTCGGCGCCACCCAACAGCTCGGGCGGCGGTTGTACCAGGCGCCGTCGTCCTGGTAGTCGGAGAAGCGATGATCGCGCTGCATCAGGCCGAAGCCGCGCGGGTTGTCGTCGAGATACGAGTTCACGCGCACCACGCTCGGGTTGGTGAGCGGTCGCCAGATCCACTCGCCCGCGCCGGTGTGCATCTGCAGGCCGTCGGAATCATGAATCTGCGGCCGCCAGTCGTCGGCGACCCGATGGTCGTTCTCGCCCACCAGGTACATGCTGGTGCCCGGCGCGATGCCGAGCCGGGCGATCTGTTTGCGCGGGTAAAGGGTCAGATCCACGTCCATGACCAGCGTGCTGGCGACGTCGATGACGAAGCGATACGCGCCGGATACGCTCGGGGAATCGAGCAGCGCGTAGAGGAGGAGCAGGGTGGACTCGGGCTGCGGTTTCTCGAGGTAGAACTCGGTGAATTTCGGGAACTCCTCCGGCTGCGGCATGCCCGTGTCGATGGCGAGTCCCCGCATCGACATGCCGTACTGGCCGGTGCCGTCGACGGCGCGGAAGTAGGATGCGCCCTGAAATACGACCCGGTCGTCCACCCAGTTGGTGTGAAACAGTACGTTGAATCCGGAGAAGCCGAGACTGCGCGGAACCTGGGCCGGCTTCAGCCCCGAGCCGCTGTAATCGAACAGGCCCGGCTCGAACAGGACCTGCCGCGCCACGCCGTTCTCGAGGGCGTAGATGCCCACCGGTCGCCTCATGGTGTAACCGAGATGATCGAAGCGGATGCGAAAGAACAGGTTGTCGCCGTACCACAGCTCGCGATTGGGCCGATAGCTGATCGCCTCCCACTGATTCCAGCTGAGGTTGCGGATCGCCGCCGGCAGCGGCGGATACCGTCCGTCATACACCGTCAGGGACATGGCGTGCGCGCGGGCCTTGAGCTGCTCGAACGAGAACGGCTGCGCGGGGCCGAATTGCCGGATGCCTTTCGTGGGCGGTGGTTTGCGCGTCTTTTTCTGCTTGACCGCCATGGGCCAGGGCGCGATCGACGCGAGGCTCGCGGCGCCGGCTTGCAGAAAGCTGCGCCGCCGCATCACAGGACTCCCGCCGGTAGGACCGGCCAGCCGTTCGTCTTCTCTAGCATCACAAGGTCTCCGTTCGCCGACCAATGAGATTCAAGGTGTCGCGCACGCTCCAGCAGCGCAGGGGTTGCGTCGGCATATCCAACGGTGCGCGGGGCGGTACTCGCGGGGCTGGTTCCTCGGCCGGCCCGCTCCCTGAGCTGGCGGGGCGCTCCAGGCGCCGGCGCAGCTCGGCGAGTTCCGCCGGCGGGTCGCTCTCCTCCGGCGTCAGCAGCAGGCGGCGCCGGCGCAACCAGCGGCCGATCGAAGCGCTGCTGGTGAGCATCGTCAGCGGCACCGACAGCACCATGCCGAGCAGCACCGGCGCCAGCCAGCCGGTGTAGCGCGGCGCGAGCTTGAGGATCAACAGGCCCCAGACCACGCCGATCAACAGGTGCCCGGCGTGCCGGCGCAGCGCCTCGAGCAGGCCGACGCCGCGATCGCCTCGCTCCTGCGCATGCCAGCCCACCGACCGGCCGGCGAGGATGGTGATGACGAAGGCGGTATGGAACAACATCATGGCCGGGGCAAGCAGTATGCTGAAGGTCTGCTCCAGCAGCACGCTCACGCCGAGACGCAGCGCCCCGCCGAAGCTCCGCCGCAGCGCCGGGTCGCGCAGCGCCAGCACCGTGGCGAGCACTTTCGGCAGGAACAGCACCACGCCCGTGAGGGTCAGCAGCGCCGCGATCTCCCCGTCGTGGTAATGCGGCCAGTTGGGAAAGAGGCCGTGGCTGCCGGGGACGAAGTACTGGTGGCCGTGCAGCGCCTGGAGAATGATGACGCTCGAACTCAACAGCAGCTCCAGCAGCCACAGCGGCGAGGCGACGTAGGAGAGCACTCCGCTCACGAGGTTCACCCGGCTCAGCCAGTGCAGACCGCGCGCCGGCAGCAGCCCGAGGTGCTGGATGTTGCCTTGCGCCCAGCGCCGGTCGCGCGCCGCGTAGTCGATGACGTTGGAGGGGATCTCTTCCCAACTGCCCCGATCGATCGGCAGCAGCCACACCTCGAATCCGGCGCGGCGCATGAACGCCGCCTCGGCGAAGTCGTGGCTGAGGATATCGCCGCCAAGCGGCGCGGAGCCCGGCAGGCGCGGCAGACCGCAGTAGGCCGCGAACGCGCGCAGACGCACAATGGCGTTGTGGCCCCAGTAATTGCTCTCGCCGAGCTGCCAGTACGCCAGGCCGCTGGCGAGCATCGGGCTCGACAGGCGGGTGGCGAACTGAAGCAGGCGGGCGAACAGCGTATCGCGGCCCGCCGGCAGCGGCAGTGCCTGGATGATGCCGACGCGGGGGTGCGCGTCCATCAGGCGCACCAGCTCGCGCAGCGCCTCACCGGACATGATGCTGTCGGCGTCGAGCACGATCGCATAGTCGTAGGCGCCGCCCCAGGTGGTGATGAAATCGGCGATGTTGCCGGCCTTGCGGCCGCGGTTCTCCGCGCGGCGCCGGTAGAAGATGCGCCCGAGGGCATCGTGACGCGTGACCAGCTCGGCCCAGGCGCGCTCCTCGGCGGCGCCGATGGCCGCGTCGCGGGTGTCCGAGAGAATGAACAGATCGAACGCGGAATTCTCCGGCAGACGCTGGATCGAGGACCAGATGCTCTCGAGCCCGGCTGCCACGCGCACGGTGTCCTCGTTGTAGATGGGCATGACCACTGCGGTGCGGGTGCGCAGCGGGCCGGTCGTGGCCGGCGCGGTCAGCTGGGCCGGGTCGCGCCCGCGCAACCGCACCACGAATCCGGCGACCGCGGTCCAGAAGGACAGGGCGATCCACAGGAACAGAACGAAGAACAGCACCAGCCCGGCGCGATCGAGGTCATTGAGACCGTTTGCGGCAAGGATGTTCCACATCATCCCCGTGGCGGTCGCGGCGGTGAGCACCGTCAGACCGAGCAAGATCGTCCGGCGCAGGCGCGCGATACCGCGGCGCTGCGAGGAACCGGCGCTCACGTGCGGGGTGTCCACTGGTACGTCCATGTCTCGGTCAGGGCCGCCCCATCGAGTTCCAGATAGCAGTTCAGATCGATCGGTCCGCCGGTCGGATGCACGGTGAAGCGTGCCCGCCAGTCGCCATCCTCCGGCACACGCTGCACGCTCACCCCGGAGACCGTCGCACCCGTTGCCGTTACCACGGCGCGCACGGGCTGATCCGAGCGCAGGCCCTCGAGATCGCCGCCGGAGAAGTCGATGAGGGTCCGGCGCCACCCCTGCGCCTCGTGCGTGCCGTGGAACACCGGACCGAAGCGTGTGGCCACGGCCTTGCCGCCCGGCGGCCAGCGGTCGCCGGAGTGCAGATACGCCGATAAGACGTACGAGAAGGCGAGCGGCTGGCCGGCGCGCACCGGAGCGCTCGGTACCCAGTAGGCGTCGACGTTGTAGTCGATATCCGCGCTGGCCGGGATCTCGACCAGCTCGACCCCGCCATATCCCCAGCGCCCGAGCGGCTCGATCCAGTAGCTGGGCCGCCGCTCGAAGCGCGCCGCCGGATCCTGATAGTCGGCGAAATCACGGTCGCGCTGGATGAGCCCGAAGCCGCGTGGATTGTGGTCCATGAAGCGGTTCACTTCGAGCCGCAGCGGGTTCTGCAGCGGTCGCCACAGCCACGCCCCACTGCCGGTGTGCATCAGCAGTCCGTCGCTGTCATGTACCTGCGGGCGCCAGTTGTCGAAGCGCCGCCGCGCCGAGTTCACGCCGTAGAGGAACATGGAGGTCAGCGGTGCGATGCCGAGCTGGGTGATATTGCGGCGCGGATAGAGCACGGCGCTCACCGTCACCCGCGTGATGGTTCCCGCGGTGAGCACAAAGCGGTACGCTCCGGTGATGCTCCGGCTCTGCAGCAGCGCATAGATCGTCATCGTACGCGCCTGCGGCGCCGGGCGCACCAGCCAGAAATCCGTGAAGTAGGGGAATTCCTCGCCGCTGACCGCGGCGGTGTCGATCGTCAGCCCGCGTGCCGTCACCCCGGGGACCTGATTGCGTCCGAGCACGCGAAAGTAGGTTCCGCCGAGGAAGGCGATGACGGCGGTGCGGCGGTTGGGCGAGTTCAGCGGATAGTGGACCGAGACGCCCGCGAAGCCGAGATTCTGCGCCAGCCGCAGCCGCGCCAGCGCCGGCGGAAACTCGAACATCGAGGGCTGGTAGTGCACCTCGCGCACGCCCGCCGGTGACACGGTGTAGATGCGCACTTCGTGCGTGAAGGCGAAACCCCGATGATAGAACTGCACGTCGAACATCGAGCCGTCGTGCCACAGCGCATCCTGCGGCTTGAACCGGATCGACCGATATTGCGCGTAGGTGAGCCGCGTGAGCGCGCGCGGCAGCGCGCTGGCGCGCACCGCGTAGGGCTCCCTGGCGCGCAGCGCCGCCAGACGCTCGACGGCGGCGAAGCTGAACGGCCGCGGCGCCGGCGGCTGCGCCGCGGCGAGTGCGGGCATGCAGGCGAGGCAGATGAACGACAGCGCGACGAGAAGAGGGGTTCGATGAGCGATGGATGCCAATGTTTCCTGCAGCCCTACATGCGAAATTGCTCTTGGAACCGGATGTTCGGCCCACGGTTCAAGCGCGCGGCTGTCGCCGACTGGCGACAGGCTCCTGCTTCAGCCAACATGATGGTCGGTCAGGAAGCGTAGCGCATTTGTCGCGAGAGAGAAACACGTGGCCACGATCGCTGTGCACATTCTCGCCGCGGCGGTGTCCGTTGGCGTTCGAGGCGCGTACATCGTGTTCAGGCGCGCGGGCCGACCGCCGGTGACCTAACATGCCGGCTCGATCCGCGAGATGACATCGGCCCGTGCCGGACGTTCCCGCGGCTGGCGCACCAGGCGCACTACGTGCCCCTGACGGGGGCAAGCTGGATCGTGAGCCGGGGAGCTGGTGCCGGTCTGACGCGTCGTTGCGCCGTTCCTGACGGTGCGCGCCGTGTCTCGGCGCTTGCGGGGCCGGGGGAGGCGGTGCGCGGCTGGGCGGGCGGCGGCGCTGAAAGCGAGCGGACCGATGCCGCGGCTCTCCTGCGCCGCGCACTCCTGGCGCATGACTTGCGGGGGCCTCTCGCCCGTGGCGCGGGATGCGCCCGCGCATCGCGAGGATGCGCAGATCCTTGGCCCGCAGGTTCGGCGCCGGGTTCTCCGCGCGCTCCTCGGCACTGGCTCAAACCGGCGGGGTCGCTCACATCCGTGTGGGCTCCCTGGTGGAGGCGTGGGGAATCGAAGGTATCTCAAAAAAGCCGTGTTCTATAGGCGTTCGTGAAACAAGAGCAATCTAACTGCCCCCATTTATGCCCCCATCGGGCACGCTCTCGCGCGCCCCCGGACGTGACCGTCTATTGTGGGTTTGCCGCGGTGGCCGAGAGTACAGCGCGCCGGTGATGTGCGCGCCAAGTGCGGTGACGGTCTTGGCAGCGGGGGTCCGCTGTCACGGCAGCGGACGGTCCCGCGCGCGCGCAGTAAGCGGCAGATCATGGCACCTCAAGATGCCGGCTCAAAGTGCGTAGCGCGCGCCACCTCAAAAGCCAGTTCGCATGCGATTCAGTGCGCCGTGTGCCGGTGCGTCGCATACCAAGCCGAGGCTTCCTGCTGTGCCTGGGCAATCTGTTCCGGGGTCATCTGCGCTGCAAGGGCAGTAATACCCTTTGTCACCGCTGGATAAAGTCGATCTGTCGCGGGAAGCGTCGCCTTAGAAAGAAGCAGCCATTTATATGCCTTCACGTAGTCCTGCGGCGCGCCTTGGCCTCTTGTGTACATCACGCCGAGGTTCAACTCGGCACGCACGTCGTTCCCCTGAGCCGCCGCGAGCCGATACCACTTAAGCGCCTTGGCGTAGTCCTGAGGTACGAGTGTGCCAGCGGCGTATAGTCCTCCAAGGTTGGACTCGGCTCGCGCATTGCCTTGCATCGCCGAATTTCGGATATCCTCGAGCCCCTGCTTGTAATCGCCGCGCCGAAGCGCGGTCATGCCGCGTTGGTATTCTGCCGCAGCAGCACGTGCAGTCGATGTCTGCCCGGCTGCCCGTTCCCTCGGCGTACCTTCACCTGCTGAGACCGGCGCAGCATGGGACGCGACCGGCATCAGCAACGCTACGACCAGCAACAGTAGAGACCGCTTCATGTCGCTCCCCTTCCAATCACGCGGCACGGTGGCCCCGAGATTGTAGCGGGATTGCCGGCGCTGCGCCCACGGCAAGGTAATAGGGCCGGGCATCAATCATCGCACCGCAGCTCATCGAGCCGTTCCCGCTGAAACCTCAGTGTCCGCGCCAGCTCGCGCAGTATGGGCCGATTGCCACCCTTCCAGGCATTGTTCGAGCATCGCGCCTTACCCTCGGGGGACTTCGGGCCCGTCGCCTTCTCCCAAGGTCGCCATCGCCGGATCAGCGCCGCTTGCCGCGCACGCCGTGAGGGTGTCCAGCCGTTCGCCATTCTGTTGCTCCAATAGTCTGTTCTGCGCCTTTTCGGCTTCCCGCGCGCGCGAGGGATCGTCCGCGGGGGCGGTCCCGTTGTTCACTTGCTGCGGGCCGTGCGCCACGTTCGCTTGCCGGATGAAGGTCGGGTTCGGCGGGTTCTTGATCGTCGCCAGCGTCTCGAGGGTCGCGCGGCATTGCGATTGCGCCCGCAGCGCCATTCGCATGTACGACTCGGCCGCGCTCATGTACTCGCCCAGGTTCATTGTCGCCCGCTTGGTCAGCACACAGAACAGAGCGTCCAGGGTGTGCGCTTGGCAAATCAGCATGGACTCGGCGCGGGTCAGGTCATTTTTTGCGGTCACAAGATCAATTTGTTCGCGCAGCGCCACCGTCAGGGCTGCGAAGTCCATTTTGTCTGCCGTCAACTTCAGCGCGCCGATGGTGTTTGCCGCGAGGGTGGATGGTCGCAAGAGGGCCCGCGCATACATGAACTGCTTGACCTCATTCTCGGGTACGGCGGGCGGTGATGCAGGCGCTTGAAGCGCGGTCTTATCGGCTTTCAGCTTGCGGCTCATTGGTGCATGCCTCCGGTGTGAATCTGAAACAGCCGCGGTGCCCATGCGGTGCAATCCCGCGCGGCCTCGGGCCAGCCGTGGTGTAGATCGGCCTCGGCGCGCTCGAGCAGCGCCAGCAGCTCGCGGTCGCGCATGCCGATGCGGCGCGTGACATCTTCGGTGATGATCCGCCACGCCTGAAGGCGCAGTGGTGCGGTCATGACGGCTCCCCGGATGGCATCCAGCGTTCAAGGTCAGGCAAGCTCGGGTCGGGCCAGTCGCCGGCAATTTCGCTCAGGGTGACGACGCCGTCCGCGTTGCGCCTGGCGCTCACGATTGCGGTGAACCGTTCGCCGGTCTGCGGGTCGAGTACCCGGCGGTACGCGGCGATGCCGGCCAGCGCGGTCCGGTGGCAAAGCTCAGCGCGAAGGGCGGCGGCGATCCGCTCGAAGGTCCGGCAGTCCGTGGTGCTGAACCTCGGTCCAGGCGGCGAGCGGTCCTGAATTTCGCGTTTCGGCTCCGCAGCTGCGGCGCCGACCGTACAGTGTGAGGTGTTCCCGGTCGGTCGCACGCACACGGTCGATGCGGTCGCCTTGCCAGAGGCGAGAGAGCATGGCGATGGTGCGCAACTCCGACTCCTCGCTCATGCCGTGGCCGCCGATGAACTGGCCGCCTTCGTCGGTGAATATGCCCTGCGCGTGCTGGCCGTCCGCCAGCGAGCGCACCAGTCCCTCGGCCGTCGGTTCGGAGCACACGAGCCACGGCTTGCGTGGCGGCGGCTCGGTTTCAACGGTAGCCAGCCTTTCCCGATAAGCGGCTCCATCCTCGGACTCGCCGCGAGCTTTCTTCAGGTCGAGCTTCTGTGCCTCCTGCTGTAGATTCCACGCGCGCAGCGACTCGGAGAATTTCTTGTGCATCGCCCGCTCGTGCTCGCGGATCGGCTCGAGCGCCACGGCATCCGCGCTCGTTTTGCGGTCGCCCGATCCGGCAATGGTCAAGATGAACAGCGAGAGCGGACGCGCACCGCCCAAGGTCTGGACGTTCGCGTGCGACTGCGCGGCCAGGCCGGCGGCCGCCAACACACTATTCCCGGCCAGCGCCCCCGGAACTTGTACAAGCTCCGCGATGCCACGCGCGGCCGGGGCGAGGATCGGCCCGAGCGCATCGAGCGGGAACGACTCGGGTGGTGGGGTTTCGCGAACGAGCGGCGTCGGCGGCGAGTTCATCGCCGCGGCATCGCGTGCATCCTCGGCGTCCAATTCGTCGCGGAGCCATTCCGCGTCGCGTTTCAACCCTTCGTCCGGTTCAACTCGGTAACCGCGCGGCTCGAATTCGCCTTCTATCACTTGCTCACGCATGGCGCGCCTCCCGTGTCGGCAGCGTGCGCAGCAGCGTGGCAGCGGCCTCGATGAAACGATAGGCGGCCCGCCACGCAGCACACTCGCACGGAACGTGCGAACGACAGACCGGGCACGCGGGGGTGTCGGCAGTCTCGGGGGTTTGTCATGTCGGATTACTCCGCGCTCGAGGTCGGCGCGCTCTGTGACTCGAGGCGGCGGAGCCACTCGCGCAGGGTTCCAACGCGGTAACGCGGGCGCCCGCACGTGAGGACGGGGCGCGGAAAGTCGCGGCCCATCTTCTTGCGCAGCAAGTAGAAGGTGGAGTCCGGCAACTGAAGGAATCGCGCCGCCTTGGACGATCCGAGCAGGGCATCGTCGTGCAGCGCTCCAAGATCGAACTCGGCGGGGGTGGGTTGGCGTTTCGTCATGACCGATCCTTACGTGCGAGGCGCGTCAGATCGACGGTATCGTCGTTGTCTGCGCAATCTCGGACCCCTTCAGGGTCGGTCAGATGAGTTAATGGTGCCCTTTGGGGCACGCAAGGGAGCTTTTGTGCCCAAATGGTGCCATCACCATAACTTCGAGTGGCCTCGGATGTGACGAAAGCCTATGTGTTTAGCGGTGCCCGAGGGTGCCCAGGTTATGAATCACGAACGGCTCTTGTTCGTGGCGCCCGGCCGGATCTTCCCGTTCAGCGCCGATCCCTGATTGAAAATCGCAGCCAATGTTTTGGCATCTCGGTCCTCGGGATTCGTCAGGCCGTGCTTTGAGAAATCCTTTGCACGTGGCGCTTTGCGGTTGCCCGTAGGCCCAAAATGGGCGCAGCCAACTCGCGCGATCGTTTCCAGGGCGGGCGTTGTGTATTCACCCCACGGCCAGCGTGCTGGTTGCGCCTTCTCGGCACTGGGTGGCTCCTTGGCGGGTGCGACTCTCGCCTCGGTTAGTTCCCGGTTCAGCCGCTCCACTTCGACCTTCAGTGCGTCTCGCTCATGTTCGGCTTTCTCTGCGACATTGCGAAGATGCGACAGTTGCAAGGACAGTTGCATCGTTTGGGTGGCGATGCCGGCTTTATGGAATTGATCAACAAAATCTCTTGCTGTCTGAGCAGCAACTTGCGGATCGGTAAATGGGAACTTTGGGTACAGCTCGCGCCGCTGAGCGGCCCAGGTCATAACTTGGTCCCGCGAGAGTTCAGAATTTATCTCCTGATCCAGTTCACGGGCGCGGATCGAAATTCGAAGCTCGTCATACGTTGTCTTCAGGTCAGTATCTTGGGACGGGTCGATCCTGTTGTGTGGCTCATATCCGTGAAGCAGAAAAACCGTATCCTTAAGTGTCCATAAGGCCCTATTCTTCCAGCGCGTGATATCGGCTGGCATCAGTAATCGTAGTTTGTCCGGCACGGTGCGCCCCCTGTAGACGCTTCCTGAATCAGAGCCGCCGCGCCAGGCCGGTCAGGATTCCGGCTTTTCCCCCGCCGGGATCAGCGGCAGGGTAGGCGCGTCGGGTTCAGCTCAGGCCGTCGCCTCGCGCAGCGGCGCGATCTTCGGGCGCCGCTTCTTCTCGGCGTGCCACAAGTCGTAGGCGGTCTGCATATTGAGCCAGGATTCCGCAGAGCCGCCGAGCGCAGCAGCAAGCCGGATGGCAAGCTCGGCGCTTATGCCCGCGCGTCCGTTGATCACGCGAGAGAGTGCCACGCGGGACACGCGCAGTCGCTTGGCAAACTCCGTCACGGTGATGCCGCCGTCCTCGCGCAGCACGGTATCGGCCAGAACTGCGCCGGGATGCGGGGGGTTGTACATGCGAGTCATCGGTATCTCCGTCAGTGATAGTCCTGATAATCGACCAGCACGGCATCCTTGCCCTCGAACTTGAATGTGAGCCGCCAATTGCCGCTCACCGAAACCGAGTAGTGCCCGGCGAGTTCCCCGAGCAGCCGGTGGAAGCGCCAGCCGGGCATATTCATGTCCTCGGGACATGTCGCACCGTCCAAGCGGCCCAATTGCACATTCAGTCGCTTGGCGTGCTCGGGCCGAATGCCAGCCTTCGAGCCGGTCTGAAAGAACCGCGCAAGACCGTCATGCCGGAAGCTCTTGATCATGGCGTAGTGTATCGCGTAACGACACGCGAGGCAAGAATGAGAACTAGCCTCGGATGATTCAGATAGCGCCCGCCGGCCTGCGGAACGGCACGACGTTTGCGCCGGTGCGCAGTGCGTCCAAGTAGTCGGACCAGCTCTGCATCATCGCCCGCCGCTCGGGTAGGCGCACCGAGCGGTTGTAGACTGCACGCACGCTCGAGTCACGGTGCGCCAATTGCAACTCGATAATGTCGGGCGCGTGGCCTTGCTCGTTTAGCGCGGTGCTCGCCATCGCGCGGAATCCGTGCGGCACGATGCGGTCAGGACCGTAGCCGAGTCGCCGTAATGCCTGCCCGAGAGTCGCATCGGATATGGGCTTGCCAGCGACCAGGCCGGGAAACAGCAGGCCGTGCGGATTGGTCCCGGTGATCGTGCGCAGCTCGCGCAGCATTCCCGCCGCTTGGATCGACAGCGGCACCAGATGTTCCCGGCGCATCTTCATGCGCTCCGCCGGTATGCGCCACAGCGGCTCGGGGCTGTCCAGATCGAACTCGGCCCACGTGGCATTGCGCAGCTCGCCGGGGCGGGTGAATACCAAAGGCAGGATGCGCAGGCAGTAGACCGTGCTCGGGTCGCCGGTGTAGGTGTAGATCGCCTTCATCAGCTCGGCAATCTCCGCCGGCTTGGTCAGGGTCGCGTACTTCTCGGGTTGAACCCCGGCCAGCACGTCGCCCAGATCGGCGGCCACGTCACGTTCAGCTTTGCCGAGTCCCACCGCGTAGCGCATCACTCGGCCAATCTGCGCCAGCACGCGGCGGGCATTCTCGCGGTGCCCGTCCGCCTCGATGCCGAGCACAACAGGCCGAATATCCATCGGGGTCAGCGCCGGGGCGGGAATGTCCCCGAGTGCGGGCAGCCACAGGGCCAGTAGGAAACGCTCCCGCTTGGCGGTCGACGGTGCCCATGCCTGCCGGTCGGCCCATTGCTCGGCCAGCGTCCGCAGGGTGTCGCCCGTCGCCCGCCGCGTCGCCCGCGCCGGATCGGCTCCGTCCCGCAGGACCGCCCGCGCCTCGGTGGCCTTCTCGCGGGCAGCGTCCACTCCGATATCCGGCCACGGCCCGAACGACAGCCGCTTCTCCTTGCCCCCAAATCGGTACTTGAGCCGCCACAGCTTGCCCCCAGCCGGGGTGACCTCGATGTACAGCCCTTCGCCGTCCGCCGCCTTGTAGGGCTTCGTGCGCGGTTTCAGGGCTTTGATTGACCGCTCGGTGAGCTTGCGAGTCTCGCGCATGGGCCCATGCCCCCAATCAGACGGGGCCAGTGCCCCAATGCCCCCAATCCTGCCCCTATTGGGCAGCCTCTCGCAAGGTCTGACAGGGTTCAGATATCTCTAAAATCCATCTAAGCCATTGATTCTTGTAGTTATTTGGACAAAGCGAGAATGTGCCGAATAGGCATATGGTGGAGGCGGGGGGAATCGAACCCCCGTCCGCAAGTCCTAGACTTCAGACTCTACGTACGTAGCCCGCTCTTTGGTTCTCGCGCCGCGCTACCCGAGGGGCAGGGTAAGGCGAAGCGCCAGCGGACGGTGACTCTTAGCGATCCGGCCCGTCGCACGTCGGATCGCGAGCCTGTGAGCGCGTCCCCCGAGTCGACCGCACAGGCACGGACCGGTCGGAGGTCAGCCGCGATTAGGCGGCGAGAGCGAAGTTGTCGTCGTTGGCAACTATGGTTTTGCAGCGTGATTTACGAGGGCACTGCGCCTCGGTACGCCTCTGAAGGTTCGCAACCCGCGTCGAAACCGGTCGCCCCCAGAGAGATCGCGAGCAGCATACCTCACGCGCTGCCGGTGCGCACGGGAAGTTGCGGGTCCCGATTCCTCAGGATATCTGGTATATGCTAGTTTATATGATTTAACCGGTACGGCTGGCGCCTTGAGGTCGACAATAGATGCGGATGTGGCGTTGGGTGGCGTTGAGCGCCGCCCTGATGGTGTGTGCGGAGGCGCAGGCGCAATCGGCCTGGGCCAGCTACGGGTCGCTCGGCGTGATTCTCTCGCGCGGCATCACCAATACCGACAGTGGGAACATGAAGCTCGCCGCGGCGCGCGAACTCGGCCGCTGGATCTACAGTGCCGGTGTCTCGGGAAACTACGCCAGTACCAACGGCATCTCGACCACCGAGGACGAGCGGGCGCGCCTGGGAGTGACTCTGACCTTGAGTAAGCGCAGCTTCTGGTTCGGCGGGGCGCGCTACGATCGCAACCGATTCGATGGTTTTGCCTACCAGGAGAGCGCCGCGAGCGGCATGGGGCGCGTGCTGGTCGAGTCGAAATGGAACAAGTTCTCCACCGAGCTCGGCGCGGGCTATCTGCGCGAGCGGCCCGAGGCCCTGAAGTACAACGCCTTCGGCGAGGTGATCTCGCGCGAGCCCGAGGCTGCCATGGGAGAGCCGGTGGTGCACCTCGGCGCGCAGTTCTCGCACGAGTTCTCGCCGAACGCCAAAGTGTCCAATGCGATGCTGATCGAGTCGGGGGCCACCAATACGATGAGCATTGACGACCTGTCCGTGCAGGTCAAGGTGCACAAGCACCTGTCGCTGTCCTTCGGCGTGGACGTGACGAACAACACCAATCCCCCGCCCGGGGAGGTGCGTCATACCCTGACGATGACCACGATGAATCTGATCTACAGCTTCAGCAGCTCCAAGAAGGTTTCCGCGGCCCACCCGCTGCCGACGTTGCTGCAAGGGCTGGACCTGCCCTGAGGCTCAGCCCCGGCGCAGCAGCCGCGCCTTGTCGCGCTGCCAATCGCGCGCCTTCTCGGCGGCGCGCTTGTCGTGCTGTTTCTTGCCCTTGGCGAGGCCGATCAGCAGCTTCGCGCGGCCCTGCTTCCAATACAGCTCGAGCGGCACCAGCGTGTAGCCGCGACGCTCGACCGCACCGATCAGACCATTGAGTTCGCTGCGGTGCAGCAGGAGTTTGCGCGTGCGCACCGGGTCGGCGGGTACGTGGCTCGAGGTGGTCGGCAGCGGCGAGAAGTGCGCGCCAATGAGGAACGCTTCGGCGCCGCGCACATAGACATAGGCCTCCTTCAGCTGGGCCCGTCCGGCGCGCATGGATTTGACCTCCCAGCCCTGCAGGGCGAGACCGGCCTCGAAGCGCTGCTCGATGAAGTAATCGAAACGCGCCTTGCGGTTCTCGGCGATCAGTCGTGGGGTGGAGTCAGCTTGGGCAGGCATGAGCGTGCGGGTCGGTGCGGACGCGCATTGTAGCGTGCGCCGGCCCCGAGGCAGGGATTTCCCGCGCGGCTCTTGTGCCGGTCGGGCCGATCCTGGGACAATTCGCGCATGCGAGAAGTCAAACGCTCGGCGCTGGTCAGCTTACCGCCGCAGCGGCTGTTCGCGCTGATCAACGATATCGACAGCTATCCGCAGTTCCTGCCCTGGTGCACGCACGCGCGCGTGCTCTCGCGCAGCGACCAGGAGATCGTCGCCACCATCGGTGTGCGGCGCGGTCCGCTGCACGGGGAGTTCACGACCCGTAATACCCTGGAGCCGGACAGCCGCATATTGATGAGCTTGGTGAGCGGACCGTTCAGCACCCTGCAGGGCGAGTGGCGCCTGACGCCGGCCGGTGCGGGCACGCTCGTGGAGCTGGTGCTGCGCTTCAAGTTCAAGAGCGCACTTTCGGGCGTGCTGTTCGATCGGATCTTCGCCGAGACCGTCAGCTCCCTGGTCGATGCGTTCGTCGCCCGCAGCCGCTCGTGCGCGCCGGCCGTCGGGCTCGCCGGCACATGAGCGCGCCGGCCCGCAAGCGCTGTCTGGTCGCCTATGCCGCGCCGCATCGGCAGTATCTGTTTGCGGTCGAGCTGCCCGCCGATGCCTGCATCGGCGCGGCGCTGGCCGCGGCCCGCCTCGCTGCCGAGGATGTGCCGGTGCCCTGGGACAGTGCGCCGGTCGGTATCTTCGGCGAGCTGCGCAGCCGAGCCGATGTGCCGCAAGACGGCGACCGGATCGAGCTGTATCGGCCTTTACGGCAGAACCCGCGCGAGCGGCGGCGCGAGCGCGCCGGCCGCGCGGCGGCGAGCGTTCGAGCGCGACGCTCGGGCTAGCAGGCCGAGCCGCCTCGCGCTGCGGGGCGATCGGGCCGAATCACACGGTCCGCGTGGGGCATGCGGGCCGCCGCGGCCCCGGGGAGCAATGCCCTTATGAAGAGGGCAGCCCCGGGATCAGCGGCTGGCCTTTGGGCACGTGATCAAGGGTGAAATGGCTGACCTTGCCGTTCTTGAAGAACACGGTCACGCGACTCTCATACGGCCGGGAGAAGTACCCGTGCTTGTAGTAGTACACGAAATCCCAGCGATCGACGTCGAAGGGATCCTTGATCATCGGCGTGCCGAGCAGGTAGAGCACCTGCGAGCGGGTCATACCGACCTTCAGCTGCCGTACCGCCGCGCCGTCGATGTAGTTGCCCTGCTGAATGGGCATGCGGTAGACACATCCGCCGAGCAGTATCGAGAGTGACGCAAGCCCCAGGGCGAGACGCAGGGCCGAATTGAAGTGAGCTGGTCGCATGGAGGTCCGATGGGCAATAATGGGTCAGATGATACCTGATCATGAACGCGCCGCCGCCGCGATCCGCGCGGTGCTCGGCCCCGGGAGGCGCAGATCGCCGTGGAAGGTAATGACCTTCGCAAAGCGGGCCTGAAAGTCACGCTGCCGCGCCTGAAGATCCTGGAGATCCTCGCCGGCAGCAAGACGCGCCACCTATCGGCCGAGGACATCTACCGCAGTCTGCTCGAGTCGCACGAGGATATCGGCCTCGCGACGGTCTATCGGGTGCTGACTCAATTCGAAGCCGCCGGTCTGGTCGCACGCCACCACTTCGAGGATGGTATGGCGGTATTCGAGCTCAACGAGGGCACGCATCACGATCATATCGTGTGTCTGGACTGCGGCCGCGTCGAAGAGTTCGTCGACCCGGACATCGAGTCCCGCCAGAATGCCGTGGCCCGCAAGCTGCGCTTCGAGATCAGCGACCACTCTCTGATTCTCTACGGCCATTGCCGCCGCGAGGCATGCCCGCACCGGCGCAAGCCGGAGCATTGACCGGCGATCAGCGGCGTCGCGCGGCGCGCTTTGCCGGCCGTGTCGGTTCGGTCCGGCCCGTCCCCGCGAGCAGCGCACGCGCGTGCGCGCGTGCCGAGTCGGTGACATCGATCCCGCCGAGCATCCGGGCAAGCTCCTCGATGCGCTCGCTCCGTTCGAGTTCGGCCAGCGTGGTGCGCGTGCTGCGCCCGTCCGCTCGCTTCTCGACGCGCAGTTGCTGATGTCCCTGCGAGGCCACTTGCGGCAGGTGCGTCACGCACAGCACCTGGCCGCGCTCCCCGAGCGTGCGCAGCTCGCGCCCGACGATCTCGGCCACCGCACCGCCGATGCCTGAATCGACTTCATCGAAGACCATGCAACGGGTCTCGCGCGCGCTGCTGGCCACCTCGACGGCCAGCGACAGGCGGGACAGCTCGCCCCCGGAGGCGACCTTGGCGAGCGGGCGCAGCGGCTGGCCTGGATTGGCGCTGACGCGAAACTCGATGTCATCGGCGCCGTGGGCTGCGGGCTCACCCGGGCGCTCCGTCACGCCGACCTCGAAGCGCCCGCCCGCCATGCCCAAATCCTGCATGCGCTCGCTTACGGCGGCGCCGAGCGCCGCGGCCGCCGCAATGCGGGCTTGGGTGAGCCCCTCGGCCTGACGCCGGTACTGTGCGAGCACGCCGGCGAGCTCGGCACGCAGCGTCTCCAAATCGAGCCCGCTGCGCTCGAGCGCCGCCAGATCCGCGCCGAGCTGCGCCGCGCGTGCCGGCAGCTCCGCCGGCGCCACCCGGTGCTTGCGCGCGAGATCCTCGATGGCCGCGAGCCGACTTTCCACCGCGTTCTGCCGTGCGGTATCGAGCTCCAGATCCTCGACGTAGCGCTCGAGCTCGCGAGCCGCTTCGCGCAGGTTGACCTCGGCTTCCTGCGCCAGCGCGACGATCGGCTGCAGGTGGGCGTCGATGCCGAGCACCGCGCGCAGCGACTGCAGCGCGCGTCCGACCGCCCCGTGCGCGTTGCGCGACTCGTCCTGATACAGCAGCGCCAGCGCGCCGTGAGCTGCTTCCGCAAGACGGCCGCGGTGCGCCAAACGCGTGCGCTCCTCGCTCAGGCGCTCGAGTTCCCCGGCGGCGAGCTCGAGCGCGGCCAGCTCACCGACCTGATGGCGCAGCAGATCGAGTCGTGCACCTCGATCGCGGGCGGCGTCCGCCAGGGTATCCTCGCGCGATTGCAGCTCGCGCCAGCGGCGCCAGGTTTCGGCGAGCTCGGCGGCGCGCGGCTCGAGTCCGCCGTATTCATCGAGCAGCTCGCGCTGGCGGGCGGTCCGGGTGAGAGACTGAAATTCGTGCTGGCCGTGAATGTCGATGAGCAGGTTGCCGGCCTCGCGCAGCAGTTGCAGCGGTACCGGCTGGCCATTGAGCCAGGCGCGCGAGCGCCCGTCGGCCGAGATCATGCGCCGCACGATCAACTCTTCGCCGCCGAGCGCCTGTTGTTCCAGCCACTGCGCAAGCTCGGGCGGGGCGTCGCGCACATCGAAGGTGGCGCTGAGTTCGGCCCGCTCGGCGCCGTGGCGGATCATCTGCGCCTCGGCGCGTGCTCCAGCCAGCAGCTGCAGCGCATCCACCAGGATGGATTTACCGGCGCCGGTCTCCCCCGTGAGCACCGTCAGACCTGGCCGCACGGTCAGCTCGAGCGTATCGATGATGGCAAAGTCGCGGATCTGCAGGACGTTCAGCATGGCGATGAGCCGTGATCTGCGCGGTGCGCTGGGCGCTCAGCGTTCGGCGTTACCTCGGCCCCAGTGCAGCTTCGAGCGCAGCAGCCGGAAGTAATCGTAGCCGGGCGGGTGCAGCAGCGTGATGCGCTCGGCGGCGCGCTTGATCTGCAGCCGCTCGCCGGGAACCATGGAGCCGAGAACCACGCCGTCGCAGGTGATCTGCGCGCGAGTGTCCGGTCGCTCGAGCAACCGGATCTCGATGTCCGAGCCGCCCGAGACCACGATCGGGCGATCCGAGAGCGTGTGCGGGCAAATCGGAGCGAGCACCACGATGTCCAGTTGCGGCTCGATGATCGGGCCGCCGCACGAGAGCGCGTAGGCGGTCGAGCCGGTGGCGCTCGCCACCACGATACCGTCACCGGCGTGCGTGTTGACGTAGTTGCCGGCCACGCGAGTCTCGAAGTCGAGCATCCGACCCGTGGCGAGTTTCTGCAGTACGACGTCGTTGAGCGCCAGAGCCGTGTCCGTGGCGCCGCCGCTGTGATACAGGCAGGCGGCCAGCAGCGGCCGCTCGTCGGCATCGAGCCGGCCTTCCAGAGCCGCATCGAGGCACGCCGGGATGTCCTGCGGCATCACGTCCGTGAGAAAGCCCAGCCGGCCGCGATTGATACCGAGCAGCGGCACGCCGTGGCGCGCCACCAGGCCCGCCGCGTAGAGCAACGTTCCATCGCCGCCCACCGCGATCATCAGGTCGGCCTCCCCGAGCTGCTCTTCGGGCACGCCGGTGATGCCCGGGCTGCCGGCCAGGGGCGTGCGGGCATCTACCCGCACGATCAGATCCCGGGCGGCCAGATGCGCCAGCACCGCCCGGGCCGATTCGGCCACCGGCGGGTCCGTGAATCGGCCGACCAGCGCACAGCTGCGAGGAGGGATCATTGGAAAATCCTAGCAGGACGCCGGATCGGTTGCTTGACGCTCGCGCGCCGTGCCTATAGTTTCGGGTCGGCAAGCGCGCGAGCGACATCCGCGCGCAGCCGGCACTTATGACGCATGACGGGCGGGAAGATCAACTGAGCGAGCGTGCGCAGCATCTGCTGCGGGTGCTCGTGGAGAGCTATATCCGCGACGGCCAGCCGGTCGGATCGCGCTCGCTGTCGCGCGAGTCCGGACTGCAGCTGTCCTCGGCGACCATCCGCAACGTGATGGCCGACCTGGAGGAGCTCGGCTTCGTCGCCTCGCCGCATACCTCGGCCGGCCGCGTTCCGACCGACAAAGGTTATCGCTTCTTCGTCGATGCACTCCTGCAGGTGCGGCCGCTGCCGGCAGCGGCCGCCGAGGAGATCGAGCGCCAGTTCGCAGCGCTGCGCGAGAGCGGCAAGGACCTGGTGAGCACCGTTTCGGAGCTCCTCTCGAGCCTCACGCGGCTTGCGGGCGTGGTGACCTTGCCGCGCGCCACCCAGGCATCGATCACGCAGATCGAGTTCGTCAGTCTCTCGGAGAACCGCGTGCTGGTGGTGCTGGTGTACGGGGACAGCGAGGTGCAGAACCGCATCATCCAGCTGGAGCGCTACTACTCGCCCGATGAGCTCAAGCGGGCCGCGCAGTTCCTCAACGAGCACTTTCGCGGGCGCTCCCTCGAACAGGTGCGCGAGGAGATTCTGCGCCAGCTGAGCGAGACCCGCGCGCACATGAATCAGGTCATGCTCGATGCGATCTCCATGGCCCAGCATGTGTTCGGGACGGGCGGGCAGGAGGGGGAGCTCGAGTACGTGATCAAGGGCGAGACGAATCTGATGAGCCTGGCCGAGCTCTCGAGCGTCGAGCGGCTGAGGCGGCTGTTCGAGGCGTTCAGCGAGAAGCGCGATTTCCTGCACTTGCTCGATCAGAGCCTGCGGGCCGAGGGCGTGCAGATCTTCATCGGCCATGAATCCGGCTACCGTGTCCTCGATGATTGCAGCGTGATTACCGCCCCGTACGGCTCGCCGGGCTCGGCCGTCGGCGTGCTCGGGGTGATCGGACCGACCCGCATGGCGTACGAGCGGGTCATTCCCATCGTGGACATGACGGCAAAACTGCTGGGCGCCGCCTTGAATTCGCGGCGCTGACCCCCACCGATCGCAGCAGGCCGTCCCGGCCCGACCCGGGAAGCGGTGGTTTTACCTCAAAGAGTCTGAGAGGATGGCGGATGAGCACTGAACAGGCCGGCATGAGCCCGGCAGAGGCGCCGCACGTCGCGGACGAGCCGGAGGTCACGGCCGCAGGAGCGGCCCCCGGCGAGGGCGGCGGTCCGCCGGCGGAGCTGGCGCAATTGCAGCAGGCGCTCGAGCAAGCGCAGCTGCGCGCGCGTGAGCACTGGGAGCAGTACTTGCGTGCAGTGGCCGAACTCGACAACGTACGCAAGCGCGCCCAGCGCGACATCGAGGCGGCAAACCGCTACGGTCTGGAGAAATTCGCCGCCGAGCTGCTGCCGGTCCAGGACAGCCTCGAACTCGCGGTGCACAGCGCCGGCCAGGCGGACGTCGACCCCCAGAGCCTCAGGCAGGGCCATGAGGCAACGCTGAAGTTGCTGCGCAAAGCCCTGGAGAAGCTCGGAGTCACGCCCATTCAGCCCCTCGGCGAACCCTTCGATCCGGCCCGGCACGAGGCCATGCTGGCCCAGGAGTCCGCCACGGCGGTCCCCGACACGGTGCTGCAGGTGGTACAGACCGGGTACGAGCTCAACGGCAGGCTGTTGCGCCCGGCGCGGGTAATCGTCGCCAAGGCGGCCGCGGGGAGCGAGCCAGCCCCGGGTAGGCCTTGATTCGGCCTGACGGGCCCCCAAAAAGAACCCCAACGACTTCCAGGCATCCTACGACAGCAGATATCGGCGGAGCAGATCATGGCAAAGGTAATCGGCATCGACCTCGGCACCACCAATTCGTGCGTGGCCATCATGGAGGGTGGCAAGCCCCGGGTGATCGAAAACAGCGAGGGCGACCGCACGACTCCATCGATCGTCGCCTTCACCAAGGACAACGAGGTCTTGGTGGGCCAGCCCGCCAAGCGGCAGGCGGTCACCAATCCGCAGAACACGCTGTTCGCGATCAAGCGCCTGATCGGCCGCAAGTTCGAGGACGAGGTCGTGCAGCGCGACGTCAAGATGGTGCCGTACCGGATCGTTCGCGCCGACAATGGCGACGCGTGGGTCGAGGTGCAAGGCAAGCGGATGGCCCCGCCGGAGATCTCCGCGCGCGTGCTGATGAAGATGAAGAAGACCGCCGAGGACTACCTCGGTGAGCCGGTCACCGAGGCGGTGATCACGGTGCCGGCGTATTTCAACGATTCCCAGCGCCAGGCGACCAAGGATGCCGGGCGCATCGCGGGCCTCGAGGTCAAGCGCATCATCAACGAGCCGACCGCCGCCTCGCTCGCCTATGGGCTCGACAAGCAGGGCGGGGACCGCAAGATCGCCGTGTACGATTTGGGCGGCGGCACGTTCGATGTCTCCATCATCGAGATCGCCGAGATCGACGGCGAGCATCAATTCGAGGTGCTCTCGACCAACGGTGACACGTTCCTCGGTGGCGAGGACTTCGACCTGCGCATCATCAATTTCCTGGCCGAGGAATTCCTGAAGGAGTCCGGCGTCGATGTGCGCAAAGACCCGCTCGCCATGCAGCGGCTGAAGGAGGCCGCGGAGAAGGCCAAGATCGAGCTTTCCTCGACGCAGCAGACCGAGATCAACCTGCCTTACATCACCGCCGACGCCTCCGGTCCGAAGCACCTGTCCGTCAAACTGACCCGGGCGAAACTCGAGGCATTGGTGGAGGAGCTGGTGCAAAGGACCATCGCCCCGTGCCGCACCGCGCTGAAAGACGCCGGCGTTTCGGCCGGGGATATCGCCGAGGTCATTCTGGTCGGCGGCCAGACCCGCATGCCGCTGGTGCAGAAGTACGTCAAGGATTTCTTCGGGCGTGAGCCGCGCAAAGACGTCAACCCCGATGAGGCGGTGGCGGTGGGCGCGGCGATTCAGGCCGGTGTGCTCGCAGGCGAGGTCAAGGACGTGCTGCTGCTCGATGTGACCCCGCTGTCTCTGGGCATCGAGACCCTGGGCGGGGTGATGACCAAGCTGATCGAGAAGAACACCACGATTCCGACCAAGGCCTCGCAGGTGTTCTCCACCGCCGATGACAATCAGACGGCCGTGACCATCCACGTGTTGCAGGGCGAGCGCGAGCGCGCGGCCGACAACAAGTCGCTCGGCAAGTTCGATCTGTCGGATATTCCCCCGGCGCCGCGCGGCATGCCCCAGATCGAGGTGTCTTTCGACATCGACGCCAATGGCATTCTCAACGTATCGGCGAAGGACAAGGCCACCGGGCGGGAGCAGAAGATCGTCATCAAGGCCTCGAGCGGCCTCAACGAGGACGAGATCAAGCGCATGGTGCGCGATGCCGAGGCGCATGCCGCCGAGGACAAGCGCTTCCGCGCACTGGTCGAGACGCGCAACAAGGCCGATGCGATGATTCACGCCGTGGAACGTAGCCTGAAGGATCTGGGCGAGAAGGTCGAGTCGAGCGAGCGCGCCGCGGTCGAGTCGGCCATCGCGGAGCTGCGTACGGCGCTGAAGGGCGACGACCAGGCGGTGATCGAGAAGAAGACCGAAGGGCTGGCGCAGGCTTCGGCGGGAATTGCCCAGAAGGCCTACGGGGCCCAGGCCGGCGAGGCCGGCGCGGCCGCCGCCGGTGCGGGGAGCGCCGAGCCCGGTGCGGCCGCTGGCGGCGCCACCGGCGGCAAGGAGAATGTCGTCGACGCGGAGTTCGAAGAGGTCAAGGACAAGGGGCGCAAAGCGTCCTGAGGCGAATTCGGCCTGCGCGCGAGTCCCGGCACGGCCGGTGCGTCCCGGGTTCGCAAAGCGGTGGCGTGCGAGCCGTGTCGCAGAGCGGATGGCTTGCACACGCCCCGCGAGGGCGCAGGCGCGCCCTGCTGGGCAAAGCGGCTCGAAGCGGCGCGGCGAGTCGACGCATTTCAGAACCCTCGCGGGTCATTCACGCTAACATTCCGGCATGTCCAAACGCGATTACTACAAGGTTCTCGACGTCCCGAAGACGGCGACCGAGGCGGAAATCAAGAAGGCGTACCGCCGCCTGGCGATGAAATATCATCCGGACCGCAATCCGGGCGACACGGAGGCCGAGGAGCGCTTCAAGGAGGCCAAGGAGGCCTATGAAGTGCTTACCGAGCCCGCCAAGCGCGCGGCGTATGACCAGTATGGCCATGCCGGGGTCGATGCCGCCGCGGGTGCGCGCGGCTGGAGCGGATCCAATCCCGCGGACGCTTTCAGCGACATCTTCGGGGACGTGTTTGGTGACATCTTCGGCGCCGCGCGCCGCGGCGGGCGCGCGCAGGTGTTCCGGGGCGCCGATTTGCGCTACGAGCTCGAGCTCGATTTGCGCGAGGCTGTCTTTGGGCACACGGTGCAGATCGAGGTGCCGAAACTGGTCGAATGCGAAACCTGCCACGGCACCGGTGCGGCCAAGGGCAGCTCGCCCGGTGCGTGCGACGCGTGTGGCGGCAGCGGCCAGGTGCGCATCTCGCAAGGATTCTTCCAGCTGCAGCAGACCTGTCCGAAGTGCCGGGGCGCCGGCACGATCGTGCGCAACCCCTGTGATACGTGCTTCGGTCAAGGCCGGGTGCGCCGTACGCGCAAGCTTTCGGTCAAAGTTCCGCCCGGCGTGGATACGGGCGATCGGATCCGGCTGGCAGGAGAAGGCGAAGCGGGCCGCAATGGCGGGCCGCCTGGTGATCTTTACGTCGAAGTACACGTGCGCGAGCATCCGATCTTCGAGCGCGACGGCGAGCACCTCTCGTGCGAGGTGCCGATCAGTTTCGCCATCGCCGCCCTCGGCGGCTCGGTGGAGGTGCCCACGCTCGACGGCAATGTGGTGCTGAAGATTCCGGCCGAGACACAGTCGGGACGCGTCTTCCGGCTGCGCGACAAGGGTGTCAAGCCGGTTCGCGGCAATGCGCGAGGCGACCTGTTCTGCCGCGTGGTCGTGGAGACGCCGGTGCACCTTTCGGCCGAGCAACGCGAATTGGTCCGCAAGCTCGATGAATCGCTCAAGGAAAATGGCACGCGGCACTCGCCGCGGGAGAAGGGATTTTTCGAGGGCGTGCGCCGCTTCTTCGGCGTCTGAGAGCCGCTCGGTGGGCACTCGTGCAGTGATCATCGGGGTTGCGGGCCGTATGGGACGGGCACTGACGCGCACCGCCGCCGAGTTTCCGCAGCTCACCCTCACCGGGGCGATCGCCTCACCCGAGAGCGCGGCGCTCGGCCGCGATGCCGGCGAGCTTGCCGGCATCGCGCCCCTCGGGCTGGCCGTCAGCGCAGACCTGGCGGGCGCGCTGCAGGCTGCGGACGTCGCGCTTGATTTTTCCCTTCCCGAGGCCTGTGCCGCTCATCTGGAGGCCTGCCGGGCCTCAGGGACCCCGCTGCTGATCGGGACCACGGGTTTGACAGAGACGCTCGGTGAGGCGGATCTGGCGCAGGCGGCACAGCACATCGCCCTGCTCGTGGCGTCGAACACCAGCCTCGGCGTCACGCTGCTCACGGAGCTGGTGCGCCAGGCCGCGGCCTCGCTACCGCTCGAGTTCGATGTCGAGATCTTCGAGACGCACCACCGAATGAAGCGCGATGCCCCCTCGGGAACCGCACTCATGCTGGCCCGGGCAGCGGCCGATGCCCGCGGGCTTGCGCCCACGGAGGCGCTCGCGGGCGCCCGGTCGGCGCGCGGCGGACCGCGGCGCGCGGGGGAGATCGGTTTCGCCGTCGCAAGGGGCGGTGACGTGGTCGGAGAGCACGATGTGCGCTTCCTCGGACCCGGTGAGCAGCTCGTGTTGGGGCATCGCGCCACCGATCGCTCGATCTTCGCGCGGGGCGCACTAACCGCCGCGCTCTGGCTTGCGCAGCAACCCGCCGGGCGCTACGAGATGCGCGATATTCTTGTGTAAACTCAATAGGTTATAGAATACTCCGCAGTGTCTTGCACGCGGCGCCTCGGCGTCGAATTTCTCATGGACACCCGTGGCGGGCGACCGTAGAATTTCGCCCGATCCGCGGGCGGGTCAATCGATTCGTGTGCGGGTTAGTCCACGCAAGGCGGGAGGTCGTTCTCTGGAACGCCTCCCGCTTTGTATATCCGCCTGTCGCGGGCGAACACCTGCGGGCGCGGGGTGCCGCAGTCGGACCCGCCGCCGGACGAAAGAGAGGATCCATCGAAGTGAGTGTGCCGGCAGTCCTGGCTTTGGCGGATGGCACCGTCTTTCGCGGCCAATCGATTGGTGCCAAAGGTAATACGACGGGCGAGATCGTCTTCAACACCGCGATGACGGGTTACCAGGAGATCCTCACCGACCCCTCTTACGCCCGTCAGATCGTCACGCTCACCTGTCCGCACATCGGCAACACCGGCGCGACGCCCGAGGATCTCGAGTCCGCGCAGGTCTACGCCGCGGGTCTGGTCGTGCGCGATCTGCCGGTACGCTGGAGCAACTGGCGTGGGGAGGAATCTCTCGGCAGCTTTCTCGAGCGCGGCCGCATCGTCGCGATCGCCGGTATCGACACCCGGCGTCTGACGCGCATCCTGCGCGAGCGCGGAGCACAATCGGCATGCATCATGACCGGCGAGAAGGCCGATGCCGCCGCCGCGGTCATCGCGGCGCGCAAGTTCCCGGGATTGAAAGGGATGGATCTGGCCAAGGTCGTCAGCGCGCGGCGCTCCTTCCAGTGGAACGACGGCAGCGTGTGGCCCGAGAAGACCGGCGCGCTGCGCGCGCATCAGCGTCTGCACGTGGTCGCCTACGACTTCGGCATCAAGCGCAACATCCTGCGGCTTCTGTCGGACTGCGGCTGCCGGATGACCGTGGTGCCGGCCGAGACCAGCGCCGAGGAGGCGCTCGCTCTGGCTCCGGACGGGCTGTTTCTCTCCAACGGACCGGGTGATCCGGAGCCCTGCCAGTACGCCATCGAGGCGACGCGCCGGTTTCTGCAGACCGATCTGCCGCTGTTCGGTATCTGTCTGGGCCACCAGATCCTCGGGCTCGCCGTCGGCGCGCGCACCGTCAAGATGAAGTTCGGCCACCACGGCGCCAATCACCCGGTGCAGGATCTCGAGTCCGGCCGGGTGCTCATCAGCAGCCAGAATCACGGCTTCGCCGTCGATGAGACGACCTTGCCGGCCAACGCGCGCGCCACGCACCGCTCGCTGTTCGACGGTTCCCTGCAGGGGTTGGCGTTGCAGGACCGTGCGGCGTTCGGCTTCCAGGGCCATCCCGAGGCGAGCCCCGGCCCGCACGATGTGCGGCCGCTGTTCGAGCGGTTCGTGCAACTGATGGTGCGCCGGCTGCAGGCGCAGCTGCGCGAGGCCCAGGGCCCGTCCCGGGACGCGCCAGCGGCTGCTGCGCGCCACGGCGCGATCTCCCGCTGACCTCGGCGAGCGCCCCCGTGCCCAAGCGCAGCGACCTCGAGAGCATCCTGATCATCGGCGCCGGCCCGATCGTCATCGGCCAGGCGTGCGAGTTCGATTATTCCGGCGCGCAGGCCTGCAAGGCGCTGCGCGCCGAGGGGTATCGGGTGATCCTGGTCAACTCCAACCCGGCCACCATCATGACCGATCCGGAAATGGCCGATGCCGTCTACATCGAGCCGGTCAACTGGCGCACCGTGGCGCGCATCATCGAGAAGGAGCGTCCCGATGCGGTGCTGCCGACCATGGGCGGACAGACCGCGCTCAACACCGCGCTCGACCTGGTGCGCGAGGGCGTGCTCGAGAAATTCGGCGTCGAGCTGATCGGCGCGAAGCGTGAAGCGATCGACATGGCCGAGGACCGCGAGCGCTTCCGTGACGCCATGACCGAGATCGGCCTCGACTCGCCGCATTCGCGGATGGCGCGTAGCCTCGATGAGGCGTTCGCGGTCGCCGGGGACATCGGCTTTCCGATCGTCATTCGTCCCTCCTTCACCCTGGGCGGCTCAGGTGGCGGCATCGCGTACAACCGCGAGGAGCTCGAGGCGATCGTTGCGCGTGGGCTCGATGCCTCCCCGACATCCGAGGTGCTGCTCGAGGAGTCGGTGATCGGCTGGAAGGAATTCGAGATGGAAGTGGTGCGGGACAGCAAGGACAACTGCATCATCGTCTGCTCGATCGAGAATCTCGATCCGATGGGCGTGCATACCGGCGATTCGATCACCGTGGCGCCGGCGCTCACCCTCACCGACAAGGAATACCAGCGCATGCGCGACGCCTCGATCGCGGTGCTGCGCAAGATCGGTGTCGACACGGGCGGCTCGAACGTGCAGTTCGCGGTCAATCCGCGCGACGGGCGGCTGCTGGTGATCGAGATGAACCCCCGCGTGTCGCGCTCCTCGGCGCTCGCGTCCAAGGCAACCGGATTTCCGATCGCCAAGATCGCCGCAAAGCTTGCCGTCGGCTATACGTTGGATGAGCTGAAGAACGACATCACGGGGGGCGCGACGCCGGCCTCGTTCGAGCCGACCATCGACTATGTGGTCACCAAGATCCCCCGCTTCACGTTCGAGAAGTTTCCCGCAGCCAACGACCGGCTGACGACGCAGATGAAGTCGGTCGGCGAGGTCATGGCCATCGGGCGCACGTTCCAGGAGTCGCTGCACAAGGCGCTGCGCGGCCTGGAGACCGGACTCGATGGTCTGACACCACAGCCGCTGCCCGCCGCCGCCGAGGAGGCCGAGGGCCGGCTGACGCACGAGCTGCGGGCCGCGGGCCCGAATCGGCTGCTGTACGTGGCCGATGCGTTCCGAGCCGGGTGGACGTTCGAGCGTATTGCGGAGCTGACGCGCATCGACCCGTGGTTCCTGGCGCAGATCGAGGATCTGATTGGCGAGGAGGCGTGCGTGCGCGCGGAAGGCTTTTCGGGGCTGACGGGTACGCGGCTGCGCGCTCTGAAGCGCAAGGGATTCTCCGACGCCCGTCTCGCCAGGCTCGTCGAGATGCCCGAGCAGGCGGTGCGCCACAAGCGCCACGACCTCGGCGTGCGGCCGGTGTACAAGCGAGTCGACACCTGTGCGGCGGAGTTCGCGACCTCCACGGCCTACCTGTATTCGACGTACGAGGAGGAGTGCGAGGCCGAGCCCAGCGGACGGCGCAAGATCATGATCCTCGGCGGCGGACCGAACCGCATCGGCCAGGGAATCGAATTCGACTACTGCTGCGTGCACGCGGCGCTGAGCCTGCGCGAGGACGGTTTCGAGACCATCATGGTCAACTGCAATCCCGAGACCGTCTCGACCGATTATGACATCTCCGATCGGCTGTACTTCGAGCCGCTGACGCTCGAGGATGTCCTGGAGATCCTCGCCAAGGAGAAACCCGAGGGCGTGATCGTGCAGTTCGGCGGGCAGACGCCGCTGAAGCTGTGCCGGGCGCTCGAGCAGGCCGGCGCGCCCATCATCGGCACCTCGCCGGAATCGATCGACGCGGCCGAGGATCGCGAGCGCTTCCAGGCGCTGGTGCAGAAGCTCGGACTTCGGCAGCCGGCCAACGCGACGGCCCGGACCGAGGATCAGGCCGTGCAGCTCGCCCGCGAGGTCGGCTTCCCGCTGGTGGTGCGGCCTTCGTATGTGCTCGGTGGGCGGGCGATGGAGATCGTGTTCAATGAAGAGGACCTGCGTGGCTACATGGCGCACGCGGTGGAGGTCTCCAACGACAGTCCCGTGCTGCTCGATCGGTTCCTCGATGTGGCGATCGAGGTCGATGTGGACGCGGTATGCGACGGGGAGCAGGTTCTGATCGGAGGCATCATGGAGCACGTCGAGCAGGCCGGCGTGCACTCGGGGGACTCCGGGTGCTGCTTGCCGCCGAACAGCCTCAGTGCCGAGCTGCAGGCGCAACTGCGCGAGCAGACCCGCAAGCTCGCCGGCGCGCTGCAGGTGGTGGGCCTGATGAACGTCCAGTTCGCCATCCAGAACGGCGTGATCTACGTGCTCGAAGTCAACCCGCGCGCCTCGCGCACGGTGCCGTTTGTTTCCAAGGCCACAGGACTGCAGCTGGCGAAAATCGCCGCGCGCGTGATGACCGGCCGCCGCCTGGCGGCTCTCGGGGTGAGCGAGGTGCGTACGCCCGAGTACTACTCGGTCAAGGAAGCGGTCTTTCCGTTCGTGAAATTTCCGGAGGCAGACCCCATACTCGGACCCGAGATGAAATCGACCGGGGAAGTCATGGGTACGGGGCGCACCTTCGGGGAGGCCTACGCCAAGGCGCAAAGTGCCTCGGGTGTGACGCTGCCGCGCCAGGGCGTATGCTTCATCAGCGTTCGCGACCGCGACAAACCGGGGGCCGTGCAACTGGGCCGGCGCCTGATCGAGCGGGGATTCGAGCTGCTCGCCACCGAAGGCACGGCGCGGGCGTTGACGGAGGCGGGCATCGCGTGCCGGCGCGTCAACAAGGTGCGCGAGGGCCGGCCGCACGTGGTGGATATGATCAAGAACGACGAGATCGACCTGATCATCAATACGACCGAAGGCAAGCTCGCCATCAGGGAGTCGAACTCGATCCGCCGCGAGGCGGTGCACCGCCGTGTGACGTACTACACGACGCTCGCGGCGGGATTGGCCACGTGCGAGGCCCTCGATCATATCGATGAGGTGGAAGTCAACCGCCTGCAGGATCTGCATCGGGAGGCGATGGGCGCATGAAACGTACTCCGATGACATTGCGCGGCGCCGAGGCGCTGCGTGCCGAGCTGAAGCGGCTGAAGAGCGAGTCTCGTCCGGCGATCATCAAGGCGATCGCCGAGGCGCGCAGCCACGGGGATCTGGCCGAGAATGCCGAGTATCACGCCGCGCGCGAGCAGCAGAGTTTCATCGAGGGGCGGATTCGGGAGATAGAGACCAAGCTCTCGAGCGCCGAGGTGATCGACCCGCACACGCTCCCGAATACCGGCAGAGTGGTCTTCGGCGCGGTGGTCGAGCTGGAGGATGAAGCCGGCAACCGGCTCGTCTATCAGGTTGCGGGCGAGGACGAAGCGGACGTCAGCGCGGGTCGGATTTCGATTACCTCGCCCATCGCCCGGGCGCTGGTTGGCAAATCCGAGGGAGACGTGGTGGACGTCGCGGCCCCCGGCGGGGTGCGCTCCTTCGAAATCGTCGAGGTACGGTTCGAGTAAGGGCCTAGTGGCCGGGAATCACGATACGCGGCACATCGTCCCGCGGCCGGTAGAGCACCGCGCAGTGGCCGATGCGTTGTACCAGCGCGCTGCCGGTGCGTTCGGCCAGGCCGGCGAGCAGCGTAGCGCGTGCCGCGGCATCGGTCGCGGCGGCTTTGACCTTGATCAGCTCATGGTCGGCGAGGGCGCGCTCGGTCTCACGCACGACGGCCTCGCTGAGGCCGGCCGTTCCGAGACGAACCACAGGCTTGAGCGCGTGTGCCAGTGCGCGAAGATGACGGCGCTGGCGTTCGGTGAGTGTCTGGGTCGTGGACATGTGAGCATTCTACAGGCCGATATGGCAAAGCGGTCCCAAAGCAGCGGTCGGTGGCTCAATGAGCATTTCTCCGACCCATTCGTGAAGCGGGCACAGGCGGAAGGTTGGCGGTCGCGGGCGGCGTTCAAGCTCGAAGAGATTGATCTTCGGGAGAAAATGTTCCGAACAGGCGCGATCTGCCTGGATCTTGGCGCGGCGCCAGGGGCCTGGAGCCAGTACGCGCGCCGACGGCTGGGCCGTAGCGGGCAGATGCTCGCCACGGATATCCTCCCCATGGAGTCGATTGCGGGCGTCGAATTCGTGCAGGGCGACTTTCGTGACCCGGTCGTATTCGACAGTATCCTCGAGCGTCTGCCCGGACGGCAGGTAGACTGGGTGCTCTCGGACATGGCTCCGGCCTTCAGCGGGATCGATGTGGTCGATCAGCCGCGGGCGATGGATTTGGCGGAGCTTGCACTGGATATGGCGGGGAGGGTCTTGAAGCCCGGTGGCGGCGCCCTGATCAAGCTCTTTCAGGGTGCCGGGTTCGAGGTGCTGGTCCGTACCACGCGCGGGCAGTTCGGTAAGGTCAAGCTGATCAAGCCGACGGCGTCCCGTGCCCGCAGCGCCGAAATGTATATGCTGGCTAAGGACTACCGCTTGGTGTAGCGTGCTGATGCGATGAACGATCTGACCAAAAATATCATCCTCTGGGTGGTTATCGTCGTGATCCTGCTGGCGGTCTTCAGCCGCTACATCCCGAACACGAACCAACCACAGGTCATGACCTATTCCACGTTCCTGCACGACGTCGAGGACAATCACGTCTCCTCGGTGACGTTCCAGGGGACGATGCTCTATGGGGAACTGACCAACCACAAGAAGTTCAAGACCTTCAACCCGGAGACGAATTACACGGCGCTGATCGGCGCCCTCGAGCAGCACAACGTCAACATCTCCGGCAAGCCGCCCAAGGGCGAGGGCATTCTCGAGCAGATCCTCATCCAGCTGCTGCCCGTGCTGGTGCTGGTCGTCCTGTTCGCCTACATGCTGCGGCAGATGCAGGGCGCATCGGGCGGACGCGGGGCGATGTCCTTCGGCAAGAGCCGGGCGCGGTTGCTCGGTGAGGATCAAGTGAGCGTCACCTTCGCCGATGTCGCTGGAGTCGATGAGGCCAAGCAGGAGGTGGGCGAGATCGTCGACTTCCTGAAGGACCCGGGGAAGTTCCAGAAGCTCGGCGGCAAGATCCCCAAGGGCGTGCTGATGGTCGGCTCACCGGGTACGGGCAAGACGCTGCTGGCGCGCGCCATCGCCGGCGAGGCCAAGGTACCGTTCTTCACGATCTCCGGCTCGGACTTCGTGGAGATGTTCGTCGGCGTCGGCGCCTCGCGTGTGCGCGACATGTTCGAGCAGGCCAAGAAGCACGCGCCGTGCATCATCTTCATCGACGAGATCGATGCGGTGGGCCGCCACCGCGGAGCTGGCCTCGGCGGTGGCCATGATGAGCGCGAGCAGACGCTCAATCAGCTGCTGGTCGAGATGGACGGCTTCGAGGGCAACGAGGGCATCATCGTCATCGCGGCGACCAACCGCCCGGACGTGCTCGACCCGGCGCTGCTGCGCCCGGGGCGATTCGACCGGCAGGTCGTGGTGCCCCTGCCCGATGTGCGCGGCCGCGAGCAGATCCTGCGGGTGCACATGCGGCGCGTGCCGCTGGGTGATGACGTGAAGCCGGCGCTGATTGCGCGCGGCACGCCGGGGTTCTCCGGGGCGGATCTGGCCAATCTGGTCAATGAGGCGGCGCTGTTCGCCGCCCGCGCCAACAAGCGCATCGTGGGCATGGACGAGTTCGAGCGCGCCAAGGACAAGATCATGATGGGCGCGGAACGGCGCTCCATGGTGATGACCGAGGAGGAGAAGCGCATGACGGCCTACCACGAGGCCGGCCACGCGATCGTCGGCATGACTGTGCCGGAGCACGACCCGGTTTACAAAGTAACCATCATCCCGCGCGGGCGCGCCCTGGGCTTGACCCAATTCCTGCCCGAGCAGGACCGCTACAGCTTGTCCAAGCGGCGCCTGGAAAGCACCATTGCCACGCTGTTCGGCGGGCGCGTCGCCGAAGAGCTGATCTTCGGCCCCGAGGCGGTTACCACCGGCGCCTCGAACGACATTGAGCGGGCTACGGAGCTGGCCCGCAACATGGTCACCAAGTGGGGCCTGTCGGACAAGCTCGGGCCGCTCACCTATTCGGAGGAGACCGGAGAGGTGTTCCTCGGCCGCAGCGTAACGCAGCACAAGCAGGTCTCGGATGTGACCGCGCATGCCATCGACGAAGAGGTTCGCAGGGTCATCGAGAACAATTACAAGACCGCGCGCGAGATCCTCACCGCGTCGCTCGATAAGCTGCATACCATGGCCGAGGCGCTGATCAAGTACGAGACCATCGAGGAAGATCAGCTGAAGGACATCATGGCGGGCCGCGAGCCGAAGCCGCCGAGCGGCTGGGACGACACCATGTCGCATCGTCCGCCGCCCCCGGCCCCCGGCCCCTTGCCCGGCGCCCCGCTCGGCTCGCCCGCGAGCTGAGGCTGGCAGGCCGGCGAGCCGCGCGCGCAGCGACCCCTCGGGACACGGCCGCCGGCGTGAGTACGCTCCTGCGCTGTGGAGAGCGGACGCTCGATTGGGCACGCCCCCTCGTGATGGGCGTGGTCAACATCACGCCCGACTCCTTTTCCGACGGTGGCCGCTATCTCGAGCCCGATCAGGCGCTCGCGCGGGCGCTTGCCATCGAGGCGGAAGGGGCCGCGATCATCGACGTCGGCGGGGAGTCGACCCGCCCCGGCGCCGCGCCGGTGACGGCGCAGGAGGAGTTCCAGCGCGTCCTGCCCGTCCTCGAGCGGCTGCGCTCCCGCACCCGGAGCATCCTCTCGGTCGATACCAGCAAACCGCAGCTGATGCGCCTGGCGGCCGCCGCGGGGGCGGATCTCATCAACGACGTGTACGCGCTGCGCGCACCCGGAGCGCTCGAGGCGGCCGCCGAGTCCGGCTGCGCGGTGTGTCTGATGCACATGCAGGGCGAGCCGCGCACCATGCAGCGCTCGCCGCACTACAGCGATGTGGTGAGCGAGGTGCGGGCGTTCCTCGCCGAGCGCCTCGAGGCCTGCCGGCGCGTAGGCATTGCCGATGAGCGCATCGTGCTCGATCCGGGCTTCGGGTTCGGCAAGACGCTCGAGCACAACCTGACGCTGCTGCGCCGCCTGAACGAGGTTCGGGTCGAGGGATTGCCCCTTCTCGCCGGCCTCTCGCGCAAGGCTTCGATCGGCACGCTGACGGGCAAGCCTCCCGGGGAACGTGTTTACGGCAGCGTTGCCGCCGCGCTCATTGCCGCGCAGAGCGGTGCGAACATCCTCAGAGTGCACGATGTGGCCGCGACAGTGGACGCGCTAAAGGTGCTCGAGGCGGTTGCCGGGGTGGGTGCGCGGAGCGATAACTTTGTGGAGGTCTTTCCATGAGCCGACGGTACTTCGGGACTGATGGGGTCAGGGGCCGGGTGGGCGAGGACCCGATGACGGTGGACTTCGCGCTGCGCTTGGCGAGCGCCGCGGGCCGAGTGCTCGCCCCGGAGGGTGGCACGGTGCTGATCGGCAAGGACACGCGCCTCTCTGGCTACATGTTCGAGTCGGCGCTCGAGGCTGGGTTTGTCGCCGCGGGCGTGAACGTGATGCTGATCGGACCGCTGCCGACACCGGGCATCGCGTACATGGCCCGCCGTTTCGAGTGCGATTTCGGGGCGGTGATCAGCGCCTCGCACAACCCGTACGACGACAACGGCATCAAGTTCTTCGATGGCAGTGGCGGGAAGCTCTCCGATGAGCTCGAGACACGCATCGAGGCCGAGCTCGCCCAACCGGTGCTGACCCGCTCCTCGCGCAATCTCGGCAAAGCCGTGCGCGTCGACCGCTCCCGCGTCCACTACCAGGAATTCTGCGCCGCGACGCTGCCCGACGGCGTCGAGCTCTCGGGCCTCAAGATCGTGATCGACTGCGCCAATGGGGCGGCCTACAAGGTCGCGCCCCGCGTGCTGGCCGACCTCGGGGCCGAGATCGTGCCGATCGGCTGCTCGCCGAACGGGCGCAACATCAACGACGGCTGCGGCTCGTTGCACCCGGAGCTGCTGCAGCTGACGGTCCCCGGCGTGCGCGCCCACGTGGGCCTGGCCCTCGACGGGGACGGCGACCGGCTGGTCATGGTCGATCATCTGGGGCGCATCGTCGATGGTGACCAGCTGCTGTATGTCATCGCGCGTGCACGCCACGAGGCCGGGCAGCTCCAGGGGCCGGTGGTCGGCACGGTGATGAGCAATCTCGGCCTCGAGGTCGCCCTGCGCGAGCTGGGGATCGGATTCCGCCGCGCACCGGTGGGGGACCGGCACGTGCTGTCGATGCTGCGCGACAGCGGCGGTGTACTCGGCGGGGAGACATCCGGACATATTCTCTGCCTCGACAAGACCACTACCGGAGATGGCTTGGTGAGCGCCCTGCAGGTGCTCGCCGTGATGCGCCAGAGCGGCCGCTCGCTGGCCGAGCTTGCCGCGCCGATGCGAAAATTCCCGCAAGTGCTGCTCAACGTCCAGGTCGCCAAACGTTTCGATCCGACCGCGGTACCTGCGGTGTGCGAGGCGGTCCAGCGGGTCGAGCAGCGTCTGGGAGGTCAAGGCCGGGTGGTGCTGCGTGCCTCGGGAACCGAACCGGTCATCCGGGTCATGGTCGAGGGGCGCGACGAGGGCCCGACCCGGGCGGCGGCGGCCGAGCTGGCTGAAGTCGTGCGCGGCGCGGTCCGCTAGCGCGGTCTTGAGGGGCGTGCGTTGCGCTGCGGGGAGCGCGCCGCTATCATCGCGCCCCCGTTCGAGGTCGGGAATTGCGCATGCGCCGCCCCATCGTGGCTGGAAATTGGAAGATGCACGGGACGCGCGCGGACAACGCGCGCCTCGTAGAAGAATTGCTCGCCGGGCTGCCCGACGGTGCGGCCGCCGAGTGCCTCGTCTGTCCGCCGTTCGTCTACCTGCAGGAAGTGGGGCGGCTGCTGCGCGATACGCCCATTCAACTAGGCGCGCAGGACGTGTGCGCCGAGGCCCAGGGCGCATTCACCGGCGAAGTGTCCGCGGCGATGCTGAAGGACGTCGGCTGCGGCTACGTCATCGTGGGACACTCGGAGCGCCGCTGGATCTATCACGAGAGCGACCAGCTGGTGGCGCGCAAATTCGCCGCGGCCCAGGCCAAGTCGTTGGTGCCGATTCTGTGCGTCGGCGAGCAGCTGGCGCAGCGCGAAGCCGGGCGCACCGAGGAGGTGGTCGGCCGCCAGCTCGAGGTGGTGCTCGAACTGTGCGGAGTTGGCGCGTTGCACGAGGCGGTCATCGCTTACGAGCCGGTCTGGGCGATCGGCACGGGCCGCAGCGCGACTCCCGAGCAGGCGCAGGAGGTCCATGCGTTCATTCGTGAGCGAATCGGCATGCGGGATGCTAAAATAGCCGCGGCGACTCGCGTGCTCTATGGCGGCAGCGTCAAGGCGAGCAATGCGGCCGAGCTGTTCGCGCGGCCCGATGTCGACGGCGGCCTGATCGGCGGCGCGTCGCTCAATGCGGAGGAGTTTCTGGCGATCCTGGCGGCATGCGGGTCGCGGTGAGCGGTTTTTACTATGCATGACATTTTGCTGATCGTTCAGCTGGTCTCGGGGGTGTGCATCGTCATCCTCGTCCTGCTGCAGCATGGTCAAGGCGCCGATGCCGGCGCCGGTTTCGGCGCGGGCGCATCGGGGACGGTGTTCGGAGCGCGCGGGGCCACCACGGCCCTCTCGCGCACCACGGCGGTTTTCGCCGCGATTTTCATGCTCAACAGCGTCGCGCTGACGTATCTGAGCACGCGCACGCGCGAGCAGCATCAGACGATTCTGAATCTGGCCGCAGAGCAGCGGGCGACTCCGGTGACTAAGCCGCCGGTGGCGCATCCGGCGCCGAACGGCGCGAACGCGCCGGCCAAGCCGCCCGGCCCGGGCCAGCCGCCCGCGAAGTGATACTGACCGCAGCGGCGGGCGCAGCGGCGGCCTTTGATTGACGTTGCCGACGTGGTGGAATTGGTAGACACACTAGCTTGAGGGGCTAGCGCCGCGAGGCGTGTCGGTTCGAATCCGACCGTCGGCACCAAATTGCCTTCGCACGCTGCTACAATGCTCGCGCTCGAAGGGGAAGACACCGGGAGGGTCTTCTATTTGCTCTTTGCTGGCCGGGCGATGGAAGCATGCTGAACAATTATCTGCCGATCCTGATTTTCCTCGTGGTCGCCACCGCGGTGGCGCTGGTGATGCTGACCCTCGGCACCCTCATCGGCCGCTTCTTCTCCCGCAATCCCGCCGACCGCGCCAAGCTTTCCGCGTACGAGTGCGGCTTCGAAGCTTTCGAAGACAGCCGCATGAAGTTCGACGTGCGCTACTACCTCGTCGCGATTCTCTTCATCGTCTTCGATCTGGAGGTCGTGTTTCTGTTCCCTTGGGCGGTGGCGCTCGGGAAGATCGGCATCGCGGGGCTGCTCGCCATGGTGATATTTCTCGGCATCCTCACCGTGGGCTTCATCTACGAGTGGAAGAAAGGGGCGCTCGAGTGGGATTGACGGACGAGCAGGAAGGGTTCGCCCAGCGGGGCTTTCTCACCACCCAAGTCGATAACCTGCTGAATTGGGCGCGCACGGGCTCGTTGTGGCCGATGACATTCGGTCTTGCCTGTTGCGCGGTGGAGATGATGCACGCCGGGGCGTCCCGTTACGACCTCGATCGCTTCGGCGTCGTGTTTCGCCCGAGCCCGCGCCAGTCGGATGTGATGATCGTCGCAGGCACGCTGGTGAACAAGATGGCGCCGGCGCTGCGCAAGGTCTATGACCAGATGGCCGAGCCCCGCTGGGTCATCTCGATGGGCTCGTGCGCCAACGGCGGCGGCTATTACCACTATTCATATGCGATCGTCCGCGGTTGCGACCGTATCGTTCCCGTGGATGTCTACGTGCCCGGCTGTCCGCCGACGGCCGAAGCGCTGGTGTACGGGATCATCCAGCTGCAGAAGAAGATCGCCCGTACCAGCACGATCGCCAGGTAGATCGTCCCCATGGAACAGACCACCGACCAACCGGCCGCAGCCGGAGCAGGCATCGAGGCGCTCGCGCAGGCCATCGAGAGGCTTGTGGGCGGGGTGAGCCGACTGCCGTCGCTGGCGCACGAGCTTGCCTATCGAGTCGAGCCGCCCCGGCTGCTCGAGGCGTGCCGCGTCCTGCGCGATGCCCCCGAGCTGCGCTTCGAGATGCTGATGGACGTCTGCGGCGTCGATTTCCTGCAGTTCGGCCGCGAGGAGTGGCTGACGACGGGGGCGACTCGCAGTGGTTTCAGCCGTGCTCGCGAGATCAACGCGCCGCCGGATCCGGACATGCCCGAGCGCTTCGCCGTCGTCTACCAGCTGCTCTCGGTCACGCACAATGCGCGGCTGCGGCTGCGGGTGGTGTGCCCGGATACACGCGAGCCGATCGTCGATTCCCTGGTGCAGATCTGGCCGAGCGCCAACTGGTTCGAGCGCGAGACCTTCGACCTGTTCGGCATCCTGTTCCGCGGCCATCCGGATCTGCGCCGTATCCTCACCGATTACGGATTCATCGGCCACCCGTTCCGCAAGGACTTCCCGCTGATCGGCAACGTCGAGACGCGCTATGACCCCGAGAGGAAGCGCGTGGTGTATGAGCCGGTGAGCATCGTGCCGCGCGTGCTCGCGCCGAAGGTGATCCGGCACGACAACCGCTACGAGCCGGCGCTGACGGCTCCGGAGCTGCCCCGCTGATGGAAGCAAACTCTCCGACAACCGCAGCCGCGAGTGCGAGCGCACCCGGCAATCTTGCGGAGATTCGCAACTACACGATGAACTTCGGCCCCCAGCATCCATCCGCCCACGGGGTGCTGCGGCTGGTGCTGGAACTCGATGGCGAGACGATCCAGAAGGCCGATCCGCACATCGGCCTGCTGCATCGGGGAACCGAGAAGCTCGCCGAGTCGAAGCACTTCAATCACTCGATCGGCTACATGGACCGCCTCGACTACGTGTCCATGATGTGCAATGAGCACGCCTACGTGCTCGCCATCGAGCGGCTGCTCGGCATCACCCCGCCGGAGCGCGCGCAGTACATCCGCGTGATGTTCGATGAGATCACGCGCATCCTCAATCATCTGATGTGGCTCGGCGCGCACGCGCTCGACATCGGCGCGATGACGGTGTTCCTGCTGTGCTTCAAGGAGCGCGAGGAGCTGATGGATGTGTATGAGGCGGTTTCCGGCACCCGCATGCACGCCACCTACTACCGGCCGGGCGGCGTTTATCGCGACCTGCCCGAGAGCATGCCGAAGTACCAGGTGTCCAAGTGGCGCTCGGCCAAGGAGGTCGAGCGGTTGAACGAGACCCGTTCGGGCTCGATGCTGGATTTCATCGATGCGTTCGCCGCGCGCTTCCCGGCCGCGGTGGCCGACTACGAGACGCTGCTCACCGACAACCGCATCTGGAAGCAGCGCACCGTCAACATCGGCGTGGTGCCGCCGGAACGGGCCATGGCGCTCGGATTCTCCGGACCGATGCTGCGCGGTTCGGGCGTGGTGTGGGACCTGCGCAAGAAGCAGCCCTACGAAGTCTACGACCGGATGGACTTCGACATCCCGGTCGGAACGAACGGCGATTGCTACGACCGTTACCTGGTGCGCGTCGAGGAGCTGCGCCAGTCGACGCGCATCGTCCGTCAGTGTGTCGATTGGCTGCGCAAGCATCCCGGTCCGGTCATGATCAATGACCGCAAGGTGCGTCCGCCGAGCCGCGAGCACATGAAGGGCGACATGGAATCGCTCATCCACCACTTCAAGTTCTTCACCGAGGGCTACACAGTGCCTCTTGGGGAGACCTATGCCGCGGTGGAGGCGCCGAAGGGCGAATTCGGCATCTATCTGGTTTCCGATGGCGCGAACAAGCCCTATCGCCTCAAGTGCCGCGCACCGGGTTTCGCCCATCTCGCCTCCCTCGAGGAGATGGTGCGCGGCCACATGCTGGCGGACGTGGTCGCCGTGATCGGCACACAGGACATCGTGTTCGGGGAAGTCGACCGTTGAGCAACGAACGAGACATGGCGCCGGCAAGCGGCGCCGCAGGCAGCGCGCTCCTCTCGGAGCACACTCGGGCCCGGATCGACCAATGGGTGGCGAAGTTCCCGCCCGGGCGGCAGCGGTCGGCATGCATCGAGGCCCTGCGCGCGGCGCAGGAGCAGAACCACGGTCATCTCACCCGGGGTCTGATGGATGCGGTGGCCGAGTATCTGGATCTGCCGGCCATCCAGGTGTACGAGGTGGCCAGCTTCTACTCGATGTTCGAGATCCATCCCTGCGGCCGGCATCACGTCAGCATCTGCACCAACGTCTCGTGCATGCTGAACGGCGCCGAAGCGCTGCTCGAGCATGCCGAGCGCAAGCTCGGGATCAAACTCGATGAGAGCACGCCCGACGGCCGGATCTTCCTGAAGGAGGAGCACGAGTGCCTGGCGGCGTGCACCGGCGCGCCGATGATGATGGTCGACCACGTCTTCCACGAGCATCTCACTGCCGAGAAGCTCGATCAGATCCTCGATGAGCTGAAATAACCATGCCCGTGAGCCCGGACAAGATGAACCTGGTGGTGTTCGAGCCGCTGCGGCTCGAGCGCCCGTGGACGCTCGCGACCTATCGCACGATCGGCGGCTACCAGGTGTGGGAGAAGATCCTCGCCGAGAAGCCCCCGCGCGAGCAGATCATCGAGGCGGTCAAGGCCTCGGGGCTGCGCGGCCGCGGTGGCGCGGGCTTTCCGACCGGCGTCAAGTGGAGCTTCATGCCGCGCAACTCGCCGGTACAGAAGTACCTGGTGTGCAATTCCGACGAGAGCGAGCCGGGCACCTGTCACGATCGCGATATCCTGCGTTACAACCCGCATGCGCTGATCGAAGGGCTGGCGATCGCGGGCTACGCCACCAATTCCACCGTGGCATACAACTACATCCGCGGCGAGTTTCTCGGTGAGCCGGTGCCGCGGTTCGAAGCCGCGCTGCGCGAGGCGTACGCCGCGGGTCTGCTCGGGCGGAACATAAGGGGGAGCGGCGTCGACTTCGATTTGCACACCTTCGTCGGCGCGGGCGCCTACATCTGCGGCGAGGAAACGGGCCTGCTCGAGTCTCTGGAGGGCAAGCCGGGCAAGCCGCGCTTCAAACCGCCGTTTCCGGCCAACTTCGGCCTGTACGGCCAGCCGACGACGATCAACAACACCCAGAGCTTCGCCTCCGTGCCGACCATACTGCGCAAAGGCCCGGAATGGTTCGCACAGCTTGGGCCGGCCAACTCCGGGGGCACGGTGATCTTCTCCGTTTCCGGACACGTCGAGCGTCCCGGTAATTTCGAGCTGCCCCTCGGCGTGCCGTTCGCGGACCTGCTCGAGCTCGCCGGCGGCGTGCGCGCGGGACGCAAGCTCAAGGCGGTGATCCCGGGCGGCTCATCGGTGCCCGTGGTGCCCGGGGAAGTGATGCTCAAGACCAACATGGATTACGATTCGCTGCGCGCCGCCGGGTCGGCGCTCGGATCGGCGGCGGTGATCGTCATGGACGAGACGACCTGCATGGTGCGCGTGCTCGAGCGGATCTCGCGCTTCTACATGGCCGAGTCCTGCGGCCAGTGCACGCCCTGCCGCGAGGGCACGGGTTGGATGAATCGGCTGATCAAGCGCATCCTGGCCGGCCAGGGACGCCACGAGGAACTCAACCTGCTCGTCGATGTCGCCAACCGCATCGAGGGACACACCATCTGCGCCCTGGGTGATGCGGCGGCGTGGCCGGTGCAGAGCTTCCTGAAGCACTTTCGCCGCGAGTTCGAGTACATGATCGATCACGGCGGGCGCAGCATCGTCGCGGATCGGCTCGCAGAGCGGGCGGCATGACATGGCTGAAGAATTCGTCAACATCGAGATCAACGGCAAACCCGTCAAGGCCCGCAAGGGCGAGATGATCATCCGCGTCACCGACGCCAACGGCGATTACGTGCCGCGTTTCTGCTATCACGACAAGCTGGCCGTGGCGGCCAACTGCCGCATGTGCCTGGTGGAGGTGGAGAAGGCGCCGAAGCCGCTGCCGGCCTGCGCCACCCCGGTGGCCGAGGGCATGAAGGTCTTCACCCGCTCGCCGAAGGCGATCGCCGCGCAGCGCGCGGTGATGGAGTTCCTGCTCATCAACCATCCGCTCGACTGTCCGATCTGCGATCAGGGCGGGGAGTGCGAGCTGCAGGACCTGTCGCTGGGTTTCGGGCGGGATTTCTCCCGCTTCACCGAGCGCAAGCGCTCGGTGCCGGATGAGAACCTCGGGCCGCTGATCGCCACGGACATGACGCGCTGCATCCACTGTACGCGTTGCATCCGTTTCACCGAGGAGATCGCCGGTGTGCAGGAGCTCGGCATGATCGGTCGGGGCGAGCAGATGAAGGTTCGCACCTACCTCGAGCACACCGTCGATCACGAGCTGTCCGGGAACGTCATTGACCTGTGCCCGGTCGGGGCGCTGGTCTCGAAGCCCTACCGCTTCAGCGCCCGGGCGTGGGAGATGACCGCCGTGCCGCTGGTCTCGCCGCACGATGGCGTTGGCAGCAACCTCTACGGCCACGTGCTGCGCGGCAAGCTGATGCGCGTGGTGCCGCGGCAGAACGAGGCGATCAACGAGATATGGATCGCCGACCGGGACCGCTTCAGCTACGAGGGCGTCTACAGTCCCGAGCGGCTGCGCCGCCCCATGATCCGCCAGGGCGAGCAGTGGGTGGAGACCGACTGGGAGAGCGCGCTGGCGAAGGCCGCGGCGGGTCTGCGCGCGCACTCGGACTCCTTTGGCGTGCTCGCCAGCGCCTCGAGCACGCTCGAGGAGCTGTATCTGGCGGGACGCATCGCCCGCGGGCTCGGCGCCGGCAACATCGACTGCCGGCAGCGGCAGCGCGACTTTCGCGATCAGCAGGCCGATCCGCTCTTTCCGGGCCTGGGGATGCGGATCGCGGACATCGACGCCCTGGAGGGATTGCTGGTGGTCGGCGCGAATCTGCGGCGCGAAGTGCCGATCCTGGCGCACCGCGTGCGCAAGGCCGCGCGGCGCGGGGCCACGGTCGGGCTGCTGAATCCGGCCGCATTCCGCTATCACTTCCCGATCGCCGCGGCGCTGCAATCCGCGCCCGCCAGGCTGGTCGGCGATCTTGCCGCGGTGCTGGCCGCCGCCCTGGAGGCCACCGGCCAGCGCGCCGCGGAGCACGTGGCGCCGGCGCTCGCTGGCGTGCAGGTCGCAGATACACATCGAGCGCTCGCGGCCGCGCTGGGGCACGGCGAGCGGCGCGCGCTGTGGCTGGGCGCGCTGGCGCTGCGCCATCCGCGCTTCGCGGATCTGCGTGCGCTCGCGGCGGCGCTCGCGGAAATCACCGGCGCCTCGCTCGGGATTCTTGCCGAAGGGGCCAATGGCGCCGGGGCTTATCTGGCCGGCGCGGTGCCGCATCGCGAGGCTGGAGGGATCGGTGCGGCCCAGCCGGGTCTCACCGCCGCACAGATGCTTGCGCAACCTCTCGGGGCGTACGTGCTGCTGGGCAGCGAGCCGTGGCTCGACGCGCCTGACAGCGGTGCCGAGCGCACGCTCGCGCGCGCGCAGTGCGTGGTGGCCATTACGCCATTTGTTTCCGACACGCTGCGCTCCGTGGCGCACGTGCTGTTGCCGGCCGGTACGTTCGCCGAGACTTCCGGGAGCTATGTGAACCTCGAAGGCCTCTGGCAGAGCCAGAGCGGCGCGGCGAATCCCGTGGGGGAGGCGCGGCCGGCCTGGAAGATCCTGCGCGTGCTCGGCAATCTGCTCGACCTTGCGGGTTTCGAGTACCTCTCGAGCGAGCAGGTGCGCGAGGAGCTCGCCGGCTTGTGCGGCGCGGACACGGCGTATACGGCGCCTCGGTACGCGGGACGCCATAGAGTGCTCGCCGACACCGCGGCGGCCCAGGTCGTGGACGTGCCGATGTATCGGATCGATGCGCTCGTGCGCCGTGCCGCCTCGCTGCAGAACACGCGCGAGGGGCGTACACCTGCGGTGACTTACTGACGATGCACACGCAAATCAATCATCTGCTGGCACTGTGGGGCCAGCTGCCGGAGCTGCTGCGCACATTGATTTGGATCCTGATCATCACGATCGGGGTCATTCTGTGCGTGGCCTTCCTCACGCTCTGGGAGCGCAAGGTCATCGGCTGGATGCAACTGCGGCGCGGCCCGAATCGGGTGCGCATCCTCGGGATGATGCCCGGCCTCGGCCAGCCGTTCGCCGACGTGTTCAAGCTGCTGAGCAAGGAAGTGATCGTGCCGAGCGGCTCGAACAAGTTCCTGTTCGGCCTCGCGCCGGCGCTGGCGCTGATCCCGGCGCTGGCCGCGTGGGCGGTGATCCCGCTGTCTCCGGCCCTGGTGGTATCCAAGGCTAACGCGGGGCTGCTGTATCTGCTGGCGCTGTCCTCGATGGGCGTCTACGGCATCATCCTGGCCGGCTGGGCGGCCAACTCCAAGTACGCATTCCTCGGCGCAATGCGATCGGCGGCACAGATGGTCGCCTACGAGATAGCGATGGGCTTCGCGCTGGTCGGCGTGTTGATGGCCTCCGGCAGCATGAATCTCGGAGCGATCGTGCGCCACCAGGAGGGCGGGCTGTTCGCCTGGAACTGGCTGTGGCTGTTCCCGATGCTGGTGGTGTATTTCATCTCGGGCGTCGCCGAGACGAACCGGGCTCCGTTCGACGTCGCGGAGGGCGAATCGGAAATCGTGGCCGGGTTCCACGTCGAGTATTCGGGCATCGCGTTCGCGCTGTTCTTCCTCGCCGAGTACGCCAACATGATCCTGATCTCGGCGCTCACGGCGGTGCTGTTCTTCGGCGGTTGGCTCTCGCCGGTCGCCGGCTATCCGCTCATCGGCCACACCTTTCTCGGTGACCCGAGCTTCTTCTGGCTGGGGTTGAAGATATTCGTATTCCTGTTCCTGTTCCTGTGGTTCCGCGCCACGTTCCCGCGCTATCGCTACGACCAGATCATGCGGCTCGGTTGGAAGGCGCTGATCCCGGTGACGCTGGTCTGGATCGGCGTGGAGATGGTGATGGCGGTGGTCCACATCGGGCCCTGGGCGCGGCCCTGGTTCCATTGAAGGAGATGGCAATGGCCAATCCACTGAAGACTTTTCTGTTGCCGGACCTCCTGAAGGGGATGACGGTGACCGCGCGCACGTTCGTCTCGCGCAAGTACACGCTGAACTACCCGGAAGAGAAAACCCCCCAATCACCGCGTTTCCGCGGCCTGCATGCGTTGCGCCGCTACGCGAACGGTGAAGAGCGGTGCATCGCTTGCAAGCTGTGCGAGACGGTCTGTCCGGCAACGTGCATCACGATCGATTCGGATGTCGCCGAGGACGGCACCCGCCGCACGACCCGTTACGACATCGACCTGTTCAAGTGCATCTACTGCGGGTTCTGCGAAGAGGCCTGTCCGGTCGATGCCATCGTGCTGACACGCATTCACGAATATCACATGGAAAGCCGCGGCGAGAACATCATGTGCAAGGACAAGCTGTTGGCGGTCGGTGATCGCTACGAGACCCTGATCGCGGCCGACAAGGCGGCCGACGCCCCCTACCGGTGAGGATGGGATCGTGCTCGCACTCATACTGTTCTATGTATTCGCCACCTTCCTGGTGGCGGGCGCCCTCGGGGTGATTACCGCCCGCAACCCGGTTTACTCGGCGTTGTTTCTGGTCTTCTCCTTCATCAATTCCGCGGCCATCTGGCTGCTGATGGAGGCGGAGTTCCTGGCCATCGTGCTGGTGCTGGTCTACGTCGGGGCGGTCATGGTGCTGTTCCTGTTCGTGGTGATGATGCTCGACATCAATCTCGCCGAGCTCAGACGCGGGTTTACCCGCTTCGCGTGGCTCGGCTGGCTGACGGCCCTGGCGGTGATTGCCGAGGTCATCGGCGTGGTGTGGCGGCACGGCCTCGGCTCGCTCGACGTCAGCGGCGGCTTCGCCGGCGAGCCCGCCCACTACAGCAACACGCTCGCGCTCGGCAAGGTGCTGTATACCCGTTATGTCTATCCTTTCGAGCTCGCCGCGGTGCTGCTGGTCGTGGCCCTCGTGGCTGCGATCGCGCTCACGCTGCGCCACCGTCCCGGTCTGAAATCCCAGGACGTGTCCCGGCAGGTTGCGGTGCGCGCCGGGGATCGGCTGCGCATCGTCAAGGGGCCCGCGGAGAAGCGCTCATGATCACCCTCGGCGACATACTGACGCTTTCGGCGATCCTGTTCGCGCTGGCGGTGGCGGGAATCTTCCTCAACCGCAAGAACGTGATCCTGCTGCTGATGTGCGTCGAGCTGCTGCTGTTGGCGGCGAATTTCAATTTCATCGCCTTCTCGCGCATGCGCGGGGATCTGACCGGCCAGGTGTTCGTGTTCTTCGTGCTCACCGTGGCGGCGGCGGAATCGGCCATCGGTCTGGCCATCCTGGTGGTGCTGTTCCGCGAGCGGCGCAGCATCAACGTCGAAGATCTGAATACTCTCAAGGGCTGAGGCCGCATGAATCCGCAGCTGCTGATCGCCATTCCTCTCGCGCCGCTCGTTGCGGCGGTGATCGCCGGGCTCGTCGGCCGCTACATCGGCCGCGTCGGCGCGCACACCATCACCATAGCCGGCGTGGCCCTTGCCTGCGTCCTGTCGCTGTACATGCAGTGGCTGATCTACTGGGGGCACGCGCCGAGCTTCGACGGGCCGGTGTACACCTGGCTGGTCAGCGGCGGCGTGCACATGCAGGTGGGCTTCCTGGTCGACCGGCTCACCACGCTGATGATGTCGGTGGTCACCTTCGTGTCGTTGTGCGTGCACGTGTACACCATCGGCTACATGCGCGACGATCCCGGCTACACTCGCTTCTTCAGCTACATCTCGCTGTTCACCTTCGGGATGCTGATGCTGGTGATGTCGAACAACTTCATGCAGTTGTTCTTCGGCTGGGAGGCGGTCGGCGTGATGTCCTATCTGCTGATCGGGTTCTGGTACACCCGCCCGAGCGCGATTTTCGCCAATCTCAAGGCGTTCATCGTCAACCGGGTGGGCGACTTAGGGTTCATCGTCGGCATCGCGGCGCTGTTCTCGTACACGCACTCGCTGTCGTACCAGGCGGCGTTCGCCGCCGCGCCGCACCTGGCGCACCAGACCCTGCCGGTCTTCGGTGGCGTCAATGCGCTGACGCTGATCTGCATATGCCTGTTCATCGGCGCAATGGGCAAGTCCGCGCAGGTGCCGCTGCACGTGTGGCTGCCGGACTCGATGGAAGGTCCGACGCCGATTTCGGCGCTGATCCACGCGGCCACCATGGTGACCGCAGGCGTCTTCATGGTGGCGCGGATGTCGCCGTTGTTCGAGTACTCGAGCACCGCGCTGTCGTTCGTGCTCGTCATCGGGGCGACCAACGCGCTTTTCCTGGGTATCCTCGGGGTGATCAACAACGACATCAAGCGGGTCATCGCCTACTCGACGCTCTCGCAGCTCGGCTACATGGTCGCGGCGCTCGGGGCGTCGGCCTACGCCGCCGGAATCTTCCACCTGATGACGCACGCGTGCTTCAAGGCGCTGCTGTTCCTCGCCGCCGGCTCGGTCATCATGGCGATGCACCACGAGCAGGACATGCGCAAGATGGGCGGGCTCGGCAAGTACATGCCGATCACCGCCGCCACCTGCTGGGTCGGCGCTCTGGCACTGGTGGGGTTCCCGTTCTTCTCCGGCTACTACTCGAAGGATGCCATCATCGAGGCGGTGGGTCTGTCGCACCGCTGGGGCTCGACCTACGCCTACTGGTGCCTGCTGCTCGGTGCATACGTCACCTCGCTGTACACCTTCCGGCTGCTGTTCATGACCTTCCACGGCAAGGAGCGCTTCCGCCATGTGCACGCGGAGCATGAGGGTCACGGCGGACATGGCGTGCATGAGCCGCGCGAGAATTCGCTGGTGGTGACGCTGCCGCTGATCGCGCTGGCGATCCCGTCGGTCATCCTCGGTTACCTGACGGTCGGCAAGGTGCTCTACGGCAATTACTTCGGCAGCGCCATCATGGTCCTGCCTCGGCACAACGTGCTCGCGCGGATGGCGCGCGACTATCACGGGCCGTTCGAGCTGGGGTTGCGCGGATTTCTCAGCGTGCCGTTTGCGCTGGTCGTGGCGGGCCTGGTCACCGCCTGGCTGTTCGTGCTGAAGCGGCCGCAGTGGGCCGATGTCGCGGCGGTGAAGTTCGCGTGGCTGAAGAGAATCCTCGACCAGAAATACTACTTCGACTGGTTCAACGAGCAGGTGCTGGCGCGGCTCGCCCGGGGCGTCGGTTTGGGGCTGTGGAAGATCGGGGATCAGGGCCTGATCGACGGCGCTCTGGTGAACGGCACGGCCAGATCGGTCGGGGGAGTCGGCGGCATGGTGCGGCGGGTGCAGAGCGGCTACCTCTATTCGTACGCGTTCTGGATCGTGACCGGGCTGGCGGTGCTGCTCGGCTGGTTCCTGCTGCACGCGTAGGCGTACGCAGAGCATTTCGGAGAAAGCACAAGAATGCACGACTACTTGCTGTCCCTGCTGATCTGGCTGCCCATTGCCGCCGGAGTCGTGGTACTGCTACTCGGGGAGCGCAATATCGTCGCCGGTCGGTGGATCTCGCTGCTTGCAACGCTTGCGACGCTGGCGCTGTGTGTGCCGCTGTGGCGGAACTTCAACACGCACACGGCGGCGTACCAGTTCATCGAGAAGGCGGCGTGGATTCCGCGCTTCCATGCCTACTACGCGCTCGGCGTGGACGGCATTTCCATGCCGCTCATCGTGCTCACCGCCTTGATGACCATTCCGGTGGTGATCGCCGCGTGGGACGTGATCAAAGCGCGCCCCGCCCAGTACTACGCGTCGTTTCTGATCATGGAAGGGCTGATGATCGGAGTGTTCGCGGCCACCGACGCGCTGCTGTTCTACTTCTTCTGGGAAGCAATGCTGATCCCGATGTTCCTGATCATCGGCATCTGGGGCGGTCCGCGCCGCGTGTACGCGACCATAAAGTTCTTCCTGTACACCTTCCTCGGCTCGGTGTTCATGCTGGCGGCGCTGATCTACATGTATGTGAAGTGCGGCAGCTATTCCATCGCCGCCTTCCAGGCGCTGCCGCTGACCCTCACCGAGCAGCGTTGGATCTTCGCCGCCTTCCTGATCGCGTTTGCGGTGAAGGTGCCGATGTGGCCGGTGCACACCTGGCTGCCGGATGCGCATGTCGAGGCGCCGACCGGCGGCTCGGTGATCCTGGCGGCCATCATGCTGAAGATGGGGGGCTACGGCTTCCTGCGTTTCGCGCTGCCGATCGTTCCGGATGCGTGCCGGCATCTGTACTTCCTGATCGTCGTGCTGTCGCTGATCGCGGTGATCTACATCGGCTTCGTCGCGCTGGTCCAGCAGGACATGAAGAAGCTCATCGCCTACTCCTCGATCGCGCACATGGGGTTCGTGACGCTCGGAGTTTTTCTCGTGTACGCCATCTTGCGCAACACGGGTACGACGCACGGGGCGGCCATGGGCATGGATGGGGCGATGGTGCAGATGGTTTCACACGGCCTGATCTCCGGCGCCCTGTTCCTGTGCGTGGGAGTGCTCTATGACCGCATGCATACCCGGCAGATCGCCGATTACGGCGGCGTCGTCAACACCATGCCGGTGTTCGCCGGATTCATGGTGCTGTTCGCGCTGGCCAATACCGGTCTGCCCGGCACGTCGGGCTTCGTCGGGGAGTTCCTGGTCATCCTCGCGAGCTTCAAGGCGAACTTCTGGTATTCGGCGCTTGCGGCCCTGACGCTCATTCTCGCTGCAGGCTATACGCTGTGGCTGGTCAAGCGGGTCGTCTTCGGTCCGGTGGGCAACGACCGGGTCGCCAAGCTCAAGGATCTCAACGGCCGGGAGTTTCTGATTCTGGGGGCGCTTGCCGCGGTGGTGTTGCTGGTGGGTGTCTGGCCCGCGCCGCTGCTGAAAGTGATGGGACCCTCGATCCAGCACCTGGTCCACCAGGCCGTTGCCACCAAGATTCCGGCGTAGCGCACGATGTCCGAATCCATGATGACTCTGCATTCCCTGGGCCCCGCGGTTCCGGAGATCTATCTGGCCGCGGCGATCTGCCTGGTCCTGCTGTTCGAGGCATTCATCGGCGTGAAGCGCCCGGGCGCCACCGGCACACTCGCGCTCCTGGTGCTGGCCGTCGGCGCCGGTCTCACGGTGGCGTTCGCGGACGTGACGCACCGCGTGGTGCTGTTCGACGGCTCGTACGTGGCCGATCCTCTGGCGTTCGTGCTGAAGCTCGCCGGGTTTCTGTCCGTCGCGGTGGCGCTGCTGTATTCGCGGACCTATCTGCGCAACCGCGAGATTCTCAAGGGCGAGTATTACGTGCTCGCCCTGACGGCGCTGCTCGGCATCTTCGTGCTCATCTCGGCCAACAGCCTGCTGACGGTCTATCTGGGCGTGGAGCTGCTGGCGCTGTCGGTATATGCGATGGTGGCCTTCGATCGCGAGTCCGGATTGGCGGCCGAGGCAGCCATGAAGTACTTCGTGCTCGGGGCGATCGCCTCGGGCATCCTGCTGTACGGCATGTCGATCGTGTACGGGCTCACCGGGACGCTCAATCTGGGGCGCATCGCCGCGGCGGTGACCGCGCCGGACAGCCTCGGGGTAGTGCTCGCCGTGACATTCATCGTCGTGGCGGTGGCCTTCAAGCTCGGCGCGGTCCCGTTTCACATGTGGCTGCCGGACGTGTACGAAGGCGCCCCGACCAGCGTCACGCTGTTCATCGGCACGGCGCCGAAAATCGCTTACTTTGCGCTGGCGCTGCGGCTGCTCGCGCACGGCCTTGCGGGTGTGACCGTCGACTGGACGCGCATGCTGATGCCGATCGCGGTGCTGACCCTGGTGGTCGGTAACGTCGTGGCCCTCGTGCAGACCAACATCAAGCGCATGTTGGCGTACTCGACGATCTCGCACGTCGGTTTCATCATTCTCGGGTTCGTTGCCGGCACGGCGAGCGGCTATGCCGCCGCGCTGTATTACACGTTGGTGTACGTGCTGGTGTCGCTCGGCTCATTCGGAGTGGTGGTGCTCGCGAGCCGCAAGGGTTTCGAGGCCGATCAGCTGTCCGATTACAAGGGCCTGTATCGGCGCGATCCATTGCTCGCGCTGGCGATGGCCATGCTGATGTTCTCCACCGCCGGCGTGCCGCCGTTCGTGGGATTCTGGGCGAAGCTGCGCATCATCCAGGCGCTGTGGGAATCGCACGACCTGTGGCTGGTGATCATCGCCGTGGTCATGTCGGTGGTCGGGGCGTTCTATTATCTGCGCGTGGTGAAGCTGATGTACTTCGATGATGCGCCGCAGACGCTGCCGCCCACGGAGCGATCCTTCGGAGTGCGCTTCGCCCTCGGCGTCAACGCGGCGGCGGTGCTCGTGCTCGGCGTGTTGCCCGCGCCGCTGCTCGACCTGTGTGCGCACGTCATTCACTGATCGGGCGCGGCCACGCGATGCCGATGCGGGAGTGGCTCGAGCGGGCTACCGGGACTCGGGCGGGGGGGGCTTGCGGCGCATGATCAGCCGCGCCGCGAGCAGGAGCACCACGATGTTGAGGATCCACCAGGCTCCGTAGCCGTGCCGCTCGAGCAGGGCGAATGCGCCGGGCCCGGTGCTGCGCTTCGGCAGCGTGATCGTCCCGGTCAGCAGCTCGCGAATGCCGTTGTGAGCAACCACGACCTGCAGGCTCTGCGGGCCGGCCGGCAGGCCGGCGAGGGAGAAAGCATAGCCCGTTCCCTCGGGCCGCAGGGGCAGGGCGTGCCCATTGATCTCGGCGGTGACCCTTCCGGCGCCGTCGATGGGCGCCTGATCGGCTCGGCGCACGACATACAGCACCGCGCGCTTGCCGTGAATCGCCGCATCGAGCCGCAGTTGCATGGAGCGGGCAACCGGAACCGTGGCGGCGTGCGCGAGGCCGCTCACGAGCATGACTGTCGCTGGTGCCATCGCGCGCAATATCCGGCCCATGCTCATCAATCCTCCAGCTCGAGGAAACGCTCGAGCGTCTCGATGCCGACCATGAAGCCCGCCAGCTGCTCCGGCCCGAGGCAGGACAGCAGCGCCGCTTCCCGCTCCAGGGCAAGCGGCACGAGCTCGCTGTACATTCGCCGCCCGGAGCGGCTGAGGTGGACTTGGCGCTGCCGCCGATCTTCGCTGCTCGAGGCCCGTTCGATGAGCGCTCGGGCCTCGAGCTCGCCGATTGCGCGGCTGACCCTGGTCTTGTGCATGCGGGTGCTGGCGGCGATGTATTGGGCGGTGCAGCCGTGCTTGGAGCCCACGGTGGCCATCACCCGCCACTGCGGAATGTCCAGTCCGAATCGTTTCCGATAGATCACCGCCAGGTGCTGGCTGACACCGTCGGCCAGGCGATTGAGGCGGAAGGGCACGAAGGCGGCGAGCTCGAGCGTTTGCTCTGGTGTTGAACGGGCGGTCACCGGCGGATCTCCGAGACGGTTGCGGGCGCAACTAGTTGTGTCATCATACAAGTAAAGCATACCGGGAGTCCGCCATGTGCTCCGCACCCGTCGCCACGATTCCGTCGGCGATCGAGCCCCGCCGCCCGCTCGAGTATCTGAGCGGGTTCGGGAATCAGTTCACCACGGAAGCGTTGCGCAACGCATTGCCGCAGGGACGCAACTCGCCGCAGCATTGCCCCTACGGCTTGTACGCCGAGCAGCTCTCCGGCACCGCGTTCACCGCGCCGCGCCACGCGAACCGGCGCAGCTGGCTCTATCGTATCCGCCCGGCGGCGCTGCACGGGCCATTTCAGCCGCTCGCGCATCAGGGGCTGCTCGGCCGCTTCGGCGAGCTCAGTGCGCCGCCGGACCCACTGCGCTGGAGCCCACCGCCGCTGCCGCAGGCGCCGACGGATTTCATCGACGGGCTGCTCACCATCGGCGGCACGGGCTCGAGCGACGCGCACAGCGGCTGCGCGATCCACTGGTACCTGGCCAATCGCTCGATGCGCGAGCGCTTCTTCTACGATGCCGACGGCGAGCTGCTCATCGTTCCGCAGCTGGGGCGGCTGCGCGTGGCGAGCGAGCTGGGGCTGATCGAGGCCGCAGCGCAGGAAATCGTGGTACTGCCGCGAGGCGTGCGCTTTCGGGTCGAGCTGCCCGACGGCGAGGCGCGCGGCTATATCTGCGAAAACTTCGGCGCGCCGATGAAGCTGCCCGATCTGGGGCCGATCGGCGCCAATGGGCTCGCCAACCCACGCGATTTCCAGACGCCCGTGGCCTGGTATGAGGACCGCGATGGGCCTATGGAGCTGGTAGCCAAGTTCGGCGGTGCGCTGTGGAGCGCGTCGATCGATCATTCCCCGCTCGACGTGGTCGCCTGGCACGGCAATCATGCCCCCTACAAGTACGACCTGCGCCGATTCAACACGATCGGGTCGGTGAGCTACGATCATCCCGATCCTTCGCTGTTTCTCGTGCTGCACTCGGTGAGCGATACGCCCGGGGTGGATGCGATCGACTTCGTGATCTTTCCTCCCCGCTGGCAGGTGGCCGAGGACACGTTCCGCCCGCCGTGGTTTCACCGCAATGTCGCCAGCGAGTTCATGGGACTGATCCATGGGGTCTACGATGCCAAGGCGCACGGCTTCGAGCCCGGTGGGGCCTCGCTGCACAATTGCATGAGCGCGCACGGTCCGGATGCGCAGACCTTCGAGCGCGCGAGCGCGGTTGATACGCGCACCCCGCAGCGCATCGACGCTACCCTGGCGTTCATGTTCGAGACGCGTACGCTGATTCGGCCAACGCCGCTGGCGCTGCAGATGCCGCAGCGCCAGCGCGACTATGCGCGCTGTTGGCTCGGTCTTACGAAGCGATTTACGCCGCAGGAGGCGCTCTGAGGGCCGGTGCGATGCGCGCGATCGACGAAACCCACGACCCGCGGCTGACCAGCTGGGTGAGCACGGCGAACCGGGCGGGCTGCGACTTTCCCATCCAGAACCTGCCGTTCGCGGTATTTCGTCGGGCCGGCAGCGCCGAGCCGCTGCGCTGCGGCGTAGGGATCGGCGATGCCATCCTCGACTTGACTGCGCTCGGGGCGGGGGCGGCGGGCGAGGATGCGGTCGCGCAGGCCGTGGCCGCGTGCGCGCAGCCGGCTCTGAATGCGTTGATGGCGCTCGGAGCGCCCGCGTGGCTGGCCCTGCGGCGCTGGCTCTCCCGGGTGCTGCGCGCCGGAGCGGGCGAGGCCGGGCGGCTCGCCGCCGCGCTCGTTGCGCAGTCGGCCGCGCAGTTTGCCGTGCCGGCGCGTATCGGGGATTACACGGATTTCTATACCTCGATCCATCATGCCGCCGCGGTCGGCCGGCTGTTTCGTCCCGATCAGCCGCTGCTGCCGAACTACAAGTGGGTGCCCATCGCCTATCACGGTCGGGCGTCTTCCATCATCGTGAGCGGTACGGGCGTGCGCCGGCCGCGGGGGCAGCTGCTGGCGCGCGGTGCCGAATGTCCGCACGTGGGACCGAGCGAGCGGCTCGACTATGAGCTCGAGCTCGGGGTGTTCATCGGCCGCGGCAACCGGCTCGGTGAGCCGATTCCGATCGAACGTGCCGAGGAGCATGTCTTCGGCCTGTGCCTGCTCAACGACTGGTCGGCCCGTGACCTGCAGGCATGGGAATACCAGCCGCTAGGCCCATTTCTCGCCAAGAATTTCGCCACCACAGTATCCCCCTGGGTCGTGACGCTCGAGGCGCTGGCGCCGTTTCGTGCGCCCTGGCGGCGCCTGGCGCCGGACCCCTCGCCACTGCCGTATCTTGACTGTTCTGAGCTGCGCGCCGCGGGCGCGGTCGAGATCGAGCTCGAAGTGGCGCTCGAGACCGCCGCGATGCGCGCCCGGAATCTGGCGCCGCAGCGGCTGTCGCAGTCGGATTTCCGTGACAGCTACTGGTCGATTGCGCAGATGGTCGCTCACCACACGATCAACGGCTGCAATCTGGCGCCGGGCGACCTGCTCGGCACGGGCACGCAATCCGGACCCCTGCCCGAGCAGGCCGGATCGCTGCTCGAACTCACCGCCGCGGGCACCCGACCGTTGATCCTGCCCGATGCGGAGCGGCGGGCATTCCTCTGCGATGGCGATCGGGTCATCCTGCGCGGCGGATGCCGGCGGCCGGGCTTCGTACGCATTGGCTTTGGAGAGGCCACGGGGCTGGTGCTGCCATCGGCCTGAGTGGGCGTGGGGCCTCGAGCGAGCGCGCGGTGATTGACGGAGCTTTCTCGGGGGCGGTGCTCCCGAGAGCTTCAAAATCAATATACTGCGCTGATTCCGTGGTGCTTGGTCTGATCACGGCATGCCGCCGAAAGCAATAGTCCGCAGCGGGAAGATCATGGCAAACACGTTGATCCACGAGTCCAGACGTTTTCTGTTGCCGCTCGACACGGTGGTCGATGCGCTGATCGAGCTCGATGTCAAGCACGGCCGCTGGCCGGCCGGGGCGCAGCTGCTCGAAGTTTTGCCGGTTGACGGCGACGAGGAAAGTGCCCGCGGTGTCGTCATGTCCATCCGGGTGCCGGGGAAGACCGAGGTTGCACAGCGCACGTATCTGTTGCCGATCATCGCCGCGGCGATCGTCAACTACTGCCTCGCGATGCGGGTGCCGATGCCGCGCAGCGCGACCAAGACGATCCAGATCGTTCCCGAGGGGATCGCGCTGCAGCTCGAAAACACGCTGATGCTTCAGCGGCGGCACGTGCAGCCCCCGCCGAGTCGAGGGGTCACGGCACAGTCGGGGCGGGGAGGCGCCAGTGCGGACGTGGCGCAGAGCCTGTCCGCTGCCGCGACCGAGTCGGCAACGCCTGCCGAGACTGCCGCAGAGCCTCGCACAGGGGATGCCCGGCAGCCGGAAAGTGACGCTTCCCCAACGGGGGCCGAATCACCTCGAGCGTAGGCGCGTGACCGCCGCCACTTCCCGCGACGCTCAGGCGTCAGGGACTCGTCAGGTATTTGAACAGAACGTTGCCGGGGTGGTCTAATCGAGATGAACCGTGGCGCCTCGGCCTGCGGGTATGTGTAGGATGCGGTGCCGTGGGGGAGGAATTTATGTCCAGAATCAACCCGGCTGAATTACGTGGTGCTCCCCCGGCCGCGGGCGACCCAGGCGACGCACTGTTGCATCGACGCGAGCAAGGGGTGCTGCGCCGCGCTGTCGCGATCTCGTCTTCCTTCCTTGCCGTTGCGACGCTGGCAATGCTCGTGGTTCCGGCTCCCTCGCATGCCGCCCCGCCGCATTTCGGTGGGGCGCACTTTGGCGGTGGAGGTCCCGGTGGTCCACCGCATTTCGGTGGGGCGCACTTTGGCGGCGGAGGTCCCGGTGGTCCGCCGCATTTCGGTGGGGCGCACTTTGGCGGCGGAGGTCCCGGTGGTCCGCCGCATTTCGGTGGGGCGCACTTTGGCGGCGGAGGTCCCGGTGGTCCGCCGCATTTCGGTGGGGCGCACTTTGCCGGCGGAGGTCCCGGTGGTCCGCCGCATTTCGGTGGGGCGCACTTTGGCGGCGGAGGTCCCGGTGGTCGGCCGCATTTCGGTGGGGCGCGCTTTGCCGGCGGAGGTCCCGGTGGCCCGCCGCATTTCGGTGGGGCGCGCTTTGCCGGCGGAGGTCCCGGTGGCCCGCCGCATTTCGGTGGGCCGTACTTTGGCGGCGGCCACTTTCCGGTCGCGCACATGGGTGGCACTCCCGGTGGTCCCCCGCCTCCCCCTGGTGGTGGTCCCGGTGGTCCCCCGCCTCCCCCTGGTGGTGGTCCCGGTGGTCCCCCGCCTCCCCCTGGTGGTCCCGGTGGTCCCCCGCCTCCGCCTCCCGGTGGCCCGCTCAGTGGACCCGGTGGTCCTCCGCCTCCCGGGGGTCCACCCCCCGGTGGGTGGCAGGGTAGCCGTTGGAGCGCCGAGTGGGATGCCCCCGAGGAGGACTGGGGCTGGGGTCTGGGCTGGGGCTGGGGTGGTGGGCTCGGCTACGGTTGGAACGGCGCGTGGATGGGCGGTGACTGGGGTGGGATGTACTGGCCGGCTGTCAATTACGACAGGACCTATCCTCAGTATCTGGCGAGCATTCCGGCTGGGGCCGTTATGCTGACTTTCGGTGGCGTGCCGTACTACTACGTCAATCAGGTGTACTACACATGGAGCCCGTATTACGAGGGCTACGTGGTCACCAATCCCCCGCCGGTTGCCGATAGCGGCACGGCGTCCCAAGCACTCGCTCAAACGTATACCGCAGGCGGCGGAAGCGGTGTGCTCAGCCTGCGGGTCACGCCGGACAAGGGACAGTCTCGACAGCAGACAGCGAACGATCAGTACGCATGTCATCGGTGGGCCGTGGCGCAAAGCGGCTTCGATCCGATGAATTCCGCTCAGGATGCCAACGCCTCGGCGCATATGCGCGCCGGTTACCGGCGGGCAATGATCGCCTGCCTGCACGCGCGCGGCTACAGCGTCCAGGGAGGGGGCGCCGGGAACTGAGCGAGCGGGCCGACTGTTCGGCGTTCGGGACATCGGCGAGAATGCGCCGATGTCCCTGCAACCGACCCATGTGCTCGCCATGCCGGGTATCCGGCAGCAGACCGGTACGGGCCCGTCCATACTGGTCTGCCGGCCGAATACGCGGCTCGGCAATACCGTGCTCCTGACCCCGCTGATCGAAGAGCTGCAGACCAATCTGCCAAACGCCCGCATCGACGTGCTGTCGGCCTGTCCTGCGGCTCGAGAGGTATTCGAAGGATTCTCGGGGGTTCATCGCGTTCACGAACTGCCGTTTCGTGGCGTGCGCCATCCGCTGCGCTATGCGGGCACTGTGCTGCGTGTGTGCCGCATCGGATACGATATCGTCATCGACCCGTGTCCGAACTCCTGGACGGCCCGCTTTCTCACGCGGTGGATTCCGGGGCGGTTGAAGATCGGTTTCACGCACCCGCGCCGCAAGCGGGGCCTCGATGTCAGCATCCCGTTCAGGGACGCGCCGCGGCACATGGGCGCGTACCCGGTGTACCTGGTTCGCCGCGTGCTGTTTGACCTCGGCCCGAAGGCCTCGCGTGCCGATGAGGCGACTCTCGCGATGCATCTGGCGCCGGCCGAGCGGGAATTCGGCCGGCAGGAAATCCGCCGGCTGACCGGTGATGAGGCGGCGGGGCCGGTGATCGCCCTTGCGACGCACGCCACGGGCGCCAAGCGTTTTGCGATTCCGTGGTGGCGTGCGTTGATCGAGCAGTTGCGCGCGCGCGCGCCGCATGCCCGCTTCATCGAGATTCGGCCGCCATCGGGGCGGGCGTCGCTGCCGGAGCTTGCGGGCTTTTCCTCTCGGCGCGTGCGCCAAGTCGCCGCGGTGATCGATGCGGCCACGTGCTTCGTGTGCGCGGACTCGGGCCTCATGCACCTCGGGGCCGCGACTGACACCGTCACGGTCGGCCTGTTCAAGGTGACCCTGCCGCAGCTGTATGCTCCGCGCCGCGGGCGCAGCTGCGCTCTGGCGGCGAGCGATGCGGAGCCGGAAGCGGCCGCCGCGCACATCGCGAAACTGCTCGACTGAGGCGCATGGTGCTGCATTCGCTGATCATCCCGGTCACCCCGTTCCAGCAGAACTGCTCGCTGATCTGGGATGAGACGGGGCGTGCGGCCTGTGTCGATCCGGGTGGCGAACTGCCGCGGCTGCTCGAGCAGGTCGACGAGCGTGGCCTGAGGCTGACGAAAATCCTGTTAACGCATGCGCATGTCGATCACTGCGCGGCCACGGCCGAGCTTGCCCGCACGCGCCGACTGCCGGTCGAGGGACCACAGCGCGCCGACCGCTTCTGGATCGAGGCGCTGCCGGTGGCGGCGGCGCAGTTCGGTCTGCCTCCGGCCGAGCCATTCGAGCCGGATCGCTGGCTCGAAGACGGCGATACGGTCAGTGTCGGAGAAGAACTGCTTGAGGTGTTGCACTGCCCCGGCCACACTCCGGGCCACGTGGTTTTCTTTCACCGCGCTTCACGATCCGCGTGGGTCGGAGATGTCCTGTTCGCCGGCTCGATCGGTCGCACCGACTTTCCGCGTGGCGATCATGCGGCTTTGATCCGATCCATTCGCGATAAGCTCTTTCCTCTTGGCGATGACGTGCGTTTCGTGCCCGGCCATGGCCCGACGTCGACCTTCGGCGCCGAGCGGCGCACCAACCCCTTCGTGGCCGATCGTCTGTTCGTGGCTTGCTGAGCACTGCCGGCAACGGCGCACACGAGCGGCAAGCGCTCATGGTGCGGAACGTGCGGCTCTTGCTGCGCGCAGGCGGCGGATGAGCGGCGGCAGCAGTGCGACGCAGGCGAGCAAAGCCAGGGCGAGCAGGCCTTTCTTGATCATGCCGGCGCCGCCGGCCGCGGCCTCGCGCCCGGCATAACCGAGGTAGGTATAAGCGAGAGTGGCCGGCAGCATCGCGATGTACGAGACGATGACGTAGCGCGAGAGCCGGATGCGCGTCAGCCCGAGTGCGTAGTTGAGCAGGTTGAACGGTATGAGCGGCACCAGGCGCACGAACGCAACGAATCGCCAGTCCTCCCGCTCGACGCCGGCGACGATCTGCTCGACGCGCGCGCCGATTCGTGCGCGTACCCAGTCGGCGGCCAGGTAGCGGGCTGCCAAGAATGCTCCGCTCGCCCCGATCGTCGCGCCGGTCAGGCTGTAGAAGGTGCCGGCCACCGGTCCGAACAGCGCGCCACCGGCCAGCGTGAGCAGGGATCCCGGAGCGAACGCTACCGTGGCCGTCGCATACAGCGTCATGAAGGCGAGCGGCGCCCAGGGCCCCGCCCGGTGCACCGCCCGGGTGAGCGCTTGCAGGTCGAGGTCGCCGCGATGTGCATAGACCCAACCCGCGATTGCCCCGAGGGCCGCGACTACGAGCAACCTCTGCCAGCGTGCGCGGGTCACGCGACGCGCGGTCCGCCGCGCCGGGTGATGCGGTCTTCGCCGGCAGCGCCGATGAACGGCATGGAAAGCATGCCGGGTAGATTCGCACACATGCGCGGCTCCCGGGAGGTGCCGATGCCGATTGTCATGCTTCGGGGTGGCGCGTGCGCCGCTTGCGCTCGGGGCGCCGGCCGGCCGCATGCAACAGCCGCGTACCCACCTTGACGATGGTGTCGATCACGGGCAGCAGCTCCTCGCCCAGGGGGGAGAGGGCATATTGCACCGAGGGCGGCGAGGCGGGCGCCACGGTGCGGATCAGGACTCGCTTGGCTTCGAGTTCGTGCAGCCGGGCGCTCAGCATCTTCGGGGAGACGCCCGGAATGTCCTTGAGCAGCTCGCCGAAGCGGCGGGCTCCGCCGCTCAGCTGCCAGATGACATTGGGTGTCCAGGCGCCCCCGAGCAATGCCATGCAGGCGCGCATCGGACAGCCTTGCGGCAGTAGTCGGGGATCGTGCGCGGGGATCTGGCGGGTCACATGCGTGTTCTCTACCGAAAGGGCAGTATATCCTCAGGATTACCAAACGTAATGTACTATAAAATAGTAAGTATGGTGGCGCGGGCCACCGGCCGGAGCCGCAACTTCTCAGGAGACAGCGATGAAACTGTTTTATGCCAGCGGTGCCTGCTCGCTCTCGCCGCACATCGTGGCGAGCGAGGCGGGTATCGCGCTCGAGCTGCAGAAGGTCGATCTGAAGACCAAAACGATGAAAGCCGAGGGGGACTATCTCGCCGTCAACCCCAAGGGCTACGTACCGGCGCTGCAGCTGGACAATGGCGAGCTGCTCACCGAAGGACCGGCGATCGTGCAATACCTGGCCGATCTGAAGCCGCAGACGGGCCTGGCGCCGCCGGCCGGAACCTTGGCGCGCTACCGCCTGCAGGAGATGCTCGGCTACATCAATTCCGAGCTGCACAAGACCTACTCGCCGCTGTTCAATCCGGCGACGCCCGCCGAAACCCGGGCGGAGCGCGAAGCATATCTGCGTCGCCGCTACGGTTTGGTCGAGAAACAGCTCGAGGCAGGCAAGTATCTGTTCGGCGAGCCCTTCACGGTTGCCGACGCTTATCTGTTCACCGTGACGAATTGGGCGCGGATGGTCAACTTCAGCCTCGCCGATTTCCCGAACGTGCGCGCCTTCCAGGAGCGCGTGGCCAGCCGTCCGGCCGTTCAAGCCGCGATGCGCGCTGAAGGTCTGATCAAATGAGGTGAGGCAGACCGGGACCTGCGGCACCGCGCGTGCCCGGCCTCAGTACAGCTGAGGCGTGCCGCCTGCGGCGATGAAGGCCCGCATGGCCCGCAGCAGGCGCGCTGGCAGGATCGGCCGGGGCGTGGCGTGTGCGCCGAGCTGCATGATCCGCTGTGTGTGCCGGGTAAGCGTTGGCCAGTGGGGTAATTCCGGCCCGTTGGGATCGCCGGTCTTGACGAAGTTGACCCAGTAGCGCGACATGCGCCGGGAAATCCTCCGATCGAGCCGGGTGAAATGCCGTTGGGGTGCCGCATCCAGGGTCTGGAACACGTAGGGGATTTCCGAGGAGTGGAATACTTTCCAGAGATGGGATCGTGGTCCCGGCTCGACGTGCGCCCAGAGGTATGCGTAGACCGGCTCGCGCGTGTGTGCAAGCCGCAGGCGATCCCATTGATAGAGTGCCGCGAGCCCGAGATCGCGCCGCACGGCGCGCTGCGCGCGCGCGCGGGCGCGCCCGCCGTGGGCGGGGAACAAACGCGCGAAGCGCGGCGCGAGGGCGCCGAACGTCTTGCGCAGGTAGGCGCGCCAGGCTGTGCGGCTCACGCTCGTTGGGTTGGGGCGAAATCCGGTGTTCTCGTCGGCGTTCATTCCGAGCAGGATCGGCGTGCGAGTGAAGCGGCCGGCGGCGAGCAACCGCTCGGGGGCGGCAGGCAACAGCGTGCCGTCGATGATCGGCATGATCAGCGGGCTGGTCATGGGTGGGGCCGAGATGCCAAGAGCCCGCACCGGCAGAGCGCGCAATGCCGCTAGCGTCTCGGCGTGCTTCGCGCGCGCGAACGCCGCGCCGGCGCGCTCGGCGGCGGCCAATGACGCCATGTGTCGTGGTGATCCCGGCAGGCGCGAGTTGGGCAGGCCACTTTCGGCGATCGCCCGCGCGAACAATCCCGCCGCGAGCGGCGAGGTGATCAGCTCCTGCACGGCGATTGCGCCGGCGGACTGACCGGCGACGGTGACGGCACGGGGATTGCCGCCGAACGCGCCGATGTTGCGGTGTACCCAGCGCAGCGCGGCGATCATGTCCTGCAGGCCCCAGTTGCCCGGCGGCTCGTGCAGGCGCTTCGCCTCGGCCACGAGCGCCGGATCGGTGAAGAAACCGAGCACGCCCAAGCGGTAATTGATCGTGACGACGATGATGCCCTGCGCAGCCAGATGCCGCCCGTCGTATACCGGCACCGACCCGGAGCCGGAGATGAACGCCCCGCCCGGAATCCACACCATGACCGGCAGTGGTCGCGACACGCGCCGCGGCGTCCAGATGTTCAGGTACAGGCAGTTCTCGCTGACTGGCCCGTGCACGACGTACTCGGATGTCCAGGGGCCGATACCGTGCGGTGTGAGCGTCTGGCTGCAGCTCGGTGCAAAATGCGTGGCGGCGCGCACCCCGCGCCACGGTTGGACCGGCTGCGGCGCGCGCCAGCGGTTGCTGCCGATCGGAGGCGCCGCGTAGGGCACGCCAAGGAATGCGTTGACGGAACCTGCGCGTAGACCGGAGAGTACTCCTTGCGCGACGCGCACTCGCGGCGCGGGCTGCGCGGCGTGGCAGGCCGCCGCGGCCAGCGTTGCCAGCGCAGTCAGGAGTGCGGTGCGTCGCGCCCGGATCATGCCCGCCTGATCCCGATTACGGGCAACGGAACGAGCACGGAGGCGAGTGACCCGGCCGGTATGAGCCATTTGCGCAAGGTCCGCGCACGCCAGCCACGGCGGCGTTGCGTGCGCAGTGAAGCAGGGCGTCCGGCGGCACATGTGAGAGTCGTCCTGTCCCTTGCGCCGGTTCGCGGACCTGGATATAACGTCAGCCGCACGAACGACGTGCCTACCGCCGAGAGGGCGGGAAGTTACGCGCGGGGGTGCGACGCATGCGTCGCACGGGTGGCCATGGCGGCCACCCTGGGCATTCTGCGAAGCCAGGATGGCGAAGCAGAATGGGCCTGCGCGGCGGAGGCAGCGAACGGGTAACCGTTCACCCGCCTCAGCGCCGCCCCACGAAGAACCGCGAACCGGCCCAAAGGTCCTTGCAAGCCCCAAGGCTTGCAAGGACCGAGATACGGCAAGTGCTGTCTGGAACGGCATGAAGACGTGTCGGGGCAGGACTCTGAAGACGCTCGCATGAGTCTCTCCTCGGTAGGCAGCGCGTGCGCCGCAGCTGCGGCGCACGCGCCTGATTCGCGCGGAAACACCGGGACGATACCAGCAAAGAAAAGATAGCGCTACCAGAACGGCGGGGGACGGGTGGTATGATCACTTCGATCGCCGCACGGGCCGCGCTTGCGCCCACCGCGCGTCGCCTACGGAGCACCCCCGTGACCGAAGAGCAATCCCCGAGCGTCACACTCGAGCAAATCCGCGGATATCAGTTCGACATCACGTTCGCGCCCGAGATGGCGCATGTGCAATCGGACGAAGCGCCGCCGCTCGGCCAGAGCCAGGGTCCGACGCCGGCGTTGCTGCTGCTCGCCGCCGTGGGAAGCTGCATGAGTTCGAGCCTCTATTTCGCACTCACCAAGTTCAAGAACGACGCGGGCACGATCATCACCACGGCTCGCGGGCGCATCGGCCGTAATGCGGCCGGCCGGCTGCGCATCGTGCACATCGACGTGGAAATTCATCTGGGCGTCAGCGCCGACGGCTTGCAGCACCTCGAGCGAATACTGGGGCAGTTCGAGGAGTTTTGCACGGTCGGGGCCAGCGTGAGGGCCGGGATTCCAACGGACGTCGCGGTATTCGATGGCGGCGGCCGCAGGCTGAACTAGCCCCTCGCAGGGCACCCCCGGCCCGGGTCCGCGCTTCCTTCGCCCGCCCGCACCGCGCCGATCGGCTCCCTTTGCGCCGCTCGTCAGCCGATTTCGGTCCTGGGACGGTGCCGCTATGCTGTGCCGAGCCGTGTGGCAACTACCGGAGACGCATATGGACCTCGGGCTGCACTCGAGACTCGCATTGGTGACCGGCTCCACGGCCGGCATCGGCTTTGCAACCGCAGAGACGCTCGCGCGCGAAGGCGCAACCGTGATCGTCAATGGCCGCTCGAGCGCACGGGTCGAGGCCGCTATCGGGCAGCTGCGTCACTCGGTCCCGAATGGCCGGGTGGAGGGGATCGCCGCCGACGTCAGTGATGCGGCGGGCTGTGCGGCCGTGATCGAGGCGTTTCCCGACGTCGACATGCTCATCAACAACCTGGGCATTTTCGAGCCCAAACCCTTCGTTGCGATCACCGATGGCGAATGGCTGCGCTTCTTCGAGGCCAATGTGTTGAGTGGCATCCGCCTGGCTCGCCACTACGTCGGCGGAATGCGAGCCCGCAACTGGGGACGGATCGTGTTTGTCTCGAGCGAATCGGGTGTGCAGATCCCGGCCGAGATGGTGCACTACGGGGTCACGAAGACGGCGCAGATTGCCGTCGCCCGGGGTCTGGCCGAGACGCTTGCCGGCACCAACGTGACGGTGAACTCGGTACTGCCCGGGCCCACCGCCTCCGAAGGCGTCGAGCGGTACGTCGAGCAGATGGCCCGTGCATCCGGGAAGGATCGGACGAGTGTCGAGCGGGATTTTTTCAAGGACGTGCGGCCGACCTCGATCATCCAGCGCTTCGCCAGTACCGGCGAAGTCGCCGCGTTCATTGCCTACATCTGCAGCGCGCAAGCCTCGGCAACCACCGGCGCGGCTCTGCGTGTCGATGGGGGCGTGGTTCGGGCCATCTTCTGAGCTTGCCGCGGGGAGCGGCCTGGACCGCTCGCGCGGTGCAACGGGCTGCATCGCCGCGGGTGTCCGGCGCGCGCAGGAAACCGATCAGTCGAGCTCCGCCAGGTCGACACCTTGATTGCGCAGGGCCTGGATCAAGGGCCCGAGGTGCGCACGATAGTGGCGCCAGCGGCCCGTCGAGGAGCCGTAGATCGGTCTTCGGACCTGCGCTGCGCTCTGGGTGAGACAGACGGCGGCGTTGCGCTCGATCTCGACGGCGGCGTCGCGCCATTGGAGGCCGCAGGCCGCCGCCGCCGCCGCGCCCACGCGGATCGGATCGTTGACCAGATCGTCGTAGCGGACCTCGTGGATCGCCGCGCCGAAGGCGTCGCGCCAGTGTTGGACCAGGCGCGCGTATGCCGCGTAGTAACGCGCCAGATCGTTGAAGTCGTAGCTGAACTGATACGCCTCGCCGAACAGGGTGCGATACATCGCGAAGCAGATATCGAGCGGCGAGCGGCTGACGAGCACGAGCCGCGCCTGTGGCAAGGCGCGACGAATGGCGCCCAGGTAGAGGTAATTCATCGGCTGTTTCTCGATGACGACCTCAGGGTTGCCACCGGCGCCGGCGAGACGGGCGTATCCGGCGGCGATCGAGTCCCAGTCGGCCGAGGCGGCCCGCGCAAACACATCCGTGCCGCGAACCGCGTCGGTCTGCGGGCCCGGCGGGGCGGTGAGCAGCGTGCGGGCGAAGTGATCGGTCTCGCCGTTGGAGCGCACTGCGGGCAGGCCCGTCAGGATGCGCTCGAGTAGTGTCGTGCCGGAGCGCGGCAGACCGAATATGAAGACGAAGCGGCTCGAATCGATCCGGCCGTCGAGCACCCGGTCCGGTCCACGAGGAAAGACCTCGATGATGCGTCGCAATTTGTGTTCGTCGACCCGGACATCGTAGGTGAGTTGGCGCCGGCGGGCGCCGGCGGCCAGGGCAAACGCTTCGAACGCCTCGTCGTACTGCGCGAGATCGTCGAGTTCCTTGCCGAGCGCGTAGCCGAGCAGAACCCGGGCACTGTCGTGCAGATCGGGCCGGGCGAGTTCGCGCCGCAACTCCCCGAGGTGATTGGCGGTGGGGGTCTGCACCCGCAGTTCGGAGCGCAGCAGGTAGCCGCGATACTCGCGCCCGTTGAGCGCGATGGCCCGGTCGCAGGCCGCCTCGGCCTGCGCAAACCGGCCGAAACCCCGCTCGCTCGAGGCGAGGTTGTACCAGTGGCGGGAAACGTTCGGGCTGCACTGCACGGCCCGCCGGTACAGGGCATTGGCCCGGTCGTGGCGTCCCAGTGCGACCGCTGTGCGAGCCAGGGCATCATAGGCCTCGGCGCTTCCGGCCGCGTAGCGCACCGCGCTCTCGAGTACGGATTCGACTTCTGCGGGACGGCCGAGCCTCAACAGTATTGCGGCCAACACGCCATGCGCAGGCGAGCATGCCTTCTCGGTGGCCACGGCCCGCTCGGCAACCTGCAGAGCCTCGCCAAGGCGTCCGGCGTGCATCAAGCGCAAGGCTTCGGCATCGAGGGTCATGGATGGGGGCTCACCGGCAGCGGCGGGCTCGGGAGGCCGGTCGCTTCGGGCTCATGCCGGCGCTTGAGGCGCTGCCGCGGCGCGTGGGCGTAGCTGCGCACCGGGGGCGCGCCCGGCGGATCGTCGGCGGCACATGCGCAGGCCGTGCAGGCGGTCCTTGAGTTGATCGGAGAAAATGACGGCGCCGACGTGCACCGCCAGCCCCGCTCCGTGCAGTGCCTCGGCGGTCCATGTGTTGCAGGTGTGCAAGGCGTCGTAGCGTTCGCCCGAGGCATAAAACGCGCTGTCGGGCCATGGTCCGGCGCCCAACTCGACCGGCTTGCCGGCGCGCCGGCTCAGGGCGGCGAGCAAAAAGGTGTCGAGCCTGTGAACCTCATGTTGATCGGCGCACAGCCAGCGGTAGGTTGCATCGGCCGGCAACAGCGCCTCGACCGAGGGGGCGCCCGCGACGAGCATGACGCTCGGGGAGCTGAACAGCGCCTCGATCGCATCGACGGCAGTCGGATTGGAGGCCATGTAGAAACGCCGGTTCCCCCAGCCGAAACTCACGTATCGCTCATGCGGATACACCGGCAGCACGGATCGCAGGGGTCCGAGTTCCCGCACCGGCAGGATCAGCCCCGTGTGCCATCCGGCGAAGAGTACCCCGATTACGGCGGTTCGGGCCGCGGGGAACCGGTGCGCGGGGACGGGGGTCGCGGCGGAGTGGGATAGCGCGCTGCAGCCGCACATCAGGGCTGCACCCAGCAGGCTGGCGATTGCAGCCGTCAGTGTGAATTTGCGCATCGACTGCCGCCCGTGCTTGCACGGATCAGAATCCTGCCCTGAGAGGTCCTTGCGCCGCTTCTGAGGGCGCGCCCCGAGTCTCGGCCCCTGCGGGCCTGAGAGCCGGCCCGCGGCACCGCGTACGCTGGCAGTGAAACGAGAGGACCGATGCCGGTGCTCTCGCCTCGGCCGCGGTGGGTGCTCCTGCCGCGTGACTTGCAGGCCTCGGGCACGTAGCGGGCGATGCGCCGCGCATCGTGATGCCGCGCCGGCTCTCGGTTCGCTTCGCGGCACGCCGACTTGTCGTGATCGCGCATGCTCGGGCCGATCTACCAGAAGTAGAGCTGCAAGGTGAGGGGTTTCCGCGGCGGCGGCGGTTCAGCCAGCGCTTCGCGGTGATCCAGGTAATTTCCGACGCAGCGGCTCAGCAGCTCGTCGATTTCGGACATGCTGTAGCGCGCCTCCTGCGCATTGGGGGGGCGCAGGCTGGCAGGATCCGGGAAGATCCCCATGCCGGACAAGATCGCGAACCAGGACATGACCGGGTAGCCCTGGCCGATTTCCTGCGCACGAATCCCCGGGACGATGCTCTTGCCCGCTCGCCAGGTCGAATAGATTTTCCGGAGATTGTCCGACAGCGTCATGTTGGCGGCGTTCGCCCGCCAGTAATCCGTGTCGGTGCGGGAGTTGGTCTTGTAGTGGGTGACGATATAGTCCCGGATGCCTTCGAAGTTCCGGTTCACGCGCGCGTTGAAGCGCTCGCGGACATCGTCGGTCAGCGCGCCCCCCTCGAGGAGTTCGGCGAACGTCTGCGCCATGTACTGGACCACCATGAGCGATGTGGCTTCCAGCGGTTCGACGAACCCCTGGGCCAGTCCGACCGCAAGACAATTCGCATGCCACGGCCGGGCGACCCGTCCGACCCTCATCTTCAGGTGCCGCGCTGGGACATCCGAGTCGAGCAGTCCGAGATGCTGCCGCAGCTCGGTTTCCGCCGCATCCGGCGTGCAGAATTGCGTGCTGAAGACGTAGCCGTTGCCGAAGCGGTTGGTGAGCGGAATCTTCCAGACCCAACCGTGCTTCAACGCGGTCGACACCGTCTGGCTGGGGATGCTCGCCCCGATCGGCGAGGGGATGGCCACCGCCGCGTCGTTGAACAGATTGTCCGCGTAGCTGACGAAGGGGACGCCCAAGGCCTTCTCCAGCAGCAGAGCGGAAAAGCCCGTGCAATCCACGTACAGATCCGCCGTGATCGTCTCGCCCTCGCGAGTGCGCACCGAGGCTATCGAGCCATCCGCGCCCACCGTCGCATGCGTTACGTGGCAGCTCTTGTAGCGAATGCCCCGCTCGAGCGCTTTCTTGTGGAGGAATTGGCCGAGGAGCGTCGCATCGAAATGATAGGCGTGCAACACATCGAATGGGAAAGTTTCCCGCGACTTCGGCGCGCGCCGCTCGGCCACGAGGCGGGCCGCGAGGAAGAAGCGGTCCGGATGTGCGTACAGGTTCGCGCCCCGGACCCGTGCCTCGACGTTGTGGATGAACTGGGTCATGGTCATGATGTCGACCATGGAGGGGAACGGATGGAAATAGTGCTCGAAGCCGGGCCTGGTGGACCACCCCTCGAAGCTGATGCCACATTTGTAGGTCGCATGGCATGCGGGCATCCATTCCGCCTCCTCGATTCCCAGCATGTCAAAGAATCCCCGCAGCAGCGGCGTGGACCCTTCGCCGACGCCGATCGTCGCGACGGTGGGGGATTCGAGCAGGGTGATGTCCACGCCTTTGGGAATCAGAGTCCGCGCAAGAATCAACGCGCTCATCCATCCGGCCGTGCCGCCGCCGACGACGGCAATGCGTCGCACGGGCGGTTGCGTCGCGGAGTTGCCGTTACCCGCGGGGAAATTGAAGGAACAATCGAGAATGTTTGCTGTGGTCATGGAAGCACAAGCGGACTGATCATGGCCCCATGCCGCGCCCGTGCCTGCGCAGCGGATAAATCGTCCCGAACATCAGTCCTGTGTCGGATCGGTGTCCGGACCGACCTCATCATCGCTCGGACTGCGTTTGTCTCGGCGAGTGTACCGCATCGGCAACGATTTGCGGCGGTGGCCATCGGCCGACGGCGCGGATACGGGGGCTACGAGGCGCGCAATCGCGCAGTTGCGGCGCGGAACGTGGCCGCCGATCGAGTTTCGCGCTGCGGTCGGCAGGATGCGGGGGCACTGCGCGGATCACCGGGGCCGCCTCCCGGGCGCTTGCGGCTTGCTCGGGTGGATAGTACTTTGAACTGCGGGTGTATGGAGTCCTGATGTGACACGTCGAAGCTGACCCGGCTCGAGCTGCGCTTGCTGGAAACCCTGTGGAGGCTGGGACCGCCGAGCGTTCGGGAAGTTCAACAGCTCTGCGCGCAAAAAAAAGGCCAGCCGACCTGCACGACGGTGCAGACCATTCTGTACCGCCTCGAGACCAAGGAGGCGGCGCGGCGAGTCAAGAAGATCGGCAACACGCACATCCTTGCGACGGCCCTGTCGCCGATCGCGGCTCGGCGTCCGTTGATCGATGAACCCGTGCTTCGCTGAGGACGCTTTCACGTGGCTCCGCGCGCGGCGGACCGCTATGGACACCTGATGCGTGATGCAGTAGCATTTGATGTATGCGCACCACTCTCGACATCGCAGACGATGTGCTCCAGGCCGCCAAGGAGCGGGCGCGATACGAGAAGAAGACTGTGGGGCAGATGATCTCAGAGCTTGCGCGACGCGCACTCACGACCCCGCCGGAAACGGGTGTGGTGCGGGAGCCGAAGGCGGTCTACGGCGTGAGACCGTTCGCCTCGCGCGGTCGCTTGGTGACTAACGAACAGATCGACAAGCTCCGTGAGGATGACGTCTATTAACTGCCTCGAGCGGGCAGACTTCGTCTTCAGTCGCTGAGTGGGGATTCTTCCGGGCGTGAAGTTGCGGGGATGCGATGCGCTCACTCCTTGACATCAACGTGCTGATTGCGATGTTTGATCCTGATCACGTTTCGCACGAGCCCGCGATTGCGTGGTTTGCCAAGCATGCGAAGGCAGGGTGGGCATCCTGTCCGCTGACCCAGAATGGCTGCATTCGCATCATGTCGAGCCCGTCGTATGCCAACCCGCAGCCCGTTCAAGCGCTCGTGAGGCGGCTGGCCGAAGCGTGCGCAGAGAGCATCCACGAATTCTGGTCGGATGCGCCGAGTCTGCTTGATTCGGCAGTATTCGATGCAACGCGGATCCACGGTCCGCGGCAGATTACGGACGTGTATCTGCTCGGTCTGGCCGTTCGAAATGGCGGAAGATTCGTAACATTCGATGGCAGGATCGCGCTTCAGGCTGTCCGGCGGGCCACCGAGAAAAACCTCGTGGTGCTGCAATCCTGACGCCCGGCTCCGCGAGGCGAGTTCGTGACGGTCGAGCGGCCGGTTGACGTGGGTGCGGATGTCGTGGCTTGCGATGTTCACAATATTCCGCAGGGCAAAAAGGGTGGTGGGGTCCGCGTGTGACGTTGTTTGCCGCGAATTCCGCGGAACAAAGTAATGCCAAACCGAGCAATTGCAAAGTGGTAGCGGAGGCAGGATTCGGCACTTACTTGCACGGTTGCCGCGGCGCACAAGCGACCGGGCCGTGCCGGCAGCGTGACGCCGGATAGGATTGGTGGGCTCCAGCACAGGGTGTAGGAGGGCGCCGCAGGTTCCGCCGTGCCTGAGGGAGACGCGGTGATTCTCCAGGGAACCTGATTGCCCCCAAGCCCCAAGTCCGGCACCGTTCGGGTGTAATCGGGCCCCGGAATGGGCCTGGCTAAATGGGTGTAAATGGGCGTATATTGGGGCATGACCCCGAAGCGTCTCATCACAGACACGCTGACGATTACCCCGGAAATTCTCGGCCTCATCGCCGGGATCGATGAGTTCAAGGGGGCTTGGCACGCGCTTGGGGCGATCGCGCCGGAGCGGCTCCTGGCCCTGCGCAAGGTGGCCACGATCGAGAGCATCGGCTCCTCGACCCGCATCGAGGGTGCGAAGTTCTCCGACCGCGAGGTCGAGCGCCTGCTGTCCAAGCTGGAGATCAAGTCCTTCACTACCCGCGACGAACAGGAGGTCGCGGGCTATGCCGAAGTCATGGATCTCGTGTTTCAGTCCTATTCCGAGATCCCAGTCACCGAAAACCACATCCGACAACTGCACCGCGATCTCTTGCGCTACAGCACGAAGGACGATCGGCATCGCGGCAGCTACAAGACCATGCCCAACCACGTCGGCGCGTTCGACGAGCAGGGCAACCAAATCGGTGTGGTGTTCGAGACGGCAAGCCCGTTCGAGACGCCGGGTCGGATGGCCGAACTCATCGCCTGGGTTCAAGGGGCGCAAGCTGACAAGCGGCTGCATCCGCTCCTGATCGTCGCGATCTTTGTCGTAATATTTCTCGAAATCCATCCCTTCCAGGATGGCAACGGGCGGCTCTCGCGAATCCTAACCACTCTCATGTTGCTCCGGGCCGGCTATGCCTACGTGCCGTATGCCTCGCTCGAAAGTGTGATCGAACAGAGCAAAGAGAGCTATTACCTCGCGCTGCGTCGAAGCCAGACGACGATCCACAGCAAGCAACCGGATTGGCAGCCATGGCTCCTGTTCTTCCTCCATGCGCTCGAGCGGCAGAAGAACCACCTCGCCGCCAAGATCGAGCGCGAGAAGATCATCGTCGCGCAACTGCCGGAGCTGTCGGTGCGCATTCTCGATTTCGCGCGCGAGCACGGGCGGGTGAGCACTGGCGACATCGTGCGGATTGCGGGCGCCAGCCGTAATACGCTGAAGCAGCAATTCCGTCAGCTCGTCGAGCGCGGCTATCTGGCCCGCCACGGCGGCGGCCGTACGACGTGGTACACGTTGCGGTAAATAGCGAACCGCCCAGTGACGGATCCGGCCGGCCTGGGGCGGGCTGCGTCGTCGCTCATCTTGAGGAGATGCTTGCGGGTGGTGACGCGGCGCGCGGCAAGTGCGAGATCACAACGCAGTTCGGGACGATGAGGGATGGCTCGAACGAGAACGAAGCCAGCCTCCGCAGGGAGCGGGCATCGTTTGTCGTGCCATTGCTGAAGGCGGCTGAGGTAGCCCAAGCAAGTATGGTTGGTAGCGGGGGCCCGCGTGTGACGTTGTTTGCCGCGAATTCCGCGGGACAAAGTAATGCCAGACCGACACGACCGTCGGCTCTGATGAGATACTCGGATTTGTGCAGGATGTACTTATCGCGCAAGTGCTGCTTGGCGAGCCATGCGCTGAAGGTGCGCAGGTCGATCGGCGTGCTTTGAGCCAGGGTCGCGGACGACCCGAGACTCATGACGGCAAGGAACGCTATGACGCCAAGTCTCATCGCACCCTTCCTCGATCCCCTCGCCGCCGGGTCCGCTGGGTGGTCTGCGCACGATGGCCGCGCAAGCAAACGCGCAGTGTGAACTCTGACAGCGATGACAGACCTTTGTCGAGGGATGGGGCGCGCGTCGCGGATCAGATTGCAGAGATCCGCCTCGATGGCGCGGAGGCGAAGCCGGTGCACGCCGACGTTAGAACGTCCCCGGGGGCTGCTCAAGCGTGGAATGACCGAGCGTCCACTGTGCGGGAACGATCACGCTGGCGTGTCAGGCGTCCACGCCCGGATCTAAGAGGGGGGCACCTCGGGCATAGCACCCTCTTCGCATTTCTTGCAATTCAGTTCGGCCCCGAGCGCATGGGCGCGTCCCTCGGCAGTGATTACCCAGGGGCGATTGATCCACGGAGGATTGTGCCGAACGTGCTGGTGGTGACCACACTCGAGTTCGGCAACCCAGTGTCCCTCCTCGTCCGCGTGAAATCCCGTGATCTTTCTCTTCATACGCTGCCGGCTGGCGAATTCCCGAGAGTGCTCCGCGGGGCAGAGCGCTGGCTCAGTCGCGACCGATTCTGCGCGACTGCCAGCGATGCGATTTCCCGCCGAGCCGGCATGCACGATCTTAGGTTTGCGCGTTTTCATATTCAACTCGGCGCCATTGCTCTGGTGGGATGGCGCGCCCCGCACACGCGCCCACGCTCACAACTGCAAGGCATCGAGTCGGTGCAAGCCGCTCGATCGTTCAATCCGTGGGCGCAAGGCCGATCTGGAGTGCCGAGTGGGTGATGTCTGCGCACGTCGGCATCAAGAGGCGCCTTAACCCGCGCTGCCTCGCGGTGGCCTTATTGTGTCGGGGGCCGCTTGAGGCGCGCGGAGGCATCTTGACAGCAAGCATATAGGCTGTCATGATGCATGGATGCGGACGACCGTCACTTTGGATGCCGATGTGGAGCAGTTGCTGCGTGACGCGATGCACGGAAACCGCCAGAGCTTCAAAGAGACGCTGAATCAGGCAATTCGTGCGGGCCTTTCTCGCAGCGACGGGTATCGCGCCGAAGATGCGCCATTCGTCATTCGTGCGCGCCGCATGGGGCTGCGCGCCGGGATCGATGCGGGCCGACTCAATCAGCTGGCAGATGAATTGGAGGTCGAATCGTTCCTCGAGCTGAGCCGGGGCCTGCGGCGCCGCAAAGCCACTCCGGCGCGCGTGCGCAAGTGATTGTCCCCGATGTCAACCTGCTGCTGTACGCAAGTGACAGTGGCAGTCCGTTTCACAGCCGAGCTCGCTCGTGGTGGCGGAATTGTCTCTCCGGCAGGGAAGCCGTCGGCCTGACTCACCCGGTCATATTTGCGTTCTTGCGCCTGAGCACGAGCGCTCGGGTTTACACGGACCCTATGACGCTTGCGGAGTCGGCCGACTGCATCAGGTCATGGTTGGCACGGCGCATATGCCAGGTTCTGCAGTCACCGACCGACCACGTCGCGCGGGTTGTGGAACTGCTCGGCGCTGCGGGAGGTGCGGCCGGCAATCTGGTCACCGATGCACAGATCGCCGCGCTCGCCAGCTCCTATCGCGCGGTCGTGCATACCGCGGATCGGGATTTTCTGCGGTTTCCTCAAGTACGTTGTCATTTCCCGCTGGATGATTAGCGCGGCCGCGGGGCAGCTGCGAGTTCCCGCCGGGGACGGTGAGCCGCGCGGCGGTCATTCGTGACGGGAAGCCTGTGATGGTTTGCGCGGATCAGTGATTCACAATCGAGCGCATGTACTGCGCGGGGAATCCGAGAGTGCTGAGAACCCTCTGCAGCCATCCGGCCCAGGGGGTGGGCGAACTCCGTGCAGGTAGCATCCAATTGGCCGCGGGACTGGCGAAGACCGGCACAGATCCAGGGAGCGTCGGGATCGGTATACGAAATGGTAGCGGGGGCAGGATTTGAACCTGCGACCTTCGGGTTATGAGCCCGACGAGCTGCCAGACTGCTCCACCCCGCACCAGGAGGGGGCGCATTGTACGGAGCGAATGTCATTCCAGCAAGCGATTTGGGACCGATAATTTCTGCGGTAATTTTGTAGCGATCTTCTGTGAACGTGATCCGATCTCATCGCGCGGCGAACTACTCCAGGGCGGCTCGTATCCGTGCTGCAACGCTTGCGGTAACGGCGGGGTCGAGAGGGTGCGCCGGCCAGGCGATTCCAAGACCCTCCGAGCGGTTGGGCTTGGGAATGATGTGGAAATGCACATGCGCGACCGCCTGGTGTGCGCCGCCGCCGTTGTTCTCCAAGACATTGTATTCCTCGACTCCGGTTGCCTCGATCACGGCGCGGCACAGGCGCGGCAGGACGCGTCCGATTGCCGCAGCGGATTCGTCGGAAAGCGCATCCAGAGTGCGGGCGGCTTCTTTGGGGACCACCAGCGTGTGTCCGGTGCTGAGCGGGTTGATGTCGAGGAAGGCCAGAACCTGTTCGTCCTCGTACACCTTGTGGCACGGAATTTCGCCGCGGATGATCTTGCTGAAGATGGTTTCCGACATAAGGGCCTCTCCAGTGATGCATTGCTGGAATTTTCGCTCGAGCATGGCCGCCGCCGGTCCGGCCCCAGCACGCTTCGCAGCGGGTTCTTCACGGGCGGCCGGCCGGCTCAGCCAGTACTGCATGAGCGGCGTGCCCTCCGGCGCTCGCCGGAGGCTACGCGCGGCTCATTCGGTGACGATGTCGATACGCTGCGTATAGAACGTGTTGCTCGTCGAGTCGTACGTTCCGATGGCCACCAGCTCGGTGACGCCGGTCGAGCCGTTGAGCGTGCTAGCGAGGCCCGAGAGGAAGCTCGAGGACGAATCGAATACCGAGATTCCCTTCGAGCCGTTACCGATGCCGAATTCCGCGTTGCCGCAGCTGCCGCTGACGCACCCGAACGCGATGGTCGGGCTGGCGGAGAGGCTCGAAAGCTGTACGGTTTGCGGTCCGGTCTGCATCACGGCCGACTGGATGCTCGAGTTCCCGAGGTTGACGACCAGACCCGAGCTGCCAGAGGAGGTGAACGGCGCGGTCGTGCCGCTACTCCACTGCACGATCAGGTCGGTAGGTCCGGCACTTCCCGGGGTCACGCTCGAGGCCGTGAAATCCGGCGGCGCCGAGCCGAATGGCGTTACGAAACCCGTGGCCGAAAGCAATGTTCCCGCGGTGGTGCCGCTCTCATCCACCGTGCCGGTATTGACCGCGTAGCTTGCCGGATTGGCGTCCTCGCTACCGGTCACACCGGTGCCGGTGAAGTCAAACGCGCCGGGCGCTTGGAGATCGATCTGCTGCAGATCGAGCGTGGCGCTGCCGCTGGCACCGGATACGAGGGTGCCCCATATCGTCGTGGGCTGCATCCGAACTTGTCCATTGGCCGCGTTCAGCGTGTTCGGCATTATGGTGGCGGTGGTGGTCGTGCTGGTTCCGGCGACGCTGATGCGCTGGCCGACCGATATGGATTGGATGCCGAGTCCACTTGCCGCGATGCCGTCTTCGGTGACGATCGTGGAGGGGCTGACCGTGACGGTGGCCGTTGGGTAGTAGGTGACGGTTGCGTTGGCCAGGCAGTAATTCTCGGGGCAGACGGACTGCGCTCGCGCCAGCGTCAGCGTGTCGCCGCTGCGCGCCGAGACGACGCCGCGAATCACCGCCGTGCCCTGGGTGCTTACGCTGGTTCCAGCGTATACCTGCGTGGCGTTGAGCTCCGGGATGATCGTCGTGAGGTTGCCCAGAGTGCCGTACGCCGTCATCACCGTGCTGGATTGAGCGTTGAGGAGCGCCTTGAGGCCCGCCGAGCCCACATAGACGTGCCCGCTGACATTGAAATACGTGCTGGAGTTGGTGTTCACAGTCAGGGCGCCGACACCCGGGTCGGTGTAATACGTATCATCGAACGGGCGGATGTTTTCGACCACGTTGCTCAGGCCGGGCTGAGACAACACCAGCTGCCCGCGGGCCCGCAATGGGTTCGTGTCGACCGGCTCGACGGTGGCTACGACGTACGGATTGACCGTGACGGTATTGGTCGCGGCATCGATCGAGTTCGATGCCGCCAGGTCGATGTCGATGGCGAAGGGCGTCGACTTGTTCAGGCTCACGACCAGGGGGTGATTCGGGGCGAACTTCACCTTTACCGGAATGATCTTCGCTGTGGAAGTGGTCTTGACGGTCGCTGCCTTCGTGGCGCCCTGCAGGTAGATGGTCGGATTCGAGTAGTCGAAGTAGATCGTCATGCTGGTATAGGTGCCAATCGGAATGCCCGGGGCGCCGAACAGCTCGGTGAGATTGACGCGGCGCGTCAGATCGACTTGCTCGTCATTTGACTGCGCAGGGAAGATATAGCCGTCCTTCTGGGTCAGCTCTATGGTGTCGATGCCGATGGTATAGGTGCTGAAGGCCCCGGCCGCCTCGGCCGTCAAGGTGAGCACCGGAGTGCCGTTGTAGACGCGCGTCGTGGCACTGCAGCCGGCCAGCCCGATCGCGAGCGCTGCGGCCAGTACGAATAGTGCGGTGCGCACGATGGGCAAAGCGCCCGGTTTTGCGCGAGCGCAATCGAATCTCATCAATGTTCCCCTTCACTCGGGATGGCTTGGAAATCGGCGGGCGGCTCAGGCTGAGCGACCGGCGAGCTGCCAGTGTATCGTTTTGAGCGTGCCGCGTCGCCGGGGTTCCCGATCCCGGCGTGCGGGTCACCGCAGGCGTGGGCCGCTCGGGGCCGGATGCGGCCGCCCGCAGAGCGCTGCGCGGGCGCCGCCGCCGTCCCGGTCATGGCACGGGGTCGTCCTGGAAAAGCTCTCCGCTGGGCGCGGAGGTGCTGCCGAACATGAACATGGTGTACACGTCGCCCGAGGTGAGCGTCGCGTAGTTCGTATCGGCAGCATTGGGCTTCGAGTAAAGTGTCTGCCCGGTGACGTCGTCGGTCACGATCACGGTTCCGGTCGATGTGGCCGTAACCTGCGTATCGTAGGGCGAGGTGCCGCTGGCGCTGCCGCTCGGTACGTCGCTTCCCAGGGGAATATTGGTCGCGACCGGCAGGAAGTCGATGGACAGAGAGATCGGGTCGGTGGTGCCGGACATGGCATTGACCAGCCGTACGCTGGAGTAGCCACTGAGCGGCGGGATGTTGCTGTCGGCGAGCAGGCTCTCCTTGACCGCCGCGGCGGTCCCGTACACGAGGAAAGTGTAATCCTGGCCGGGGTTCAGCTGCTGGTTGGGTACGGAGACCGAGACGCCATTGACCGTCAGCGTCACCGGATCGCTACCGGCCGGCACGAGTTCATAGGGGCCGATGACCCCTTCGGGCGCGGCGCTCAGCAGCGGGGTGGAGCCGACCGACGCCGACACACTGCCGTTCAGGCCGATCACCGCCCGCACGCGCGCATCGGGATTGGAGTAGGTCGTGAGCGAGCCCTTCTGGGGCAAGGCCATGACGTTGACCAGGTAGCCGCCCGGGGTCTCGGTGATGATCAGCGAGAGTGTCTTCAAGTTGCCGAGCGTGATGCTCGGCAGCTCGAAGCGCAGGTCGGATTTCTTACCCGCGCCCGTGATGCGCAGCTCGTAGTTCCCGGCCTTGATCTCGGTGAAACCGGTCGAGTGGCCGCCCTTGACCGCGCTGAAGTTCGGCGAGGCGTCGTTCAGAGGTAACCCGAGGCTCGTCAGGTACACATCGAGACTGCCGGCGTCCGGGTCGGCGTTGAGCACCTCTACGTTCGTGTAGCCGCCGTTCGGGGCGGGCTGGTCTTCGTCGATGGTCATATCACCGAATTCGCCGCTGTCCCCGTAGGCGACGTAAGTCAGCGTCTGGTTGGTGGAAAACGTCTCGCTGGCGCTCGAGAGGGCGTTCGCTGGCGCCACCCCATGGCTGGTGAAGTAGGTCGTATAGGACTTCGGCACGATGTGCGCGTAGCTGCTGACCGTACCGGAAGCCACATCGCTGATCTGCGGTTTGCCAAATGTGCCACCAAGCTCGAAGTACACATCGAGCGCCGGATAGCCCGCGCTCGCGTTGAGCAAGCGGATGCTGGCATCCTCGCTCGTGCCGCAACCGGCCAAAGCCAGGGACAGCAACACAGCCAGGACCGCACCGCACCGTGCCATGGACATGGATACGCATCCTTAAAGAAGCCTGAGCGGATCGACCGCAGCGCGCACGTTCGGCGCGCCGTCCCTAGGATAGCGAATCGCCCGGCGGATTGCCCCTGCCGTGGCGGGTTGTCCCTGCTTATGGGTCTGATGGCTGGCCGTCGATCCAGGTCTTCAGGACGTTGATCCGCTCGTCGGCGAGCACGAGATTGGCGCGGTAGCCGGGCTCGATCCGGCCGAGCTCATGAGCGAGGCCCAGGAACTCCGCCGGATACAGGCTCGCCATGTGCACCGCCTCGTGCAGCGGCAGGCCGAGCATCTCGATCACGTTGCGCACGCACGTGGCGAGGTCGGTATTCGATCCGGCGAGGCGTCCCTCCTCGTCGTAACACACCAGACCATTGACCGTGATGCGCCGGCCCTGCAATGCGAACGAGCGTATGTCGGTGCCGAGCGGCGGCATCGCGTCGGTGACCAGCATGAAACGTTCGTGCGGCTTGCACCGCAGCGCCAGGCGCAGCACGGGCGGGGCGATATGTTCGCCGTCGACGATGATCCCGCACCAGCTGGCTCGATCCTCGAGTGCCGCCCCGACCGCGCCGGGCTCGCGGCTGGTGAGCTGCGACATGGCGTTGAACAGGTGGGTGAAGCCGCGCAGGCCGTTGCGCAGCGCCTCGGTGACCTCGGCGTACGTGGCGTTGGTGTGGCCGGCCGAGACGATTACGCCCGCATTGGCGAGCCGCCTGATGATCTGCGGAGTCGTCACTTCGGGGGCCAGTGTCACCACCGTGCGTCCGGAGCCCAACGAGGTGAGCAGGCCGAGCGCACTGTCGTCGAGCTCACGCAGTTTGGCCGGGTCGTGCACCCCCTTGCGCTCCATGCTGAGGAAGGGACCCTCGATGTGGATCCCCAGCACTCCGGGCACCCGGGCGGCCAGCGCGGCGCGGGTCGCCTCGATGGCTTGGGACACGACCTCCAGGTCGGTACTGATCAGGGTCGGCAGGAACCCCGTGGTGCCGAAGCGCCGGTGCGCCCGCCCGATCTGGCGAATGGCCTGCACCGACGGCTCGTCATTGAAGAGCACGCCGCCGCCGCCATTGACCTGGACGTCGATGAACCCCGGCAGCAGCAGCGCACCGCCGAGATCGACGCGCTCGAGACCGCGGCAGCGATCATCCTCGGCCGGCAGGATGTCCTGGATGCGTCCCTCGCCGATGAGTACGCACTGTCCCGATACGAGTGACGTGCCGCGCAACACCCGTCCGTTCATGAGAGCGATGGGCATCAGACCGTCTCGGTAACCTTGCGCAAATGAGGGGGGTGGTCGGGGTCTAGCCCGCGCGCCAGTGCGAGCGCATTTACCAGACGGTAGAACGTTTGAATCAGCAGCATCGGCTCGATCACCGGATGAGCCGGCTCTGCGGGCAAAGACAGCGCTCCCGGGCAGCGCGAGCCGGCGATGATCACCGCCGCGCCCCGTCTGGCGAGTTCGGTCGCCAGCATCTCGATACTGGTACGTGCCGCGTCGTTCTGGGAGAACATCAGCACCGGGAAACCGGCGCCGACGAGCGCCATCGGACCGTGGCGCACCTCCGCGGCGCTCACGGCCTCGGCGTGCAGCCCGCAGGTTTCCTTGAGCTTCAGCGCCGCTTCCTGGGCGACACCGAGACCGATGCCGCGCCCGATGACATACAAGTCGCTTGCGCCGGCGAGCGGCGCCAGCGCCGCGCGCCAATCGAGGCTCCAGGCGCGCTCGAGCTGCTTCGGCGCCGTGCGCAGAGCCTCGGAAAGCTCGCGGTCGCGCGTCCAGGCGCTGATCAGGTGCGTCACGGCCGAAAGCGAGGCGATGAAGGATTTCGTGGCCGCGACACTGGTCTCGGGACCGGCCGCAAGCGGCACGAGATGATCGGCGAGTTCCGCGAGCGGGGTGCTTTCGGCATTGACGAGCGCAACGACGGTCGCGCCAGCCTCACGCGCCTTGCGCACCGTGGCGAGCATGTCGGGACTCGCTCCGGATTGGGAGATCGCCAGGCACAAGGCACCCTGCAAGCGCGGCCGGGCATCGTAGACAGAGCTCACCGACGGTGCCGCGGAGCTCGTCGGGATGCCGAGCCGCGTCTCGATGAGGTACTTGGCGAAGGTTGCCGCGTGATCGGAGCTGCCGCGCGCGCAAGTGATCACGATCGATGGGGTGCGCACGCGCAGCCGCTCGCCGAGGCGCTCCATCAGCTGCGCATTGGCGAAGAGTTGGTCGCGGACCGACTGGGCCGCTTGCGCGGCCTCTAGATACAGGCGGGTGGTCGATTCGGTTGGGCCCGGGCTCATAGGTCGTTCAGTTCAGCAACGAAATCATAGATGTCGCCACGAAAATACGATTGAGTGAACTCCATCGCCTGACCGTCTTTGAGAAAGCCGACCCGCTCGACCAGGAGCCCGGCGTCCCGCTCGTGAATCTGCAGGAGCTTGGCCTGCTCGGCGCTGAACAGTATCGCGCGCAGCCGCTGCAGGGCGCGCACCGGGCGATTGCCCGCGAGCTCCAGAGCCTCGTACAGCGAGGTTTTTACCGCTTCGATCGACGGCAGGCACGAAGCGAGCACCGTCGCGTACTCGACGCACATGGGCGCCTCGTCGGCGAAACGGATACGTTGGAACCGGAAGACCGGAGTCCCTGGACTGGAGCGCAGCGTGAGCGCCTCCTCCGGCGTCACGCTGCCCGCTGATTTGCGCAGCCAGACGCTGCGGGGCGTGCGGCCGCGTGCCCGCATGTCTTCGGAGAAAGAGGTGAGCTTGGAGAAATTTTTCTCCACGCGCGCGCAGACGTAGGTCCCGGCGCCCTGACGGCGGACCAGCAAACCCTCGCTGACCAGCCCGTCGATCGCCTTGCGCACCGTGATGCGCGAGATGTGCAGTTCCTCGGCAATCTCGCGCTCAGGGGGCAGCGCATCGTCGGGGCCGATCTGGCGCGATTCGATTGCCTGGCGCAGCGCCCGTTGGAGCTGCTGGTACAGCGGCAACGGGCTTGTCTCATCGAGTTTTCCCAGCGTGCGCGACAACGTCAAGGGAACGCCTCCGAAGTTTGATCGAGATTGGGAACGATAATACCAGTACAGTACCAGTTGGCGACAATTATTTCATAGCGCGGCGTTAAGCAACTGTTTTTAATGAGTAAGTGATCACGTGCTCAGGTGGTCTGACCATGGTATGGATTTTTTAAAAGATTGGTATTACACTGGCATTGTAGTGGTACCAATGTGGTTATTACGCAACACGACACATGGGGCGGGACGGTTGGGGCGCAAGGTCACATGGCTCGCGCGCGACCACGGGGTTGCCGCGATGGACGGGCCACAGGGTAGCCGACCGTTCGGCGCTGACGCGGCTCACGGCATGGGCGTTCTCGATAAACGACAACATCATCGGGGAAAGAGGAATTTATGAGAATCGCGAAACCTACACTGATCGGCACTGCGGTCGCGGTGGCGCTGTTTGGAGCCAACGCATTCGCGCAGCAGGGTGCGGCAGCAGCCAACAGTAAGAGCGCGGCGGACAATGGTCCGGCACCGACTCTCCAGGAGATCGTCGTCACCGGCATCAAATATTCGGTCAGGAAGTCGCTGGCTCTTCAGCGTGCTGCGACGGACGCCGTACAGGTGGTTACCGCCACGGACGTCGGCAGATTGCCTGCGCAAAACGTGGCCGACGTCCTGCAGACCATGCCGGGTGTCAACACGCAATCCTCGGTGGCCGGCGAAGGCGGCTTCGCCATCAATGACCGGGTTAGCCTGCTCGGGGCGCCGGCGAGCCTGACGCAGACCACCGTCGACGGGCACTTCGTCTCGACGGGCGATTGGTTCATCGAGGACATGTACCAGAGTGTCGGTCGCAGCACCAATCTCGCGCTCTTTCCGAGCACGATGATCTCGCAGATGCAGGTCTACGAAAGTCAGGACGCCAGCATGATCGTCGGCGGCACCGCCGGATCGGTCAATGTCGTCACGCCGAGGCCGTTCGACTACAAGAGCGGATTCTCGGGGTTCGTCAATGCCGGCGCGAACTACTGGGATCTGCCGAGCAAGGCCAACCCGCAGGGCAGCATCCAGTTGAGCTGGCACGATCGCAAGTTCGGTGTCCTGGGGCAGGTCTTCTATCAGAAGTACGGTATCCGCCGCGACGGTCAGGAGGAACTCGGCTACAGCGCGGTGTCCGCCGCGACCGCCGCGGCCTGGCAACAGGCCAACCCGAACCTCCCCAATGCCACCGGCGCGCTCTATCCGGATCTGCTCGGGCAGGTGCTTTTCGAGCAGACCATGGAAAACTCCGGCGGCTTGATCGATTTCCAATTCAAGCCCAATCACCGGCTGGAGTTCAATCTGACCGGCTACTACGCCCGGCAGCTGGCGTCCAATTTCAACGACAATTTCATGATGTGGGGCAGCAATTTCGTCTCCCCCGCCTATGTGCCGACAGCGCTCACGGTGCGCAACGGCACCATCGTCGCCGGTACCTGGCCGAGTGAAGCCGGCGCGCCGGCCTCGATCGTGTACGACCAGATCATGCGTCCGGATGCCACCGACTCCAGCTCGTTCGTCAATCTCGATGCCCGGTGGGAGGCCAGCAGCAATCTGACCTTCGACGGGCAGATCGGATTCACCTATGGCAACGGTAATCAGCCGCGCCAGCCGGCGTTCGAATACGACGGCGGCAACGGCGTCTCCTATCAGCTGAACGGCATCAATAGTCTGGCGACGGTGCAATTCCCGGGGGTCGCGACCAACACTCCGGCCGGCTATGGCGTCAGCTGGGCGTGGAACGACATCGTCCACACGATCGACAAGGAGTCCTACGGCAAGTTGGGCGCAAGGCTGAAGATCGACGACGGGGCGATCAAGGACCTCAGGATGGGCGTGCGGTTCGCGCACCACGAGCGCGAGACGATGTTTTCCCAGGACCAGGGCCTGAATTGCTTCAGCGGGGCGCCCACATGCGCGCCGGTCTACTCGGGCGGGGAGTATCCGAGCAACTTCCAGGATACGCTGCCCGGGGGTGGTGCCTGGGCCAACAACATCTTCATGGACTCCGAGAGCGCGATCGAGGCGTTCGATGCCACGAATCTCAGCACCGGGCCGAGCCGCTATTACTGGCTGCAGTCCTATGATGTGCGCGAGAACGACTTCGCGGGCTATCTCATGGCCGATATCGGCGGGCGCCGCTGGAGCGGCAACATCGGTGTGCGCTTCGTGAACACGCTGGAGGAGGTGCTGACGAACCTCCAGGGCGGCGCGCACCCGCTGACCTTCTCGGCGTTCGGAGCATTCACGCCCACGGTGATCGATCATCAGTATTTCAATGCTTTGCCGAGCGCGAACCTGAAGTTCGATCTCACCCGGCGGCTGGTGGCGCGGTTCGATGTGGCCGAGACGATGACGCTGCCCGACTACAGCGCGCTCGGCGGCTCGATTCTGCTCACGGACACCAACTTCACCGGCTCTGGCGGCAATCCGAATCTGAAGCCGATCAAGGGCACGGTCTTCAGCACGGACCTCGAATACTACTATGGACCGGAATCCATGGTGGAGGCCAAGCTGTTCGACATGAATATGACGAACTACGTCGACTTCGGTTCCGCGCAGGGCGTGTACTACGACTCGACGACGAAGCAGGACGCGACGTTCACGATCACCTCGCCGTTCAACATAAACGCCCAGATCAAGGGTGTCGTACTCGCCTGGGATCAGGCGCTGCCGTACGGGTTCGGCCTGCAGACCAACTTCATGGTGGCCGACGGCACCGCCAGTGACGGCCATCCGGTGCTCGACAACTCCAAGTACACGTACAACCTCGGCGGGTACTACCAGCACGGCCCGATCAGCGCCAACGTGGACTATAGCTATCGCTCGCACTACTACGCGGCGGTGAGCGAGTCCTCGTCGGAGTTCGTGGCCGGCGCAGGGGCTTTGAATCTCCAGGTGACATACGATCTGATGCATGACCTCAGCGTCACGTTCGCCGCGCGTAATCTGGCGGATGCTCTGGTGAAGGAATATGGCAACAACCTCTCGCAGCCGGTCGCGATCTACAACAACGGCCGGCAGTACTATCTGACTGCACAGTACAAGTTCTAGTTCTGGGAGCGGGTGGACGGAGGATGCGGATCCTCTGGCGGCGCATCGGGCGCCGGCAGGATGACTGACCGGACAGTTTCCGGCGCCGGGGTCGCCGCGGGCACTCCCCCCGTTCGCGATGATCCCGGTGTGCCCGGCGCCGGCCCCAGGATGGGTGCCGGTCGCCGGCGGCGGCGCGCAGGCGGGTGTTCCCGCCGCGGGTCCGCGCCGGCGGCGGGCGTGCGCAGCACGCGGAGGGCGCGGCGCCGGAGGTTGCGGTCCGCCGATCTGCGCGCCACAGTTCCGAGGCGTCGCACATCAATGGGGTTACGGTGACATTCAATTCAGGGTCTGTGAGCAGCCCCGCGGGCGTGAGGCCGTGGCTCGCCGCGCTCCTCGCGCTTGTCGCGCTTGCGATCGGCGGGCCGGTCAGGGCGGCGGTTGCACAGGTGGCCGCGTACTATGATGGGGGTGTGCCGGTGGCGGATATCCCGGCGGCCGATCTGAACGCGATCATCTACTCCCTGGGCGAATCGGTAGCCGGGGATGTCTGTGACAGACCCGGAGCGGCGCAGTTGAAAGACCTGCGCGCGCTGCGTCGGCTGCGCCGGCGGCACCCCGGACTGCAGCTTCTCGTCTCCATCGGCGGCTGGGACGTCGCGCCGCAGTACTCCGATATCGCGCTCACGGCCGCCTCGCGCGCGCGGTTCGCGCGCAGCTGCATCCGTCTGTTCATCGAGCAGCAGCGCTTCAACGGCATCGATCTTGACTGGGAGTTCCCCGTCCGCGGCGGATTGATCCCGTCGCGTCCCGAGGACCGTGCGGATGCAACCGCGTTGGTGCGTGAGCTGCGTGAGCAACTCAATGCACTCGGGCGGCGCACGCACCAGCACTATCTGCTCACCGTGGCGACGCCGGCGGGCACGTGGCAGGAGGGCGGGGCATACTCGGTGAGCGACAGCTACGATCTGGCCGCGCTCGTGCCGTACGTCAGTTGGCTGAACGTCATGACCTACGACATGAACACGATCTTCAGTCCCTACAGCGGCTTCAATACCCCGATGAAGCCCGATCCGCGCGATCCGACGCCGCAGCCGCAGCGCTCCCGGGACAACCTCACCGGAGCGGTGCGCTACTACGAGGCCCACGGGGTACCGGCCGACAAGATCATGCTCGGCATGGCATTTTACGGGCGCGGGTTCACCGGAGTGAGCGCCAGGTACGAGGGCCGGTATTCCAAGTTCACCGGCATCATGGCGGAGACGCCCTGGAAGACCATCGAGTCGCAGATGCTCACCGACCCGCACTGGGTGCGCTATTGGAGCGCGACCGCCGAGGCGCCCTGGCTCTACGACGCACGCCGGCATGCATTCTTTACCTACGATGACCCGCGGTCGCTGGCGCTGAAGGGGGCGTTCGTTCGCCGGGCGCAGCTGCGCGGGGCGATGATCTGGGTACTCGGGGAGGATGACGCCCGCAATTCACTGCTGCACGGGCTGCTCTCGGGCCTGAGGCCGCGGGCGTCCCGATGAGTGCGTTGGTGTTGGTCTCGCCGCTGGCGGGTTGGAGCACGCCGCTCGAGGAGGTGCCCGATACGGTGTTTGCCGGGCGAATGCTCGGCGACGGCGTGGCGATCGATCCGCTGGGCTCGACGCTGTATGCGCCCTGCGATGGTGATGTGGTGCTGCTTCCCGAGACGCGCCATGCCGTCACGTTGCGCACGGCTCGGGGGCTGGAGGTGCTGATGCACCTCGGCATCGACACCGTCGGCCTCGGGGGGGAGGGATTCGAGGCGCTGGTTGCGCTCGGTCAGCCGGTGCGTACCGGGGACGCCTTGATCCGCTTTGATCTGGATCTGCTGGCGCGCCGGGCACGCAGCCTGTTGACGCCGATACTCGTGGTCGGCGGCGAGGGTACCTTGGCGCGCCGCGTCCAGGGCTGCGCCGTGACCGTGGGCGAGGTGCTGATGGAGTGGGTCCCGGCCGGTGCCGCCGCCGATCGCGCGGCGGCCCGGACCGGCGCGCGCGAGGCGCGCAGCCGCACTGTGCGCGTTGCGCTCGAGCACGGTATACATGCCCGGCCCGCCGCTCAGCTCGCCGCGGCGATCGCAGGGTTTGAGGCTGAAGTGAGCCTGCATGCCGCGGGACGCCAAGCCAATGCGCGCAGCGTGGTTGCATTGATGACTTTGGGGGTGCGCGGCGGCGGCCAAGTGGAAATTCGCGCTGCGGGCCCGGATGCGCCCGCCGCGATCGAGGCGATCGAGGCGGTCCTTTCGGCCGCGGCGCCGGCCGCGGCCTCGAACACGCCCTCGAGTGCGCCGACGTCCGCTCCGGTGCGGGTCGCGCCTGTGCAGCCCGAGCCATTGCGTCCCGGCGCCGTGCTGCGAGGCGTGGTGGGAAGCCGGGGGTTTGCGGTCGGCCGGGCGGCCGTACTGCGCGTGCGGGAGGTTGCTCTCGAGGAGGCGGGTGGCGGCTGCGAGCACGAGACGCGGGAGCTCGATCGGGCCCAAGCCCTGGTGCGAGGGGCGCTCGAGCAGGCTCGGTCCGATGCAGCGGGGCCGGCCGCCGAGGTGATCGAGGCGCATCTGGCGCTGCTTGCCGATCCGCACCTTCAGACTCGGGCCCTGAGTTGGATCGGGCGGGGCAAGAGCGCGGGCTATGCGTGGCGCGCAGCCATCCGCGAGAGTGTTGCGGCGCTGCGCGCGCTCGGGGATGCGCGTATGGCCGAGCGGGCCGACGACCTGACCGATCTGGAGAGACAAGTCCTGCTCGCCCTCGCCGGCGAGCAAGCGCCGGCGTCTCCGGCTCTGCCTTGCGGGGCCATCCTCATCGCCCGGGAACTGCTGCCCTCGCAACTGGTGGGGCTCGATGCCGAGCGGCTTGCGGGCATCTGCCTCGCGGCCGGCGGGGCGACCTCACACGTGTCGATCCTGGCCGCCGCCGCGGGCATTCCGGCCCTGGTGGCGCTCGGACCGGCGGTCGCTGAGATCGTCGAGGACACCGCGCTGATTCTGGACGCCGAAGCCGGCGAGCTGCACGTCGATCCGGGCGAGCGGCGCGTGGAGGCGGCGCGAGCGCGCATGATGCGCAATGCCGAACGGCGCGCCCGCGAGCGTCAGGCTGCCCAGCGCGAGTGCCGCATGGCCGACGGTACGCGCATCGAGGTGCTCGCCAATATCGGCTCGCTGGCCGACGCCGAGGCGGCGATGCGCAACGGTGCCGAAGGTTGCGGGCTGCTGCGTACGGAATTCCTCTTCCTCGAGCGCCGGCAAGCCCCGAGCGAGACCGAGCAGCGCGACGAATACCAGCGCATTGCCCGGGTGCTTGCCGGCAAACCGCTGACGATTCGCACGCTCGACATCGGCGGTGACAAGCCGATCGACTATCTACCGCTGCCGCAGGAGGAAAATCCGGCGCTCGGGCTGCGCGGCGTGCGCACCAGTCTGTGGCGCGAGGACCTGTTGGATGAGCAGCTGCGCGCCGTGCTCGCGGTGGAGCCTGCGGGCCAGTGCCGTATCCTCCTGCCGATGATCACGGACGTCGTGGAACTGCGCGCGGTGCGGGCGCGCATCGTCGCGGCGAGCCGTTTGGTGGGTCGCACGGCGCCGATCGAGCTTGGGGTCATGATCGAGACACCGGCCTCGGCCCTGATCGCCGAGGTGCTCGCCCGCGAGGCCGAGTTCTTTTCCATCGGCACCAACGATCTCGCCCAATACACCCTGGCCATGGACCGGGGTCATCCGCAGCTCGCCGCGCGGCTCGACGGGCTGCATCCGGCCGTGTTGAGTCTGATCGCACGCACGGCCGAGGCGGCGCACGGACACGGTAGGGGCGTTGCGGTCTGCGGCGGACTTGCGGCCGATCCCGCCGCTGCGCCGATTCTCATCGGTCTCGGCGTGCGCGAGCTGTCGTGCGTGCCGGCGGCCATCCCGGGCGTGAAGGCGCTGATCGGCGAGCTGACGCTCGAGCAATGTAAACGTTGGGCACGCGAGGCACTCGTGCAGGAGTCGGCCGAAGCGGTACGCAGGCTGTCACCGGCGCCGGCTGGCAAGACCGGCGAGCCGGCGCCGGCCGGCGCCTGAGCACCTCCCCGGGGGAAATCCGATGAAACGGTTGCTGAACGCTCTACAGAAGCTCGGCGGCGCGCTGATGCTGCCCATCGCGGTCCTGCCGGTGGCCGGTATGTTGCTGCGGCTCGGGCAGCCCGATCTGCTCAACATCCCGGTCATGGCGCACGCCGGCCTGGCCATATTTTCCAACCTCGGGCTGCTGTTCGCGGTCGGGGTGGCGATCGGCCTGGCACGCGACAACCATGGGGCTGCCGGGCTGGCGGCCGTGGTGGGGTACCTCGTGATTCTCAAGGGTGCGGCGGTGTTCCTTACGGCGCCGGCGGCCGTGCTCGCGGGGGTTCCTGCGCACGCGCTGGCGCTCGTGGGGGCGGCATCGGCGGACAAGGAGCTGCAGCAGCTCACCGTTCCGGTGGGAATCATCTCGGGCTTGATGGGCGGGGCGCTGTACAACCGCTTCCACCGTATCAGGCTGCCGAGCTACCTGGCGTTCTTCGGCGGGCGGCGCTTCGTGCCGATCCTCACCGGCTTCGCGGCGCTGCCGCTGGCCATACTGTTGGGTCTGGAGCTGCCGCATCTGGAGAGCGGCATGGCCACGCTCAGCCGCACCGTGTTGGCCGCAGGACCGTGGGGACTGTTCATCTACGGCGTGCTGAACCGCCTGCTCATCGTCACCGGGCTGCACAATATCCTCAACAGCTTCGCCTGGTTCATCGTCGGCAACTACCACGGCGTCACCGGGGACATGAACCGTTTCTTCGCCGGCGATCCGACCGCCGGAAGCTTCATGTCCGGTTTCTTCCCGGTCATGATGTTCGGTCTGCCGGCGGCGTGCCTGGCCATGTATCATACGGCGCTGCCGCACAGGCGCGCCGCGGTGGCGGGGCTGCTGCTCTCGATCGCCCTCACCTCGTTTCTCACCGGAGTGACCGAACCGGTGGAATTCACCTTCATGTTCCTCGCTCCGGGCCTGTATCTGGTGCACGCCCTGCTGACGGGACTGGCGTTCATCATCATGAATGCCCTCGATGTGAAGCTGGGTTTCACCTTCTCGGCGGGCCTCTTCGATTACGTGCTCAACTTCAACCACGACACCCATCCGCTGCTGCTCTTGCCGGTCGGGGCGGTGTATTTCGGTCTGTATTACGGAATTTTCCGTTTCACCATCATCAAGTTCGATCTGAAGACCCCCGGTAGAGAGGCGGCCGAGTCCTCGGCGGCCGAGCAACCGGCCGGGATCGGCCGGCTCGAGGGGGTGTCAGCCGCCGCCACGGCTGGCGCGCGCGCCCGAGCCTTCATCGCCGCGCTGGGCGGATCTGAGAATCTCGACGTCGTGAACGCCTGCACGACACGCCTGCGCCTGACCGTGAGGTCTCAGGAGACGGTGGATGCGCCAGCCCTGAAGCGCCTGGGAGCGATCGGCATCGTACGTACTTCGGCCGATACTCTGCAGGTGATCGTGGGTCCCACCGCGGAGCTGCTTGCGGGGGAGATGCGTGAGGCGCTGGCAAGCCTGCCCGGCGGCCAGGGGATACCCGCCTCGAGCGCCAGGGTCACAGTGCCCGAGCCCGATGTGGCCCAGGCGCCGCGGCCGCGGGGTGTCGCATTGAGCCGGCCGATCGTCGAGAAGCTGTTGGCCGCGCTCGGCGGCGCGGCCAACGTGCGCACGGTGGAACCGGCCGATTCCCGGCTGCGGATCGCGGTGGCGAACGCCGGTGGTGTGGACCATGAGGCATTGGGGCGGCTCGGGTTGCGGGGCAGCGCCCTCGTAACGCCGAACTGCGTTCACGTCATCGTGGGTCCGGCCGCGCGATCGGCTGCCCATACGCTCGAAGACCTTCTCGGCGCGGCCGGCGCCCACTGAGCAGTTCGGAGCGCTCAGGTTCAAAGAACCCACCTCCGTCGTGCCGCAGCGGTGATCCCCGACGTCAGTCGCTGACGTCAATGCGAACGGCACACTAACAGTATCTCCGCGAACGGTCTTCCGCACGTGGGGCACTCTTTGCTTCCGAGTAGGTTCCCGTCGACAGACGGTCGACCTCGAGTCATGAAGCGGGTGGACAGGGTAGTCGGTCCAGGGATGTACCCGCCGCCGCAGGCGGCCGGGTTTTGGGAAAAACGCTTTTTGTCCAAAACCGCGCTGGGCGGGGCAGGAGTTCCGATCCAGCGTTTCTTGAATAGCGATTCAGGACGCGCGCCAATCCGTTGGTTTGCGCGTTTTCCGTAGCGTTTGTCTACGATGCTCCAATCGGCGTCGCAAATCCTCTGTAAGGGGTTACCAACAGATGTTGGAACCGCCCTCGCGCCGTTGACCGAAGTCGATAGCTGTATATAATAACAGCTTACGGACACAGGTTCCTCGAGCGCGGCGGCGGCTTGACCGGCTTTTTGCGGCCTATCGGGATCAGGCCGATGGGGTCTGGAGGCTTGCCACCCCCGAGGCCCATCCGTGAGGCGTGAAAGACGGTGCGAAGTCTGCCGGGGGCAGGAGTCTAGTGAGTAACGTATCCAGAAACGATTGCGTGGACCGCGTGCAGGCCGATCCGTCCGGGTTGCCGGATCGGCCCGACCGGCACATCCGGTCGCTGGCGGTGAATCGGGCAAAAGGGGGGAACGTGTTGCCGATCAAGGTGCTTTATCGTGTGGGAACGATTGCATATCCACGGCCCGCTGCCTGGGCGTTCGTGCTTCGTGCGGTGAGTCCGTGAGTGCTCGGGCAGTTGATGTTTCGAGGAAGCAGCCGGGAGCAGCGGAGTTTCCGGCCGATACCGCCGGTGCGCTCGAGCGTGCACTGCGTGCGCAGGCACTGGCGGACATCGCGCGCAAGCATCATGGCTCGCTTCTTCGCGTTCTGACGCAACGAACCGGTTCGGTCGAGGAGGCCAAGGAAATTGCCCAGGAGGCGTACGTCAAGGTACTGGCCGTCGAGCGCCGCGATGGGATCGCATCGCTCGACGGCTATCTATGGCGCAGTGCGCTTAACCTGGTGACGGACCGGGCGCGCCGACGCGCGGTGCGTGAGCGTTTCAGCCGCGCGGTCCGCTCGGAAGCCGAGCCGCTCGCGCCGTCGGCCGAGACCGTGGTGGACGCTCGACAGCGCCTCGAGGTGATCGAGCTTGCGGTCGGGCAGCTGCCGCCGCGTTGCCTGGATGCCTTCATACTACGCGTCGTTCAAGGCCGGCCGTTCGACGACGTGGGGCGCGAGATGGGAATCAGTGCGCGCATGGCGAAGGTCTATGTGGCTCGTGCGTTGAGGTCTCTGCGGACGCGGCTGGAAGAGAGCGACTCCGCGGGAAAGGTTTAGCACCCAGGCTTGGTCTTGTGCTCGGCTGTTCATGACAGCACGCATCGGGTCTCGGTCCCGTGGGACCTTCCATCCGGTTCTTGCTGCTCAGCGTTCGGACGTGCCGCGCTCGGATGGGGCGGCGCAGTGCTGCGTCGGCGCCCGCATGAGAGCGCATCTCCGAATGGGGACCGGTGTGGTACAGATATGGGGGGCCGCGCGCCATGCCGGCCTGCGGGGCGGGGAGGGACAATGGAAACGGGCAGTGACCCGGGCAACGACGGACCCTATTGGCTTGCGGCACACGTCTATCTCGGGCTGTGTGATCACCATGCCGTCTCGATGGATTTGCGGCACGACCGCTATCACGCCGTGCAGCGCGCCGAGGCGTTGGCTTGATGGGTGCATGGATGGCCGCTGCCGGGGGGTGCGCAGGTCTGCTGTGCCCGCGAATCCAGGGGCCGGAGCGAGACCCGCCAGCTCGCCGACGGCCGCGGCGTGCCTTCTACGATGCGCTGCCGCCGCAGATCTGCAACCGGCGCAACAAGGGCGGAATCGAGACACACATGCGCCTGACGGTGGAGGGCAACCGCGAGCGGCTGCGCGAGCTGCCGCTCGATGAGATGCTGGTCGCGAACGGCCTGCTCGATCGGTCGGGACTGGAGCGGGCGCTCGCGGGCCGCGCGGAAATCGAGACCCAATCTGGAGAGTTGATCGAGTATGCCTGCATCGAGTCCTGGCTCGAGCGTTGGCATCGTCGGGACTCGTCACGGCGCTGCGGTGTATGGCAGACTGTGACTTGAGCGACAGGGAACATGGATCACAACAACCGAGAGGGCGGGGCCGGGAGGCTCGGGCGTGGCGGCGTGCGGCGGGCAGTGGGGGTGCTTTGGGTGGCGTTGACGCTGCTGTGCGCCGGGTCGTACGCGCAGGCAGAGGACCCGGTGACTCTGTTCAATTTACCGGCGCAACCGCTGCCGCAGGCGGTGCTCGAGTTCTATCGCCAGTCCGGTGTGCGGGCCATCTACGCCGCGACACCTCAGGTGCTGAAGCTGCGTACGCACGCGGTTCACGGAATGCTGAGCAGTTCTGTGGCGCTCGCGCGCATGCTGCGCGGCACGGGCCTGACGTTCAGGTTCGAGTCGCAGCATTCGGTCATCATCCGCCCGGAGCCGCCGCCCGTTTCGACGCCTCGGCCAGTCGCACAAGCGGTGCACGCCGTGTCACGCCAGGCCAATCCGGCAGCAGATCAGACGGATGCGATGCTTCAGCCGGTCGATGTCACCGGCAGCTTGATTCGCGGGGTGCGATCGGCCATCGCGCCCATCACCACCGTGGGCCGCGCGCAGCTGCAGCAGGCCGATTACCCGAGCGTCGCGGATGCGCTGTACGCGCTGCCATTGATCTCGTTGAACGGGCCGCGCGAGGACCTGAACGTCGACAATAACGTCGAAGACGGCGCAGGCATCAATTTGCGCGGTCTGGGCGTGGGGGCCACGCTGGTGCTGGTGGACGGTCACCGCCAGCCTCTCGGCGGACTGACCGGCGGGTTCGTGGATGTATCGACCATTCCATGGATTGCCGTGAAGCGCATCGAGGTGCTGCCCGATGGCGCCTCGGCCCTGTACGGCGCGGACGCGGTGGCGGGGGTCGTCAACATCATGATGCGCAACCGATTCGACGGCGCGGAAACGCAGGTGCGCTACGGGAGCGCGATCGGCGGTCGCAGCGAATGGATGTTCGGGCAGCTGTTCGGCACGCACTGGCGGGGCGGGCACGGCATGATCGCCTACGAGTATACCGACGCCACGCCGCTTGCCGCGAGCGCCCGGGCCTATGCGGCCAACGCCGACAAGACGCCCTTCGGCGGGGCGAATTACGACAGCTATTACACCGATCCCGGCAACATCCTCGATCCGATGACGCTCGAGCCGGCGTACGGCATCCCGAGCGGGCAGACCGGCGCGGCGCTCACCCCGGCCGCGCTGAGCACGCACATCAACCTGCAGAACCCGTTCGCCGACTACCAGATCTTTCCCGAGCGGGTCGCCAACGAGGTGTACGGCGCGGCGAGCCAGCGCGTGGGCGCCAGAGTGGAGCTGTTTGTTCAGGGCCGCTACGCTCAGCGCGACATCGACCAGAGCGTGATGCCCAACGATGCGGTACTGCAGGTACCCGCGAGCAACCCCTATTTCGTCAATCCCTTCCCGTCCGTGCCCTTTACGCTGGTCGCCTACAGCTTCCTGAATGACCTCGGGCCGACACGCTTTGCCGCTCTTTCGCGCGTATACGACGGAACGATCGGGGGCACGGTGCAGCTCGGCCGGGGCTGGCAAATGACCGCGAGCGAGTCGGGCGGCAAGCAGTACCTGCTCGCTGACGAGTACGGGGTCGCCAATCCGGCGCGCCTCGCCGCGGCACTTGCCGATTCCAACCCGACCACCGCCTTCAACGCCTTCGGTTACGGCTCGGACAACAACCCGGCGACGGTGGCGGCCATCGGCCAGAATTACCGTCGGCGCTCGAGCTCGACCCTGGAATCGAGCGACCTGGTCGCCAACGGCCCGCTGCTGCGCTTGCCCGCCGGGGAGGCCAAGCTTGCCGTCGGCGTGGAATGGCGCACCGAGACGCTGGCGCTCGCAGTGCCGCAGCCCGGCAGTCCACGCGGTGCGATCGTTTCGGAGCGCTACGGCCGGCGGATCTTATCGGTGTATTCACAGCTGCACGTGCCGCTGCTCGGCAGCGGGCGCGACAGTCGGGCCCGGCCGCGCCTCGCGCTCGATCTTGCCGGCCGCTACGATCATTACAGCGACTTCGGCGGCACATTCAATCCGATGGCCCGGCTGGAGTGGATCGTCTCCGATTGGCTGAACCTGCGCGCCAGCTGGGGTCGCTCGTACCGTGCGCCGACGCTCGACGATCTGTATGACACGTCGCAGAATGTGTCGGGGCTGACGGTTGTGCCGGACCCGTTGTCTTCATCCGGCAGTTCGTTGGTGCTGGCCGAACAGGGCTCCAATCCCAATCTGACCAATGAGACCGCGCGCACCTGGACCGCGGGTTTCGACCTGACGCCCTGGCACGGGGCCCAGGTGTCGCTCACGTTCTACGACATCGACTACTGGAACCGCATCGAGCAGCCCGCCGCCCACGATCCGCTCGCGGTTCTTCAGGACGGCAACGAGTGGGCGGCGGTGATCAATCGTGCCCCCACGGCGGCGCAAATCGACGCCATCTGCGAGAGCCGACAGTTCGTCGGTCCCGTCGCGACCTGTATGGCGAGTCACCCGGCCGCAATCGTGGATCTGCGCCTGGCGAATCTCTCGGCCACCCGGACCCGGGGCCTCGACATCAGGGCTCGCGAGCGGCTCGTGAGCCGGTGGGGATATTTTCACTTCGGACTGCGCGGCACCGATGTGTTGCAGTTCGAGCAGGCGCTGACACCCACTTCTCCTTCCGTGAGCATCCTCGATACCGTCGGCAATCCACTTTCAGTGCGTTTGCGGGGCACCGCCGGCTGGCGCGCGCATGGCCGCAACGCGCCCGGCCCGGCCATCACTCTGGCGGTCAATTACACCGGCTCGTACCGTAATCCCGCCAGCAGGCTCGTGCCGGTGGTAGGCGCCTGGAGCACTTTCGACGTGTTCGCGAGCGAGAAGCTGCGTGCGAGTCGTTTCGGGCAGACGACCCTCTGGCTCAACGCTGTGAATGTCTTCAATCAGTCTCCGCCGTTCGTGGACAGCGAATTCGGTTATGACATCGGCAACGTTCAGGCGCTCGGTCGCGTGCTGAGCGTGCAAATCACGCAGCGCTGGTGAAGCGAGCCGTGCAACCGGCCGTCAGTAATACTGCCAGCCGACTGCCGAGTCGTATTTCGCGCCCAGAAGCCCCCCTGGGTCTGGGATACTTTGCCGAACTCGACCAGTTCGGGCTCCGGCTCGCTCGAGGATTGCGCCGGGGCCGGTTCCGCCGGTGCGAGCCCTTCTTCGCACGCCGGACTGTTCATGATTGCTTCTTCGGGTCGGGACACTGTGCGTCACGGGACAATCCGCTCGCGTGGTTCGCGATTGCGCGGATTATGTCGCATCGTAGGGTGTCCGCAGGACCGAGCCAATATTTTTGTATCGCTCCAGGGGGGGGCAAAGTGCAGCTCGAGCATCTTAGAGTGTAGGGAAGGGAGTGGGTAAGCCATTGGGCGAAATCAAACGATTTCCCAGATCGGGGGGAGCGGACGCGTTCTTTGATCAGCTGTGCCGTGCACACGAGGCACAGCTGCTCGCCTATCTCACCCAAATGCTCGGTCGGGTGGATCTGGCTCGGGAGGCGATTCAGGACACCTATGAGAAGCTGCATCGGATGTACCGGCCGGAGCAGGTGCTGTTTCCGCGGGCCATCCTCTTCAGGGTCGCGACTCGATATGCACTGATGCAGCTGCGCCGCCGCCGGGTTGAGAGCGCGATGATCAGCGGACCGGCGGGGATGGAGCAGGTGCCGGACTTGCGCGGGGAGCCGGAGCGGCAGGTCATGGCCGAGCAGATCGAGCAGCGCGTTGCGCAGGTGATCGGCGAACTGCCCACCGCGTTGCGCACGGTGTTCGTGCTGGCGCACGTGCAGGGCGAGTCGCGTAAGCAGATCGCTCAGCGGCTGGGAATCTCCGAACGGCGTGTGGACAAGCGGATGACACGCGCCCTGAAGCGGTGTCGCCTGAGGTTATCCATGCAAGGCATTGATTTGGCGGAGGTTGATTGACTCTCAAGCCCTTCCTCGAACGGCGGCGCGCGCGTGCCCAGGCGGCGCGGTGGCTGACCCGCATGGGGCGCGGGCTTACGCCCGCGCGGCAGCGTGCCCTCGAGATCTGGCTGGCCGATACGATGAATGCCGAGGAATTCAGTGAACTGCGCGCGGTATTGGATGTTGCTGCTGAACTCAAGGGCCCCGCGCGGGCCGCGCTGGTCGCGAGCGCGGCGGAGACGCCGCGGCGCTCGAAGCTCGACGGCCGAGCGCTGTGGCTCGTTGGAGTGGCCGCCGTGGCGGCGCTCGTGGTGGTCACTGCCGGCGGGCTGTGGATGTGGAGCGAGGGCTATATACCGCGGACCTATCGTACCGAGGTCGGTCAGGTCCGCAGCGTCGTGCTGCCGGATGGCAGCGTCGCCTATCTGAACACGAACACGCGTCTGCGCTGGATTGGCAGCCCCGACGACCGCAAGGTGCGACTGCTGCGCGGCGAGGTCTTTTTCGAAGTGGTGCACGATCCGGCCCGGCCGTTCCGCATCCTGCTTGCGCACAGCGAGGTGCAGGTGCTCGGGACGCGTTTCGACGTGTATCGCAAGACCGATGGTGATGTGCGGGTGACGGTGGTCAGCGGTATGGTGTCGGTGGAGGGGCTGTCGAAGGGGGCGCGCGCACCGTCCTGGATCCGCCGTCTGAGGGCCAACCAGCAGATCGAGTATTCGCCGGTCGGACTGATCGGCGACGTTCACCCGGCTCGGGCGGTAAACGTCATTCGCTGGCGCCAGGGCATCATCGAGACCCGCGGGGAGCCGCTTGCCGCGTTCGTCAGCGATCTCAGCCGCTATACCACGCAGCGCATCGTCATTGCCGATCCGCGTGCGGCCCGCATGCAGATCGGTGGAGCGTTCAGCGTACGCAACGTCGGCGCGACCCTCGAGCGCATTGCCCGGATCGAGCCGCTCACCGTCACTCACGAGGACGGGGCGTTCGTTCTGGGTTACCGAGCCACGGATCGGCAGGGGGGGGGCGTCCCCCATTGAGCCGATTGGATCGGATCGTAGTTTTGGATCATCAACACCTAGAGAGGACCAGCAGATGCTCATTCTTACAAGGCGAGTCGGCGAGACGGTGATGATTGGGGATGACGTCACCATCACGGTGCTCGGCGTCAAGGGCAACCAGGTGCGCATCGGTATCAATGCGCCCAAGCACGTGGCCGTGCATCGGGAGGAGATTTACGAGCGGATCAAGCGTGAGCAGCGCGACGCCGCCGCACTCAATGGCGAGGCGCCGAAGCCCGTGCCGAGCTTTGCGCCGCCGGGCGCTCCTGGGGGTGCGCTCCCGGCGGCGGTTCATCGCTAAGGCGATCGTTCGTCCATCAACGTCGCTGCGGTGCGCGGCGGCGTTGATGGTGCTGGGCGTGCAACGGCGGGCGCGCGCTGCTACATTACAAATAAGTAAAATAAAGCCTCGCCCGTTTACCCGCATGGTTTACCAGCAATCGAGGGAAGAAAGCGCCGAGATTCTCCGGCGCGTGCTGCAGCTGATGTCGCCGCATCCGGCCGGGTACCATCCGCTCAGCTATACGGTCTGGTACGAGCATGCCGCGGAGATCAATCCCCCGCTCAGCCAGGACCTGGAGAAACTGCTGGCCTCGGCCGCGCCCGTCTCGGACGTCGACGTCCGGCGCCTGCATGCGCTGCACATCGCCGCCCGCGATGTGGCGATGTTCGAGCTGGCGCAGCGGGATCTGCACGAGCTGATCGAACGCACCGAGCAGGACACGGCCGAGGCCGAAGGGACTCTGGGGCGCTTCACCGCGACGCTCGCGGCGGCGGCGCGGCAGCTGGCGGAGCGCGATGGCGACGCCGTGCCGGCGCTGATCGGCCGCCTGCTCGCCCAGGCCGAGCAGGTGTGCTCGAAGTTGAATGCCCTGCACGCGCAGCTCGCCAGACAGCGTGCAGAGGTCGTCGGCATCATTGACCGGCTCGAGCGCGCACATACCGAGCCGCAGCGCGATCCACTGACCCAGCTCGCCAATCTCAACGGCCTGCGGCGCGCGATCGAAGGCGAGGACGATCCGGACGGACTGATGCACGTGGTGTTGTTGGCCATCGACATCGACTACTTCAAGCGAATCAACGATACGCACGGCCACGTGGTCGGCGACAAAGTGTTGGTGAAAGTGGCGGGGATTCTGCGCGAGCGGCTGAACGGGGCGGACCTCGCCGCGCGCATCGGCGGTGATGAGTTCGCGGTGCTCCTGCGCGGCAAATCGATGGCCGCGGCGGCGGCGCTGGCCGAGACGATCCGCTCGGCGGCGCAGCGCATGCTGATCGTGCATCCCGACGGGGCCCAGTTCGCGGGCGATGTGACCTTGTCGATCGGCGCGGCGGCCGCCCGCGCGGGCGATTCGCTCGAGACGCTGCGCCACCGGGCCGATTCGGCGCTGTATGACGCCAAGAGCGCCGGCCGCAACCGCGTTGCAGTCGCAGCCGAAGGCGAGCCGCAATAGCGCCGAGCGCGCGGGTTGAGCCCCGAGGCGCTCTGCGGCAGCCGCCTGACGGCCGCGGAGCTGTCCGGCAAACCCGGCCCCAGGCGTCGGGGACGGGTGGCTGTGCCGATTTGCCCTTCAGCACTCGGTGACGTTGACGGCCAGTCCGCCCTGTGAAGTCTCCTTGTAGATCGTGGACATGTCCGCGCCGGTCTGGCGCATGGTCAGGATCACGTGGTCGAGGGACACCTTGTGGCTGCCATCGCCGCGCATGGCGAGCCGCGCGGCATTGATGGCCTTGACCGCCCCCATCGCATTGCGCTCGATGCACGGAATCTGCACCAGTCCGCCGACCGGATCGCACGTCAGCCCGAGATTGTGCTCCATGCCGATTTCCGCGGCGTTCTCGATCTGCTCGTTGCTGCCCTGCAGGGCCGCCACCAGCCCCGCCGCGGCCATCGAGCAGGCTACCCCGACCTCGCCTTGACAGCCCATCTCGGCGCCCGAGATCGAAGCGTTCTGTTTGTAGAGCATGCCGATTGCGCCGGCGGTGAGCAGGAAACGCCGCACACCCTCGTCGCTGGCGCCAGGCTCGAAGCGGCGGTAGAAATGCAATACGGCCGGCACGATGCCGGCCGCGCCGTTGGTTGGCGCGGTCACGACGCGCCCGCCGGCGGCATTTTCCTCGTTCACCGCCAGGGCGAACGCGTCGACCCAGTCGAGCGCCTCCAGGGGGCGAGCCGTTGCGCTTTCGGTCAGCTGGCGGTACAGCTTCGGAGCGCGGCGCCGCACTTTCAACGGTCCGGGCAGCACACCGTTGTGCCTGAAGCCGCGCTCGACGCATGCCTGCATCACCTCCCAGATGCGCTCAAGGCCGGCCCGCACGCTCGCCTCGCTCGAGCGCGCGCATTCGTTGGCGAGCATCAGCTCGAAGATCTCAAGGCCGTTGTCGCGGCATTGGCCGAGCAACTCACCTGCGTTCGAGAACGGATAGGGGATGCTCGCGGGGGCGGCGGCCTCCTGCGCCATGTCTTGCCCGGCGCGCACGATGAATCCGCCGCCGATCGAGTAGTACTCCTGCTCGCACAGCGGTGTACCGCCGGCCGCCGCCGCGCTGAAGCGCATGCCGTTGGGATGTTGGGGAAGCCGTTCGTTGCGCAGCAACTGCAGATGCGTACGCTCGTCGAAGGCGATCTCGTGAGCCCCGAGAAGCGCGATGCGCCCGCTGGCGCGGATGCGCTGCAGCGTGGGCTCAATGGCATCCGGATCGACCGATTCGGGCAACGCGCCGCTGAGCCCCATGAGTATCGCCCGATCGGTGCCGTGACCGAGTCCGGTGAGCGCCAGCGAGCCGTACAGGCGCACCGTGACCGTCTCGAGCGCCGCCAGCCGGCCGGACTGCTGCAGATCGCGCACGAACTGAAACGCGGCCCGCATCGGGCCCATGGTGTGCGAGCTGGAAGGCCCGATGCCGACCTTGAAGATGTCGAACACACTGAGCGACATGCCTCGAATCTCCCTCGAGCGCGGCAGAGCCGTACGCCCAATGTGCCATTATCGGCTGCTTTGGGTGAGCTGCGATAGCGGCGAGCACCGGAACCGGTGCCGGCGCGCGCCGGGGGCGGTCGGATAGCCATCCGATCCGGGGCTCTTGCGTTGCCGAGCACTACGGCACGCGGCGACGGCCGGGTGCGCTGCGGCCCATGGATGTCGAGTCCGATGTGCCGTCCGGATGGGGTATTCCAGCCTGTGTGCTGGCGTCTCGACGTTCGACGCCAGGGTCGAACGGACGTGAAGCACCGGGGCGAGTCCCGATGCCCCTTCCGGCCGGCGACAGCCGGGTGAATCGACGGTGTGGGCCGCTGGCGGGGGCGCGCGGCGGGCGGGACACGCGGCGACAGGGGCGGAACCCCCCCCCCCTGGTGATCACTGGTGATCAGGAAAAAAAGCCTTCCAGCTCGGAGGTCTTGAGCGTACAATGCGCCTCCTCCGTGGGCCTCGGCTGCGGAGAGCGGAGCGGCTGCGCCCACGGGTGAGCGCCCCGACAGCGTGACAGCCAGAAAGCCCCCCGAGGGGCTTTTTGTTTTTGGGCGGCCGACAGACGGGCGTTGCCCTTGAGGGGCGGTGCGCGTTGCTTCGGCTGGGCGGGCCGGGTGGCCCGTTTTGTGTTTTTGGGGCCAGGTTACGGGAGCGGATCGATGTCGGCGACATTGCGCGAGCGGCTGATCGCCCTCATCGAGCCGTTGGTCGAGCGGTTGGGCTGCGAGTTGGTTGATCTGGAGTACGGGACCGGGCGTGGCAGCGCGCTCGTGCGGCTCTACATCGACCGGCCCGGCGGCGTGGGGATCGAGGACTGCGAGCGCGTCAGCCGAGAGGTTTCGGCGTTGCTCGATGTCGAGGACCCGATTCCCACGGCATACACGCTCGAGGTGTCCTCGCCGGGGTTCGACCGGGTGCTGCGCACGCGCGCGCACTTCGTGCGGTTCGCCGGCCAGCGGGTGTTCGTCGAACTTGCGACGCCGCGCGAGGGTCGGCGCCGCTATACCGGCACGTTGGTGGCGGCCGGGGATGCGGGGATCGAGCTTGACGTTGATGGCGAGCGCGTGACGGTACGGTATGAAGAGTTGGCCAAGGCCAGACTGGCCGGTTGAGCGGTGTTGCGCGCGGTGGCGACAGGTGCAGAGGTGATAGCAGTGAACAAGGAAATCCTGATGGTTGTCGATGCCGTCTCGAACGAGAAGGGCGTCGACAAAGATGTGATTTTCGAGGCGCTCGAGGCTGCGCTCGCCGCCGCGACGCGTCGCAAGCACGGCGAGGAGTGGGATGTGCGCGTGGCGATCGACCGGCGCAGCGGCGATTACGACACGTTCCGCCGGTGGAAGGTATTCGCGGACGATTCCACGGAGCTGCAGGCGCCGGACCGGGAGCTGCGCCTTGAGGATGCGCGCGATCTCGATCCAAACGCGCAGATCGACGGGTTCGTCGAGCAGCCGATCGAGTCGGTCGGCTTCGGGCGCATCGCCGCCCAGCAGGCCAAGCAGGTCATCGTGCAGAAAGTGCGCGAAGCGGAGCGGCGGCAGGTGGTGGATGCCTATCGCGACCGGGTCGGCACGCTCGTCAGCGGCGTCGTCAAGCGGGTCGACCGCAACGGGCTCTACATCGATCTCGGCTCGAACGCCGAGGGTTTCGTGCCGCGCACCGACATGATTCCGCGCGAGCAGGTCAAGGCCCAGGATCGCATCAAGGCGTTCCTGCGCGAGGTGCGCTCCGAGCTGCGCGGACCGCAGTTGTTTTTGACGCGCACCGCGCCGGAGTTTCTGATCGAGTTGTTCAAGCTCGAGGTCCCCGAGGTCGGCCAGGGGCTGATCCACATCCTCGGCGCGGCGCGTGATCCGGGTGTGCGCGCCAAGATCGCCGTGCGCAGCACCGATGCGCGCATCGACCCGGTTGGTGCTTGCGTCGGCATGCGCGGCTCGCGCGTGCAGGCGGTCTCCAACGAGATCGCCGGCGAGCGTGTCGACATCATTCCCTACGACGAGAACCCGGCTCAGTTCGTCATCAACGCCATGTCGCCCGCCGAGGTTCTCTCCATCGTCGTCGACGAGGATGCCCACAGCATGGACATCGCGGTGGCCGAGGACAAGCTGTCTCAGGCGATCGGCCGCGGCGGACAGAACATCCGCCTCGCCAGCCAGCTCACCGGCTGGGAACTGAACGTGATGACCGAGTCCGATGCCGAGGCCAAGAGCGAGACCGAGGCCAAGTCATTGGTGCAACTGTTCATGAAGCAGCTCGACGTCGACGAGGACGTGGCGACCATCCTGGCGCAGGAGGGTTTCTCGACCATCGAGGAAATCGCATACGTTCCGCAGGGCGAGCTCGCCTCGATCGCCGAGTTCGACGCGGGGATCGTCAAAGAGCTGCGCAACCGGGCGCGCGACGTGCTCTTGACTCAGGCGATCGCCAGCGAGGAGTCGTTGGATCAGTCGATGCCGGCCGACGATCTGCTGCTGCTCGAGGGCATGAGCCCGGATCTGGCGCTGGCGCTGGCGCGTCGCGGGGTGCGCACGCGCGAGGATCTCGCCGAGCAGTCGATCGATGACCTGAACGATATCGAGGGATTGGCGCCGGAAGAGGCGGGCAAGCTCATCATGACAGCGCGGGCGCCCTGGTTCGCGCCCAGCCACTGATCTTTAAGGGTGCAAGACGTATGGCGGAAGTGACCGTAGCGCAGTTCGCGGAAGTCCTGAAGGTGCCGGTGGATCGGCTGCTCGTGCAGCTCGATCAGGCGGGCATTCGGGTCAACGGACCGGACGATCACATCAGCGACGACGCAAAGCTCGAGCTGCTCACCCATTTGCGCCGCAGCCACGGAGCGGGCAAGGACGGCGACGCCGCGCCCCGCCGCATCACCCTCAAACGCAAGACTCAAAGCGAGCTGAAGCTCTCGAGCGTGCAGGGCCGCTCGCGCACGGTCAGCGTGGAAGTGCGGACCAAGCGCACCTACATCAAGCGCGACGTGCTCGAGGAACAGGCGCGCAAGCAGAGCGACGAGATCGAGCAGAAGCGCCGCGAGGCCGAGGAAGCCGAGCGGCTCGAGCAGGAACGAATCGAGCACGAGCGCCGCGAGCACGAGCGGCTCGAGGCGGAGAATCGGCGCCGCATCGAAGAAGAGGCCGCCCGCAAGCGCGCACAGGAAGAGGCGCGCCGAGAGGCGCAGCAGCGGGCTCAGCAGGAGCAGGAGCGCCGCGAGCAGGAGGAGCTCGAGCGCCAGAACCGCGAGAATCAGCCTGTTGAGACGAGCGAGCCGGCCCCGAAGGCCAAGGAACCGCCCGCCGCGGCGCGACCGGCGGCTCCTGGGACCCGGGAACGTCCCGCGACCGACGACAAACACACGCGCTATGGACGCGAGGAGCTGCATGTCACCTCCGACGTCAGTTCGCGCTTCAAGAAGCGCCGCCCGGTCAAGTCGCGCACGGTGCGCGGCGCGGCGGAGACGCGCCATGGATTCGAGAAGCCCACGGCGCCGCTGGTGCACGAGGTGACCATCGGCGAGGCCATCACCGTCGGCGAGCTGGCCCAGAAGATGGCGGTCAAGGCGCCGGTGGTCATCAAGACGCTCATGAACATGGGCGTGATGGCCACCATCAATCAATCGCTCGATCGCGACACGGCGGTGCTGCTGGTCGAGGAACTCGGCCACACCGCCAAGCTGATCGAGGAGGACCAGATCGAAGCGGGGCTGCAAGGCGAGCACGCCGAGGTGGAACAGCTCGAGGCGCGTCCACCGGTCGTGACCGTGATGGGTCATGTCGATCACGGCAAGACCTCGCTGCTCGATTACATCCGGCGCACCAAGGTGGCCGCGGGCGAGGCCGGCGGCATCACGCAGCACGTGGGCGCTTATCACGTGGAGACGCCCAAGGGCGTGGTGACCTTCATCGACACGCCGGGCCACGCGGCCTTCACCGCGATGCGCGCACGCGGCGCAAAGGTCACCGACGTGGTCATTCTCGTCGTGGCCGCCGACGACGGCGTGATGCCGCAGACCATCGAGGCGATCCAGCACGCGCGGGCGGCGGGCGTGCCGATCGTGGTCGCGGTCAACAAGATCGACAAAAGCGATGCGGATCCCGACCGGGTGCGCAACGAACTCGCCAAGCAGGGCGTGATTCCCGAGGAATGGGGCGGGGAGAACATGTTCGTGAATGTGTCGGCACACACCGGCGAGGGGATCGACGCGCTGCTCGATGCGGTGCTGCTGCAGGCGGAGGTGCTCGAGCTGCGTGCGCCGAGCACGGGACTCGCCAGCGGCGTGATCATCGAGTCGAGCCTCGAGAAGGGCCGGGGCGCGGTCGCCACGGTGTTGGTGAAGAAAGGCACGCTCAGGCTCGGCGAGCCGATCATTGCCGGCTCGGAGTTCGGGCGGGTGCGCGCCCTGTTCGACGAGCGCGGCAATGCGCTCGAGGCGGCTCCGCCGTCGATGCCGGTGGTGGTCCTCGGCCTCTCCGGCGCCCCGAACGCCGGGGACGAGATTCTGGCGGTCGAGAGCGAGCGCAAGGCGCGCGAAGTGGCCATGTACCGGCAGAGCAAGTCGCGCGACGTGAAGCTGGCCCGGCAGGCGACGCGCACGGAGGATGTATTCTCGCAGATGCAGGAGCAGAAGGCCGGAGCGGTCGCGGTCCTGGTCAAGGGTGATATGCAAGGCAGCGTCGAGGCGCTGCGCGAGGCGCTCGAGAAGCTTTCGACCGAGGAAGTGCAGGTCAAGTTGATTGCCAGCGGTCTCGGCGGCATCACCGTATCGGACGTGCAGCTCGCCGCTGCGTCCAAGGCGTTGATCATCGGTTTCAACGTCCGTGCCGACTCCGGCGCGCGCGAGGCGATGAAGGAAACCGGTGTCGAAGTGCGCTATTACAGCATCATCTACGAGGCCATCGACGACGTCCGCCAGATGATGACCGGATTGCTGCGGCCGGAGATCAAGGAGCAGATCGTGGGCGTGGCGCAGGTTCGCGAGGTGTTTCGCTCGAGCAAGTTCGGGGTGGTCGCCGGCTGCCTGGTCACCGAGGGCTATGTGCGGCGCAACAACCCGATCCGGGTGCTGCGCGACAACGTGGTCATCTTCGAGGGCGCGCTCGAGTCGCTGCGCCGGTTCAAGGATGATGTCAACGAGGTACGGGCCGGCACCGAGTGCGGCATCGGCGTGAAGAACTACCAGGATGTGCGCGTGGGCGACCAGATCGAATGCTTCGCGCGTGTCGAGGTGGCCCGGACGCTGCAATGAGTGCCGCCGACTCCAGGGTTCGCAAGATCGAAGCGCAACTGCAGCGGGTGATCGCGGCGCTGATCGTCCGCGAGGTCAGGGATCCGCGGGTCGGCCACGTCACCATCACCGCCGTGAGGCTCGCGGCCGATCTCGGCCTTGCCCGGGTGTACTTCGTGCCCTTTGCCGCCGAAAACACCGCGGACGAGGTGCTGCGCGGCCTGACCCGCGCGGGCGGATTCCTGCGCGGGCAGGTGGGACGCGAACTCGGCCTGCGGCATGCGCCGCGGCTGGAATTCCAGCTTGACGACACCGTCGAGCGGGCCGCGCGCCTGAGCGGCCTGATCGATCGGGCACGGACCGAGGATCAGGCCAAAGATCAGGCCAAGCGCTGACGCCGATGCCGATCGGGATTGTCCTGCTCGACAAGCCCGCCGGGCTGTCCTCGAATGCGGCGTTGCAGCGCGTCCGGCGGCTGTACGGGGCCACGAAGGCCGGTCACGCCGGCAGCCTCGATCCGCTGGCCACCGGGATGCTGCCGATCTGCCTCGATGAGGCAACCAAGATCGCCGGTGAGATCCTCTCGAGCCGCAAGCGCTACCGATTCACCATCTTCCTCGGCGTGAGTACCCGCACCGGTGACCGGGAAGGGCAGATCGTCGCGCGCTCGAGTGTGCCGGACCTTGCGCCGCAGCGGATTGAAGCCGTGCTCGAGACGTTCCTCGGGCCCGGGCGCCAGGTGCCGCCGATGTACTCGGCGCTCAAACGCGAGGGACGCCCCCTCTATGAGCTGGCCCGCGCCGGCGTGGTGGTCGAGCGCGAGGCGCGCCCCATCGAGATCTTCGAGCTGCGGCTCCTGGCGCAAAACGGCGCAAGCATCGAGCTCGAGACCCACTGCTCCAAGGGCACGTATGTGCGCACGCTTGCCGAGGACATCGCCCGCGCGCTGGGCACTTGCGGGCACGTCATGGCGCTGCGGCGCGTGAGTGTCGAGCCATTCGAGCGGGAGCCGATGCAGACCCTGGAATCGATCGCGCTCGCGTGCGAGAACGGAACATTGCCGGGGGTGTTGCCGGCGGATTGGCCGCTGGCGCATCTGCCGGCGGTGCATCTGGATAGCCTGCAGGCCGCGCGGATCTGTCATGGCCAGGCGGTGGTACCCGTGGGTCTCGCAGGCGGTGCCGGCAGGGTCAGGCTGTACCAGGCGGAACGCTTTCTCGGTATTGGCGAGGCCGACGGCCTCGGGAGTGTGCGTCCCAAGCGATTGTTCCGCCTCTGATGGCCGGTACGCGGCCCGTGGCGGGATGGCCCTGTGCACCGTCCGAGCACGGGCGAGCGCCCCGCCGGCGCGATCGCACTGCCCGGAACGAGGAGGGATCGGATCATAATGAATCGAGGGCGGCGCGAGATACGCTGCTTGTGGCGAGGGGCATTGCCCAGGTAAAATTGTGGGCTTCCTCTTAAGGGTAACCGGTACAGCTACCTGGGATTGTCGAGCAATGGCTTTAACCAGCGAGAAGAAAAGTGGAATTTTGGCGCAATATCAGCGCGGTCCAGCGGATACGGGATCTGCCGAGGTCCAGGTCGCGCTGCTTTCGGAGCGCATCAACGGCTTGAGCGAGCATTTCAGCGCGCACCAGCGTGACCACGGCTCGCGCCGCGGGCTGGTCAAGCTCGTCAATCAGCGCCGCAAGCTCCTCGATTACCTCAAGGCGACCCAGCCGCAGACCTACCAGGAGCTCGTGGAGCGCCTGGGTCTGCGCCGATAACCGAACACCCGAAGGGCCGGGCGCAAAGCCGGCCCTTCATGTTTTGGGGAGTCGGTTTCATCCTCCGAACGTTAGATTCACATCAAGGAGTTGACCTTGAGCGTCAGCAAATCATTCCAGTACGGTTCCCACACGGTCACATTGGAGACCGGTGAGCTGGCTCGTCAAGCCGACGGCGCCGTGCGCGTTTCCATGGGCGATACGGTGGTGCTGGTGACCGCGTGTGCGCAAAAGAGTGCGCAGCCGGGCCGCGATTTCTTTCCACTGACCGTCAACTATGTCGAGAAGACCTATGCGGCTGGCCGGATTCCGGGCGGCTTCTTCAAGCGCGAGGGCCGGCCGAGCGAGAAGGAAACGCTCACCTCCCGCCTGATCGACCGGCCGATCCGCCCGCTGTTTCCCGACGGCTTCTACAATGACGTGCAGGTGGTGGCCACCGTGATGTCGCTCGACCCGCAGGTCGATCCGGACATCGCCGCGCT
>JAKBWB010000072.1 GCA_021843755.1 Pseudomonadota bacterium
CTTCCGAGACCAGCTCGATGCCCGCCCGGGCCCCGGCCGGCAGCAGCCGAATCGGCTCCCCGACGGCCAGGTGATGGCGGTCGGCCACCAGCGTGCGCAGCGGCTCCCCGGGCGGCGGGAAGCTCACGGCGACCGACGCCTCGGCGAGCCCGTAGACCGGATACATGGCATTGCGGCTCAGATGCGCCGGCGCGAGCCGGTCCAGGAACTGCTCGCACAACGTCACTGAGATCGGCTCGGCACCGTTGAAGATCAGCCGCACGCTCGACAGATCGAGTCCATCGACGGGGCGCTCCCCGAGCACCTTCAGGTAGTGCTTGTAGCCGAAATTCGGCGAGCACAGGATCGAGGCGCGCACGCGGCTGGCGAGTTCGAGCCACAGCAACGGCCGGCGAACGAACAGTTCAGTCGGCATGAAGTGCGTGTGCATCCGATTGAAGAACATCACCAGGTGCATGCCGATGAGGCCCATATCGTGCGTCAGCGGCATCCATGAGAGAGTGACGTCATGTTCATTGAGGCTGGCCATCTCGGTCGCGCCGCGGACATTGGCCAGGATGTTGCCGTGAGTGAGCACCACGCCCTTGGGCTGGCTGGTCGAGCCGGAGGAGAACTGGATGAAGGCCACGTCCTGCGGGTCAGCCCGGTGCACCTCGCCGGGCTGCGAGATGTCATCGAGGCCATCGACCAGGAAGGCTCGACGGCGCAGGCGCTCGAAGGTCTCGTCCTGGCCGCTCTCGGCGGCACAGGCCCCGATGCGCTCGAGCGCCCGCCGCTCCGTGTAGATGAACGGCTCGCCCAGCCGCCGCGCAATCCGCAGCAGCTTCTGCCGGTGCTCCTCGCTGATTCCCCCCGCCACGGGCACCGGGATGATCCCGCCCAGAATGGCAGCCCAGAACGCGTCGATGAATTGCTCGTTGCTCCCGAGCAACAGAATCAGCGTGTCCCCGCGGCGCGCACCCAGGCGCTGCAGGTGATAGAGGATGCCCAGCGCCCGCTCGTGCAGTTCCGCGAACGACACGGTACGGCCATCATGCTCGCCCTCCAGGTAGGTAATCCCGCCCGGGAAAACGCGGTTGGCTTCCAGCAGCTCGGTCAGGGTGGTGACATTGGGCATCAGCGGCGTTCCGGCTCAGGAGTCGACTGTACAGGTGAATTCGAGATTTCTCGCCTGCTTGGCGTACCCGGGGACATCCTGTCCGCCTGATCCCCGCGGGGAATCTGCGGTGAACGAGCTTCGCGATCCGCACAGCGCGAGTAGATGTCCGATTGCGCCGCCAGCGGCGATCCTTCCATCCTTCGGTCTTTCGGCGGCTGGTAAGCACCGGCGGCCCGCGCCACCAGAAGGTATTTCATGAAGTTGCGGTTCGTTTCCGCTTCATGTTCGCTTACCGTGGATCGATCCACGGGATCAAAGAAACAGGTAGGGTCCTCCGCCATGTAATCCCCGGTATGGTAGAGCGCCATGGCGCGACACCCGCCGCAGGTGTACTGATAGCGGCAGCGACCACAGCGGCCCTTGAGCCGGGAGCGGTCGGTTATCTCAGCGAAGAGCACGCTGGAGTGAACCAGCTCATCAATGGGCGCTTCCAGGACATTTCCCGCATTCAGCGCATCGAGCAGCACGGGACAGAAGGAAACGTCCCCTTCTGCGTTGAGGGTGAGCCAGCTCCCGACCCAGCAACCAATGGAGGGGTTTCGTGGAACGGTGTTGTTGCAAAGCCCCCCGGACACCTTCGCGTGCAGCTCCGGCGACAGGAAATACGGCGTATAGCTCACATAGCCGTGTGGATGGCGGCGCAGCACCGGATGGAAGTACCGCTCGAGATCATTGCTGTCGAAACCCATGCCGGCAAAGCAGCCCGATCCCGCCCCCCGCGGCACCAACGGCGAGCGATTGTATGCGATGCCGTGCTGCACGCAGAACGCGACGGTCTTCTCGAAGCTCTGCGTATTGTATTTGCCGATCGTGATCACCACGTGCTGGCCCAGCCCGAGCTCCGCGCAATCTTCGAGCACCCGCAGCGTCTGATCCGACTCATTGTCCCGGGTCCGGCGGTTTTCTTCGTCGATGGCGTTGAGGCCCACCACGATCCGCGCCCGACCTCGTGTCACATCCCGGATCTTCTCCAAACGCTCCCGGGTGAGTTTCTTGCAGTTGCTCAAGACGGAACACCGATAGCCCAGATCCACGGTCAGGCGCAGCAGATCCAGGGCATCTTTGCGCAGCAAGAACTCGCCCCCGCTCCATGCCATGGTGTGGACCCCGAGGCGGCGCGCGGGAATCATGATCCGATCCCGGATTTGCTCCAGGCTCAATTCTTTTCGAACACTCTGTCGCAACTTTTTCGGATCATTGCTGCCGGTCATGCACATCGGGCAGCGCAGATTGCACCGCCGCGTCGCTTCAAAGTAGACGACCTGGAACTGGTACTGCGGCATTTGACTTCTCGCTATCTTCCCGGCCCAACGGCCCTGCGGGCGGCAGCCTTATCCGCCCGCGAAACGGCAGTGTCAACGCACAGACATGAGTACGCTTGAGAGAGATCAAATAATGCCATGGGGTTTCCCGCCGGGCACGCGAGTAGCGGTGAGGTCGCGCCTTCGCGGCCGGGCGCTGGACCGGGGCAGCTTCAGTCTGTTGACGGCGGACGCAGAGGATCGGCAGGCTCCTTTCGCAAAGCGAAGAGAGTATCACCGAGCCTGGTGGCGAGGCAGCCCCGGATCAGCTGGCACCACCGATCACCGCTTCCATTGGGACCGAGCCGGCGCAGCGCACGAGAGGCGCCGGAACCGGTCCGGGAGTAGGCCTCGAAGGCCGCCGCGCATGCCCGCTGCATTGCCGGGGTGCTCACGCTGGTTGCTGACCCGCCGTCTCGCGCCGTGCCGACCGAAGCCATGGCGAGGCCGCCAAAGCGGCGCTCAAGATTCTGGTCGAGTTTCACTGGGCAAGCACGCAGGATTGGAAACCTTACACCTTGCCCCCAGCAGCGCCGACCCCCGAGGGCCGGTCGTGGACATTCAGGTTCGCCTGCCGAGGCCGACCGACGCGCATGGGTCGGGCGGCCGGCCTTCTGCCCCCGCCGCGGCGGCTCACTCGGCACCGGGAGACGCTGGCGCTTGACTGGGCGATGGAGCGGAAGGCGAAAAAACAGGGAACCCGGACGGGTCCGGACATTCCCGCATCGGTGTAGGACGGGTGCGCCGAACCGGCCACCCAAGCCGCGGCGCGGCAGGCTCGTTGTGTCGATGTTTGGTCACCGGGACGCACTTGAGCTTGCGGTCATTCGGGGCGAGACTGTCCACGCCGATCCTGGCGGCTCCGTACGCTCCCCCATAGCGATGCTCCTGGCCCGCATGCATTATTTCGCCGAAATTGTCTTCGTCGCCGTGGCGGCGCTGCTGCCGATTATCAATCCGTTCGGCGGAGCGCCCATTTTCCTTGCCATGACCTCTGGGCTCACACCGACCGAGCGTGCGCGTACCGCGAAGCTCGTCGCCTTCAACAGCTTCGTGCTGCTCATCGCCTCCATCCTGGTCGGCGCCTACGTGCTCGAGTTCTTCGGCGTCTCGATCCCGGCGGTGCAGGTGGCCGGAGGCATCGTGGTATGCGCCCTCGCCTGGTCCCTGCTCAATGGGCCGCTCAATCCGGTGGTTTCCGCGCCAGCGGGCGCCACCAGCCCCGACAGCATCACGCAGGGAGCGTTTTATCCGATCACCATGCCGTTGACCGTCGGACCAGGATCGATATCGGTGGCCGTGACCCTCGGGGCCAACCCGCCCCGCGGCCTGCGTGCGCTCCTGCCCACGATTCTTGCGCACTTCGTCGGTGTGTTGATCATCTGCGTCATCATTTATCTGTGCTACCGCTACGCGGACCGTCTGGTGCGCCGGCTGGGCAAGACCGGAACAAACATCATGATACGGCTGACGGCGTTCATCCTGCTCGCCATCGGCGCCCAGATCGTCTGGAACGGCGCCAGCACGATGCTGCTCGGCGTGCTCCACCCCGGCCGACATGGCGCAGCTGCCGCGCTGGTGCGTTCGAAGCGAACCTCGCTACGGCGAGGGTAAAGGCACGAATGAGCATCGGATCGATAAATCTCGAACTCTGGCAATCCGCAGCGGCTTTGGCGGCCTGACAGCCGGTCTCGCACACGCTGCCCTCACCCATGCCGCAGGTTCGCGGGCACAAGCGCATCATGCACCGATCCGGGCCGCCGTTGCGAGACCTGCGGCGCACACCGGCGCCCTCGCAGTGTCGGGACCGGAGCCCCCCCCCTTCTGCGCCGCTAGGGATTGCGGGCAGCCTGTTCCATCATGTCGCGCGCGCTGTCGGCGATGATCCGACGGAGCCGGCTCAGACCGTCGGTGAGGGCCGCGGGCCCGGGCTGCAGGATCTCGGACGATTTGACCTCGAACAATCGATCATGGCGCAGCGCGGGGATCGATTGCCAACCGGGCCGCTCACGCACTCTTGCCGGGTTGAATTTTTTTCCGCACCACGAGGCGATCAGCACGTCCGGTGCGCGCCGAACCACCTCGCTCGGATCGGCGATGATGCGCTCCCTGGCGGCAGAGCGCACGGAGAGGTCCGCGAAGCAATTCTCCGCGCCGGCGATCTCGATGAGCTCGCCGACCCAGCGTATGCCGCAGATCAGCGGATCGTCCCACTCCTCGAAATACACGCGCGGCCGACAGGGCAACCGCGCTGCGGCGCGACGGGCTTCCCTGATCGAGCGGCGCAGCCGTCCGATCAGAGCCCGGGTGCGCGCGTGCGCTCCGATCATCCGGCCGAGCATGGCGATCGATTCCAGGATCTCCTCGACGCCGCGTTGATTGAAGACATGCACCTCGAGGCCGGCTCGAATCAGATCGGCCGCGATGCCCGCCTGCAGATCCGAGAAACCGAGCACAAGATCCGGCTTCAGCGCGACGATGCGCTCGATCTTGGCGCTCGTGAAAGCGCTCACGCGCGGCTTTTCCCGGCGGGCCTGCGGTGGGCGCACTGTGAATCCCGAGATGCCCACGATGCGGTCCTGCTCCCCGAGCAGATACAACGTCTCGGTCGTCTCTTCCGTGAGGCAGACGATGCGTCGCGGACCGGTCTTGCGCCGTTCGCTCATGTTACAACCCGATGCCCGGCCGTGCGCGCACGCCGGTGACCTTGCTGCGGCGCACGCGTTCGCGGGGATCCGCCGATCCATCGCGCGGCGGTTCTTGTTGCAGTCTCATCGCAGATACTGAGTGCACTCACATCGGCCTCGAGCATCGCCCCGGTCTCAAGGCCCCTGCGGCCGCCTGCGAGCATCGCGTCCGGCGCTTGGGACACCTTGCCGCCGCCAGGCTCGGAGCCGCTGGCCGCGCACCACTGTCGTCCGGAACGTCGCTTGATTATAGTGCTCGCAGGGCGCAGTTGCGCGACCGCGTGTCGATATGTCCCGTCACGGGACGGCTCGATTGGAGGCTCCGCATGCCAGCGGTCGGGGCCGGCACGGCGCGCGACAATGATCTATTGCGCGGCCGGCCCCTGGCGGACACCCGCTGATGCAGCCGCGGGATACCGCAACGGACGATGCGCGCCGTACGCGGGAGTGACACGAGAATGACATCCGGAAAAACGCTCGATCAATGGCTGGCGGAATACTCCCTGTCCCACGGCCACCCGGCCAACCGGATCATTCACACGGTGTGTGTGCCGGCGATCCTGTTCGCCAGCATTGCTCTGCTGTGGAACGTGCACCTGTTCGGGTTGCGCGCCGCCTACCTCGCCATGGTCCTGGTGGCGCCGTTCTACCTGGCGCTGGGGTGGCTCGCCTCCATCGTCATGGCGGGACAACTTCTCGTCTGCGTGCTGCTCCTGAGTGTCTGGCCTCACGCAGTCCCGCTGACCGCGAGCGCCGCCGTGATATTCGTGGCCGCCTGGATCGGTCAGTTCGTCGGCCATGCGATCGAGGGCCGTCGCCCGAAGTTCCTCCAGAACATCATGTTCCTGCTCATTGGCCCCCTGTGGGTCGTCCTGAAGCATGGCTGAACTCCCCGGGGAGGGCGGACTTTCCATTCCCGAGTGCGCGCGCCTCGTCCAGACCAACTCGACCGCCGCAGCACGCGGCGCTCGGAGGATCCCCATGCCTGCCCACACTGCCTTCCCGCTCGAGGGCGGCCGCGCAGGTCCGGGTTGGCCCCGGCGCGGCATTAACGCTGTTGCGCAGCGGCCGTCATACCGTCGTGGTCACGAGAATCGGCTCCTCGAGCTCTTGCTCATCGCAATTCGCGCCCGGACCTCCGCGATCGACGACGAGAAAGCGACTCGTGGCGCCGAGTGCAAGTAACGAGTGGTGCCAGGTATTTCGATGGTAGCTGACACCCTGGTCACCGGCCGCGCGGAACGCGCGGATGGTCCGCGGCGAGTTGCGCCCGCTCTCGTACGCAACGACAATCAGGAACGGTCGCCCATCGAGCGGATAGAACGCCTGACTCGACAGGGGATGGCGCTCCAGGGTGCGCACCGCGTGCGGCAGAACACAAGGCTTGGCCTGGAAGATGCTGATCAGGGGGCGGCCGCCCTCCCCCACGATGTTGACGGGCGCGAGGTCGTCGAAGCGTTCGCAGGTACCCTCGTTGATGGATCGCGGCAGATGCCCCGCGGTCTCGATCACGTGGCCAAAGGGCGCGAAGGCTTCGGCGCTCAAAGGCTCCGCCTCAAGCAAAGTTAGCGCAGCCACGGCCTCAAGGCTCGTCCGGTCGACCGAATACCCTGACCCGGCTCACCCCCCCGTCGGGGTGGATGTTCACTCGCACGTGTGAGATCGGCCCCACCTCGCGCAGCGCGGACTGGAAGCGATGGACGCTGTCGGCCGTGAGGAATTGCGGCTCCAGAAGCGAGGGCCAATACATCGATTGAATGACCGCATGAGCATCCGAGTCCCGCGGCAGCAAGGCGCCCTGGATGGACACCTGGTGGGGGAAGTTGCCCTTGAATTGCCCGGTATCGATTTCGACGCAATGGACGCGCCCGCGGTGCCCGAATTCCAGAACGATCCAGTCGAATCCGGGCTCGCGACGCCGGCGCGTCTCCCAGCCATCGGCCATGCTGGCCGCCCGGCCCGGCAAGAGGACGTTGTGCATCGATCCATAGTGCTCGTCGCTGCATGCCAGGGCGCGGCCCCCATGCAGCGCGGCGACCAAATCGATCAGATCCGATTCCCGGCCACGGGCGGCCCAGTCGAACTCGATGCGGCCATACGCCCGGAATCGAGCCACCCCGCCGTCCGGGAATATGTTCAGTTTCAGATGAGTCCAGACTGCTTGAGAAGACAGCGCGAACACATTCTGCCGGTTGCCCGACAGCGCCGTCTGCGGCAACAACACCGTCCAGGCCGTATTGGCATCGGGTGCACGCTCCGTACGGCACGCCTGCACCGACGCGAAGGGCGGGTAATTACCCGTGAAGTAGCGAGTATCGATGTCAACAGCGACGAGCTTGGCTGGGGCCGCGAGCTGCACGATGCAATAGTCGTGAGCCTGGTCCCGGCGGCGGCGCGACTCCCACCCATCCATCCATTTCCCATGATCGTCGTACTCTTCCGCGCGCCATACCGGCTCCGCCGGCTTCAGCATTCGCTCCTTGGGAGCGAAGAAGTCATCGGTCGCGAATAGAGCGATGGCGCCGAGGCGCTCGTCGGCTACATTGATGAATCGCTTGTGCAACTCGGTGTCAGTGCTCATCACGGCAAAAATGGCTGAGTGGCGAGCCAGTGTCGGGCGATTTCCACGCGCTTGCAGATCCAGACGTGCTGGTGGTGAAGCACATGATCCAAAAAGCGCTCCAGCGAACCGATGCGCGCCGGGCGTCCGATGATACGACAGTGAAGACCCACTGACAGCATTTTGGGCGCATTCAGGCCGTCCGGGTCGCCTTCGCGGTAGAGAGTGTCGAAAGCCGACTTCAGGTAATCGAAAAACTGCTCTCCGGAGTTGAAGCCCTGCGCTGTCGCGAATCGCATGTCGTTGGTATCGAGCGTGTAGGGCACGACGAGGTGCGGAACCTGACGCGCTGCCGCGCCGGAACCGACCATTACCTGCGTCCAGTACGGGAGGTCATCCGCGTAGGAGTCGGAGTCGTACAGAAGTCCGCCGTGTTCCACGATCAATCGTCTGGTATTCGGACTATCCCGCCCGGTATACCAGCCGCAAGGCATCGCGCCGAACTCCTCGCGCAGGATCGCGAGAGCCTCCGCCACGTGGGCGCGTTCAGTCGCTTCGTCCATCGACTGATAGCTGATCCAGCGCAGGCCGTGGCAGGCGATTTCGTGGCCGAGCTCACGCAACGCCGCGCCGACTTCGGGGTTGCGGCGGATGGCGGTCGCGACGGCAAAAATCGTCAACGGCAGCCTGCGTCGTTCGAAGACTCTTAAAACACGCCAGATTCCCGCTCGCGAGCCATACTCGTACAGAGACTCCATGCTCATGTGACGCATTGGGAACTGCTGAGCGTTGACGATCTCGGAGAGAAACGTCTCGGATCCCGGATCACCGTCGAGCACCGAACTCTCGGCCCCTTCTTCGTAGTTCAACACAAATTGGAGGGCAACCCGCGCGTTACCGGGCCAGCGTGGAGCCGGGGGTTGTCGGCCGTAGCCCACGAGGTCACGAGGATACGAGCTCTTGAGTGTCATCTGCTGGAACTATGCCATAACCGCGGAAGAGGCGGCCGGCTTATGAATGAGAACGCTGCGTCCTGTAATCGAGAACGACACGAAACCGGCTTCTCGGGTGGGAGTGAGCGACACGCGACGTCCATGGCGACCCGGCGGGCAACCCCTGCCTTTGTGCAGCATGAGCTTGGGAACTGCACGGCGCATGCCGCTTCAGCACGGGCCTGGCGGTCCGAGGAGATCCGTGATACCGCACTCGAGGCAAGCCGTTCCGTCAGATCGAGGCCGCGCATCCCTCAGCGGCCCGCAAGCACGACGGTTTCCTGCGGTCACGGCCCGCCATCGGCTGGCGAACGGCGGCGGAATCCTGTACCGTGAGGCCGTCATCAAGGCGGCGCGGCCGGATCGGCGCGGCGGTGCCTCAGGGAATACCCTCGACCGGGGGAACCGGCGGACGGTTGCAGATCGGCTGAGGACGGCTCGTGCGGCCCAGACGCTTACCCTGCAGCGCAATCTCCAGAAAAAAACGGCAAGTATCCCGGTAGGAGCGGCTCCATGTTAGAGCGAGCAGCGCACTATTTCGACGAAGTAGGCCGCCGCGGATCGATCCGCAAGGCTGCCGAGCGGCTGCACATCGCTCCATCGGCGGTGGATCGGCAGATTCTGCAGCTCGAGGCCCGGATTGGCGCGCCGCTCTTCGAGCGTCTTCCGAAGGGGCTGCGCATGACCGCGGCCGGGGAGCTGCTGCTCGAGACGATACGGCGCTGGAAGCGCGAATATGAGGTGCTTCAGGCTCAAATCAGAGATCTTCAAGGGCTTTGTTCCGGCGAAGTGTCCATTGCCCTGGTCGAGGGCGCAACGGAATTCATGACCGATACCTTGCGTCAATTCCGCACACGATATCCGGGCATCGTTTACCGGTTGCACATTGCAGGGCACGACGCCGTGACCGATGCCGTCCTGAGTGGCGCATATGACGTTGGCGTGACCTTCAATCCTCCGGCGTTGAACGCGCTGCGGATCGAGCGCAAGGTCATCTACCGGATTGGGGCCGTCGTGACGCCCGATCATCCGCTCGCGGAGCGCCGGGAGGTGACGTTCGGGGAATGCGTGGAGTGGGGCTTCGTGGTCCCTGACGACACGATCTCTATCCGTCCGATCCTCGAGCGCGTGTGGCTGATGTCCATGGACGAGCCGCTGCGCGAGAGCGCAGCGACAAACAGTATCACGCTGCTGAAGTCCATGGTGAAGGGGGGCGTGGGTGTGGGCATTCTGACCGGCCTCGACGTTCTGACGGAGGTGAAGACCGGCGAGCTGAAGTTCATACCGCTTGCCTACCCCGGCATCCCGGTTTCGGAGCTGGCCGTGGTGGTGCAATCGAGCCGAACGCTCTCGGCGGCGGCCTCGACCTTCGTGCAGCATCTGTCCGTGGCCATGGGCGAGGCGGAACTCGCCCTGACCGCGCGCAACGGGGGCCAGTCCGCGCAGTGAGTGATTGCCCTGCGGCCGCATCGCGCAGAACCGCTCGCCCGGGTCGTAGTCGAGGAGGCTCATGATGCTGCCGCCCATGCGCCGGCCTGCGCCGCACGACAAGCACCATCGTGGTGCGCATCCGGCGCGTTCTGCGAACTGCTCCTGGCGGATGCGTCGAATATCTTGCGCCCGGATGGGTGCGCCGGCATCGTGATGGTCCGTCGTAATCAGCGCACTCAGCGGCGGCGCGAACCGCATCGGATCAACAGGCGTGCGCCGTTTTAGAACGCCCTGTCGCCACAAGAAAGCATGGACAGTCCGCAAGTACTCGGCTGTAATGAACCTGATCGAGCGCCGCGCTTGGTGGACCTGCAAATTGCAGCGAGCGTGACGACGCGCTCATGTCATATTGGACATCGGCAGGGTACGCCGCCTGTCTGCGGGGTGGGTACCGGGGAGTCCGTTCGCGGCGGAATCATGCCGCCTCGGCTTTGGCAAATCATGGTTTGGCAGTTTCGGGATTACGGGCTCTGCTCCCATGGCCGCAGACAGCGGAGTAAGGTGTGAGCGTCGGCACAACAGTTCCTACTGGCATCGAAATCCTGGCGCCCGCCGAGCCGCGATTCGACGCGATCCTGACACGCGAGGCGCTGGCATTTCTGGGCGAGCTGCACCGGGCATTCGAGCCGCGGCGGCGCGAGCTGCTCGCGGCCCGCATGGCGTGCCAGCGGCGCATCGAAGCCGGTGAGCTGCCGGACTTCCTGCCCGAAACGCAGGTCATCCGCAGCGGCACATGGCAGATAGCGCCGCTGCCGGCTTCGCTGCAGCGCCGGCGCGTTGAAATCACGGGTCCTGTCGATCGCAAGATGATGATCAATGCGCTTAACTCGGGTGCCGACGCATACATGGCCGACTTCGAGGATTCGAACACGCCAAGCTGGCGCAACCAGCTGCAGGGTCAGATCAATCTGAGGGACGCGGTGAGGGGCACGATCACGCTTGAGGCCGGCGGCAAGCATTATCGTCTGAACGACACCGTTGCAACGCTGCTCGTCCGTCCACGCGGCTGGCATTTGCTGGAGCGACACGTGAGCGTCGACGGGCAGAGTATTTCCGGGTCGCTGTTCGACTTCGGATTGGCGTTCTTTCATAACGCCCGGGAACAGATCGCCCGCGGCGCAGGTCCCTACTTTTACCTCCCTAAGCTCGAAAGCCGCCACGAGGCGCGCCTGTGGAATGATGTGTTCATCCTGGCGCAGGAAGCTCTCGATGTGCCCGTGGGCACCATCAAGGCCACCGTACTTATCGAGACGGTGCTCGCGGCCTTCCAGATGCACGAGATTCTCTACGAGCTGCGCGAGCATTCCGCGGGTCTGAACGCCGGACGGTGGGATTACCTCTTCAGTGCGATCAAGAAATTCAGTGGTCAAGAGAATTTTTGCCTGGCTGATCGCAGTGAACTGACCATGGAGGCGCCGTTCATGCGCGCCTATGCCCTCGAGCTGGTCAGAACCTGTCACTGTCACGGCGCCCCTGCGATCGGCGGGATGAGCGCGCTGATCCCGATAAAGAACGACCCGGCGGCCAACGAGCGGGCGCTTCGTGGGGTTCGGCACGATAAGGCGCGGGATGCGCGCGACGGGTTCGACGGAGGTTGGGTGGCCCACCCCGGACTGGTGCAGCCGGCCCTCGATGAGTTCGTCAAAGTACTCGGGAGCCGCCCGCATCAGCGCGGCGTGGTGCCCCCCGGCCGGTGCACGGCGGCGGACCTGCTGGATTTCCGGCCCGAGCGACCGATTACCGAAGCCGGGTTGCGCAATGACATCAACGTCGCGATTCACTACATGGGCAGCTGGCTCGCCGGCACAGGTTGCGTGCCGATCCACAACCTCATGGAGGATGCGGCCACCGCCGAAATCGCCCGCTCGCAGGTCTGGCAGTGGGTACACAGCTCCAAGGGGGTGCTCGATGACGGGCGCAAGATCGATGCTGTGCTCGTGCGTCGGTATATTGCCGAGGAGCTGCAGCGGATCGAGTCCCTCATCGGGGCTACCGGGGCATCGACCGGCACGTATGCGCATGCCGCGCGACTCCTGGAGGGACTATGCCTCGCGCCTGTCTTTGTCGAATTCTTGACGCTGCCGATGTACGGGATGCTGAGCGATGAACCGGCGGTCTGATTCGATTACGCACCGCAGCGCGCGGACCAGGCGTTGCGACCCTCGATCATGTGAACATGCGTAGGGCCCCAGCTCGGCCCCACCCCAGCGCTGCGCACCGCCGCAGTGCTCGCGCTCGGCTTGACTCGCACGTTTTTGGTGCATCCCGGCCTGCAACTGCCTGACGTGCCGCCCGTGACAGGCCGGCTCGGCGGCATGAAGCATGTGGTGCGCGTGATCCCGCTGTTGCGCTCGCGGGCGAACGTCGCCATCCTACCGATGAGGAAACTGCGCAATCACCCTGGTGGTCGCTCACCGCATGGTCATGATGGTCCGAAGCTCCGTGGTGTTGCCGCAGGCGCGAGCGAGTTCAACGAGGTCAGTGTCCGCAATGATTTCGCGGTCTGATTCCGTCACGCCATTACAGCGGTCCCGGGGCAGGCTGCGGGTTTGCATCATGCGACGCGGGCCGGAGTCGGTCCTCGCGGATCTGTATCAGGAAGGATGCCTCAAGGCGAGATTTCCCCGCACGCCACCGGGCGCGCCGGTGAGCGTGGTACTGCTGAACAGTGCCGGAGGCGTCGTCCCCGGCGATCGTCTCGATCAGGTGCTGAGGCTGGAGGCGGGAACCGACGCCAGCGTGGTGTCGGCGGGGGCGGAACGGTTTTATCGTGGACTGCGCGGCGATGTACCGGCCCATGTGCGCACGACGATCACGTTGGGCGCCGGTGCGACCCTGGAGTGGCTGCCGCAGGAGTCGATCCTGTTCGACGCGACGGCATTGGACCGAACGCTGGCGATCGACATGGAGGAAGACGCGCGGTTGCTTGCGGTGGAGGCGCTGCTGTTCGGCCGTGCGGCAATGGGTGAGGCGCTGCACCGGATCCAGGTGGTGGACCGGCTGCGCATCCGTCGGGGCGGACGGCTCGTGTGGCAGGACGCGGTTCGGCTTTCGGGTGATGCGGCCGCCCTGATGCAGCATCCGGCCACCGGAGGCGGGGCGGCGGCCGTTGCAGGAATTGTCTTCACCGCGCCAGAAGCGACAGCACGGCTCGACGCACTACGCAAGGCGATGGCGGGGGCAGGTTACGATGCCGGGGTGACGTGCCGCGACGGCGTGTTATTCGCCCGTGTGGTTGCGCGCGATGGGGCCGTGTTGCGCGAGCGCATCGCGGCCGCGCTTGCGGTGCTGCGGAACGAGCCGGATCTTCCCCGCAACTGGTGTTGCTAGCAGGCGTGTAATATCATTTCCGTCGGCATTACGAATCGGCACTGGATCCGGACCGGGAGAAGGCGATGCATCTGACGCCGCGAGAGAAAGACAAACTACTCATCGCGACCGCGGCGATGGTTGCGCGTCGGCGGCGTGAGCGCGGGGTGAAGCTGAACCATCCGGAGGCGATCGCGCTGATCAGCGATTTCATCCTCGAAGGGGCCCGCGATGGCCGGACGGTGGCTGACCTGATGGCGGACGGCGCCACCGTGCTGACACGAGCGGAGGTGATGGAAGGTGTCGGTGAAATGATCGGTGAGGTGCAGGTAGAGGCAACGTTTCCGGACGGCACCAAGCTGGTTACCGTCCATAACCCGATCCGTTGATGCTCGCTACGCCAGAACGCGCCGCGCGCGCCCGGACCCGCAAGGAGTGACCGCGTGACTCCAGGCGAGATTCTTTGCGCCGCAGGCAGTATTGAGCTGAACGCGGGACAGACCCGCGTGACGCTCGAGGTGGCAAACACCGGTGATCGGCCCATTCAGGTCGGCAGCCATTATCATTTTGCGGAAACGAATCCGGCGCTCGCCTTCGACCGCGCTCGGGCGCGGGGCATGCGGCTCGACATCGCGGCCGGGACGGCCGTGCGTTTCGAGCCTGGCCAGAAGCGCCGCGTGACGCTGGTTCCTTACCTCGGCGCGCGCATCGTCCAGGGCTTCCGCGGCGCGGTCATGGGCACGCTGGAGCCCTGAACGATGGCGCGTCTACCACGCGCGGCGTATGCCGATATGTTCGGACCCACGACGGGCGATCGCGTCCGATTGGCAGATACGGAGCTGTTCGTCGAGGTCGAAGCCGATCACACGACCTATGGCGAAGAAGTAAAATTCGGTGGCGGCAAGGTCATCCGAGACGGCATGGGCCAGAGCCAGGTGAGCAACGCGGACGGAGCCGCGGATACCGTCATCACCAACGCCCTCATAATCGATTATTGGGGCATCGTGAAGGCGGATGTCGGCATTTCTCGCGGCCGCATCGCGGCGATTGGCAAGGCCGGCAACCCCGACGTGCAACCCGGCGTGACCATCATCATTGGTCCGGGGACGGAAATCATCGCCGGAGAGGGCAAGATCCTCACCGCCGGCGGGGTCGACGCTCATATTCACTTCATCTGCCCTCAGCAGGTGGATGATGCCATCGCATCGGGCATCACGACGATGCTGGGCGGGGGCACGGGACCGGCGAGCGGCACCGCCGCCACCACCTGCACACCCGGCCCGTTCCATCTCGGGCGCATGTTGCAGGCCGCGGAAGGATTGCCGGTGAATCTGGGCTTCGCCGGCAAAGGCAACGCCTCGTGCCCGCAAGCGCTCGAGGAAATGGTGCGGGCCGGGGCCATGGCATTGAAGCTGCACGAGGACTGGGGCACGACGCCGGCGGCGATCGACTGCTGTCTCGGCGTTGCCGATCGGTTCGACGTGCAGGTGATGATCCACACCGACACGCTGAACGAGTCCGGTTTTGTCGAAGACACCATCGCCGCTTTCAAGGGGCGCACGATTCACGCCTATCATACCGAGGGCGCCGGCGGCGGCCACGCGCCAGACATCATCCGAGTCGCCTCGCTCCCCAACGTACTGCCGAGTTCGACGAACCCGACCCGGCCCTATACGCGTAACACGATCGATGAGCATCTGGACATGCTCATGGTGTGCCACCATCTCAATGGCGCTATCCCCGAGGATATCGCCTTCGCCGAGAGCCGTATCCGACGCGAGACGATCGCAGCGGAAGACATCCTGCACGACCTCGGCGCGCTTTCCATGATTTCCTCCGACAGCCAGGCGATGGGCCGGGTCGGGGAGGTCGTGCTGCGCACCTGGCAGACCGCGCACAAAATGAAGGTGCAGCGCGGACCGTTGCCGGACGATACCGCGGCGGACAACAGCCGGGTCAAGCGCTACATCGCGAAATATACGATCAACCCCGCGATCGCACATGGGATGAGCGCGTATGTGGGCTCCGTGGAAGTGGGCAAACTGGCCGATCTGGTGCTGTGGAAGCCGGCACTGTTCGGCGTGAAACCGGATCTGGTGCTCAAGGCGGGCAGCATCGCCCTGGCCGCGATGGGCGACCCTAATGGGTCGATCCCCACGCCGCAACCGGTCCATTACCGCGCGATGTTCGCCGGCTATGGCCGCTCGCTGGTGGCGTCGTCACTGCTGTTCGTCTCGGGCGCGGCGCTCGAGGCCGATATCGGCCGGCGTCTCGGGCTGTCCCGCCAACTTGTCGCGGTTTCGGACACGCGTGGCGGTATTGGCAAGAAATCGATGATACGCAATGACGCCATGCCGAAGATCGACGTCAACCCGGAAACGTATGAGGTGCGCGCGAACGGGGAGCTGCTGACCTGCGCACCGGCCGAGGTGCTACCCATGGCCCAACGGTACTTCCTGTTCTGATGGACGAACATCTACCCGTAGCCCGTCAAGTGGTGCGCGCCGGCGCCTGGCGGGAAGGCGAGGCGGTCGGCACGGTAAGGCTGGATCATCAAGGCCGGCAGCAGCGGCGACGGCGCCTCGTGACCGAGGACGGGCGCGCGTTCCTGCTCGATCTGGCCGCTAACATGCACCTCGCGGACGGAGACGCGCTGCTCCTCGAGGATGGCGCGCTCGTCCGCGTGGCGGCGCAGATGGAATCATTGCTCGATATCCATGCGCAAGACGCTACCAGCCTGATGCGCATCGTATGGCATCTCGGCAACCGGCACTTGCCGGTGGAGATTTCCGGGGAACATCTGCGCACGGCGACGGATCATGTGGTCGCGCAGATGGTGGAGAGGCTGGGTGGGCGCGTGGAGGCGGTCCGCGCGGTGTTCACGCCGGAAGCGGGCGCCTATGCAATGGGGGGGCATGCACAAAGTCATGCCGCGGACGGTCATCGCCAAGATGGACATCATGCGCACGAACAGCCGCCGCACGGACATGGCTGAGATCAAGCTGCTGCGTCTGCAGATCTGGCTGTCACCCGCCTTCCCCACCGGCGGGTTTGCGTATTCGCAGGGCACCGAGTGGGCGGTCAAGACAGGCGATGTGCGTTGCGGAGCGAGTCTCGCCGACTGGCTCTCGATTCATTTTCACCATGGAAGCGGCCTGGGTGAGGCGATAGTACTGAGGGCCGCGTATCGCGCGGGAACGGATGCGGCACAACTGACACGACTCGGTGAACTGGCGCTCGCTGCCAGCGTACCGCGCGAACGGGCAGAGGAAACACTGGCGCAGGGTGCTGCGTTTCTGCGCGCCGCGGGACCCTGGCGGCCAGGCTGGCTCGGCGAGGCGCTGCCTTATCCGGTTGCCGTCGGCGCGCTTGCTGCGGCGCATCAGATCGGAGAGGATGCGACCTGTCTGGCCTTTCTGGTCGCACAGGCCTCGACCCTGATTTCCGCGGCCGTCAGGCTCGTACCATTGGGTCAGAGCGCTGGGGTCGAGGCTCTTGCCGAGCTGGAGCCGGTACTGATTCGGGCGGCGGCCCGAGCTCGCTCGATTTCTCCCGAGGACATCGGCGGCTGCGGGTTTCGAGCCGAAATCGCCTCGATGTGCCACGAAGCACAGGAAACGCGGCTGTTTCGCTCATGAGGCGAGGACGGCAACGCATGATTGATGATAACCGGGAGACGGGCGCATGAGTTCAAATGGGCCTCTGCGGGTGGGGATCGGCGGCCCGGTGGGGTCGGGCAAGACGGCACTGATGGAGGGGCTGTGTCGGGCTTTTCGCGGCAGCCACGAGATCGCCGCGATTACCAATGATATCTATACGAAGGAAGATGCCGAATTTCTGCTGCGCGCCGGGGCATTGGCCCCGGAGCGTATCCTGGGCATCGAGACCGGCGGTTGCCCGCATACCGCCATCCGCGAAGATGCCTCGATCAATCTGGCGGGCATCGCGCAGATGCGTCGGCGCTTCCCGGCTCTCGACCTCATTCTCATTGAAAGCGGTGGCGATAATCTCGCCGCCACCTTCAGTCCCGAGCTGGCGGATATCACGCTCTATGTCATCGACGTCGCGGCGGGCGACAAGATTCCACGCAAAGGCGGACCTGGGATCACGCGCAGCGATCTTTTGATCATCAACAAAATCGACCTGGCTCCGCTGGTGGGAGCGAGCCTCGAGGTGATGGACATCGACGCCAGGCGCATGCGTGGCGACAAGCCGTTCATCTTCGCCAGTATTCGTGCGGGCACGGGTGTCCCTGATATCGCAACGTTCATCGTGCGCGAGGGTGGCCTCCGACCGCTGCCCCTGATCCACGCTTGAGTCGTCATTCATGTATGCAACCGCGGCCGGCGATCCTGAACTGTCGCCCCGACTGTCGGGATTCCCGCGGCAGGGAAGCAATGCACATGCCGCTCTCGCGAGGAGTGTTGCGACGCGTCGGGCGGCGTCGGCCGCCTCCGGCGGAGTTTCGTATTCTGACCACCGCGCATCGTGACCGGGTCGCGACGATGAGGCGGGATCCCGGTCCAGCCGCCCGCCCTCAGAAGGTCCAGGTCGCACGTCATGATTGAGAACAAAGGTCTCGCCCAGGTCACGGCTGAGGAATCCTACGGCAAGCCGTCCCACCTCTTCGGCCTCTGGATGGCCGTCAATGTCGAGTTCGCCACGATCACGACCGGGGCGATCGCCACCGGGGTATTCGGTCTTTCGCTGTTGGATGCGGTTCTGGGCATACTCAGCGCCAACGTGATCGGCTGTCTGCTGCTCGGACTGTTTTCCACTTACGGTGTCGACTACGGCCTGCCCATGATGATCACCTGCGAGCGGTGGTTCGGGCGGTCTGGAAATCGCGTCCTGTCCTCGCTCACGTTCCTGAGCGGATTCTCCTGGTTCGCGATCAATACCGTGATCGGCGCCTATTTCGTCCAGCACGTACTGGGCTTCAACCTGGCCGCGAGCATAACTGGCCTTACCCTCGTCCAGGTGTTGATAGCGATAATTGGCCACGACTTCATCATCAAGGCGGAAAAGACGTTTTTCTGGTTTCTCAGCGCCGTATTCGCCGTGCTGACGATCATGACCCTGGCGCACATATCCCGGCTGCCGGCCGCAGATCCGGTCAAGCTCGCCATGGTCGGCGGCCGATCGGGCGCTTTTCTGCTCACCGTCTCCGTCATGCTGTCGTGGTTGGGAGGTTGGATTCTGTTTTCGGGAGACTATTCGCGCTACATGCGCTATCAGACCAACCGCGCCGCTGTCAAGAGAGGCGTGTTTTGGAACGCCTGCATCGGCTGCTTTGTCTCATCGACTTGGCTGGAGGTGCTCGGCGCCATTCTCGGTGGAACGATTGCATTGAAGACGCCGGCAGACTTGTTCAGCCCCTGGCTTCCGGGGTGGTTCCGCGTGCCGCTGATCATCGCCATCGTGGTCGGCACGATCAGCCCCAACGTGCTCAACATCTACTCGGCCGGCCTCTCGGCACTGGCCTCGGGCGTGCGTATGAAGCAATGGCAGGCGGCGCTTCTCACCGGCGGCATCGGGCTGCTCATCGCGCTGATTACGTATCGGAACTTCTACCAGGATTATGAACTGTTGCTGTTCTTCCTCGGTTATGTGATTTTCCCGCGCTTCCCGGTCATGGCCATTGCGCATGTGCGCCCGCGGGTCTCGCGCCTTTCCCATATCGATGTGACGACGGCAGGCTTCCTCGCCTGGCTGTCCGGCCTGCTGTGCAGCGTGCCCTTCTGGAACCAACCGCCGGTTTTCGTGGGTTGGTTTGCCGCCGATTTCCCTCGATTCGGCGATATCTCGTTCTTCGTCGGTGCCGCGGTCGCCGCGCTGGTCTACCTCGGGACGACCGCTCCCGGTCCTGCGGCGGTTCCCGCGGCGGATGCATGCCGCACATGAGGACCATCACGTGACTGCCGCCCAACCGGTTGGGCTCGCGATTCGCGCACCCCTGCTCAGCTACGAGGCAAATCCCTTCGAGGCCGATCCGGCCGCCTGCGTGCATCATGAGAGCGACGGGCTGGTGCTGGTGGCCGATGGCCGATTGACTTATGCCGGGCCCTTTGCTTCGGGGCGCGTGCCGGTCGACGCCGAGCTCCACGAGTATCATGACGCTCTGCTGATGCCCGGCTTCATCGACGCTCATGTCCACTATGCGCAGACACCGGTCATCGGCGGATGCGGCAAGCCGCTGCTCGAGTGGCTGGAGACGTACGTCTTTCCGATGGAGCAGCGCTACGGCGATTTGGAGTTCTGCCGGAAAGTGGCCCGTCTGTTCTTTGCCCAGGAACTGGCGGCCGGCGTCACGACCCCCGTGTCCTATTGCACCGTTCATCCCGCGTCGGTCGACGCCTATTTCGAGGAAGCGGCACGTCTCGGTCTGTGCGCCGGCGGCGGCAAGGTGCTCATGGACCGGAATGCGCCGGCGATGCTGCTCGATACCGCTCAGCGCGGATATGATGAATCGAAGCGCTTGATCGCGCGCTGGCACGGGCATGATCGGCTGTTTTATGCCGTTACTCCCCGTTTCGCTCCCACCAGCACCCCGGCCCAGCTCGAGGCGGCCGGGGCCCTGTTTGCGGAAAGCGACGGCGTCTATATGCAGACCCATCTTGCGGAAAGTCTCGGCGAGGTGGACTGGGTGCGCAAGCTGTTTCCGGACAGCCGGGATTACCTTGATGTCTATGACCGCGCGGGTCTGGTCGGATCCCGCTGTCTGTTCGGTCATGCGCTGCATCTTTCGCCGCGTGAGTGGGACCGGCTCTCACAGGCGGGCGCCGCGGTAGTGCACTGTCCCACTTCCAATCTGTTCCTCGGCTCCGGGCTGTTCGATCTGCGCCGCGCCTTGATTGCGGGCAATCCGGTGCGCACGGCGCTCGGTTCCGATATCGGCGCAGGCACCAGTTTCTCTCCCTTGGTGACATTGAACGAGGCCTATAAGATTGCCGCTCTGCGCGGCGAGACGCTCTCGGCGCACGGCGCCTTCTACCTCGCCACGCTCGGTTCGGCGCGCGCGCTGTACCTGGATCATCGCATCGGGCGACTTGCCCCCGGTTACTCGGCCGACTTCACGGTGCTGGACCTTGCCGCCAACACCTTGCTGCGCGAGCGGCTGCGCTTCGCCGACAGCCTCGAGGAGACGCTGGATGTTCTCCTGGCACTGGGCGACCAAAACTGCATTCGCGCGACATACGTCGCCGGCCGGTTGGTCCATCACCGCGACAATTCCGGCAGCTGACCGCCACCGCGTGCAGCATCGACGGGCCCGCCCAGCACCGTGTCCATTCGGACACGCTGACCGCGGTGTTCCGAATCGATACGCAGGGTGCATCAGATCCTGACGTCACCGGATGACTTGCGGCGGCCGCCTTGGCCTTCAGGGTATCGTTTCGAGCTTGCATCGGCCGAGGGAACTCGCCGAATGGCCGTGAATTGCCTTTTTTAGAGCGGCCTGTTGACGTATCTGGGGCGATGGTCCGCGGAACAGGCGATATACTCGGCCGCGGGCGCTCGGCAACTTCCACGCGGCGCACCACACGGTTATGCTGAAGGGACCAGGTTTCCCGAATCACGTCTGAAATCGCCGGAAATGGGACAACTGACCACGCACGTGCTCGATATCAGCGCGGGATTGCCGGCTTCGGGCTTGCGAATCGAAGTGCAGGAATGGCCCCCTGCGGCGGCGCCCCGCCCCGTGTGGGCGACGACGGGTGTGGACGGCCGACTGCCCGCGCCTCTGCTGTCGGGGGAAAGCTTGCGGGCAGGGCGTTATGCGCTCACCTTCCACATCGGAAGCTATTTCCGCGGCCGCGGCGTGGCGCTGCCGGACCCGGCTTTTCTCGAAGAGGCGGTAATCCGGATCGGGGTCGCGGATCCCTCGCAGCACTATCACGTGCCGCTGCTTATCGCGCCCTGGAGCTATTGCGTCTACCGCGGAGGCTGAAGTGCCCGATACACCGCAAATCAAGCCGTCTCGCCCGGCGGGGCGGCAAGAGGTGTACTTCCTTCTCGACGGTAAAATTGAGCGTGTGGACAACTGTCCGCCAACCATGACGGTGCTGGAATACCTGCGAGAGGTCGCTCATCGCACGGGAACCAAGGAAGGCTGTGCCGAGGGCGACTGCGGCGCATGTACCGTCGTGCTGGGAGAACGCACGGCGGACGGTCGCAGCATCAACTATCGCGCGGTGAATTCCTGCATCCGCTTCCTCCCCACTATCGACGGACAGGAACTGGTGACCGTAGAGAGCCTGGCGGGGCCGGACGGCACACCACATCCAGTGCAACAGGCGATGATGGATCATCACGGCTCGCAGTGCGGGTTCTGCACTCCGGGATTCGTGATGTCGCTGTTTGCCCTGTATCTGCGCGACGCAACGCCGTCGCGCGAAACTGTCATCGAAACCTTGTCCGGTAACTTGTGCCGGTGTACCGGTTATCGTCCCATCATCGAGGCCGGTGTGCGGATGGGTTCTTATCCCGACCCGGCGCATTGGTCCCGTGACGCGACGACCAGGGAAGCTCATCGCGCGCGGCTCGATGCCCTACAGAGGGACGAGCCGCTGCGGCTACCCGGCTTCCGTGCGCCGCGAACCGTCGATGAGGTTGCCTCTGCGCTCGAGGCCGATCCGGGGTCTGTGCTGCTGGCGGGCGGAACGGATATCGGCCTGTGGGTCACGAAGCAGTTGCGCGACCTGCCACCGATCATCTACATCGGCAATGTCGGCGCGCTCAAATCCATCCGCCGCGAGGCCGATGGCCTGCGGGTGGGCGCCGCGGTCTCGCTGACCGACGCCTGGGAATCGCTCGTTGGCCTGTACCCGGACCTTGCGGAAATGGCGCAACGATTCGGGTCTCCTCCGGTGCGCAACTCCGGTACGCTGTGCGGGAATCTCGCCAACGGTTCGCCCATCGGCGACAGCATCCCGGTCCTCATCGCCCTCGGCGCCGAGGTCGAGTTACGCTGTGGCCCGAGGACGCGACATGTGCCCGTGGACCGGCTGTATCTGGGGTATCAGCGCAAGGACCTCGCACCGGGGGAGTTCATCGTCTCGGTGCGAATACCCCTGCCGAGCGCCGGGCTGTGGGTTTCGGCATACAAGGTATCGAAGCGGTTCGATCAGGACATTTCCGCCGTCGCGGCTGCATTCGCCGTGCGGATCGAAGCCGGGCGGGTTCAATACGCCAGGCTCGCGTTCGGCGGGATGGCGGCGGTAGCCGCCCGCGCTCCCGCGACCGAAAGGGCGTTGCTCGCAGCAGAGTGGAGCGAAGCCGGCATTGACGCGGCGGCGGCCCGTCTCGCCGAGGACTTCACGCCGCTGACCGATCTGCGCGCCACCGGGGCCTATCGTTTACAGGCGGCTGCCAATCTGCTGCGACGGTTCTATTTCGAGCACAGTGATCCGCGCGAGCCCACACGCACTGCCGAGGCCCTTGCGGCCGTGGGCCTCGAATGAGCATCCGGCACGAAAGCGCCCACCTGCACGTGCGCGGGCAGGCCTTGTATGCGGACGACATACCGCTTGCGGCGAATGTTCTGCATGCGGCGTTCGGCCTGAGCACGATCGCGCATGGCCGCATTCGCTCGATGGATACGACGCCGGTACTGGCCTCTCCCGGGGTGATCGCAGTCGTCGCCGCGGACGACGTGCCAGGGGAAAACAACTACGGCAGCATCCTGCACGACGACCCGATTTTCGCTCCCGGCATCGTGCAGTATGCCGGCGCGCCTCTGTTTGCGGTTGCCGCGACGAGCTACACCGCGGCACGCAGGGCCGCAACGCGTGCATGTATCGACTATGAGCCGCTTCCGGCCATTCTCGATATTCGCGCTGCGCTGGCGGCGCAGGCGATGGTGGTGCCGACGGAACACTTCGAGCGCGGCCGGCCGCAAGCGGCATTGGCGCAGTCGCCGTATCGGCTACGGGGCACCGTGACGATGGGCGGACAGGACCACTTTTATCTCGAAGGGCAGATTGCCAGCGCGATTCCGCAGGAGGATGGCGGGATGCTGATCATCAGCTCGACTCAGCATCCTTCGGAGGTGCAGCAGATCGTCGCTCATGCGCTGGCGAAGCGCGCAAACCAGGTTGTCGTGCAATGCCGGCGCATGGGCGGCGGGTTCGGGGGAAAGGAGACCCAGCCGGCGCTGATTGCGGCCGCCGCCGCGGTGCTGGCCGACAAGACGGGCCGCCCCGTTAAACTCCGGCTCGATCGCGATACGGACATGCTCATGACCGGCAAGCGGCACGACTTTCTGGCGGATTACGAAGTCGGCTTCGATTCCACGGGTAGAATTCTGGGACTGACCGTTCTGTTGGCCTCGCGGTGTGGTTACTCCGCCGATCTGTCCGGACCGGTCAACGATCGCGCCGCGATGCACATCGATAACGCGTACTTCCTGGAGAACGTCGCGATCGTCTCCTGCCGCTGCAAGACGCACACGGTGTCAAATACCGCGTTTCGCGGATTTGGCGGACCGCAGGGGATGGTGGTAATCGAGCAGATCATCGACTCCATTGCCCGAAAGCTCGGCCTCGATCCGCTGGCGGTCCGGCAGCGGAATTTCTACGGAACGACCTCCCGGAACGTGACTCATTACGGACAAACCGTAGAGGACAACATCATCGAGCACCTGGTGGAGCGCCTCGCGGCGAGCAGCGCATACCACGAGCGCCGCGCGCGAGTTGCGCAGTGGAACGCGAAGCACCGGATCGTCAAGCGGGGTATTGCCCTCACACCCGTCAAGTTCGGCATCTCCTTCACGGCGACCATGTGGAACAGGGCCGGGGCGCTGGTGCACGTCTATACCGACGGCACCGTGCTGGTGAATCACGGCGGTACGGAAATGGGACAGGGTTTGTTCACGAAAGTGGCGCAGATCGTCGCGCACGAGCTGGGGCTGCCGCTTGCGGCCGTCCGGGTTTCGGCAACCGACACCTCCAAGGTGCCCAATACCGCGGCCACCGCGGCCTCATCGAGCACGGACCTGAACGGCAAAGCCGCACAGGCGGCTGCGCGGGCGATCCGGGAGAGATTGGCGCAGTTCGCGGCCGAAACCTGCCGCGCCGACCTCTCGGAGGTCAGCTTCTGCGATGGGCAGGTGTTTGCTGGAGACCGGCGATTCACGTTCGCGGAGCTCGTGCAGCAGGCCAATGCCGCCCGGATCTGCCTGTCCGCGACCGGCTACTACCGCACGCCGAAGATCGGGTGGGACAGGAAGGCGTTGCGAGGACGGCCCTTCTTCTATTACGCCTACGGCGCCGCGGTCAGCGAAGTGTCCGTGGATGTACTCACGGGCGAGACACAGCTGCTGCGGGTGGACATCCTGCACGATGCAGGCAACTCCGTGAACCGCGCGATCGATCTGGGACAGATCGAAGGCGGGTTTCTGCAGGGCGTCGGATGGCTCACGTCCGAGGAATTGTGGTGGAGCTCCGCCGGCGAGCTGCGCACGCACGCACCCTCGACGTACAAGATTCCCACGGCACGCGACTGGCCGCCGCACTTCAACGTGCAGCTGCTCGATGATCAGCCGAATCGGGAGGACACGATTTATCGCTCCAAGGCGGTGGGCGAGCCGCCGCTGATGTTGTCCATTTCGACTCTGCTGGCTATTCGCGACGCGATCGCAAGCTGTGGATCCCGCGGCCAATTGGCCGAACTCGCCGCGCCCGCGACCCCGGAAGCCGTGTTACGCGCACTGGCGGCGGTCGGTGCCGACGCAAAAGGCGGCATAGAGCCCCCGGTGGGGGCCGAAACGGCCGCGTGAGCGCGACGGCATGAATGGGGGACATGCGAGCCGGTTGCCCGACGATTGGGTGGCGACGCTGATCGAAATGCTCAGGCGCGACCTCGCGGTGGTGCGCGTCGTCGTTGCCGAGACTCGCGGGTCCACTCCGCGTGAAACCGGCGCGTTCATGCTGATTGGGGAAAGTGCCTGCGTGGGGACCATAGGCGGCGGCCGACTGGAGTGGGAAATCATTGCGGCCGCGCGTGAATTGCTCACCGACGGGAGTACCGCGGCGCGAGTGCGCAAGTCAGTGCTCGGGACGGACTTTGGACAGTGTTGCGGCGGGGTCGTGTCCACTTGGCTTGACCGATTCACGCGGGCGGACCTGGACCTGTTGCGCGCGGCAACTGATGCGTGTACGAAAGGTCCCACGTTTCTTGTGAGTACTCTCGGGCAAGGCCATGTGCAGCGCCGCCTCCTGTGCGCGCCGGATGATGCGGCGCAGGGGCTGCGCGCGCCGATGGTCCTCTCCGACGACACTTCGGGTCAGCTGATATTGCGCGAGCGTCTGGATGCGCAATTCCCGGCCGTTTGGCTTTACGGCGCCGGACACGTGGGCCTGGCTGTCGCCGGGATTCTGCTCGAACTGCCCCTGCGCGTGACTTGGATCGATTCGCGTCCGCAGCTACGAGACACCCCCGGCGTGCGTTATGAGCCGGATCCTGTTGCCAGCGTCGCAGAGGCTCCGAGCGGAACGTACTTCCTCGTCATGACGCACAGCCATCCTCTGGATTTCAGACTGTGTCACGAGGTGCTGCAGCGGAACGATTTTGCCTGGCTGGGCCTGATCGGCTCGGAGAGCAAGTCGGCACGCTTTCGCTCGCATCTGCGGCGGGCGGGCGTGCACGACGACGTGGTCGCGCGGCTGGTGTGCCCCATCGGGATCGAGGGGATCCGGGGCAAATGGCCGGCCATCATTGCGGTGGCCGTGGCCGGACAAATCATGCGTGAGGTTTGTGCTGCGGCTGCGCCATCGTCCGCGCACGGCGCGTTTCGGCTCGATCCCTGTATTGGACAAGACTGCCCCACGTGCGGACTCGGCAACCCGAAGGTGACTCCTTGACGAACTATCTTTTCGAGTGGTGCGGGCTGCTGGTCCTGTGGCTGCACATCATCGCGGGAATCGCCTGGATCGGCGCCTCCTTCTATTTCGTGTGGCTCGATGACCATCTGGAGCCGCCGAGCGGTCCCGAGCCCGTCGATCCGGGAGTCGCCGGTGAGGTGTGGGCGGTTCACGGGGGCGGATTTTATCGCTCGCGCAAGTACCGGGTCGCCCCGCCGACGTTGCCGCCGACACTGCATTGGTTCTACTGGGAAGCATATACGACCTGGATCTCCGGTTTCTTACTCCTGTGTCTGCTGTACTTCCGGGATGCAGCTGTCTATCTCATCGATCCGGCGGTCATGGCGTTGTCAAGACCCGCGGCAATCGGCATTGCGCTGGGCGTCATTGTCGCGAACTGGATCGTCTACGATGGCCTGTGCCGGTCCCCGATCGGAGATAAACCCAAATCCCTCGCCGTGACGATCGCGCTCATGAGCGTGCTGGACGCCTGGGGTCTGTGCCACCTCTTCAGCGGTCGAGGCGCGTTCATGATATTCGGCGCCTCGTTGGGCACCATCATGGTGGCGAACGTGCTGTTCGTGATCATCCCGGGCCAGCGCGAGCTGGTGCGCGCCACGCAGGAGGGTCGTGCGGTCGATCCCCGGCCGGGGCTGAAAGGCAAGCAGCGGTCCGTCCACAACACCTATTTCACGCTCCCGGTCTTGTTCGTGATGATCAGCGGTCATTTCGCAATGACCTATGGCGCGCGCAACAACTGGCTGGTTCTGCTCGCGATGAGCTTTGCCGGTGCCTGCATCCGCGGCTGGTTCGTGGCGCGGCACAAGCCCGAGGGACGCCGCGGGTTGAAGGCCGCGCTGCCTGCAGTGCTCGCAGCAGTGACATTGATCGGCCTGATCGTGGCGCTGGCGCCAAAGGACCGCTCGGTCGCCGCGCAGGGAGCTGCGGCGGTTCCGGTCCTCACGGGCAGCAGGATCGAGGCGATCGTGCACGAACGCTGTGCGCCCTGTCACAGCGCAAGGCCCTCGCCGAAATTCGGCTTCGCTGCCGCGCCCGATGGGATCGTGTTCGACACCTTGAGCGAGTTCCGGGCGCGCCGGTCTCAAGTCCGGGAAATGCTCGCGACTCGGACCATGCCCCCGGGTAACGTCACCGGTCTGACGAATAAGGAGCGGGCCGAGATACTGACGTGGATCGCCAGGCGCGGGCGATCATGATTTCCCTGGAGGCCATCAACGGCATGTCGGCCACCGAATTCGTGGCGTTGTTCGGCGCGGTGTTCGAGCACTCGCCCTGGGTCGCCGAGCGCGCCGCGGCCAGACGTCCGTTCACATCGCGCGAGCAGATGCTGCACGCCATGCTTGCGGTCGTCGAGGCCGCCTCTCTCGATGAGCAGATGGCGCTGATCCGCGCCCATCCCCATCTCGGGGCCCGTGGGCGGCAGAACGCGGGGCTCTCGAAGGCCTCCGCGCGCGAACAGAAGCGCGCCGGCCTCGATGCCTGCAGTGACGAGGAGTTCGCGGAGCTGCTCCGGCTCAATGCGGCGTACGTCAGGAAATTCGGATTTCCCTTCATACTGGCGGTCCGGGGGCACGATCCTCGCTCCATACTCGCCAATTTCAAGAGCCGTCTGCACAATGACGCGGATCTCGAGCGTCGCACGGCGCTGACCCAGATTGGCATCATCGCCGGGCATCGCCTGACTGAACTGTGGGCCTAGCCGGGATCTGCTCCCGAGGCGTAGGCTATAGCGGCGCGCCGGGACAGATCCCGTCCGGTCCCCCGCGGCGGGCCGCGAGTTCACCGTCCGCGGGGCGGCCTTTCCGTCCGCCCGCTCGGGATGTCCGCCCGGTGCCGCCCAGGGGGGGCCCAGCCGGTTCGGCCTGCAACTTTCCGGTGCCTGCCGTGTTCTTGCCTCAAACGATGATCCACCCGTGCAACCGGCAAGCTCAAGGCCCGATTCTCGAGAGTTCGCAGCGTTTATGCGCGCCTATCAGGATATGGTTTTCTCCACGGCAGTCCGCCTGACGGGCAGCTCCGCGCAGGCCGAGGACATCAGCCAGGACGTGTTCCTGAAGGCCTACGAGAATTTCGAGCGGCTGCGCGACAGTCCGACCGCGGGCGGGTGGCTGAAGACCGTCGCCACGAACCTGACGCTGAATCACCTGACCCGCCACCGCAAGCGCTGGCGGCTGTTCTCCGAGGTCTTCGCCGATGACGGGCGCGAAGCTGATCTGGAGAGTGCCACTGCGACCTTCAACGACGTGCTGCAGGAGATGGACGAGGCTCAACGGCACGCACTCATAGCGCACGCCCTCAGTCAACTCCCCGACCATCAGCGCGTGCCGCTTGCTCTGTTTCACTTCGAAGAGATGTCCTACCAGGATATCGCCGCCCGCCTCGGTCACTCTCTGGCCAAGATCAAGACCGACATCCTGCGTGGCCGCCTCGCCATGGCCAAGTCGCTGGCGCAAAGCGGCCTGGCGCCACGCTCGGCGCAAAGTTGCAACCCACCATGAATTCCCGTACGCGCACGCTCGAAGAACATCTGGAACACCTGGCGCACGAGGCACTGCGGCAGCTCCCGCCGTGCCGCGCACCCGCCTCGCTCGAGGCCCGCGTACTGAGGGAAGTCGCGGCACGCGCCGGTGAGCCGCGCCGGGCCGCCGGCATCCATCGGTGGCCGCTCGCGGCACGTCTGGCGCTGATGGTGGGCTGTGTTCTGTGCATTCCGCTCACCTGGGTGCTCGTGATGAGCCTGCGGATGCAGCTGACTTACACGCTGATGGCAACCGGCGCGATCCACGTTCTGCACGGCATGCGCGGCGTGGGCAGCGCGCTGCTGCTGCTCGCCGAGCTTGCCGTTCACCTGGCGCAGCGGATCCCGGGAGCCTGGCTGTTCGGTGGACTGCTGGCCACCGGCGCGCTGTATGCGGCCCTGTGCGCGCTCGGCTACCTCGTGCTCCGTTCGGCTGCGCCACATTCCAAGGTTCACTCGGTATGAAACAGATACTCCGTTGGGCTCTTACCGGCGCGGTGCTCGCCGGACTATGCGCATGGATCGCACCTGCCGCCGCGCACGACGCCCGCCGCGTCGAGGTCGGCTCCTCGGGCATCGACATCAGGGGCGGCGGCGGTCATGTCGTGATCGGCAATGGAGGGATCCGCATCACCGATCATTCCAAGTCCATCGTCATCGCGAAGCACCAGCCCCGCTGCCCGAGCGGTCAGGAAATCGTCGAGGTCGGTCACAGCGCGCGGCTGTCCGCGGGCAGGACGGCGTGCGACGTCGTGACGGTGTTCGGCAACAGCTCGGTTCACGGCACCGTCACGGACTCGGTGGTCGCGGTCATGGGCAGCACTCGCGTCGACGGCAATGTCGCCAACAGTGTGGTGGCCATCTTCGGCAACGGCCACGTCAATGGCAGCATCGGCGGTAACGCCGTGACCATTTTCGGCAACCTGAAACTCGGTCCCAAGGCCATCGTGCAGGGGCAGGTCGTCAGCCTGTTCGGCTCCTTCGAGCGCAGTCCGTCGGCGCTGGTCCAGGGGGGAACCGTCCGGCTCATGTCCAACATCTTCCGTTTCACGGAGGCGCTGCGGGGATGGAGCGAGCATTGCCTGCTCCTCGGCCGGCTGCTCGCGCCCCGGCTCGACGTTCTGTGGGCCTGGGGCGTGGCGCTCGGCATGCTGGCGATCTACCTGCTGTTGGCCGCGTTGTTCCGCGACGGCCTGCGCCACTGTGTCCGAACGTTGGAGGAGCACCCCGGTGCCTCGATCCTGACGGCGCTCGCCATGGTGCTGCTCACGCCGATTCTGCTGCTGGTCTTGATGGTTGCCCTGACGGTGACCGTGGTCGGGATCATATTCATTCCCCTGCTGTGGATCGGCCTGCTGTGCGCCGGGATATTCGGGCGCGTCATCGCGATCGCCTGGCTCGGCCGCCGGGTCCTGAGCGGGGCACACCGCGGCGTCGACCAACCCGTCCTGCATGTGCTGGTCGGCGGCGTGCTGGTGTCGGTCTTGTACATGGTGCCGGTGGTCGGTTTCATCGTCTACGCGGTGATCGGCCTGGTCGGCTTCGGCACGCTGACTTACACGCTGCTGCTCGCGCTGCGCTCCGCACGCGGCGCCCTGCCGCCGCCACAGCCGGCAGAGCCCCCGAGCACGGCGAGCGCCGCGGCGCCGGGTCCCGAGGCGACCGCGGCCGACGCGACGAGTGGGACCGGCGCGATGAGCGCCGGCCCCGTACCCGGCGCGCCGCCGAGCGCCGCTGCCGCGGAGACCCCGCTCGAATTAGCGGCGCTGCCGCGCGCGGGGTTCTGGATCCGCATGGCGGCGCTGCTGATCGACCTGGTGCTGATCAGTGTCTGCCTGAACCTGATCGGCCATCACGGCAGCGACGGCACGCTGATCGCGCTAGCCGCCTACGGCGCGCTGATGTGGAAACTGCGCGGCACCACCGTGGGCGGCATCATTTGCCACTTGCGCGTGGCACGCATCGATGGCCGGCCGCTCAGCTGGGAAACCGCGATCTTGCGCGCCCTGGGTTGCTTCCTGTCGCTGGTGGCCGCCGGACTCGGCTTCTTCTGGATCGCCTTCGACGCCGAGCGACAGGCATGGCACGACAAGATCGCCGGCACCGTGGTGGTATCGGTTCCCAAGGTACGCGGTTTGGTGTGACATGAGCCCGCAGCACGACCGACAGTCCGCGATCGAGGCATCGGTCGCCGCCGGCACCGGCGGCGGAGCCTGGATCGACCTCGAGCGCGCGGCACCCGAAGTTGCGACGGAGCACGCCATCAGGACGCGCAAAGCGTGGTGGCTTGCGGCCGGCGCGCTGCTTGTGCTCGCCGTGGCCGCCGTGGTGACGATGCGAGTGACGCAGTCATCCAAGCCGCTCGTACCGCTCGCCGATCAGCGCAACATTCCCCTGGTTTCGACGTTCGTCCCCGGTCTACGGCCGGTGAGCACCGAAGTCATGGTGACCGGCTCGATCTCGGCCCGGCACGATCTGCCGATCGGCGACGGCGGTCAGGCCGGGCGCATCGTCGCAGTCTACGTGCAAGTCGGCGACGTGGTCAGGCAGGGCCAGATCCTGGCCCAGCTGGACGATTCGGTACTGAAACCGCAAGTCGCGGAACTGGCCGCCGCCCTTGCCAAGGCACGGGCCCAAGCGGCGCTCGCGGTCGCGGAGTACCGCCGGGCGGTGGCAATCGGCCCGAACGGCGGGCTGTCGGCGCAAAATGTCGAACAGCTTCAAGCCGCGGCGGCGATGGACGCCGCCAACACCAAGATGGTCGCGGCGCAGCTGCAGCAGAAGCGCGCCGAACTGGCCCTGACCCGCATCGTCGCGCCGGTCGCGGGCACCGTGCTGACGCGCACCGCCGAGGTCGGCCAGGTGGTCAGCCCCGCAGGCCCGCCGCTGTTCACTCTCGAGGATCAGAATCGCGTCGAGCTCATCGGGCAGGTCGCCGAGCAGGATCTCGCCGCGCTGAAGGTCGGGCAACCGGCGGAGGTATATCTGATCGGATACCCGCGGCCTTTCCCGGGCCACATCTGGCTGCTCGGCGCCACCGTCAACAGACAGACCCGGCTCGGCGAGGTGCGTATCGCCCTTGCGCCCAACCCGGCTCTGAGGCCCGGAGCGTTTGCGCGCGCGGTGATCAAAGAGAGTCACGCCGAACGGCCGGTGGTCCCGCAGACGGCGGTCATGACCGACTCCAGAGGATCGTATGTGTTCATCGTCAACCGCCGGAACATCATCGTGCGCCGAGCGGTGCAGCTCGGCGGGGTGCTCGCCTCGGGCGTGGTGATCGCCAAGGGCCTGACCGGGCGGGAGCGCGTGGTCACCCTGGCGGGCGGCTTCCTGCAAGGCGGTGAGAAAGTGCAGGTAGCACCGGTCGCGCCGGCACGCTCATGAGACGCCTGTCCGCATGGGCGATCCGGCACCCGCTGCCGCCGATCGTGCTGTTCGTCGTGCTGCTGTTCGTCGGCATCGTGTCCTTCCTGCGCCTGCCGGTGACACAGAACCCCCACATTTCCTATCCCATCGTGTCCGTGGTGGTCAGCGAGCCGGGCGCTGCGCCGGAGGAAGTGCAGATCCAGATCGTGCGCCGGATCGAAGCGGCGGTGGCGGGGATCGGCAACATCCACCGCATTCTCTCCGACGCCTATCAGGGCGGCGAGCAAACCGACATCGAATTCCGGATCGGCACCCCGATCGACCGCGCCGTGACCGAAGTGCGCGACGCGGTCACCGAGGTACAGCCCGATCTGCCCAACGACATCCTGCCACCGGTAGTGCAGCAGGTCAAAGTCGACGGTGGACCCATCGTGTACTACGCCGTCAGCTCCACCGACATGAGCGACCGGGCGATTTCCTGGTTCATCGACAACACGATCACCAAGACGCTGCTCAGAGTGCCGGGGGTCGCGCAGGTCTCCCGCTACGGCGGCGTGAGCCGCGAGATCCGCGTCGAGCTGGATCCGGCACGGATGCAGGCCCTCGGCATCACCGCCTCGCAAGTCAACCGGCAGCTGGCCAATCTCAACGTCGACATGCCCGGCGGCCGGGCCGATCTCGGTGATGGCGAGCAGACCATCCGCGTGCTCGGCAACGCGCACTCCGCGTGGCAGCTCGCGCAGACGCAGATTGCCCTTCCCGGAGGGCGGTTCGCCAAGCTCGGCAGCATCGCCACGGTGCGCGACGCTGCCGCCGAAGTGCGCAGCGTCGAGCTGTACAACGGACGTCCCGCCATCTCCTTCGGGGTGGCGCGCGCTCGCGACACTTCCGACGTCACGGTGCTGCAGGGCGTGCGGCGGGCCCTGGCCAAGATCCGCAAGGAATACCCCGACGTCGACATCAATCAGACGTTCACGTCGGTCTCTTACACCACACATCAGTACCACTCCGCGCTCGAGGCGCTCATCGAGGGTTCGATCCTCTCGGTGCTGGTGGTCTGGCTGTTCCTGCGCGACACGCGCGCGACGCTGATCTCGGCCCTGGCGATTCCGTTGTCGGCGATTCCCACGTTCGCGTTCATGGAGGCGATGGGTTTCACGCTCAATCAGGTCAGCCTGCTCGCGCTCTCGATGGTATCGGGCGTGCTCGTCGATGACGCCATCGTCGAGATCGAGAACATCGTGCGGCACAAACGCATGGGCAAGAGCGCCTATCAGGCCGCAATCGACGCGGCCGATCAGATCGCGCTCGCGGTGGTCGCGACTTCCTGCACCATCATCGCGGTGTTCGTGCCGGTGAGCTTCATGAGCGGCATCATCGGCCAGTACTTCAGGCAGTTCGGGCTGTCGGTGGCCGCCGCGGTATTCTTCTCGCTGCTGGTCGCCCGCCTGCTGACGCCGGTGATCGCCGCCTACACCCTCAAATCGGAGCCGGAGCCGGAGCACCGCGACGGTCCGGTCATGACATGGTACCTGCGCGTCCTGCATTGGTGCGTGCACCATCGCTGGAAGACCATCGGGCTCGGCGTGTTGTTCTTCGTCGTCTCGATCTACGGGCTGGCGATGATGCCCAAGACGTTCATCCAGGAGCCCGACACCAGCACCGCATCGCTCGAGATCGACTTGCCGCCGGGCGTGCAGCTCGCCGACACGAAACAGGTGGCCAACGCGGCCTACCGCATCCTCGCGCGGCAGAAGGACGTGAAGGCCATCGACGAGTCGGTCGGCGTCAACGGCAGCGTGCGCAAGGCCAATCTCGCCATCGTCCTGGTGCCACCGAGCGAGCGCAGGCTGACGCAGGTCCAATGGCAGAACAGCATGCTCGGCAAGCTGCGCGCGATTCCCAATGCGCAGATGTACTTCCAGGACTTCAACGGCGACAGCAACGGACATGACGTCACCATCGATCTGACCGGAGACAACTTGACGCTGCTCGAGCACACCGCCCGCCGGGTGATGCGGCAGATGACGGCGCTGCCCGGTCTGCGCGACGTCAGCTCCGAAGACGATCTGCCGCGTCCGGAAATCCGCATCCGGCCGCGATTCGATCTGGCCGCCCAGCTCGGCGTGACGGTCGCCGACATCAGCCAGACGATCCGCATCGCCACGATCGGCGATCTGCTGCAGAACGATGCGAAATTCACTCTCCCCGACCGGCAGGTACCCATCCTCGTCAATCTGAAGCGCTCGGCGCGCAGCAGCTTGACGACACTGGAAAATCTGCCCGTGCCGACCGCCGACGGTGGCACCGTGCCGCTGAAGGCCGTCGCCGCCTTCAGCTTCGGCGAGGGTCCCACCCAGATCCACAGCCGCGACCAGCGCCTGCGCATCGCGATCAACGCCAATCTCAATAGCGGCGTGCAGCTCGGCGAGGCGATGAAGCAGATCCACACGCTGCCGGCGCTCGAACACCTGCCGGCGGGCGTGCATCTGGCCGACACCGGCAATGCGCGCCTGATGTCGGAATTGTTCACCGACTTTTTGATCGCGATGGGCACCGGCGTTCTGATGGTGTTCGCGGTGCTGGTGCTGTTGTTCGCCCGGCTGCTGCAGCCGATCACGATCCTCTCGGCGCTGCCGCTGTCCATCGGTGGGGCCGTGGGGGCGCTCTACATCACGGGCGAGCCACTGTCGCTCGGTGTGATGATCGGCTTTCTGATGCTCATGGGAATCGTGGCCAAGAATTCGATCTTGCTGGTCGACTTCGCGATCGAGGAGATGCGCGCCGGCAAGGATCGACTCACCGCGCTGCTCGAAGCCGGACACAAACGCGCGCGCCCGATCGTCATGACCACTGTGGCCATGGTCGCCGGTATGCTGCCGGTTGCGCTTGCGATCGGCGACCCGTTCCGCGCACCGATGGCGATCGCGGTGATCGGCGGCCTGCTGGCCTCCACCGCCCTGACGCTCGTGGTCGTGCCAGCCGGGTTCACGGTGGTCGACGACGTCGAGCGCTGGCTCGGACCCAAAGTGGCAAGTCTGGTGATCGCCGAGCCGGGCTCGGCGCACACAGCGTCGACGCCCGCGCGTCAGCCGGGGTAAGAGGCTCGGTATCCGAAGTTCAACGTCGCAGCACGAAGATGGCCTTGATCATGAAACGTAGACCGTTTGCCCTGCTCTGGGCGGCGCTGCCGCTCATGGCGCTCGCCTCATGCGGCCACATCGATCAGAGCCCCGGCCACGGGTCGATCTCGATCGCCTCCAACGCAGTGCGCATCTGCGTCCGCGGCGCGCCGCGAGCCACCATCGAACGCGACGGGAGTCTCCTGATCGGCCGGCGCACCGTGGCGCTCAGCCCGGTCGAGCAGACGCTCGCGCGGCGTTATTATCAGGATGTGCTGCACATCAGCGCCGCGGGCGAGGCCACCGGCGAGGCGGGCGGCAAGCTGGGTGTTTCGGTCGTCGGCTCGCTCTTCTCTGCGCTGTGGCACGACAATTCGTCGATCATCAGGCGCACCGCCAAGCACGGCGCAGCCAGAGTGACCGCCGACGCTCGGGCGCTGTGCGCACAGCTGGCCAGGCTCGAGACGCTCCAGAACACCCTCGCCTCGGATCAACCCGCGTTTGCGCCGTACCGCCTCGTCCGCCACAGGGATGTGACCCGCTGCCTGAACGGGACGCGCCAGGTCACGGTAACGAACTGATCGGGTCGATCACGCGCGGCGCGCGGATTGCGGGGGTGCTCGGGTTGCACACCGCAGCCAGGCCTGCGGTGCGATCGACATGCAGCTCAGGCGCCTGGAATTCAACGGTCTATCGGCTCGTCTTGCCCTGACACCGCTCGCACAGATCCGGACCTCAGCGCGCCGATCCGCGGGCGGGGGAAGTTCGCGACCCCGCCGTGAGCCGGTTAAACTGTGCGCCGGATCATGAACCGTGAGCTTTGGCGCGGCCGTCACCCCTTGGGGAACCCCCGGCGGCGCCGCCCGGTCAATCCGGCTCTCGGCAATACACTGGAGGCCATGCGCCATGATCGGCACCGGACCGCTCCCCCAATCCGCTCCCGCCCCGGAATCGGCCCAACCGGGCGCGGCGGCGCTGACCGCCTTCTCGCGCCTGCGCGACTATCTGCGCAGCCAGATCCTCGGCCAGGAGGCGCTGGTGGAGCGGCTGCTGGTGGCCCTGCTCAGCGACGGCCACCTGCTGGTCGAAGGCCCGCCGGGTCTTGCCAAGACGCGCGCCGTCAAGGCGCTGGCGCACGGCGTGGAGGCCGATTTCCAACGCGTTCAGTTCACGCCGGACCTGCTGCCGGCGGACCTGACGGGATCGGAGATCTACCGGCCGGAAGAGGCCACTTTTCGCTTCCAACGGGGACCGCTCTTTCACAACGTGATTCTCGCCGACGAAATCAATCGCGCGCCGGCGAAGGTCCAATCGGCGCTGCTCGAGGCCATGGCCGAGCGCCAGATCAGCGTCGGTGCGGCGACCTACCCGCTGCCGCCGCTGTTCATGGTGATGGCGACTCAAAACCCCATCGAGCAGGAGGGCACTTATCCACTGCCCGAGGCACAGCTCGACCGCTTCATGCTGCATGTGCGCATCGACTACCCCGACCGCGCCACGACGCTCAAGGTGATGGCGCTGGCGCGCAGCGAAGCGATCAGTCAGCGCGAGCTGCCGCCGCCAACGCAGCGGATGAGCCAGCAGACGGTCTTCGAGGCGCGGCGCGCGGCGCTCGACCTGACGCTCGCCGATCCGGTCGCCGACTACATCGCCGCACTGGTCGATGCAACACGCCGGCCCGAGCCCTACAGCGCGCAGCTGCGTCAGTGGCTGCGCTGGGGCGCGAGCCCGCGTGCGGCGATCGCGATCGAGCGTGGCGCGCGCGCGCGCGCGTGGCTCGATGGACGCGATTTCGTCACGCCCGAGGATGTACAGGCCATCGCTCCGGACGCGCTGCGTCATCGGCTGCTCATCGACTACACCGCGCAGGCGCAGGGCGTCACCGCCGAAGCCTGCGTCAACGAGCTGCTGGGCCGGGTGCCGGCTCCGTGAGGCGATGACGACCCCGACCCTGGCGGACTTGTTGACACTACGCGGCGCGGCGCACGGCCTGACCCTGCGGGGACGCCGGCACGCGCGCGCTGCGCTGATCGGCGTGCACTCCAGTGCGCAGCGCGGCCGAGGCTTGGAGTTCCAGGAGGTCCGACCCTACACCGCCGGGGATGATCCCCGCAGCATCGACTGGCGGGTCACCGCGCGGCGGGGACGGCCGCATACCAAGCTTTATCGCGAGGAACGCGAACGGCCCGTGTGGCTGCTGGCCGACCTGCAGCCGGGCACATTCTTCGGCAGCCGCCGGCAACTGAAGTCGACGCTCATCGTGCGGACCGCGGCGCTGCTCGCCTGGGTCGCCGCGCTCGGCGGCGACCGGATCGGCGCGGTGATCGCCGGCGGCACCGGCGTGCGCGTGCTGCCGGCGCGCGGGCGGCTCGAGGGCGTGCTGCCGCTGCTCGAGGCAGTGCTGGAAGCGCAGCCGGCGGCGCCGGCCCAGCCGGCCCCGCAGTTGCTCGGCGAGGCGGTGCGCGCGCTGGGAGCGGTGGTCCGTCCCGGCAGTCAGGTGCTCGCGGTCAGCGATTTCTGCGGTGCCGGCGGTCCCGATGAGGATCACTGGATACCGATTGCGCGCCACAACGACGTCAGGCTCTACTGGATCACCGACCCGCTCGAGTCCAACGGCCTGCCTCCGGGACGCTTCCGGGCGGGACTGCCCGGCCGCGTGGTGGTGCTCGATGGACAGCGTGTGCGCGATGCATGGCGCGCCGCATGGCAGACGCGCGAGCGGCACGTCACCGAGCTCTCGCAGCGCCTTGCCGCGCCCGTCGTGCGGCTCGACACGTCAGAGAGCGTCGAAACCGTCCTACGCCCCGTGCTTTTGCGAGGACTGCCGGCGGCATGAATCCCAATTGGCTCAGCGAGCTTGCGCCGCCGCACGCGCCACCGCCGCCAGGCTGGTGGCCGCCGGCTCCAGGCTGGTGGATACTGGCGGCACTGGCGGCGGCGCTTGCCGGCGGCGCGCTGTGGCGGTGGCGCAGCCCGCGGCGCAGGCTGCGCCGTGTGGCGCTGCGCGAGCTACGGCGCATCGGCTCGGCCGATGTGGATCTGCGGCACAGCGCCAGGGCCATCGAGAATTTGCTGCGACGCTACGCGATAGCCGTGTTCGGCCGCGAGCGGGTCGCCCGCCTTACCGGTGAGGCGTGGCTTGCATTTCTGGCGACCGAGGGCGGCGCGCCGCTCGCCGGTGAGAGCGGACGACGTTTGCTCAGCACGGCGTTCGGCGGCAAAGCCTATGACGAGCGCCCAAGCTGGCTGGCGGGCGCCGACGCCTTCGTGCGCTGCGCGGGGCGCGCCGCCCGGGCCCGGCGCAGGAGGAAACGATCCGCGGTGGCCGCGGCGCAGCGCAGTGCACAGGGAGGGCGGCCCTAGTGTTCCACTTCGCATGGCCGTGGATGGCGCTGCTCGCGCCGCTACCCTGGCTGCTGCGCCGCATCCTGCCGACGAGCGAGCCGCGCGGCGCGGCGCTGTACCTGCCGATGGCCATCGAGGTGGCCGACGCGGGCACCGGTAGGCCGCGGACCTCGCGTGCCGATGGCGCGCTGCTCTCGGTCATCTGGGCACTGTTGGTGCTCGCGGCCATGCGGCCGCAGTGGTTGGGCGCACCCATACCGATTCACACCGAAGGGCGTCAGATCATTCTGGCCATCGACTGCTCGGGCTCCATGGCCACCCAGGACATGGGCGGACACGAGTCGCGCCTGCAGGTCGTGCAGCAGGTCGCCGGGCGGTTCATCGATCACAGCCAGGGGGATCAAGTCGGGCTCATCCTCTTCGGCACCCGTCCCTACCTGCAGGCCCCGCTGACGACGGATCTGCGCACGGTGCACCGCTTCCTCGATGAGGCGATGGTCGGCGTCGCCGGGCCCGAGACCGCAATCGGGGATGCCATCGGCCTGGCGATCAAGACTTTGCGGCAGGTCGACCACGGCGCGCACACCCCGCACCAACCCGTCATGATCCTGCTCACCGACGGAGGCAACAACACCGGAGTCATGCCGCCGATCGAAGCGGCGCATCTGGCGGCGCAGACCGGTCTGCGCATCGACACGATCGGGGTCGGCGCGGCGGTCCACCGGACGATGTTCGGTTTCAGCGGCAACACTGCCCTGAACACGAAGCTGCTGAAGAGGATCGCCCGCATAACCGGCGGGCGGTATTTCCGCGCCACCAACCGCGGTGCGCTGCGCGCGGTGTACCGGCAAATCGACCGGCTCGACCCGGTCACCGCCAATCGGCAGTGGCTGCGCCCGGCGACCGAATGGTTCGCGCTGCCGCTGGCGCTGGCTCTGCTGCTGAGCGTGCCGGCCGCGTGGCGCATGACGGAGCGAGTCTGACCTCATGCCGCGTGGCTTGCACTTGCTGCATCCGCTGTACCTGCTGGCGCTGTTGCCTCTGTGGGCGCTCGCGCTGTGGCTGGCTCGCCGCCGTGCACGCGACGGCGCCTGGCTGCGCCACATCGATGCCGAGCTCCTGGCGCGGTTGCGCTTGCGCGGCAGTGGCGGCGGCCGCTCGCCGTGGCCGTTGGTCGTCGCGCTCTGGACATTCTCGGTGGTGGCGCTCGCCGGACCGAGCTGGCAGCGGCAGGTCACGCCGGCTTATCGGCTGCCCGCGGCATGGGTGATTGCCCTGCAGCTGTCGCCCTCGATGGAGGCCCGCGACGTCGTACCGACCCGCATCGCGCGGGCCCGCTTCGCCATCGACAGTCTGCTCTCCGCGGCGCACGATGCGCGCGTCGGACTCGTCGCCTTCGCCGGTGACGCCTATACGGTTGCGCCGCTGACCGACGACGTCGACACGGTGCGCAACCTCAGTCGCGTGCTCTCTCCGGATCTGATGCCGGAGCACGGCGCCCGCCTCGCCCCGGCACTGGAGAAGGCCGCGCGGCTGCTCGACACATGGAAAGGTCACGACCGACAGATCGTCGTGCTGATGGATGGCGTGACTGACCCGGCGCGCGCGATGATGACCGCCGAGCGGCTGCACCGTGCGGGCATCGACGTGAATGTGGTCGGCGTCGGAACCCCAGAGGGAGCGCCCGCACCCAACGGCAATGGCGGATTCGAGCGCGTGCCAGACGGCAAGATCATCATGACGCGACTGCAACCGGCGGTTCTGCGGCGCATCGCCGCGGCGGGCGGCGGCGAGTTCGTGACGGTGAATCAATTGCCGCTGCTGATCGACGGACTGCATGCGGCGGGACTGAGCAGCCTTGGGCGGGCACAGCGCGCCCCGCACGTGCGCCTTGCAAGCTGGCTGAACGACGGTATCTGGCTGCTGCCGCTGATTCTGCTGCTCGGCGCGCTTGCGGGGCGACGGGGGTGGACCTGACGATGCGCGCGACGGTTTTGCTCATCCTGGGGTTCCTGGTCTGCACACCGGCCTTCGCGGGCGTGTGGACCAGTCTGTGGCGAACCCCCGATCAGCAGGGCGAGGCGCTGCTTGCCGCCGGTCAGCCGGCCAAGGCGGCCCGGCGCTTCTCCAATCCGCAGCTGAAGGCATACGCGGACCTGCGCGCCGGACGCTACGGCGCGGCGGCACGCCTGCTTGCGCCGCTGACGGATCCGACTTCCGAATACAACCGCGGCAATGCGCTGGTGCACTTGGGTCATCTGCATCAGGCGCTCGCGGCCTACGATGCGGCCTTGAAGCAGGCACCGCACGACGCTGACATCCGGCACAACCGCGACTTGGTCGAGCGCATGCTGGCGCAGCAGCCGCCGCCGCGCTCACGCAACTCCGGGCGCGGCGGCGCCCAGCGCCACGCCTCGGGCAAGTCCCAGGGTAGACCAGGGCATGGCCCGCAGCGCAACGCCGCTCACGGCGCAAGCCAGGCGGAGCGCTCGGCCCAGTCCCGCGCGGACGGCCGTGGCTCGAGCCGGCCGGGCCGCAGCGGCGGCCCGGGGACGGCCGCAGGCAAGCCAGGGCCCCGCTCCGCCCCTGCGCGCGGCACGACCGGCACAGGTGAGCATCGAGAGCAGAGAGTTCGCGCGCGCGATCAGTCGGGCGAGCGCGCGGGGGCGCGGCGGCGCAGTCCCGGTCAGGCACGCCGTGACGCGGCGCTCGCAGCCGCGCTGGCCCGTCCAAAGGCGGCGCACGGTACCCGCCAGCCCGTGCGCGCCAGCCGTGCAGATGGATCGCATCACGGCGCGCACCGCCTCGTGGCCCGCACAAGCGGGATGCGCTCCCGGCCGCCGAAGCCTGTAAGCGAGAAAACCCTGGCCCTGGAGCAGTGGCTGCGACAACTGCCGAACAACCCGGCCGGACTGCTGCGCCGCGAATTTCTGATCAAATACACGATGCGCCACCGCGGGACGGAGCCATGAAGGGGCGGGTTGCGGGCGCGGTGCTGGCACTGTGCCTGGGGGTGCTCGCCGTGCCGGCTCGAGCGGCGGTCACAGCCCGGCTCAGCAGCTCGCAGGTCACGCCGGGCAGCACCGTTCAGTTGACACTGCGATACGACGGTCTAACCACCAGCGAACCGGATCTGGCGCCGCTGCGCCGGAATTTCGACATCCTGGGCACCAGTTCCAGCACCAGCGTACAGATCGGCACCGGCGGCACCATGGACAGCACCGAGGTCGACCTGACATTGGCGCCGAAGCACGCGGGCCGGTTGACGATCCCGCCGCTCGCCTGGGACGGGCAGCGCAGTCCGGCACTGACGCTCACCGTATCCGGCTCGAGTTCGGCCGCGGCGCCAGACGCCGGCACGACCGCGCCTCCCGCGATCTTCATCGTCAGTCACGTCACGCCCGCACATCCGTATGTGCAGTCACAGGTACGGCTGACCGTTCAGATCTTCACGGACGAGCAGCTTTATCACGGCACCCTCGATTTCTCGGGCCATGGTGCGGCCCTGGTGAAACAGATCGGCACGGATCACTACGCGAGCACGATGCGCGACGGCCGGCCCTATCAAGTCATCACGCGTCGCTACGTATTGTTTCCGCTGCGCAGCGGCACGGTGCATCTGGCCGGCCCGGTGCTCGACGGGCAGGTCGCCGTGACGCAGAGCGCCTCGCCCTGGAGCGGCAGCTTCGGCAGCTTCTTCGGCCAACTGGTCCAGAGCACCCGGCCGATCGAGGTCCACGGTGATCCGATCGTGCTGTCGGTGCGGCCGCGACCGCCAGGCCAGAGGAGCGGTTACTGGCTGCCGGCCCGGCAGGTCACACTGTCCGCGCAGTGGAGCCCCACCACCCTGCGCGCGCAAGCCGGCAATCCACTCACCGTCACGCTCCATCTGCGGGCAACCGGGCTGACGGCCGGGCAGTTGCCCAACCTCACGCACCTGATCACGCCACCGGCCGGGCTCTCGACCTACCCCGACCAGCCCAGACTCCGTAACACGATGCAGGGCGGAGAGATGGTCGGCGAGCGTGATCAGACCCTTGCGTTCATTGCCAACCGGGCGGGCCATTACTCGCTGCCGCCGATCACGATCCATTGGTGGGACACGCGCACGAACCAGGCCCGCACCGCCAGCATTCCGGGGCGGACCCTGACGGTCCTTGCCGCTCCCAGCGGCACTCCCGCAGCCGCCTCGCCGCTCGGCAGGGTGCCTGCGCCCGCCGCGCGCAGCGAATCACCTCATCCGGCAGCAAGCGCCGGCCGCGCCGCGCCCCGGAATGCGAGCGCCAGCGCGGCGCTCAGGCGCTGGCAATGGGTGAGCGCGGGGCTGGCCGCGCTGTGGCTGGCAACGATCGGCGCATGGCTCGCAACGGGCTGGGTCCGGCGCCACCGCCGCGCCGCGCCAGCCCCTGTCGAGCGCGCCGTCCGACTCGATCCGGCGCGCGCGCGCGCGGCGTTTCGCGCCGCCTGTGCCCGCAACGACCCCGTGGCGGCCCGGCACCATCTGCTGCTTTGGGCATCGAGCGCGTGGAACACTCCGCAGACCAGACTTAGCACGATCGCCCGTGCGATCAGCCGACCGGAACTCACCGAGCGGCTGCGCGAGCTCGAGCGTGCGTGCTTCGGCGGCGGGAGCTGGAAGGGCGAGGCGCTGGCGCAGGAACTCACCGAGCTCGCGTCGCGCTCCCCGCCTGGGCATCCGCGCGATGAGCCGCTGCCTCCCCTGTACTCCTAAGCGCGGCATCGAGTTGGATGAGCCCTAGGCCAACCCGTAGCGCGCCCGGTAGGCCTCGAGCGCCGCGAGCTGCCCGGCCGTGATGCCGTGTGCATCGGGACGTGCAAGCGCCTCGATCAGCTCCGCCAGCGTGAGCACGCTCAGGCACTTCACGCCGTGCTCCTGCTCGATCTCCTGTGTCGCGCTCAGCGCGCCCTGCCCGCGCTCCTGCCGGTCCAGGGCGAACACGCACCCGACCGGGCGGGCACCGGCGGCGCGGATCAACTCCAGGGACTCGCGGACCGCGGTGCCTGCGGTCACCACGTCATCCACGATCAGCACCCGCCCCTGCAGGGGGGCGCCGATCACCCGGCCGCCTTCACCGTGGTCCTTGGCTTCCTTGCGGTTGAACGCATACGGCACACTGCGGCCATGATGCTCGAACAGTGCGGCGGCCGTCGCAGCCGCGAGCGCGATGCCCTTGTAGGCTGGCCCGAACAGCATGTCGAACGGGAGGCGGGATTGGGTGATCGCCGCTGCGTAGCAGCGCCCGAGTACGGCAATCGCCTCGCCGTCGCTGAACAGGCCGGCATTGAAGAAATACGGGCTCTCACGCCCGGATTTGAGCCTGAACGAGCCGAAGCACAGCGCCTGGCGCGACAGGGCGAGCTCGATGAATCTGAGCTGATGATCTTGCATAGCGAATATCATTGCCTCATGCGCACCCACCTCGTCAACCGCCGCGGCACGGATCACAGGCTGTGAGCCCGCGGAATGCGCCGACCCGGCCCACCGGGGCACTCGGGCGCTGGTGGAGCGCGCTCGAGATCTACCGGCAGCGCAGCGTGATCACGATGCTGTTCTTCGGTTTCTCGAGCGGATTGCCGTTCCTGCTGGTGTTTTCGACGCTGTCGATGTGGCTGCGCCAGTCGGGGATCGAGCTGTCGACGATCGGCATGATCTCGTGGGTGGGCTTCGCGTATTCGTTCGAATTCGTATTCTCGCCGTTCGTCGACCGGTGGGAGTTGCCGCTGCTGCACCGGCTGCTGGGCCGGCGACGCTCCTGGATGCTGTTGGCGCAGGTCGGCATCGCGATCGGTCTGGCCCGGCTCGCCACGGCCGATCCGACCACCAGCATCGCCTCGATGGCGGTCGCGGCTTTGTTCGTGGCCTGCTGCTCGGCGACGCAGGACGTCGCCATGAACGCCTGGCGCATCGAATCGGCCCCGGGGCGGATGCAAGGCCCCATGGTGGGGGCTTACGAAGTCGGTTACAACGTCGGGATGATCGCGGCGGCCGCCGGCGCCCTCTCGGTCGCCTCCGGCTTCGGCTGGCATGTCAGTTACGGCGTCATGGCGGCCCTGATGAGCGTCGGTATCGCCACCACCCTGTTGGCCAGAGAGCCTCGGGCCGTCGTGACCCGCGAGGAGCAGCAGCGTGAGGCGCGCGTCATCGAGTGGCTGGAGCGCCGTGCTCACTGGCCCCGCTCGCTGCGCAAGATCGGGGAGTGGTTCATCGGCGCGGTCATCTGTCCGCTGACCGACTTCTTCGGCCGATACGGCCTGCGCTTCGCGCTGCCCTGCGTGGCGTTCATCGGACTGTACGAAATGAACGAATTCATCATGGGCGCGATGACCGGACCGTTCTACATTGCCCATCACTACACCCTCGATCAGATTGCGCTGGTGGTGAAGGTGTACGGATTCTCCCTGTCGATCGCCGGCGTATTCATTGCCGGCGCACTGGTGGCGCGCATCGGCCTGGCACGCTCGCTGCTGATCGGCGGCGCGCTGGCGGTGGTCTCGAATCTGAGCTATTCGTTCCTCGCCACGACCCACACGCCGACGCTGCTCGGACTCGGTTTCGCCAACGGCCTGGACAACCTCGCGCGCTCGGTCGAAGGAGTGGCGCTGATCGCGTTCATGTCCAGCCTCACCAGCTCGAAATACACCGCCACCCAGTACGCGCTGTTCGCCTCGCTTTACGCCCTGCCCGGCAAGATCTCCGAGGGCGTTTCCGGTTTCGTGGTCCAGCGGATCGGCTACCCTCACTTCTTCCTGCTCACCGCGGGTCTCGGCATCCCGGGATTGCTGCTGCTCGCGTGGCTCTGGCACAGCGTCCCACGAGCAAGCGCATCGCAGGCGCGCGAGGATCGTGGGACACCGGAACGCTGCGATGCCGCCGAGTGAAATCGATCTGGCGCGCGTCGTCTGTCGCCTCGCGCAGCTCGAGGAGCACGGCGCGCGGGCATTCACCATCGGCGGCGGAGACTGGCCACTGCGCGGGTTCGTGGTCGAATACGGTGGCGGCGTGCGCGGCTACGTGAATCACTGCCCGCACGCGGGTCATCCGCTCGATCTGCTCCCGCATCGGTTCCTGACACCCGACCGGACGCTCATCGTGTGCGCCTCGCACGGCGCGCTGTTCGAGCGAAACCTGGGGCAGTGTGTCGCGGGACCCTGCGCGGGCCAATCACTCCGGGCGATTCCGCTGCAGATCGTGGACGGCCTGGTGCTCCTGGCGCCCGAAGCGGACATCGCGGCGCTCGCAGCCATGAGCCCTTGAGGCCTACTCGAACAGATCGAGTCCCTCGAGCCTGTTCGCGCGCAGCGCCGTATCGTCGCCGGGGGATTCACCCCCTTGGGTCTGATCCTCCTCGTCGGCCTCCACATCGACCGAGCCACTCCAGTCCTCCGGTGGCTCTGCGGCTTCGATCAGGCCGTCGTCCCATTGAGCGTCCCAGTCCTCGCGATCGATCTCCCCGACCGTGCCGTCGAAGAACTGGATATCGACGGTGGCATCGGAGTCGTCGATCGCCACGACCTCGAAAAGATCACCGCCGCTCGAGCGGTACCAGTCGCCGATTCTCGGTTGCGATGCGACCATGGGCTGACCTCACCGGCGCGCCGCCCCCTGGCGCCCCGGAACGACGGTCCCCGGATGGGACCGCTGAGCCCGCCGGGACGGACGCGGAGCTGTTATCCTGCGTTCGCCCGGCGAGGGGCGGACGTTCATGGTGCACCTCGCGCGCGCGCCTTTCAAGAACGGATGAAGAAACCGCGGTGCCGCCTGCCCCGATGATCGAAGAGCCGCTGAAATTCTTCGTGGTCTTTTTCGCGGTCGTGGAACCGATCTCGCTGCTGCCGATCTTCAGCGGGCTCACCCAGGGCGCGACCCATGAGTACCGGCACCGGATGGCGGTAAAGGCGACCGTGGTCGCGGCACTGATCCTGGCGTTCTTTGCCCTCGTGGGCGCGCCCTTCCTTGCCGTGATGGGCATCAGTATCGGGGCATTTCGCATCTTCGGCGGTGTGCTGCTGTTCCTGCTGGCCCTGGAGATGGTATTCGCGCGCGAATCGGGCAGCCGGACCACCAGTGACGAGCAGGCCGAGAGCCAGCGGCGCGCCGACATCTCGGTGGTCCCGCTCGCTTTTCCATTCATTTCCGGTCCGGGCGCGCTCGCCACGGTACTGCTGTGGTTCGGGCCGGTGCATCTGCTGCGCCAGCCGCTGCTTTTCCTCAGTCTGTTCGTGGCGGTGATCGTGGTGCTGGCCATATCCCTGATCATCATGTGGCTCGCCGAGCCGCTGATGCGCATCATCGGGGTAACCGGGGTAAACGTGGCCGGCCGTCTCTTTGGCGTCGTGCTCGGCGCCCTGGCGGTGCAATTCGTGGTGGACGGGTTGCGCTCCGCCTTCCTGCATGGGTAGGCCGCGCAGCGGCGCACGCCCGCACAGGGGATGTCCCGGCCCGGTGCTCCACCGCCCCGGAAGGGCCATTGGACCCGCTTGGGCTCACGCCCGGGCACGGGTGGCTCGCCAGGTACGCCCTAGATCCGTGTAAAGGCCAAATCCCATATGCGGTGCCCCAGGCGCTCTGCGCGGCGCTCGAAACGGGTCTGGGGACGCCCGTGGGGGCGGGGCACGAAACCGCCCTGCGGCGCCACATTGCGCAGGTGCGGCTCCGCAGTGAGCACCGCGAGCATCTGCTCGGCATACGGGCCCCAGTCCGTGGCCAGATGCAGGATACCGCCACGGCGCAAATGAGCCGCGAGCACGCTCACGAACGGTCCTTGGATCAACCGTCGCTTGTGATGGCGCTTCTTCGGCCAGGGATCCGGAAAGAGCACCAGGATCTCATCCAGGCAGGCCGGCGGCAGGTGCTGCTCGAGAACCTCGACGGTATCGCGACAGATCACCCGCACGTTTTTCAGGTCGAGCGCCGCCAGACCGAGGAGCAGCCTCCCAACTCCGGGCCGATGCACCTCGATGCCGAGATAGTCACGCTCGGGATGAAGGGCCGCGAGCGCAAGCAGATTCTCGCCATTGCCGAAGCCGATCTCGACGCTGCGCGGGACGCTACGTCCGAAGAGTGCGTCGAGGTCCAGCATCCCGGCCGGCTCGATACCGTAGCTCGGCCAAAGGCTCACGAGCGCTCGCTCCTGAGCGGTGGTGATGCGACCGGCGCGCGTAACGAAAGAGCGGACCGACCGGGGATGCTCGCCCGCGACCGCGGGCTGCGAGCCTAGCTGACGGTGGGTAGACCGAGGGCCTTCCATGCGACAATGCCTCCGGCCATGTGTGCGGCCGGCTGGCCGCTCGCCTTGCGCAAGCGCGCAGCGGTCAGGGATCTGCCGCCCGCCGCGCAGTGAAACACCACCGCCCGCTGCCCGTCGAGCGGCAGATATGCGGCATCGAACGTCGAGAGTGGATATAACAGCGCGCCGGGAATGCGCTCGGTGCCGTACTCGTCGGGCTCGCGCACGTCGATCAACAGGATCCGGCCCTCTTCGAGCAGGCTCTGCACGTCCTGGGGGCCGTATTCGACGACCCCGTCTGTGGTGACTCGGTTCATACGAGGGATTTTAGCCGGTCCGCGCGTCCGGGTCTCGGCCAATCGGCACCGGGAGGCGCTCGTGCACGAGCCGCTCCGCGAGCGTGTAATCGATGCCACCATCGGCGGTGCGGGCACTGTCCAACTGCCCGATGATCGCGGCCTGGATTGCGCCGCGGCGCTGCGCTTCACGATAGGAGATCTCCGGATGGAACATCACCATCGAGTAGCGCGGGATGAACCGCTCGGGGAAGCGTCGCTCGAGTTCGAACCCCAGACGCTGGCAACGTTGGAAATCCGCTTCCCGGACGCTGGCGCGCATCTCCGCATAGTTCTCGAGGGCCATGCGTGCGATCGCCGCCGCGCTCGGCCGGCGCAGGCGCTCGAATTCGGCATACACCGCCGCCCATTCCCCGCCGCGCTCGAGCAGCGTATCGAGCACGGCGCAGTCCTCGAACGCAGCATTCATACCCTGGCCATGGAATGGGACGATGGCGTGGGCCGCATCGCCGAGCAGCAAGGCCCGGCCCTCGAGGTGCCAGCCGCGCACGTACACGGTGCCAAGCTGTCCTTGCGGGTTGTGGCGCAAATCCTCGATCAGCGCCGCCTGATACGGCTCCAAGTCGGGAAACTGCGCGCCGAAGAACGCCCGGAGCGCCACCGCATCGGCCAGCGCCGCGAAGCTCGGCTCGCCGGTACGCGGCAGAAACAGCGTCAGAGTGAAGGTGCCGTCTGAATTCGGCAAGGCGATCAGCATGAATCCGCCGCGCGGCCAGACATGCAGCACATCGGGCTCGAGCGCATGAGTTCCGCCGAGCGCCGGCAGGGTCATCTCTTTGTAGTCGTGATCGAGCGGCGCGGCGCACACCGTGCACGCGCCGGCTGCCGCCAGACTCGCGCGCACCGCCGAGCCCGCACCGTCGGCCGCGATGACCGTTTCGCAGTCGAGCTCGAATGCCCGGCCGGAACGCGCCTCGATGCACTGAACCGCGCGCGACTCGGGCTCGAGGCCGAGGCAGCGATGCTCGAAGCGCAGCATCACGCCGGCGCGCTCGGCCGCGCTCACGAGCACACGGTTGAGCGCTGCGCGTCCAACCGAATAGTTGATCTCCCCGGGTCGCTGGCCATACGGGTGCACACTGCCGGGTCCGGACCGCGGATGCACTCTTCGAGCGCGCATCGGCATCAACAGCGGCTCCACATCGGCGAACACTCCGGCGCGCTCGAGCGGCCGGATGCCGCGCGCGCAAAGGGCGAGGTTGATCGAACGGCCGGCCTGCGCAACGCCACCGCGGGGGTCGGCGCGGCGCTCGAGCAGCGTCACCGCGAACCCCCGCCGCGCCAGCAGCAGCGCCATCAGCGGCCCCCCGAGGCCGGCGCCGACCACCACGATGTGACGTTCGCGCGACATGCTCAGGCCGCTCGCAGCGCCGCTTCGAGGCACTCGACGAAGTCGAAGACGTCCACAAAGCCGTTGTAAAGCGGCGCGGCCGCGGCACGGATGACATCCGGCGCCCTCCAATCGCACACCACGCCGTGAGCGCGTATCCACTCGAAGACCCGGCGCGCACGAGCCGGGCCGCCACTGACCCGCAGCGAGAGCTGCGCGCCGCGCGCGGCCTGCTCTCGCGGAGTGATGAGGCGCACCTCGGGCGTGCGCTGCGCGCTGAGCTGCTCGAAAAACGTGCTGAGCGCCACGGACTTCGCGCGCAACCGCTGCATGCCGGCCTCCCGGAACAGCGCCAGGGAAGCCACGAGCGGCGCGGCGGCGAGCACTGGCTGATTGCTCAGCTGAAAGCCGGCGGCGCCGGCGGCGGCGCGAAAGTCCTGCGGCATGTCGAAACGGGTCGCCGGATCATGTCCCCACCAGCCGATGAGCCGCGGCCGCGCCGCGTCGAAATGCCGGGAGTGGACGAAACAGCCGCCGATCGCGCCGGGTCCGGCGTTCAGGTACTTGTAGCTGCACCAGACGGCAAAGTCCGCCGGGATGTCCCGCAGCGGGAACGGCATGTTGCCGACCGAGTGGGCCAAATCGAAGCCGACGAGCGCGCCGGCTCCCTGCGCGGCGCGCGCGACGCGTGCCAGGTCGAACGCCTGTCCCGTCAGGTACTGCACTCCGGGCCACAGAACCAGCGCGATCTGCTCGCCGCAGCGCCGGAGAATCGCTTCCAGGTCCTCCTCGCGAATCAATTCCTCCCCGGCCCGCGGGGCGAACTCGAGCACGTCCTCCCGCGGATCGCATCCGTGCCACTGCAGATGTGACCTCACCGCGTAACGGTCCGAGGGGAAGGCGCCGGCCTCGATCAGAACGCGGCGCCGCGCACCGGCCGGCCGATAGAAGCTGGCGAGCATCAATTGCAGGTTCACCGTGAGCGAATTCATCACCGCGACTTCCTCGGTCCGGCAGCCGAGCAGGTCTGCCATCGGCGTCGCGAGCGCATCGTGGTAGCCGATCCACGGGCGTCGCGCGTCTTCGTGACCGAGCACGCCCAGACGCTCCCAATCTTCGAGGTCCTCGGCGAGGGTCTCGCGCGCAGCGAACGGCATCAATCCCAACGAGTGTCCACAGAGGTAGGTGCAGCGTCCGCCTTGCGCCCTGCGCGGCATGGCGAAGCGCTCTCGAAGCGGCGCCAAGGGGTCCGCAGCGTCTCTTTCAAGGGCGGTTTCACGCGTCAGCGCCATGATTCAGCCACCAGACTCACCCCTTCGGCTGGAATCTAGAGAGGCACCTGGGCCGCATTATCGGAATCGGCCGCAGCGGCGGCACGGTGGCCGTGGTGAGCCGGTGGCGGCCGCAACAAGAGCAACAGCGGCGAGATCACGATGACGAATATCATCAGCGCCCGGAATACGTCGTCGAACGACATCATCAATGCCTGGCGCTCCATCCACGCATAGATTTGACCCACAGCCATGTGCGAGGCGGCTGCGGGCGCGGCGCCGCGACTCAAGAACAGCCGGGTAAGAGCGTGCACGGCGTGCACGTACGGTGCATTGAGCGGCTGCAGGCCGCTCACCAGGCGCTCCTGATGAAACTGCTTACGGCGCGCGAGCAAGGCCTGCACCATAGCGATGCCGACGCTGCCCCCGACGTTTCGCCCGACGGCAATCATGGCGGCGGCGTTGCCTGTGCGGTTTGCAGGCACACCAACATAGGCGGCCGTCATCAATGGCACGAACAGGAACGGGATTCCCGCGGACTGCCAGGCACGCGCATACGCCACCTGGCCGAACGTCACGGTGACGGCGAAGTGCGACATCATCCACAGGGAGAAGCAGATCACGGCGAACGCCATCCACATCATGTTCCGTGGCCGGGTGCGGCCGCTCAGTATTCCGGCGAGCGGCATGCTGACCATCGTGATCATGCCGCCCAAGGTGAGCGCCAGACCCGCTCGTTCGGCCGTGTAGCCCATGACCTCCTGCAGGAACTGCGGCAGGAACTGCGTGGTGCCGAACAGGATGACTCCAATCACCATGATGATCAGCACGCCCACCGCGAAATTGCGGTTCTTGAACAGGCGCATCTCGAGCAAGGGCTCACGGGCAAACAGCTCCCACACCACGAACCCGACGATGCACACTCCGGAGACGATGGCCGCCGCGCGTATCAGCGGACTGGCGAACCAGTCGTCCACCACGCCACGGTCGGTCATCACTTCCAGAGCAGCCAGGCCGAGCGCGATGAGCGTCGCACCCAGCACATCGAAACGGATGCCCTGCTTCCAGCGGGCCTTGCGTTCCTCGACCAACAGCGGCGGCTCGTCAACGTAGCGCTGCACCAGTGACAGCGACAGGAACCCGATCGGCACGTTGATGAAAAATATCCAGTGCCACGAGAAGTGATCGGTGATATAGCCGCCGATCAGCGGTCCGAGCATCGGCGCCAGGATGACGGTCATCCCGTACACCGACATGGCCTTGCCGCGGGATTGTGGCGGAAACGAGTCGACCAGCATCGCCTGAGTGACGGGCGCGAGACCTCCGCCGCCGATGCCCTGGGCGACGCGCGCGGTGATCAGAAACGTCAGCGACGGCGCGAGCCCGCAGAGCAGCGATGAGATGGTGAACAACCCGACGCTCGCCATGTAGTAGCGCTTGCGGCCGATGACGTTCGACAACCAACTGCTCGCGGGGACCACCACCGCATTGGCGATCAGATAGCTGGTGAGCACCCAGGTCGACTCATCGTAGCTGACCGCGAGGGAGCCGGCGATGTGCTGCAGCGACACGTTGGCGATGGCGGTGTCGAGCACCTCCATGAACGCCGAGATGGAGATGATGGTTGCGATCAGCCAGGGGCTGTGGCGGCCGGCTGCCGAGCGGGACGCGGTCCACACATGCGCGCCCCCGCCGCCCTGTGCGCTGGGCCCGGCCATGTCAATTTATTCTGATCTCGGGCTCGACCGACATGCCTGGACCGAGCACGCAGCCGGACGGCGGCGCGTCGAAAGTGATCCGGACCGGCACGCGTTGCACGACCTTCACATAATTTCCGGTGGCGTTCTGCGGCGGCAGCAGGTCGAACGCCACGCCCGAGCCGCGCTGAATCGACTGCACCTTGCCGTGAACGGTGGCATTCGGACACGCGTCGATGTGGATGCTCACGCGCTGACCCGGGTGGATGAGGTAGAGGTCCGTCTCTTTGATATTTGCGGTCACCCACATCTTGAGCGGCACGAGCGCCATCAGTTCCTGGCCGGGACTGACGTAGTTGCCGATGGCCACGGATTTCTTGGTCACGTGGCCGGCCTCGGCGGCCCTGACGGTCGTGTAGCTCAGGTCGAGGCGCGCGGCCGCAACGTGCGCGCGAGCGTTCGCCACGCGGGCCATGGCACCCGCCACGGCTGCCTGCGCCGCCTCGAGCTCGGCTTGTGCGCCGGCTATTTTCTCTTGTGCCACACGCAATTGAGCCTTGGCGCTGCGCGCGGCCGCCTCCACCTGGTCGAGCTGTGTGCGTGCCAGGGCCTTGATGTTACGGCGGCGTAGAAAAAGATAGCGATGCAGGTTCGCGAGCGCGTTCGCCGTCTGGGCTTGCGTACTGATGTACGCGGCCCGCGCCTGCTCGACCGCTGCGCGCGCAACGGAAACATTGGCCCGCGCCTGGCCGAGACCGGTCCGCGCCAGTTGCTCGGCCGCCAACGACTGGCGCAGCGCGACACGGAAGGGGGTCGGATCGATCTGCACCAGAATCTGGCCGGCGGCGACTTTCTCGTTGTCCACGACCGGCACCGAGATCACCTGCCCCGACACACGCGGCGAAACCGCAGCGATCCGAGTGTCGATGAAGGCATCGTCGGTACCGACGAAGTGGCTCTCGTACCTCCAGATCAGCACGCCTGCGACGATCCCCACGAGAATAATGAGGGCGGCTGCCGCGATCTTGAGCATCGTCCGCCGGCGCATGGGGCCCTGAGGCGCCTCATGAGCCCGCCGCTCGGCACCGCTCTGGGTTGCCGGAATGCCGCTGGCGTCGCCGTGCGTTGGGATCTCGGGCTGGCGGTCGCCGGCGCTGGAAGGGGGCGTCGAATCCATGGCTGAAGCATATCTTAACGTGTGATCCGGGCGGCGTGTGGCCCGGGTGGCATGCGAAGCGCATGGGCGGCGGCGATCGGCGGCTTTTAACTCTGCACCGCAGAGTACTTGACGAGAACGAAGTAGATCCCTAGAGTGCAGGCTCCCATCCGCCCGCGGCCGAACCGTCCTCCAATGCGATCGAACAACCCGGTGGCAATGGATTCCCACGCGCTCGGGACGCTGAACTACATCCGCGCCTCGATCGAGGCGGCCGGCGCCTTCGCGGTACCGGGCACGGCGGGCATTGCCTTGGGCGTGGTCGGACTCGCCGCCGCAGGGCTGGCGTCGGTCCCCGCCCTCGCCGCGCGCTGGCTTGCGATCTGGTTGATCGCGAGCGTGGTCGCCTCGGGACTCGGTCTGGTGCTGGTCGCCCGCCACCGCTCCGGCGCGGGGCTGCCCCTGTACCGCGGGCCGGCCCGCCGCTTTGTGTTCTGCCTCATGCCGGCGCTGCTGTCGGGCGCCGTGCTCACGGCGGTCTTGTATACGGCCGGTGAGCGGCGGTTGATTCCCGGGACCTGGTTGCTGCTGTACGGTAGCGCGGTGCTGTCGGCGACGCTGCTGACCGCGCCGGTGATGATGCGGCTGATTGGTATCATGGGCGCGCTGTTCGTGCTGCTCGGCGGACTCGCTTTCGAGCTGCCACCGCAGTGGCACAACCTGGTGCTCGGCGCCGGTTTCGGTGTGCTGCACCTGGTGTTCGGGCTGTTGATCGGCCGGATCGAGGTGCGGGAGGACGCGGCGGCATGAAGCCGAACGCGCGCAGGCACGAGGCTCCCGGCGGCGAGCTCGAGCCGGCCAAGAGTCCGCCGCACACCTCGCCCCGCCCCGACGGCAACGACTCGAAGTTCGACCGTCTGGTATACGAGCGGGTACGGCTCGGAATCATGAGCGCGCTGGCGGTCAATGAGCCGCTCACGTTCAACGAGTTGAAAGCGCTGTTCGAGGTGAGCGACGGCAACCTCAGCGCGCACGCCCGCAAGCTCGAAGAGGCCGGCTACATCGAATGTGCCAAGTCGTTCGCAGACCGGCGCCCGAAATCCGAGTACCGCCTCACGTCCGCCGGACGACAGGCGCTATATCGTTATCTCGACCACATCGAGGCCGTCATCAAAGCCACGAGACGATCATGAGCGGTGCGGGCAATTTTCACGTCGCGATCATCATGGACGGCAACGGCCGCTGGGCGCAGCTGCGGGGCTTGCCGCGCAGCGCCGGGCACGTGCAGGGCGCCAAGACGGTCCGGCGCATCGTCGAGGCGAGTGCGCGGGCCGGCATCGGCACGCTCACGCTGTACGCATTCTCGTCGGACAATTGGGGCCGGCCAGGCCAGGAGGTGGACTCGCTCCTGCACCTGCTGCAGTGTTATCTCGCCGGCGAGACTCGCCGCTGCGTGCGCAATGGGGTGCGCATCAATGTGATCGGACGCCGCGATCGGCTGCCCTCGAGCCTGGTCCGGTCGATCGAGCACAGCGAAGCGCTGACCGCGCACTGCATCCGGATGCAGCTGCGCATCGCGGTCGATTATTCCGCGAAGCACAGCATCCTCGAGGCCGCGCGCCGCGCGTCGTGCAACCAGCTCTCCGTGCAGGCATTTCAGCATTTGCTTGCGGAGGTCGACCACTCCGTGCCGGAATCCGGCCCGGTGGATCTGCTGATCCGCACGGGTGGGGAGCGGCGGCTGTCGGATTTCCTGCTCTGGGACTGCGCCTACGCGGAGTTGTACTTCACCGATCGATTGTGGCCGGATTTCGGCGAGGCGGAGCTGAACGCGGCACTCGAGGATTTCGCGGGCCGTGAGCGCCGTTTCGGCAAGGTGCTCGCGGAAACGGCCTGAGTGCGCTCCGAGGCGCCCCGCCCCCCCGAGCCGTCGCTTCGGTGACACCGGTGCGGCATGACGTCAGACAGACGCGAAGCTGCGCGAAGCTGCGCTCCAGGCGGGCGCGCTCGCCAGTGCAGCCGGAACCTCCTCCGGTTGCGCGACGACCTGCCACATCGCCAGATGCCGCGCGTCCATGAACCGCTCCGTCACCGCGTGCTCGAGCAATGCCTTCAGCGGCTCGAAGTACCCCCGCGTGTTCACCAGGACGATGGGGCCGAGATAAAGTCCGAGCCTCTTGAGCGTGAGCGCCTCGAACAACTCCTCCAGCGTGCCGCTGCCGCCGGGCAATGCGATCACGGCCTCGGCGCCCGTGAGCATCAAGTGCTTGCGGGTGCGCATGTCCTCGACCAGTTTCAGCTCGCTCAGACCCCTGTGGCCCAATTCGAGGTCGGCCATGAACCGCGGCAGAATGCCGACGACCCGGCCGCCGTGCGCCAGGGCACCGTCAGCCAGCGCCCCCATCGAGCCGACCGCGCCGCCGCCGTACAGGATGGCGATACCCTGCTTTGCCAGGACTTCGCCGAGTTTGAAGGCCGCCTGGCGGTAGGCGGGGTGGGACACGCGGCTCGATGCGCAGTAGACGCAGACGGACCGCGTGATCATCTGCTCCGGGGTGACGCTCATGAGTCGGAATGATCCGCTGTTCGTGCGGCAGCAGGCAAGCCGCGCCGCCTGGCGGCATTGCTGGGGAGCACTGAGGCAGGAAGGAGCATGACGGTCAGACGCTCCGATGACCGAATACCTGCCGCAGGTAAGCCAGAAACGTTTCGTCGTCGCAGAGCGTCTTGCCCGGCGAATCGGACAACTTCGCCACCGGCTGACCGTTGCACTCGGCAAGCTTCATGACGATGTCGAGCTGGGGGATCCCCATGTCGTTGGTCAGGCAAGTGCCGATCCCGAACGAACACGGCACGCGGTCGGCAAAATGTGCGTGCAACGCGAGCGCCTTCGGCAACGTCAGGCTATCGGAGAATACCAGCCGCTTCGTGTGCGCATCGATCCGCAGATGCTCATAGTGCGCAAGGGCCTTTTCGCCCCAGGTCACAGGGTCCCCTGAATCATGGCGCAGCCCGTCGAAGAGCTTGGCGAAATACAAATCGAAGTCGGCGAGAAAGGCATCCATGCCCACGACGTCAGTGAGGGCGGTACCGAGATCCCCGCGGTATTCCTGGACCCACTTCTCGAGCGCCGCCTTCTGAAAGTGCCGCAGTTGCACGCCTACCGCCTGGAAGGTCTGCAGGTACTCGTGAGCCATGGTGCCGACGGCCGTCAAGCCGTACTGCTTGGCAAGGTAGACGTTCGAGGTGCCACGGAAATACTGCGGCACCTCGCGCGCCAGAGTGGCCACGACTTCCTCGTGCCAGAGGCGTGAGAAGCGCCGGCGGGTGCCGAAGTCGAAGAACACGAACGGATGGCGTCTTGCGGGACCGGTTTGCTCGAATTCCCTCAACAGCTCGATCTTGCGCTTCAGCCGATTACGCCCCTCCTGGAGGGCCGCGCGCTCATCGAAGGCTCGAAAGTACAGCTCGTTGACGATCGAGAGTACGTGGATCTCGAAGCCCATCACGTGGATCTGTGGGCCACGCGCCTCGATCGAAAGCCGGTCTCCTTCGCAGCGAACCCGCAGATAGCGAGGCTGGAAGCGGAAGATGCGCAGAAAATCGATGAAATCCGACTTCAGATAACGCTTGGTCGCCAGATAGGCGAGTTCCTCTTCGGTAAAGACGAGGCTGCAGAAGTGATCCAGCTGCTCGCGAACCGCGCGCTCGATCGAGGCGAGCGGATATCCGGGCGGGTTGCGACAACGGAAGCGATAGACGGCCTGGTTGCCCGGGAAGGAATGCAGAAAGGGCTGCCACATGGTCAGCTTGTACAGGTCCGTATCCAGAAGCGAGCGGACCACCGGCACAAAGGTGCTCATTGGGCTTGCCCACCCGACTCGAGCGCCATTGCGCTCGCGGCGAGCCTGGCCCCCGCAGCGCAGGCGCCCTCGAGGAATGCGGTCGCGCTCGACTCGAATCCCGGGACTGGACTCATGCAATCCGTGAGCAACGCCGTCCGAGAGCGCTCCGCAGCGGTGAACCCCGCGAACAGATCGAGCACCGTGGCCCTGACACAGTGGCTCGAAGCCTCGCCGGCCACGAGCAGCCGGTCGGCCGGACCCGGACGCAGGCGGTCGATCAACGCGTCATTGGTGCCTGTGCCCGGATCGTCCTCGCGCGGCACCTCGGCGCGGATGGCGCTGTAGTGCTCGGTGAGAGGGTGCATGCCCTTCAGCACTTTCGCGACCGGGCGTTGCGTGCGCACCTCCCAATCGGCGAGCGCCCGGGCCAACGGGGCGCAGATGTTGTGGCCCGGCGTGCCGAGCACACAGTGCACCGGCCAGACCATCAACCGATAGCGGCCCTGGGACTCGAGCCGGTCCAAGTAGTCGATGACCTCCGGCAGCAGGTGGTTGTCGCGCGGCAGAAACCTGCCGGCCCGGACCGTTTCGCAGGTGATCTGCGTGAAGGGCGCAACGGGCTGGCCATCGGCCCGCCGCCAGAACGTCACGCGCTCGATCGCCACGGACGGATGGGAATCGAGTGTGACGGTGATTTCCGTCAGCGCATCGCCCGCGCGCGCGACGAGGTCCGCGAGGCGCGCCAGATCCGCGCTCGCTCCGGGCACCGGGAGTGCCGCCGACTCGATGTCGCAGAAGTCGTTCTGCGGATCTATGATGAGGAGTTTCGTGCCCATGGGTCCGTCCCGCCATTGTCGGTGATCCGACCGCCACTTCGCCACCACCTTGAAATGGCTCATGGATGACGATTGACGGGCCCGGCGCGAGCCACCGTCCAGCCTGCCGCGCCGAGCCCGCGGCGGTCGTACCCATCGGCTCCCCGCTGAACATCGGGGAATGAAGGCGAACGGGTCCCCGCGCACGTCGCGATGATGGCGAGCCAGCGCGGGGTTCTCGAGCACCGGCGATGCCCGGCGCGAGCAGTCCGGTTCACCGCCTCTGATCCGATTCCGAGCCCCCGCAGCCTCGCCCTGAGCCGTGCATACCGCAAAAGGCCGGATTGCCGGGCACGCCACACCTCTCGTACAATTCCATCCACGCGGGTGTAGTTCAATGGTAGAACTGCAGCTTCCCAAGCTGCTAACGTGGGTTCGATTCCCATCACCCGCTCCATTCCCAGGCAACGCCAGGCAGGCTGCGGCAATCGCGGCGGCGGCAAATATCTGATCGCTTGGGACAATTCGTGGGAACTCCGCACGGATTCTGCCCCGGATCGTTGCCCTCGGTTACCCCTCATTGCCCCGGCATTCGCACGTGGCGTCGCACTTGGCCTTCATCTCATATTCCAAGTCCGAATCAGAGGTCTTGATCGCCGTCCCTCAACTCATCGCCAGCCGACGCCCCGAGTCCAACAGCGACGCGGAGCTTCCGCAGCTACCCAGGAGCCGTCCTTGATTGATCCGAACCGACGGTCATTCGAAAGACCACTTCTGCGATTGAACTGACATACAAATTCCGTGGCGATTCTTCGTCCAGTTCATCTTTCATCTCGCGACCCATAATCGAGAAACTGAGGCGGACGTCTTATTCGGCCCAAATCTCGCCGCGATGGCCATCACGTTTAACGCGTGAGCGACGTTGCCAATTTTATCTCGAACACCGTTCCGTCTCCGTGCGCACCGCCGGATGATGTTGTCCCAAAAAGATTACCGGCACCGTCCATGACCAGGCCGGCCAGTGGATGCTCCCCATCCGACGTGCCCCCAACGAAGGAGTACAGGACGGTCTCAATGTCGTTTCTGGGGTCGAACTCGAACACCGTGCCGTCTCCGTCTTGGCCGCCGTTGATGGTCGTTCCAAAGAGATCGCCAGTCTCATTTCCAACTAGAATTCCCTCTGGAGTGTCGCCGTCGTTCGCCGTGCTGCCGAACGAGTACAGCGTGGTCATTTTGCCGCTGGGCCTGATCTTGAACAGCGTGCCATCCTGGTTTACGCCGCCGAGCTCGGTCACTCCGTAGAGGTTGCCAGCACTGCCCATGACGAGCCGCAACGGCAACAAGCCATCGTTCGGAGTGCTGCCACCGGAGTATAGAACGGTCTCCGTCCCGGTGGGGCTCACCTTGAAAACCGTGCCATCGCCATATGCACCGCCCGAACGCGTTGTTCCATAGAGATTTCCGGCTTTACCAAGCACAAGCCCGCCCCATGGCGCGCTCCCGTGAGCGCCGTCAAAGGAGTACCGGACGGTTACCCTTCCGGTGCGGCTGAGCTTGAAAACCGTGCCGTCCCCTTTGGGGCCACCGAAGAGGGTTATCCCATAGAAGTTCCCGGTACGGTCCGTGACGAGATCCACTGAGCAGGCGCACTCAAATTGAGGGGATAACCGGGAATTCTGAGCAGGATTTGTGAGGGACGGTGGCCTGGGCCCCTCATCGATCGAGCCCAGAACGGAGGCACAGTTGTCCCCGTCGTCCACAG
>JAKBWB010000048.1 GCA_021843755.1 Pseudomonadota bacterium
GCGCAGCGGACAGCAGCAGACTCATACTGCCGCTTCCTGCCGCGATCGCGACCGCGCTGCGAGTCTCGCCGCAGGTGCGACAGGCGCAGGATCTGCGCACGGCGGGTCGGTATGGCGCACGCGCCGGCCGTGCATCCCTGTTGCCGCGGCTGTCCGTGGTGGCGGGACGTTACTGGACGCAGACCCGCGCTGGGCAGCCGCTTTACGTCTCGGCCAATGGCCCGCAGGAGACGTTCGGCCTGCTGCAGCTGTCCCTGCCGCTGTATTCCCCGCAACTGCGCGCACTGGCGCGACTGGCCCGCGACAGAGCAGCGCTCGCGCGCAGCGAGCAGGCGCAGGCGCGTCTCGGGGTGGCCGCACAGGTGGCCAACGGGTGGTATCAGCTTGCACTCCTGCGCGCCCGCGTTCGGATCTGGAAGAGTACGCTGCGATCGGTCGACATCCTGTATCGGGGGACGCAACAGAAGTACGCGGTCGGTGCGGCCGCGGTCCTGGATCTCGAGCAGACGAAGCTGTTGCGGCACACCGCTGAGAGCGGCTTGCAGCAGGCGCGCGCGCAGCGGCGCGCGGCGCAGCGTGTCCTCGACGTGCTGCTCGGGCGCATCCCGTCGGCGCCCATCGTGTTGCCGGCGCTTCGGCCGGCAACCCGTCCGCTGCCGGCGGAGCCGCTGTGGATCGAGAAGGCCCGGCGCGCGCAGCCGCTGCTGCGCATCGCGGCGCGGCAGATCGCCGTCGGCAATGCTCAGGCGGGTACGCTGCGGGCCACGCGCTTGCCGACCGTCACCGCAAGCCTCGACTACGGGGTCGACACGGTGCCGACCCCGCGGGTCGGCGACCTCGGGTGGGAGGTGTTTCTCGGTTTGCGCATGCCTATCTTCAACTTCGGCGCGCAGCGCGACCGCATTGCGGACGCTGATGCGCGCGTTGCGGCATTGCGGGCGGCCCGGCGCTCGGTCCTGTTGCAGATCCGTATGACCATCGCGCACGACTACGGCAGTGCTCGGGCGGCCGAGCGCGCCTACCGGCAAGCGCTCAAGCAACGCCGCGAGGCGCGGTCCGTGTATGACATGACGCGCGACGGCTACAAGGCCGGTACCCTGAACGCCCTGGATCTGGCTCAGGCGGAGAACGGCTGGCTGCAGGCTCGACTGCGGGTTGCGACCATGCTGGTGTTGTTGCGCATGGCGCGTACCCAGTTGCGGCTCGACGCGGGCACCTATCCGGGAGTGCGATCGGCAACATGAAGGCAATGCGCAAGTCTCCGGCCCGATTTGCCGGTACGGTCGGCCTCGTCGCGGCGGCATTGCTGCTTGCGCTGTCAGCGGCCGCGCACGCGGCGGTGCCGGTGCGGACCGCGCTCGTGGAACGCTCGGCCTGGCGTCCGCGGGTGCACGCCATCGCCCGGGTACGAAGTGTCAATCATGTCACCCTGAGCGCCCCGCTGAGCGGGCGAGTCTGGGAGCCCGCGCGCTCCGTGGGCGAGGTTCGCGCCGGGACGCTGCTCGCGCGGATCAGGCCGCCGGGCCTGCAGGCGAGTCTGCAGGCGGCGCGCACGCAGCTGCACCTCGCGCAGCTCAACGTGCAGCGCGATCGTACGCTGTATCACGACGGCGTGGTGTCGCTGCAGGTCCTGCAGGGCAGCCGCGCGACGGAGAAACAGATGCAGGCACAGGTACAGGCGCTGCAAGGACAACTCGACAACCAGGCGATTCTTGCGCCGTTTACGGGCATTCTCGACTATCGGGTGCCCTCCGGGGCGGTGGTCAACGCTGGTACGCCGATCGTGACCCTGGACGGACGCGGCGCGCCGTGGATCGAAGCGCTGCTGTCGCCGATGAACGCCATGCGCCTGTCTCGAGCCGCACCCGTCGCGATTCGTTTCGCGGGCTGGTCGGGCAGCGGACGCATCCACAGTATTGGCCACAGCGCGCGCCAGTCGGGTCTGGTCACCGTGTACGTGACGCCGCCGCCGCGCGCGCCGCTGTTGCCCGGAGAGTGGGTGCACCTGCGCTTCGCGCAACGTTCCACACCGGGCTTCGTCGTGCCCCTGCGTGCGGTGGTCATGCAGGGTGCCGATGCGTTTGTGTTCATCGATCGGGGCGGCCGCGCGGTACGCGTGCCGGTCACGGTGCTCGGTACACGCGGGGCCCGCGCTTGGGTCACCGGCGGGTTGCGTAGCGGCGAGACCGTGGTCGTGCGCGGCGCCGGACGACTGGCCAACGGCACGCAGCTGCTCGTCGCGCCATGATCCGCCACTACCTGCGGTTCCAATGGGAGAATCGCTACACGGTGGCGGTACTGGCGGTCGTGCTGCTGTTGGCCGGCTGGGTTGCTTTCGAGCGTTTGCCGCAGAGCATATTCCCGCCCGTCGACTTCCCCAAGGTCGCCGTTCTGGTGCACACCAATGACCTGCCGGTGCGATACATGCTGCTGGCGGTGACCGAGCCGATGGAGCAGGCCGCCAAGGGCGAGCCGGGGGTGACGCGGGTGCGTTCCCAGACGGGTGTCGGGCTGACCAAGCTGCACGTGTATTTCAGCTCCAGGACCAACCCCGAAACCGCGTATCTGCTGCTGCAGGCGCGGCTCGCGCACATCCCGCTGCCGCCGGGCGCGAGCGTGAGCGTGCGCCTGATGCGACCCAACATCTATCCGCTGACCGAATACGCGCTGGTCTCGAACACCGTGGACAGTGCGGCGATGAAGCCGGTGTTCGCCTTCACGCTGCGTCCGGCGATTCTCGGGGTCCGGGGGGTATACCAGGCCAAGGACACCGGCAGGGGCTGGCCGGAAGTGCACCTCACGCTCAGCCCGCGGCGTCTTGCCCAATATCATCTGAGCGCGGCCCGGGTGGTCGCGGCACTGCGTGCCTATCAGGGACCGTTCTTCGCCGGGATGCTGCACGCGTTCCACCAGCAGTTCATCGCCGCCACGACGCCGCGTCCGCTCGATACGGCCGCGCTGGCCCGACTGCCGCTGCCACTCGGCCCGATGAGCGCGCGCGGTGCGCGCACCGCATTGCCGCTCGATGCGCTCGGTTCGGTGAGCATCGGTTCGCCGCCGCTGATCCGCGCGGCCGCGGTGCCCGGTTATCGCCATGCTCTGCTGGTGGATATTTCGGCACAACAGGGGGCGAATCAAGTTGCGGTCGCGGCGCGGGTGCGCGCGCGGCTGCGTGCCGTCGCGGCGCATCTGCCGCCGCATGTGCACCTGGTGCGCATCTATGATTTGAGCCGGCTGATCGGCTCCAGCCTGAGCGATGTATGGATCGCGCTCGGACTCGGCAGCCTGATCGCCTTCGGGGTCGTGTATCTGTTTCTCGGGCGCATCGACGGCGCCATGGCGACCATGGTGGTGGTGCCGCTCGCGGTCGCCGCCACCATGGTGGTGCTTGATGTCCTCGGCCTGGGGATCAACATCATGACGCTCGGCGGCATCACCGCCGCCATCGGCGCGCTGGTTGATCACGCGATCGTCATTGTCGAGCGCGGGGTGCATGGGCTCGAGGGTGATCTGGCACAGCGGCGCGAGGCGGCGCTGCGCAAGGTGGCCGACATTCTGCCGTTGATGACCATGGCCACGCTCACCTCCTGTGTCATTTTTGTTCCGCTCATCTTTCTGTCGGGAACCATCGGGCTGCTGTTCCGCGGCATGGCCGCGGCGGTGGTCATCGCACTGGTCACTTCCCAGCTCATCGCGATCGTGATCACGCCCGCGTTCGCGATGTGGGTGGCGCAGCGTCCCCGTCCGGTTCACCGGCTGCCCGGGGAGCAGTGGCTGCGCCACAGGTACGGGCGCGCGCTGCTGCGCGGCATGCGCAAACCCGGCTGGGCCGCGCCCGTCGTGGCAGCGTTGCTGATCGTGGGGACCGTCGGGGTGTTGTGGTTGCCGACGGCCTTCCTGCCCCATTGGGACGAGGGCATTTTCGTGGTGCCATACCGCACACCGGTCGGCACGGGTGTGCGCGAAACGACCCAGGTGGGGCGGGACATGATGCGTATCGCTCTGCGCAACCCGGCGGTCGCGCGGGCCTCCTTGGTGGTCGGCCGCGGTCTGGGCAACGCCTACGCCACGCCGAACAAAGGTGGCATTACGATCCTGCTCAAGCGGCACCGCGGCGCAAGTGTCTGGCAGGTGATGCAACAGCTGCGGCAGCGGTTCCGCGCGGCGTTCCCGGATCTGACTACGCTCGAGACAATGCAGGTGATGATCAATCGCCTGGGGAATCTGTCCGGATCGCACGCTCCGCTGGTCGTCGAGCTGTTCGGCAAGAGCTCACTCGTGCTGCACCAGGCCGGCGAGCGGCTGCTGGCGGCATTGCTCGCGAGCCACGACTTTCAGTCCGTGGTGTTCAAGGCCCCCTCGGCCGGACCGGAGGTGCAGGTCACGCCGAACAGCCTGGCCGCGATCCAGGGGCTCACGCCGGCGAGTCTCGCCGGTCAGCTCGTGACGCGCCACTGGGGCGAGCGGGCGGGATTCCTGTTGCGGGGGGAGCAGATCGTGCCGATCCGCGTCGAGGAAGCCCATGCCGCCGACCGTACTCCGGTGAACTACGCCGATACGCGCATACGCCTGCCCAATGGCCGCTTCGCGCCGTTGTCGCAGGTGGCGCACGTGCATCTGCAGGGTGTCGTGCCGTATGTCACCCATCAGAATCTCGTTCCCTACGCCACCATCAAGCTGAGCCCCGTGCCGGGCGAGGGACTGTCCGTGGCGGCGCGGCGCGCCGATGGGGTGATCGCGAAAGCCGCTCTGCCGCCGGGGGTCACCAGTCAGATCGGGGGCTACTACCGTGAGCAGCAGAAGAGCTTCCGGCAGATGCTGATCATCCTGGGCGCGGCGCTGTTGATCCTGCTGGTGCTGCTCGGCTATCAGTTCGGCAGCCAGAAGGCGGCGATCGTCGCCATCGTTTCCATTGCGCTCACGGCGGCCGGGACCCTGCTGGCGCTGCTGGCGAGCGGCTCCGACCTCGACAGCACGGCGTTTCTCGGTATGTTGCTGGTGTTCGCCATCGCGGTGAACAACGTGATTCTGATCTTCTCCCGCGCACATCAGCTCGACGGCGGTGTGCCCAGGCCGGCGAGCGTGGCGCTGGCCGCGCACCAGCGGCTGCGTCCGATCCTCATGACGATGCTCGCGGACGTGTTGGGATTCCTGCCGATTGCTCTCGGCATCGGACGCGGCACCGACTTGTTGCGGCCTCTGGCGATTGCCGTGATGGGGGGGCTCATCATCGGTACAGCGATGACTCTGTGGTTGGCGCCGGTACTGTATGCGGCGTGGTGGCGCCCGCGGGGCGCCGGCCGGTCCGTCCCGCTGCGCCTCGAGCAGGCTTGAGGCCTAGCGTTGCGCCGGGGCGGCGTTCCCTTCGAGCTGGATCTGCCCGCCCGTGATCTCGCCGTCCTCGTCCCGGGAGAGTTCGACGCGTCCCTGATTCTCCCAGTTCTTCAGCAGCGTGGTCAGCGAGCGGGTGTAGCGCTCCGCCGCTTCGCGCTGCCGGCGCGCTTCGCGCAGCGCTTGGCGCGCATAGACGTGGGTCAGGAGCCAGGCAATCAACGCGCCGAGCAAGGTGCCCGAGAGCGTGCACACGAGATAGGGAAGGGCCTGATTCATGGAGTGCATTCCGCAAGCGAGCCGGAGCCCTTGGAAAACATCATCCGCCGGTTCGGGCGGCTTTGTCCACCGCTCGCGGCGCCCGCCCGCGCCTTAGCGCGGCTTGACCGGGGTGGCGCGGGTGCGTGGATCCTGCAGGGGCTGCAGAAGCTTCGCCACGAGGATCCCGGTGTGCCTCGCCGGCAGCTGGCTTTCGGGCAGGCAGCTCCGTACGGTGGCCGCATCGATCGTGCCGCTCGCATGCAGCACCGCCAGAGCTCCGGCGAGACGCCCGAAGCGTAACGAGCGGCCAAGCGGCGTCGATGCCGGGCCGGGTCCGCATTGCTCGCCGAGCGCGCCGCGCACGGTCTCGGACAGCTGCCAATCGGTCGCAATGCGCTGGGCGAGTACGCCCGCGTGGGCCTGCAGGAGCGCGCCGATCAGCGCCGCGGCGCCCGGCGCGCCGTGGGTCGCCGCCGTGCACTGGGCGCGCGCGGCACGAAACAGCACGATTTCGGCCATGCCGCTGATGAGGCTGAGCAGTTCGCCGGCAAACGGCTCGGTCCGCTCGGCTACCGCGGCGTGAATCAGGGCGGCCTGCGCCGAGCGTAGCGCATGTTCCCAGACGAGTGGGGCGAAGTGCGGAAAGTCCGCTGCGGCCGCGGCGTCGAAGACCGGCTGCAGCAGCGCAGTGGCGATCACCGAGCGCAGGCCGTCGCTGCCGAGTATCGCCACGGCCCGCTCAATCGACTCGACCGGATGGGGGCTGATCCGATAGAAGGAGCTGTTCGCCATGCGCAGCAGGTTGTCCACCAGCGCCGGATCGCGCGCGATGATGGCCACCAGTTGACGCCGTGCCGTGCTTTCGTCGTTGACCGCGTGCATCAGCTGCGGCAGCAGGTTGGGGCGGCGGGGGAAGTGGCGCCGTTCACTGGCCGCGTCGCCGATGACGCCAAGAGCTGCCGCCACCTGCTGGTCACGCTCTCGAGCGGGCACTTCAGGCGCGCTCATGCCCAACTCCACCTGGCGCAGCATCGCGAAGATCTCGTGAGGCTCGAGCGCGCGGATCGGGGCCGGCGCGGCCTTCGCGTCCGCCTCTTGCGTTAGCGTAACCTCAGCAGTTATGGAGGCCGCGGCGGACTCCCCGCCCGCAGCCGGCATGGTCTGCGGCGCTGTGGTGCCCGTGCCGAATGCCCGGCGCAGCACTGGCCTCATGAGCACGGCAGCCGCGGCAAGCGCCATTGGCAAGAGGAGCCAGATTTCCATGGATAGGGTCAACCCGGGCGACGGTATCGTCGCGGCACAGTCGGTGCAGATGTCGGCCGCCGCGCGAAAAACTCGGAGTCGGAAGTTCAGATCTGTGACCGGCCGCACGTCGCGGCCCTGCCGCACGCCTCCGGCGGTCGCAGGTGGGTGCGGATAGGCTTCCCGGGTGAGCAGTGCTGCCCGGCACGGCTCGATGTGGCCGCCGCGGTCTGTGCGCTCGCGCGCGCAGCGGCTCACGGGGCGGCCGAACGCACGCTCCATGGTTTCTACGGCCAACTCGCTCCGCGGCATCGAACGATGATCATCGGCGAGGCCCTGGGCGGCACGCGGTCGGCGTACGGTGCGCATCGGGGCTGCGGCGCGCTGCCCTGGCGGTACACTGCCCGGGTCAGCCAGAGCGCAACGGCGCGGGCATCTATCACGAGGCGACCGACGAACCATGAAAATCTTATTGACCGGTGCGGCTGGATTCATCGGCTTTCATACGGCGCGCAAATTGCTTGCGGCCGGACACGAGGTGGTCGGGCTCGACAATCTGAACGACTATTACGACGTCAGCCTCAAGCAGGCACGGCTCGAGATGCTGGGACGGGATCGCGGCTTTCGCTTCGTGCGGCTGGACCTGGCCGACGAGCCGGCGATCGCGCGGCTGTTCGCCGAGGAGCGCTTCGCGCGCGTCATCCATCTGGCCGCGCAAGCCGGGGTGCGCCATTCGTTGCGGGATCCGTTCAGCTACGTGCGCAGCAATGTCACCGGCACGCTCACGGTGCTGGAGGGTTGCCGGCACAACGGCGTCGAGCATCTGGTGTACGCCTCGACCAGTTCCGTCTACGGCGCCAACACCGACATGCCGTTTTCCCCGCACCGCGGCGCGTCGCACCCGCTGTCGATCTACGCGGCCACCAAGCGGGCCGACGAGTTGATGGCGCACAGCTATGCGGCGCTGTTCGGGCTGCCGAGCACGGGGCTGCGTTTCTTCACCGTGTACGGTCCGTGGGGCCGGCCGGACATGGCGCTGTTTCTGTTTGCGCGCAACATCCTCGAAGGCAAGCCCATCGACGTCTACAACAACGGCAATCACAAGCGCGATTTCACCTACGTCGATGACATTGCCGAGGGAGTGGTGCGGGCGTGCGAGCGCATCGCGCAACCCGATCCGGCCTGGAGCGGCGCTGCGCCCGATCCGGCCACGAGCCGCGCACCATACCGGCTGTATAACATCGGCAATCGCCAGCCCGTCGAGCTGCTGCGCTACATCGAAGTGCTCGAGCAGTGTCTGGGGCGCAAGGCTCAGAAGCGCTTTCTGCCGCTGCAGCCGGGGGATGTGCCGGACACCTGTGCCGACGTCGAGGACCTGGTGCGCGAGGTGGGATATCGCCCGGCCACGCCGGTCGAGGCGGGCGTACGCCGCTTCGTCGATTGGTTCTGCGAGTACTATGGCTATCGGCGCTGACCGTCGGCCCGCGGCTTGACGGCCAGCCGACGAATAATCAGACTAATCAGATGTATTTCCGGGAAATGCCTCCGAGGGGGACCGCGCGGCTGAATGCTGGGCCGACCGACCGCCACCTTCGGCCCGTGGCCACCGACCGGGGGCGGACATGCTCGCCCGGGAGTTGAGCGTGCAGGTGCGGCGCGAGTGCGCGGTCGGCGCCGAGCTCGGCGAAGGCCCGGTGTGGGTCGCGTACGAATCGGCGCTCTGGTTCGTCGACATCAAAGGGCAGCGGCTGCATCGTCTGCAGCGGCGCACCGGCGAGCTGCGCAGTTGGCGCGCGCCGGGCCCGCCGGGCTTCCTGCTGCCGCGCGCGGGCGGCGGGTTCGTGGTGGGCTTGAAGGGCGGATTGCACCGCTTCGATCCGGCGAGCGGCAGCTTTGCGCCCCTCGCCGAGGTCGAGCCGCATCGGCCGGACAATCGCTTGAACGATGGCTGTGTCAGCCCCGAAGGCGCACTGTGGTTCGGCTCGATGCACGATCCGGAGGTCCAGCCGAGCGGCGCGCTGTATCGGCTCGATGGCGGCGGCGGGTGCGTGGCGTTGGATGAGGGCTATGTGGTGACCAACGGTCCGGCCTTCAGTCCCGACGGGCGGATCTTCTATCACACGGACAGCGTCGCGCGGATCGTGTACGCCTTCGACCGTCCGGAGCCGCACGTGCTGCTCAACAAGCGTGTGCTGCTGCGCATCGAGGCCGATGCGGGCTTTCCGGACGGCACCGCCGTCGACGCCGAAGGCTGCCTGTGGATCGCGCTTTGGGCGGGCGGGTGCGTGCGGCGGTACTCGCCCGAGGGCCGGCTGCTTGCGAGCGTCTCGATGCCTTGCTCCCGGGTCACCAAGGTTGCTTTCGGAGGCGAGGATCTGCGCACCGCGTATGTCACGACGGCTCGCCAGGGGCTCTCCGAGGCCGAGCGGGCCGCGCAGCCGCATGCCGGCGACGTGTTCAGTTTCACCGCGCCGGTCCCCGGGCTGCCGCAGCGGCCGGTATCGGTGGCGTGCGGTTGACCGACGCGATGCACGGCGCCGGTGATCTTCCGAGCCGCTCGCCGGCAAGTGTGCTGTGCGATTGGGGCAGCAGTCGGCTGCGCGCCTTTCTCGAGATTGAGGGGCGCGTGGCTGCGCGGGCCGGCGGGCCGGGGATCGGGGTGCTTGGCGGGGAGGTGCCCGAGGAGGTGCTGCGCCGCACGCTGGCGCCGTGGCGCGCGAGCCATGAGCTCGAGCGGATCGTGCTGTGCGGGATGGTCGGCTCGCGTGCCGGCCTGGCCGAGGTATCTTACGTGCGCGCCCCGGCGGCGCTGGCGCCGTGGCGGGCCGCGGTGCGGGTGGTGCGTTGGGGCGAGGAGGAGGTCCATATTCTGCCGGGCATTCAGGCGCAGAACTTCCGCGACGTGCCGGACGTGATGCGCGGCGAGGAGACCCAGATCTTTGGTGCGCTGCGGCTGCGGGCCGCGCTCGGGGAAGGGCGGCGCATGATGGTGCTGCCCGGCACGCACAGCAAATGGGTGGAGGTGCGCGATGGACGCATTGCCCGACTGCAGACCTACTTCACCGGGGAGCTGTTCGAGCTGCTGTGCACCTGCTCATCGCTCCTGCGGCTCGGCGGGGCCGTCGAGGCGGATGAGGAGGCCTTTGAGATCGGGGTGCGCAACGCCGCCCGCTACGATCTGGCGGCCAATCTGTTCGAGACGCGCAGCGCGCAGCTGATCGAGGGCCGCTCGGACGGCTGGGCCCGCTCGTTCCTCTCGGGCGTGCTGATCGGCGCGGAGGTGCACAGCATGCTCGCGATGCCGAGCGCCCCGCGTGGCGAGGTCACCTTGATCGGGGATCCCAGGCTGACGGATAGCTACCAGCGCACGTTGGCCGCATTCAGTGTCGCAGCACAGTGCCTCGACGGCGATGAGTGTGTGCTCGCCGGATTGCGCGCGGCGACAGAGGATGTGTAACGGGGTGGTGAGATGACGATCGGGCAATTGATCGAGGCGGGCGCCCCGCCGGTGGTGGCGATCCTGCGCGGCGTGACGCCCGAGCAGGCGCCCGAGATCGGCCGTGCGCTGCTCGCGGGCGGCATTGGCATGATGGAGGTGCCGCTGAACTCGCCGCGGCCGCTCGAGAGCATCGAGCGGCTGTGCGAGGCGTTTGGCGGGCAGGCGCTGATCGGCGCCGGCACCGTGCTGTCGGCGGCGCAGGTCGAGGATGCCGCGGCCGCCGGCGCGCGGCTGATCGTCTCGCCGCATACGGATCCTGCGGTCATCGGCCGGGCTGTCGCGCTCGGTCTGGAGTGCCTGCCGGGGTTCATGAGCCCGAGCGAGGCGTTTGCGGCGCTGGCGGCCGGCGCACGGCAGCTGAAGCTCTTTCCGGCCGCGAGTCTGGGACCGGGCTATCTGAAAGCGCTGCGCGAGGTGCTGCCCCGGGCGAGCGGTGTCTGGGCGGTCGGGGGGACCGGTGCGCACGATCTTGCGGCGTGGCTGCAAGCCGGTGCGAGCGGCATCGGGGTGGGCGGCTCGCTGTACAGGGCGGGCGATGCGGCCGCGGTGGTTGAGGAACGCGCGCGGGTGCTGCAGGCCGCCTGGCGCGGCTTGCAGTCCTGTGGTGCGCTCGGAGGCGGCTGAGGCACGCCGAGGCAGCCGAAAGCGATCAACTGGGTTATCCTGGGATCGTCGACCGAACCAACTTGGTCATCGCTGCAGCGTACATCGGGAGGCTCGGCGTCTCCTGTGCCAATTTGGACGAAAGTGATCATGGGAGGCAGATGGGGCCGCCTGTGACGTTCCCGGCATTTGATGTGGTCAGCGAACGATGGATGCCACTACAATCGGTTGAGTCGGATTTGGCCATGTGCATCAACAGATCGCGTGCAAAACGTAGCGGTTATCGACGGCGCGAGCCTGCAGCCGACGAAAAATCAACGGAGACTCCATGAACGGTAAAGTGGAAGCGGTTGCCCTCGAAGCTCGCCCGAAGGCGGCGGTATTCATCGGCTTGCTGGCAGCCCTGGCGGGCTTGATGTTCGGCCTGGATATCGGCGTGATCTCGGGCGCCGAGCAGTTTATCAAAGCGGATTTCGGCATCTCCGACGTAGTCCTGGAGCACATCGTCAGCTGGATGATGCTGGGGGCGGCCGTGGGCGCGCTCGCGGGCGGCTGGATGGCCAGGAGCCTCGGACGCAAGCGATCGCTCTTGGTGGGATCGGCGATATTCGTCGCGGCCTCGATCCTGTGCGGCGTGTCGTGGTCCGTTGAATCGCTCTTGGCCGGGCGCCTGATTCTCGGCGTATCGATCGGAATGCTCTCCTTCACCTCGCCGATCTATCTGGCTGAGATTGCCCCGGAGACCATACGCGGCTCGATGGTGTCGTTCTATCAATTGATGATCACCATCGGCATTTTTGTGGCTTATCTTTCGGATCTCGCCTTCAGCTACTCCGGGAACTGGCACTGGATGCTGGGCATCATCGCCATTCCGGGGGTGCTGTTCTTCCTGGGTGTCTTTACACTGCCTGACAGTCCGCGCTGGCTGATGATGCGTGGACGTACCGAAGAGGCGACCCAAGTGCTGACCAGGCTGCGCGGCAACCCGCAAATCGTCGCGCAGGAAGAGCAGGAAATCGCCGCTCAATTACGCATCCCGCAGCATGGCTGGCGCATGTTTCTCCAGAACTCGAATTTCCGCCGTTCGGTGGGGCTGGGAATTCTGCTGCAGATCGTGCAGCAATTCACCGGCATGAATGTGGTGATGTATTACGCCCCGATCATTTTCAAGGACATGGGATATCAGAAGGAAGCGCAGATGGTGTTTACCGCCATCGTCGGGCTGACCAATGTGCTGGCGACGTTCATTGCCATCTGGCTGGTCGACAAGTTGGGCCGCAAGCCGATCCTGTACATCGGATTTTCGGTGATGGCGGTCGGCATGGCGTTCGTGGGCATCATGATGCATCTGGGCATCGATACCCGTGTAGAGCAACTGTTCACCGTGGCCATGCTGCTGATCTTCATCATCGGCTTCGCGATGTCGGCGGGCCCGTTGATCTGGATTCTGTGCTCGGAGGTGCAGCCGATCAATGGCCGCGATTTCGGCATAGCGCTTTCCACGCTGACCAACTGGGTTGCCAATTTCGTGGTGGGCGCGACCTTCCTGACGCTGCTTAACAGCTTCGGGCATGCGCAGACGTTCTGGCTGTACGCCGGATTCAATGCCGTATTCCTGCTGATTACGGCAATGCTGGTGCCGGAGACCAAGAATGTCACCCTGGAATTCATCGAGCGCAACCTGATGGCCGGCAAGCCGCTGCGCAAGATTGGGCAATGAGCTTTTCACGAGGCGACAAGAAAAGCCGCACACCGCGTGCGGCTTTTCCGGAGAAACCGGCCGTGCCGGGACTTGATGCCTCGGGAATCTGTCCACCGTGAATTCGCTTCGATGGGCATTCGAACCTACGGATCACGGCGAGGCATTGGGTGGCGCTGCGAGTTTCAGGCAGAGGCACGGTCGAGGCGGCCGAGACCGAGCGGGCCGGGGCCGCATACGGGTTTGATCGGGTAGGGAGCGAGAACTGCCTGGATGTTTCCGAAATAGACGTCAGCACGTTGGGACGCCGTTCTTGTAGGGAGCGGCCCGCGTGCGTTGCGGCTGCAGAAGCGCGCCGGCGTCGATTCGGGCGAACGCCGACGGACAGCAGCAGGGCATGACGTTGGATGCGGCAGCGCCATCGGCAACGACGTTCCCAGCGTCATCGGCAATCCGGAGAAGGCCGGGCCGATGCGGCCGTAAAGCTCGCGCGCGATCCGCAATTACAACATGGCGGTCCCGCTGCTGCTGCGGCGCTACAGCACGCATGGGAACCGCGATCGGAAACCACCTCAAGAATGAGCCTTCAGACCCACATCAAAAAGCGCGCGCCTGCTCAGCGCATGCCGGAAATCCGCCGCCGGCCGCGACGCCAACCCTCCGGTCGAGGAGTCCCACGATCCCCGCCCGCCCATGGCGCTGCTGGTGTCGGCCGGCGGTACGCTCGGGCGCGCCGAGCGCCCGCGCCACCTCCGCTTGTTGCGCGAAACCCGCCTCAACCAACATCACATCGCATACGCCGCGGCTACCGCATCGGCGGCGCGGTAGTGATGCACCCACAAAGCCCTCCGACGGGAATCGCCCGCTGATCCTCCTCGGCGCGCAGCGTAGGGCGCGCATTGATCACTCCGGGGTTCGAGGGGGCGATCGCGGCTCCGGGGCCGGCTGCGTATTCATGGGCCGCAGCTAACAGCGGACAGGCATTGCTCCGCAACCGGCCTTACTGAAACCGCCTCTATTTCAGCCCGCTGCGTCCGGTCGAGTCAAAAGACCGGACGGGTATTGGCGTGCATCCCGGCCACGCAAAAGCCCGAATTTCAGGCGCGAAAGGGGCTATGTCCGCAAGTCTGAACTCGGCGGCGATGGCGCTAAAAGGAACAGGTTTGCCCGCTGTATTTGACGTCCGTCAAATCGACAACACTTTGTCGCGAATATACTCGCGCCGTCGTCAGATAGCGGTACCATATTTCCGAGGACAAAAAGCAACGGTCGCCTTGGAAATATGAGTCTGCCAAAAAAGGCGTCTGCCGTATCGGCGGCGGGGAGTGTTGCGGGTTAACAACATATCGGTTTGGGGCAGAGGGGGCATCAAAAATGAGCTGGAAGACAGTACGTAACGCATCGAAGTACGCGTTCAAGAAAAACGCCGGGGTCGGTGCGATGGGCCGTGCGGCCTACCTCATGATCGGCTTTGCAGGGTTGGCACTGGGCGTGTTCGCGTTAAACGCAGGCGCAGTGCTCTACGCCCGGAACGTCGTTCCGGAGAAAACCTCGGGTCAACAGGTGCTGCCGGGCAAGGCGGCAAAGATGAAACGGCGGAGGCTCGAAGCGCCGCCGAATGCCTCGCCGAGTGTGATCACGCGCAACGGCGCCGGGCTCTATGCCCAGAATACGACCGCGCCCCCGACGACCATCGGGACCGCGGGCTCGAACGGGCAATCCTCGGCCACCGCGCTGGCGCCGATCATCGTCACGGGCATCCGCGGGTCGCTGATGCGATCGCTCGCGATCAAGCGGGAGTCGATCGGCGTCGTCGATGCGATCTCGGCCGAAACGATCGGGCAGTTCCCTGACTCCTCGGTCGGCGGCGCACTCGCGCACCTGCCCGGCGTCACGGTCAATCGCGGTTCGCTCGCCTACTCGAGCGCGGAGGGATCGCCGGTTGCCGACGGGTTGCCCCAGGGCGTCAACGTCAACGGCTTCGGCGGGTCGTTCAATACCGTCCTGGAGAATGGCAGGCAGATCGCCTCCGGCAACGGACAGACGTTCAATTTCTCCGGCATCGGGGCCATGTACGTCGGGCAGATCGACGTATTAAAGACGCCCGATATGGCACTCTCTTCGGGCAATGTGGGCTCGGTGATCAACGTCAAGATGCTGACGCCCTTCGACAATCCCGGTCTGCACGTCGGGGTGAATGTCGGCGCGTCGGATTACACCATGGATGGCGGCAACCGTCCGGCGGTCGGGGCCCTGTTCAGCGACACCTTCGATCACAACAAGTTCGGCATCCTCGTTGATGGCGATTACACGGACTATCACACACTTGCGCACCAAATGGATGTCGCGGGTTGGAAGGGCATCGCCGCCGGGGGATTCCCCTGCTCGGATCTGGCGGCCAACTTCACCACGGCGTTCGGTAGCACCGGCTGCGCCAGCGTGGGTGCCGGCGCCACGGGCGACGCGCAGGTGCCCGTCTGGTATCCGCAGCAGATGTTGATGACCATGGCCAGGGTCGACACCCGGACCAAGGATGGGCGCGCGGTACTGCAGTGGCACCCCATCCGTTCGGTGATGGTGACTCTCGACGAGAACTACTCCTCATGGGATTATCACAACAAGCAATTCGAGCGCGCCAGCTGGTTTGGAGGCTTTCCTGATTCGACGCTGGACCACAATGGCACGATCACCGACTTCAACTACACGGGTCCGATAGACTTCAATTCGGAGGTGGAGGATGAGTACATCGTCACGAACACGTATGGGCTGAATGTGCTGTGGAACGTCAATTCCGACTGGACCGTGGACGTCGACGCCGATCAGTCGAAATCGCAGTTCAACCCGAACGGCACGTACAGCCATGTCGACGTCGACACCGGCTTCGGGGATGCGAAAAACAACTACACGGGCGGTCTCGTGCTCAGCCAGAATGGCAATAATCTGCCGTACTGGAGCGCCTATGGACCGAATGCCGTTGCCTCGGGCGCCGGCGCGGTCGCCTCGCCGAACTACAACGGCCTCGATCCGTTCATCATCGGCTCCCACGTCGTGCCTCTGCAAACGCAGCAGAACAGCGATCAGATCAACGAGGCGACCCTGCGGGCCACCTGGAACCCGGGCAACAGCACCAAGGTGACCTTCGGGGCGCAGTTCGTCGATGATGACTGGAACACCAAAGAGAGGGACACCTTCACGAACAACTACTGGGAACTATGGGCGGGTTATGGACCGGCTTCGGGCAATGGGCCCGGTGCCGGCGTCGCATTGCTGCCGTCGATGTTCTCGCCGGTCAGTGTCGGGACCTTCATGCCGGGTTACGGCAACAACGGCAATCTGCCGGGCACGCTGCTGTTGTACAACCCGTACACGGTGCTCAATTACCTGATTCACCAGCCGGTCGATCCGAGCCAGAACGCAGTGGCCGTGGCGGACGGCTATCCGGCCTATACCGGCGGATATCTGCCCCCGGAGGCGCTGAGCCCGACTTCGGTGCAGCACGTGGCACGAATGAACTATGCGCCGTTCGTACAGGTCAGCCGCAATTTCCGGATCGACGGCATGAAGCTGATGACGCGCCTGGGAATGCGGTACCAGCGCACGGACGAGACCATCGGTGGTCTGAACTCTCTTGTCACGAACGTGTCATGGCTGGGCGCCAGCGATCCGACCGCGTACAGCTTTGCCCTGAGCAAGCCAACCTGGGTGCAGACGACGCGCTCCTACGGCTACTTCCTGCCGGCCTTGGACCTGGCGCTGTGGCCCACCGACGATCTGGAAACGGCCCTCGATTTCTCGCGGACGGAATCCGCACCGCCGAATGGCTCGTTGATCCCGAATACCAGCTATGGCGGCCGGGTGAATGCGCTGTCGGCGAGCGGCAACAATCCCGGGCTGCTGCCGTACCTGTCCAACAACTATGACCTGCGGGTGACCTGGTTCTACAAGCACGGCGACTACGCGGAGTTGCACCCGTTCTACAAGCAGGTGTCGAACTTCCCGACCTCAACCGTGACCGACGTCACCCTGCCCATCGACGATCCGGCACCGTGCACCTACACGGCCGGTGGCGCGGTGGTGTTCACGGATTCGAACTGCGGCAAGCCGATGGTGTTCGCGGAGTCCACCATCTCGAACAAGCTGTCGGCGGACGTGACGGGTGTGTCGGCGACCTGGCAGCAGATGCTGCCGTACGGGTTCGGTGTGCTGATCAACGGCACATGGATGCACTCCAACGCGAACTTCAATGACTATAGCCTCACCAGCAATCAATTCGCGTTGTCCGGAGTGGGGAGCTCGGCGAACGGCACGTTGTTCTATCAGCGCAACAAGTGGCAGGCGCGTCTGACGGTGAACTGGCAGGCGAAACTTCTGCTATTGGTCGGACAGGAGCAGGGCGGAGGCGCGTTCGGTAACGAGCCGGTCTATCAGGCGCCGTTCACGCAGCTCGATTTTGCGACGAACTACCAGGTCGACAAGTATCTGAACGTGTACTTCGATGCGAACAATCTGCTCAATTCCATCTATCACACGTATGGACGGTTCCCGAATCAGACCTTGGATGTGATCGACTACGGCACGTCGCTCGAGTTCGGAGTGCGGGCGAAGTTCTGAAATGCATCGCCGCCGAGTCATTGCATGGGCAACTGTCCAAGGAGCGGAGCGTGTGCACTGGGAAGGCCGGGTCCGGAGCCGCAGATCGTGGGTCACGCCGTGGAGCGGATGCGAGCGTGGTGTGAAGCCAGGTGCGAGCGGGATCCGGCGATGGGTGCGGGGCCGTGAAGGGTCGACGTGAGCATCGTCCGCCGGGATTGCGCTGCGCGAGCCGCAATATGCCGCGCAACGCTCGAGTCCTGGTGTCACGGGGCCCGGACCGGTCGCTCTCCAGGAAGGCCGCAGGAGGGAAACAAAGCCCCGGGGATGACCCCCGGGGCTTGATCATCGAGACGCCGGGCAAGACGCGATGTGCCGAGCGCGCGTGTTCGGATGGGCGCTTGCCTCGAGGTCCACTGGCGCGAGTTCGCTCGAGACCTGTGGGGGGCGCTGAACGCCGAGACGGTCGTTCGCGGAACGGAGCCTGACCTGCGGCGCGATCCGGTGCGGGCGCGCGCCGATGATCCACCGGCGTTGGAACGAGCACGGAGGCGAGTGACCCCGCCGGTATGAGCCATGTGCGCAACGTCCGCGCACGCCAGCCACGGCGGCGTTGCGTGCGCAGTCAAGCAGTGCGTCCGGCGGCACATGTGAGAGTCGTCCTGTCCCTTGCGCCGGTTCGCGGACCTGGATATAAGATCAGCCGCACGAACGACGTGCCTACCGCCGAGAGGGCGGGAAGTTACGCGCGGGGGTGCGACGCATGCGTCGCACGGGTGGCCATGGCGGCCACCCTGGGCATTCTGCGAAGCCAGGATGGCGAAGCAGAATGGGCCTGCGCGGCGGAGGCAGCGAACGGGTAACCGTTCACCCGCCTCAGCGCCGCCCCACGAAGAACCGCGAACCGGCCCAAAGGTCCTTGCAAGCCCCAAGGCTTGCACGGACCGAGATACGGCAAGTGCTGTCTGGAACGGCATGAAGACGTGTCGGGGCAGGACTAAGAACTCCCAGTTCTCATTGCCGTAGGAGCGGAACCAGGCGCCGCCGGAGTCGTGCCACTCATACGCGAAGCGCACGGCGATGCGGTTGCCGGTGTAGGCCCAGACTTCCTTGATCAGCCGGTAATCGAGTTCGCGTGCCCACTTGCGCTCGAGGAACGCGAGGATCTCGGCGCGGCCGTTGAGGAATTCCGCGCGGTTGCGCCGGCGGCTGTCCTCGGTGTAGGCGAGCGCGACGCGCCCGGGGTCGCGGCTGTTCCAGGCATCTTCGGCCGCGCGGGCCTTGAGGGCGGCGCTCTCGGCGGTAAAGGGCGGCAGCGGTGGGCGGTTGGACATGGCCTGCTCCTCGATCGTAACGATCCGCACCCGCGGTATGGATCGCGCCGCGGGCCGATCAGTGATTGTCGCGCGGCACGCCGAAGCGCGCCTCGACCCGCTGATACTTCTCCGCGCCGTTGAGGATCATGCCATCGCCGAGCTGGCTCACCATGGCGCGCTGGATTTGCTGCCACGGCGTCTGCGAGGGCGGCGAGCGGTAGCCGCCCGCCGCCTCGAGCGCCGCGCGCCGTGCGGCCAGCTCGCGCTCCTCCAGGAGCACCTCGACCGTGCGCTTGCGCAGATCGACGCGCACCCGGTCGCCGGTCTTGAGCAAGGCGAGGCCGCCGCCGGCGGCCGCCTCTGGGGAGGCATTGAGGATCGAGGGGGATCCGGAGGTGCCGGACTGGCGGCCGTCGCCGATGCACGGCAGGACCGTGATTCCCTGTTTGATCAGGTAGCTGGGCGGACGCATGTTGACCACCTCGGCCGAGCCGGGATAGCCGATCGGACCGGTGCCGCGCATCACCAATATCGTGTGCCGGTCGATGCCGAGGGCCGGATCGTCGATGCGCGCGTGATAATCCTCGGGCCCGTCGAATACGGCGACCGGTCCCTCGAACGCGTCCGGATCCCGCGGATCGCTCAGATGGCGGGTGCGGAACTCCGCGGAAATCACGCTGGTTTTCATGATGGCCGAATCGAACAGGTTGCCGCGCATGACCAGAAAGCCCGCATTGGCTTTCAGCGGCCGATCGATCGGGCGAATGACCTGCTCGTCGGCGATTGGGCGGCCACGGCAGTTCTCGCCGATGGTGTGGCCGTTCGCCGTCAGCGCCTGCTCGCGGATCAAGCCGGCCTGCATGAGTTGATTGACTACAGCCGGCACGCCGCCGGCGCGGTGAAAGTCCTCCGCCAGGTACTCCCCGGCGGGCTGCAGGTTCACCAGCAGCGGAACCTCGTAGCCGTGGCGCTGCCAGTCATCGAGCGTGAGCTCGACGCCCATGTGCCGGGCAATCGCCTCGATGTGAATCGGCGCGTTGGTCGAGCCACCGATGGCCGAGTTCACCACGATGGCGTTGAGGAACGCCTCGCGCGTCATGATCGCGGAGGGCCGCAGGTCCTCGCGCACCATCTCGACGATGCGCACGCCGCTCTCATAGGCGATCTGCCCGCGCTCCCGGTAGGGGGCCGGAATGTTCCCCGCGCCGGGCAGCTGCATCCCGAGAGCTTCGGCGAGCGAGTTCATGGTGCTGGCGGTGCCCATGGTGTTGCAATAGCCGGTCGAGGGGGTCGATGCGGCCACGCGCTCCATGAACCCCGCATAGTCGATCTCGCCGGCCGCCAGCAGCTGCCGGGCCTGCCACACGATGGTGCCGGAGCCGACCCGCTCGCCGTTGAACCAGCCGTTGGTCATCGGCCCGACCGAAAGCGCGATGGCCGGAATGTCCACGGTCGCTGCGGCCATCAGGCACGCTGGCGTCGTCTTGTCGCAGCCGATGGTGAGCACCACCCCATCGAGCGGATAGCCGTGCAGGATCTCCACCAGGCCGAGATAGGCGAGATTGCGATCGAGCGCGGCGGTCGGACGGCGGCTGGTTTCCTGAATGGGATGAACCGGAAATTCGATCGGCACGCCCCCGGCGGTGCGGATGCCGGCGGCCACGCGCTCGGCGAGCACCACGTGATGGCGGTTGCACGGCGAGAGGTCCGAGCCGGTCTGGGCGATGCCGATGATCGGCCGGCCCGACTGCAGCTCCGCGAGCGTCAGACCGTAGTTCAGATAGCGCTCGAGATGCAGGGCGGTCATGCCCGGATCATGCGGATCATCGAACCACGCGCGCGAGCGCAGCTTCGGTCCGGTGGCTTGTTTGCGGTCTGTTGCGCTCATGGTGTCCCAATCGGTTCGGATGCTTTGAGAATAATAATCATATAATATATGGCTGCACGTGGGAACTCGCCGTGCGGCGGGGCAGAGCCTGCGACAGCCAAGCTGCAGATATAATCGATGCATACCGGACACCGGCGAGCCGAACGAGGCATTCGTGGTTCTCAGCAAGATCCCGCGTGATCGCAATCTGACCTATGGCCTGGTCGAATCCCTCGGCCAATTGATCGTGACCGGCGAGTTCGATGCCAAGGCTTTCCCCACCGAGGGGGAGTTGTCCCGGCAGCACGGCACCAGCCGTTCGGTGACGCGCGAGGCGGTGAAGATGCTCACCGCCAAGGGGTTGCTGCAGGCGAGGCCGCGCCAGGGCACGAGCGTCACGCCGGAAACGCAGTGGAATCTGCTCGATCCGGACGTCTTGCGCTGGCTGCTCGAGCGCAAGTTCTCGCTGCGCCTGCTGGCCGAGTTCACCGAGATGCGGCTGGCGATCGAGCCGGCGGCCGCGCGGCTCGCCGCCCGGCGCGCCGATCCCGAAGCCATCGCTCACATCCGCGATGGGCTGCGGCGGATGATTGCCGCCGGTGCCGGCGATGAGGAGCCGGTGACGGCCGACATCGCGTTTCACACGGCCATCCTGGCGGCGACCGGCAATCGCTTCTATGCGCAGCTCGACCCGTTGATCAATACCGCGCTGAGAATCTCGATCCGCTTCACCAACCGGATCAAGGGCCGTGCGGCGGGCATTGCCGGCCACGACGAGGTGCTCGATGCGATCGCGGCCGGAGATGCCGAGCGTGCCGGCCTCGCCATGCACGCGCTGATTTCCGATGCGTTGCAGCTGATCGAGGCCGCGGCGGAAAATCCGGGCGCCGCCGGCGCACGCCGGTCCCGCCGCGCCGGCTGATCGGACCCGCGGTGCGCACGCCGGCGACCCCGTGCATGGGGAGCCTCACGCTTATGGAAAATGCGCTGCCCAAGCTTTGTCTTGACCTGCACAATGATCCGCAGTCTCCGGTCCGGGCGCGGCGCGTGTGTTGCGGCCGCGGCGCTCGAGCGCTGCGCGGCCGGTCACGGGCCGGTGGGAGCTGCACTGCCGTGACGGTGAAAGGGCCGATCGAACCGCGGATCTTCATCCTGGAGAGTGACCCCTCGAGCGCAGCGCGGCTCGCGGAACTGCTGCGCCAGCGTGGCCCCGAGGTGTCGGTCTACCGCAACGCCGCCGATCTGATGGTCGCCGTGGGGCAGAGGGCTCCGCGGCTGGTGATTCTGTGCGTGGCCGATGGCGGCGATACGGACTGCTCACTCGGCGTGACGCTCGCGACCCTGTTTGCGGTTCCGTTCATCGTGCTGGCGCACAGCTGGGACGAGAGGGGCGCGCGTGCGGCCGCTGAAAGCGGCGCGCTCGCGTTTCTCGCCGGCGCGCAGACCCGTCTGCAGGAGTGCGCCCCGGCGATCATTACGGCGATGGAGCGTCATGCCGAGCTGCGCGAACTGCACGAGCGCGTGCGCAAGATCACGCAGGCATTGCACGATGCCCGGACGATCAGCACCGCCTGCGGTGTATTGATGGAGCGCTTCCAGGTTGATCGCCGCGAGGCCTTCGAGCGGCTGCGCGCCGCGGCCCGCGCGCGGCGCACGCGCCTGCTCGAGAGCGCCGCCGCGGTGCTCGCGGCGGTCGAGTCGATCAATGAGTTCGGCGCGCCGGACCGTGACGCGGCGCACAGTCCAAGGTCGAAAACCAGATAACATAAGAATCCAGGGTGCACCCGAACCTCGTGCGCCCGTCACGGGCGCACTCGGCGCCGGGCGCCGCGTTCCCGCGCCACAGCTCCTCCCGGGCCCTGGCTCCGCCCGCAATGGCTTGCTCCGGGCTGCGTACGGTGCATGCCGCGCCGCAGCAGTAGTGCACGACCCTGCAAATCAAACGGTAGTGGACGATTCAGCATCGGGGGCGAGTGGGCGATGTGCTCGAGCCGCTCACAGTGTCCCGGCACAGACTCCGCCCGGGCTCGACGCGCATGGCTTTGGCCGGCGTGCGGCCGGGGCCGCCGCGTCGGATCAGCCGGGGCGTCGGATAGCGCGATTCGATCCGTCGGGCATGGACCGATGGCGCACGGGCGTGGGGCATCGAGGCGCTGTTCGCGCCGCGCGCTCGGGCGAGCGCGGCAAGCCGTTCATCGAGCTCAGACAGTACGCTGCGACGGGTGAGATCATGCGCGTTCCGACGTTTGTTTCGATGTCCGCTCAGGGTTGGTTGCAATGCCGATGAAGGAAGCGGCCGGCCGGCGGGGCGGTTCGAGAGACCCACGGAGTGCGCCCGCAAGGAATCAGCGTGACGCGCCGCAAGAGGATCTGCAGGGCCGCAAGCCGGCGCTCCCGGGCGTCTTACGCCGCGATTTGCGCCGGTTGGTCCGCGCCGCGCGGGCTTTGGGCCTCTCGAGCCTGTCGTCCGTGGTCGTGCGCGTTGCCGAGCGGCTCGAGCCCGGCCTGCGCGCCGGCGAGCTTACCCCTCGGGACATCGAGATGCTGCGGCGCTTTACCGATCGCTGCTGCCGGTATCTCGTCGATCCTGCCGACGTCAAGGCCGCGGATGCGGTGGTCGAGTTGCTGGCCATCGAACCGTGCTCAGCCGTGGGCTGCTGGGAGCGGATTCACCTGCTGCTGGGACTGGTCGAGGAGGGAACCGAGATCGCGCGGATGCGCTCGGTCTGCGCAGCCGCGGCCGGTGGCGATGGGCATGATCCCCTGACCGGCCTGTACACGGAGACCGCATTGCGGGAACTGCTCGCGGACTTGCTGAGTGCGTGCGCCGCGCGCCAAGTCTGCGTCGGAGTCATGTCGATCGGTATTACCGGGGTGGAGGCCATCGCCGACTCCTTCGGCAGCAACGTGGGCACGGCGGTGCTGACGCGGATCGCGGCCGATCTGATTCGGTCCGTGTCCGGCGGCGGTCTGGTCGGCCGCCTCGGCGCAGATCGTTTCGTCGTCGTCCGCGATGGTTTCACCGCGGCGCAACTCGCCGAGGAGGCGCGGCGGTTGGCCGAATTGATCTGCCGCAGTCATCAGATCGGCGGGCGCCTGGTCGCAGTGACGGCTCGAATCGGCCTGGCGGTCAGCGGACAGCACGGTGAGGATGCCGCCGAACTGCTCGCCAACGCCGATGTCGCGCTGCATCAGGCCCGGGTCCGCAGACTCCCTGCGGCGCAATTCTTCGCACCGCACATGCGCGAGCAGGCGCTGCGGCGGGTGAGTCTGGAGGGAGGGCTGCGCGCGGCGCTCGAGCGCGGCGAGTTCGAGCTGCATTATCAGCCGAAGCTGGCGCTGTGCACGGGGCGCGTGTGCGGCGTCGAGGCGCTGGTCCGTTGGCGGTGTCCGACGCGGGGCCTGGTCGCGCCCGGGGAGTTCATCCCCATCGCCGAGGAGAGCGGCCTGATCGTGCGACTCGGGGACTGGGTGATCGACGCGGCGTGCCGGCAGATCATGCGCTGGCAGCGCGAGCATGTCCCGCCGCTGCCGGTGGCGATCAATCTGTCCGCCGTTCAGCTGTGCGCGCCCCAGACGGGCCAGTGGATCGTGCAGACCCTGCACCGATACGGTGTGCATCCACGGACGGTGGAGGTGGAGGTCACCGAGTCCGCGGTGATGCACGATGCGGACGCCGCACTCGGTTGTCTGAGCGAGTTGGGCCGCGCGGGTGTGCGCGTGGTGATCGACGATTTCGGCACGGGGTATTCCAACCTGAGCCAGCTCATGCGGCTGCCGCTCGCGGCGATCAAGATCGACAAATCCCTCATCGCCCGCATCGCGATGCACGAGCGTGACGCCGCGATCGCGCGGGCGATCATCGACATCGCACGCACGCTCGGTGCGCGTGTCGTGGCCGAGGGCGTGGAAAGCGCGCAGCAACGGGATCTGCTGGCCGCCGCGGGCTGCGATGAGTATCAGGGCTTTCTGATCGCCAAACCCATGGACGCGAAGCGCCTGCAGGCGTGGCTCAGCCGCCAGGCGATCGAGCCGTACCGCCTCTGAGTCGCTCCTCCGGCAAGGCCGGCGCGGCTCTCAGTATCCGCAGCGCGTGCGGCTCGGATGCCACTGCAGAACGTTGGGCGCGTAGGTCGGGGGTCTGAAAGCGCGCGCGACCCGCTCAAACGCATATGCGAAGCCGAGCAGCCGGGGTTCGGACCATTTTGGTCCGATGAACGACAGGCCGACCGGCAGTCCATCGACCTGGCCCATCGGCACGGTGATGTAGGGGTAGCCGGCGACCGCCGGCAGCGTGCTGTCGCCGCCGCCGATACCCACATCGCCGTTCACCAGGTCGATCACCGACGCCGGATTCTGTGTCGGAGAGATCAGTGCCGCGACATGGTGCTCGGCCAGCAGCCGATCGATGCCGTCCGGTCCGGCCAGGCGCAGATTCGTCGCGCGCGCGCGGATATAGGCCGGGTCGTCCAACCCCTTGGTGCGCTCGGCCTGCAGGAACAGGCTCTGGCCGAACCAGCGCATCTCGCGCGGGTGACTGTCATCGAAGGCGATCAGCCCGGCGAGCGTGCGGCTCTTGACCGCCGGGGGCGATCCGGCCAGGTACTCGTTCATGTCGACTTTCAGCTCGGTGAGCAGCACCAGGTTCTCGTTCTTTTCAAGCGGCGCCACGTGATAGTCGTCGACTTTGACCAGTACCGCGCCCTGGGCCTTCAGCAGGGCCAACGCGTGGTGGAATACCGCGAGCGTCTTGGGCGAGAAATTCTTCAGCAGAAACTGCGCGATCCCGAGCCGCACGCCCGCGAGGGCATGCGGATTGAGCGCCGCGACGTAGTTGGTGCGATGCGCGTCGGCGTGCGCGGTGGCCGGGTCGGCCGGGTCCGAGCCGGCCATGGCGGTCAACAACATCGCCGCACCGCGCACGGTGTGGGTGATGGGGCCGGCGGTGTCCTGGGTACGGCTGATCGGGACGATGCCGGCACGCGACACCAACCCGACCGTCGGCTTCAGCCCCACCACGCCGTTCATCGACGCGGGGCAGCTGATCGAGCCGTCGGTCTCGGTGCCGATGGCGGCGGGCGCGAGGCCCGCGGCGACGCCCGCCGCAGGGCCCGAACTGGAGCCGCAGGCGGTGCGATCGAGCATGTAGGGATTGCGGGTCAAGCCGCCGACAGCGCTCCAACCGCTGACCGAGTGAGCCGAGCGGATATTGGCCCATTCCGAGAGATTTGCCCGGCCGAGAATCACCACGCCGGCGCGGCGCAGGTTGCCGATCACCGTGGCACTGACCGAGCGAACGTTCTTCGCCAGCGCGAGCGATCCGGCGGTGGTGGGCAGTCCGGCGATGTCGATATTGTCCTTGACGAGCACCGGGATCCCATCGAGCGGTCCGAGAGAATGCCCGGCGGCGCGGCGCGCGTCCGAGGCGCGCGCTTCGGCCATGGCGCGCGGGTTCAGGGCGATGACGGCATGGATTTTCGGATTGATCCGGGCAATACGCGCCTCGTAGAGGCGCACCAGCGTCTGCGCGCTCACTCGGTGGGCGGCCAGATCGGCCGAGAGGCGCGGGACCGTGGCACAGGTGAGATTGACGGCGCGTGCCGTACCGAACACGAGACAGGACAGCGCGGCGGCGCTGATCGCAACTCTGCTGAGCATGCATCCCCCCCCTGGGAAAGTGGCCGCTGCCGCATTATCGTGCATTGCGGCCGCGGCGCAAACTCGGCCGAGCGCCCCCGGGGCGAGCGCCGGACCTCCGATCAGTCCGGTTGCTCGATCAGGATGCGGCCCGCCTCGATCCGCACCGCGTAGGTGCGCAGCGGCTCGTAGGCCGGAGGCGTCAGGGCCTCGCCGGTGCGCAGGCAGAAGCGCGCGCCATGGCGGGGGCAGATGATCTGGCAGGACTCGACCGCGGCACCCTCCAGGCGCTGCCCGTCGTGGGTGCAGACGTCATCGATCGCATAGACGGCCTCGCCGCAGCGCACAACGAGCACGGGCTGGCCGTCGAGATCGGCCCCGAGGGGCACCTGCTCGGCCAGCGTTTCGGCCGACCCGGCGTCGACCCAGCCCATCAGTACATCCCGGTCTGCAGCCGAGCCGCTTCCGACATCATGCTCTGGTCCCACGGCGGATCGAACGTCAGCTCGACTCTTGCCTCGCGCACCGTGGGAATGCGCTCGATCTTGTCGCGCACGTCATCGACCAGGATCTCCCCCATGCCGCAGCCTGGAGCGGTCAGGGTCAGTTTGACATCGACACTGCGTGTGCCGTCCTCGTTCGCCACGACGTCGCACCCGTAGACCAGGCCCAGATCGACGATGTTGACGGGAATCTCCGGGTCATAACAGGTGCGCATCTGTTCCCAGGCGAGCTGACGCACGTCCTCCTCGGTGGCGTTCGGCGGCAGTTCCGGCGGTTTGACCGGCTCGCGTCCGATCGACTCGGCATCTTCGCCGCTGATGCGAAACAGATTGCCTTCGATGTACACCGTGAGGCTGCCACCGAGCGCCTGAGTGATGTAGCCGGACTGGCCCGGCTGCAGGGTGACTTCCGTGCCCGCCGGCACGATGACCGCGCGCACCTCGCGTTGCACGATGAACGGTTCGCTTTCATAGCCGCGCATGATCGCCCGCTCACTCCTCCGTCGAGACCGCGTCCGCGCTGTGCTCGAGCGCCGCGTTGAGTGTATGCCAGCACAGCGTGGCGCACTTGACACGGGCGGGGAATTCACTGACGCCGCCGAGCGCGGCAAGCTTGCCGAGCGAGGCATCCGCCGCGGCATGCGGCTCGGTCAGCAGCACATGGATACGATCGTAGAGTTCCTTGATCGCCGCCTTGTCCCTGCCCTTGACCGCCTCGGTCATCAGCGAGGCCGAGGCGGTCGAGATCGCGCAGCCCTTGCCCTCGAAGCGGATGTCCGCAATGCGATCGCCCTCGAAGCGCAGCCACACGGTGAGGCGGTCGCCGCAGAGCGGATTGTGGCCCTCGGCGTGCGCATCGGAATGGGCCAGCGCGCCGAAATTGCGCGGCTGGCGGTTGTGATCCAGGATGACGTCGCGGTAGAGATCTTTCAGGTCCATCAACCGAATACCTCGCGGGCTTTCTCGAGCGCGGCCACCAGCGCGGCGACGTCCGCCTCGGTGTTGTAACAGCCGAAGGACGCGCGGGCCGTGGCCGGAATATCGAAGAAGGTCATCACCGGCATCGCGCAGTGATGGCCGGTGCGGATGGCCACACCCTGGCTGTCGAGAACGGTCCCCAGGTCGTGCGGGTGGCAGCCGCGCATCGTGAACGACAGTACCGCCGCCTTGTGCGCCGCGGTGCCGATGATCTCGATGCCGGGCAGCCGCTCGAGTGCGGCGGTGGCCTGTGCGAGCAGGCGCTGCTCGTGCGCCGCGAGCGCCTCCAGGCCCAGGCTCTCGAGATAGTCCATCGCCGCGGCGAGCCCCACCGCTCCGGAGATGTTCGGGGTGCCGGCCTCGAACTTCCACGGCAGGTCATTATACGTGGTGCGCTCGAACGAGACGGTGCGGATCATCTCGCCGCCGCCCTGCCAGGGGGGCATCTCCTCGAGCAGCTCCTCCCGGCCGTACAGCACGCCGATGCCAGTCGGACCGTAGAGCTTGTGGCCGGAGAAGGCGTAAAAATCACAGCCGAGCGCGCGCACGTCGATCGGCGAGTGGGCGACGGCCTGGGCGCCATCGAGCAACACGAGCGCGCCGCACGAATGCGCCGCTTGCACGATGCGCTCGACGGGCACGACGGTCCCGAGCGCATTTGACACGTGCGCCACCGCTACGAGGCGGGTGCGGGAGTTCAGCAGCTCGAACAATGCCTCGAGCTCGACCTCGCCGCGCCGGTTGATCGGCGCGACCTTGAGTGTGCAGCCGGTCTGCTCACAGACCATCTGCCAGGGCACTATGTTGGCGTGGTGCTCCAGCGCGCTGATCAGGATCTCATCGCCCCTGCCGAGGCGTGGGCGGCCGAAGGACTGCGCCACGAGATTGATGCCTTCCGTGGTGCCGCGCACGAACACGATCTCGCGAGTCGAGCGGGCGTTGATGAAGCGCCGCGCCCGCTCGCGCGCGCCCTCGAACGCGTCGGTCGCGGCCTGACTGAGCGCGTGCACGCCGCGGTGCACGTTGGCGTGAGTGTGAGTCTCGTAGTGCTCCACCGCGCGCAGCACGGCGAGCGGGCGCTGGCCGGAGGCCGCGTTGTCGAGGTACACCAGCGGCCGCCCGTTGACTTGCTGCTCGAGGATGGGGAAATCACGCCGTACGCGCTCGGCATCGAAGTTCCCGGGGGGCGCGGCCAGAGAGGTGGCCATCACAGCAGCTCCTTCAGGGTGGCCGCGGCGCTCATCTGGCTCGCCAGATCACGCTCGATCTGCCGGCGCAGCTCGGTGCGCTCGATCCTCGCGACCACGTCCTCCAGGAACGCCCATTTGAGCAAGTGCTGGGCGGTCTGCGGCGCGATGCCGCGGGAGAGCAGGTAGAACAGCATGTTCTGATCGAGCTTGCCCGCGGTCGCGCCGTGGCTGCATCGGACCTCGTCGGTGTAGATCTCCAGCTGCGGGCGCAGGTCGATTTCCGCTTGTGGGCCGTCGAGCAACCCGCGCAGCGACTGCCGGGAGTCCGAGCCGCCCGCCCGCTCGCGCACGGCGATCTTGCCGTTGAACGCCACGCGCGCCCGTCCCGAGGCGATGCCCCGGAACGTCTCGGTCGTGCGCGTGTTCGGCGCCACGTGCTCGCTCAGGGCGTACATGTCATGGCTTTGCTGATGATCCGCGAGCGCCGCGGCCGACAGCGCCAGCTCCGCGCCCGCGCCGGCGAGGCGCACGTGCACCGTCGAGCGCGCCGTCAGCGCGCCGGTGCCGACGGTGAGCAGGTGATAGCGGGCCTGTGCGGCGAGCTGCGCCGTGAGCGTGTCGAACCAGGCGGTGCGCGGTGCGCATTGCTGCAGGCGGTAGTGAGTCAGGCGCGCGTTCTCGCCCACATCGGCGCGTACGGTGCTGTTGACCAGACTTGCCGCTTCCGGTGCACCCATGTGCCGCTCGAGCACGGTCAGCTCGGCGCCTGCCTCGAGAACCACGCGCACGCGCGGATACGATGCGCCGGCTTGTGCGCCGGCCGTCGCCGCGAATACCAGCTCGATACCCGCGGGCGCCGCGTTCGCGTGCGCCTCGATCAAGAGCGCATCGGTCGCAAAGGCCTCGTTGAGCAGTGCCAGGCGTGCCTCGGGAAAATCCGGGCATGGGCACCAGGTGGCGCTGCTCGAGGGCCCGGGTGTGCGCAGGCTGCGCACGGTGAGGCCCGGGTGCGAGGCCGCAGCGCCCGATCTGAGCAGTCCGTCCACGAATACATAGCGCACGAAGCCCGGCGGTGCCTCCGGCAGGGGCGGCACCGCCTGGCCCTGTGTCTCGAGCGGCGCGAAGCGGGCATGCTCGAGGACGCGCAGGTTTGTGTAGCGCCAGTTCTCCTCACGCGTGGTCGGCAGACCCTGCGCACAGAGTCTCTCGATCGCTTCGTCCCGGCGAGCGGGCTCGATGACGCTCGCGGGCAGCGCGGCGTGTACCGCGCCGTATTCCTTGCGGATCTGTTCCGTCATCGCCGGACTCATGCCGCCTCGCTGATCAGCCAATCGTAGCCGCGCCGCTCGAGCTCGAGCGCAAGCGTACGGTCGCCGCTGCGCACGATGCAGCCGTTGACCAGCACGTGCACTCGGTCCGGCACGATGTGCTCGAGCAGCCGTTGATAATGAGTGACAAGCACCAGCGAGCGCTCCGGGGCACGCAGGGTGTTGACGCCGTGTGCGACGATCTTGAGCGCATCGATATCCAGACCCGAGTCGGTCTCATCGAGCACCGCCAGGCGCGGCTCGAGCACCAGCATCTGCAGGATCTCGTTGCGCTTCTTCTCGCCTCCGGAGAAGCCCTCGTTGACCCCGCGCGAGAGCATGCTTTCGTCCATGCGCATCAGCCGCATCTTCTCGCGTACCAGCGTGAGGAACTCGAACGCGTCGACCTCCGGCTCGCCGCGCTGCTTGCGCGCGGCGTTGATCGCCGCCTTGAGCAGATAGACGTTGTTGACGCCCGGGATCTCGACCGGATACTGAAAGCCAAGGAACACGCCCGCGCGCGCGCGCTCCTCGGGACTGAGCGCGAGCAGATCCTGCCCTTGGAAGCTGATCCGGCCCGCGGTGACCGCGTAGCCGGGGCGCCCGGCAAGCACGTATGCCAGGGTGCTCTTTCCCGAGCCGTTCGGCCCCATGACGGCGTGGACCTCGCCCGCGGGCACTTCGAGTTCGAGTCCCTTGAGAATTTCCTTGCCATCGACCGTGGCGTGAAGGTTTTCGATCTTAAGCATGCTGGTGACCTGCGTTTCTATCCGACTGCGCCTTCGAGGCTGACGGCGAGGAGCTTCTGCGCCTCGACCGCGAACTCCATCGGCAGCTCTTTGAATACCGACTTGCAGAAGCCGCTGACGATGAGATTGACCGCATCCTCGGCCGAGATGCCGCGCGCCAGACAATAGAAGAGTTCGTCCTCGCTGATCTTCGAGGTGCTCGCCTCGTGCTCGACCGTGGCCGAGGGGTTCTTCACCTCCACGTACGGGAAGGTATGCGCGCCGCATTGCCCGCCCATCAGCAGCGAGTCGCACTGGGTGAAGTTGCGCGCGTGGTGCGCGCTCGGCAGTACTTTCACCAGGCCGCGATAGGTGTTCTGGCCGCGCCCGGCGGAGATGCCCTTGGAGATGATCGTGCTGCGCGTGTCGCGGCCGATGTGGATCATCTTCGTGCCGGTATCGGCCTGCTGCCGATTGTTGACGGTGGCCACCGAGTAGAACTCGCCCACCGAGCCCTCGCCACGCAGCACGCAGCTCGGGTACTTCCAGGTGATCGCCGAGCCGGTCTCGACCTGCGTCCAGGAGATGTGCGAGTTGCGGCCGCGGCACTCGCCGCGCTTGGTGACGAAGTTGTAGATGCCGCCGACGCCTTGCTCGTCACCCGGATACCAGTTCTGCACCGTCGAGTACTTGATGTAGGCCTCCTCGAGTGCGACGAGTTCCACGACCGCGGCGTGCAGCTGGTTCTCGTCGCGCTGCGGGGCCGAGCACCCTTCGAGATAGCTCACGGACGCACCCTCGTCGGCGATGATCAGGGTGCGCTCGAACTGGCCGGTCTTCGCCGCGTTGATGCGGAAGTAGGTCGAGAGCTCCATCGGACAGCGCACCCCTTTGGGCACGTACACGAACGAGCCGTCGGAGAACACCGCCGAGTTCAGCGCTGCGAAGAAGTTGTCGCCGTAAGGCACCACGCTGCCGAGGTAGCGCTCGATGAGTTCGGGGTGATCGGTCACCGCCTCGGAGAACGGACAGAAAATCACGCCGGCCTCGTGCAGGCGCTGCTTGAACGTCGTGGCGACCGAGACACTGTCGAACACGGCGTCTACCGCCACGCCCGCGAGCCGCGCCCGTTCGTGCAGCGGTACACCCAGCTTCTCGTAGGTCTCGAGCAGCTTCGGATCCACCTCGGCCAGGCTCTTCGGCCCGTCGCTGGTGCGCTTCGGCGCCGAATAGTAGGAGATCGCCTGATAGTCGATCGGCGGATAGTGTGCCTGCGGCCAGTGCGGTTCGCGCATCGTCAGCCAGTGCCGCAGCGCCTTCAGGCGCCACTCGGTGAGGAAGGCCGGCTCGGCCTTCTTGCGCGAGATCAGGCGGACCACGTCCTCATCGAGCCCCGGGGGGACGGTATCGGCGTCGATTTCGGTGACGAAGCCGTGCCGGTAGCCGCGGCCGAGCAGGTCCTCGAGCTGTGTCGCTTCTTTCATGTCCGATAGGCTCATTGATGGATCAGGCGTTTGGGAGGCGCAGCAGTGCCGGAGAGAGCGCCGTCTTTACGTCGCGCTCGAGCACCGGCAGGCGGGTCTGGATCGGATCGATGCCCGCGAGCTGCGCCAGGTTGACGTCCCCGAGGGAGCGCCGGATGGCCAGATTCAGCCGCTGCCACGTGCGTCCGACGCGGCAGGTCGGCTCGATCTCGCAGTGGCCGTGGGCCACCGCGCAGTCGGTGAGCGCCACGGGACCCTCGAGCGCATCGAGAATGGCCGCAGCGCTGATCTGCGCCGCGGGGCGCGCCAATTGATAGCCGCCGTGCAGCCCCCGGGTCGAGACGACCAGTCCCGCCCGTTGCAGCTGCTTCAGCAGCTTGCTCACGGTCGGCGCCGCAACGTGCGTCTGCTCCGCGAGCGCCGCGGCCGTGTGCAAGCGCTCGGGTTGCGTGGCAAGCACGGCCAGCAGCACCGTGGCGTAGTCTGTGAGCCGGCTGATACGGACCATCCGCAGTACCCTCTTTAACTAGGACCATTTTAGTACTAATTGCACAAGGAACCAAGGGCATGCAGGGCCGGTCATTTGGTATTCTTGCCGCTCCCGTGGCGCGCGACATAGCTAAGCCAATGCATCGGCGCGCGCGGCTGAATCACTTCTGTCGCGGAGAATCGTCATGAATCGCAGTGAGCTTGCTCGAATCGCTCAGGCAATGGTGGTCACAGGCAAGGGACTTCTGGCGGCCGATGAGAGTACGGGAACCATCCGCAAGCGCTTCGAGGCCATCAAGCTCGAATCCACCGAGGAACATCGGCGGGCCTACCGTGAGCTGCTGTTCACCACGCCTGGGGCGGCCGAATGGATCAGCGGGGTCATTTTCTACGACGAGACGATCCGGCAGAAGACCGCCGACGGCCGGCCGTTTGCGCAGTACCTGACGCAGCAGGGCATCATTCCGGGCATCAAGGTCGATCTGGGCGCGAAGCCGCTCGCCGGCTTTCCGGGTGAGACCATCACCGAGGGGCTCGACGGTCTGCGGGAGCGGCTGATCGAGTATCACAAGCTCGGGGCACGCTTCGCCAAATGGCGCGCAGTCATCGATATCGGCGCGGGAATTCCCACGGCATTCGGTATCGAGGCGAATGCCCATGCGCTGGCGCGCTATGCCGCGCTCTGTCAAGAGAACGAGATCGTGCCGATTGTCGAGCCGGAGGTGCTGATGGATGGCGATCATTCGATCGAGCGCTGCGAGGAAGTGACGGACGCGACGTTGAGCTGCGTGTTCAAGCAACTGCAGGATCATCGGGTGGAGCTCGAGGGCATGGTGCTCAAGCCCAACATGGTGATCTCCGGCAAGAAGGCCGCGCGCCGGGCGTCCCCCGAGGCGGTGGCGCAGGCCACGGTGCGCTGCCTGAAGCGCCACGTGCCCCCGGCCGTGCCGGGAATCGCCTTCCTCTCCGGCGGCCAGTCGCCGCAGGAGGCCACGCTGCACCTGTCGCTGATCAACCGTCTGGGGCCGCTGCCCTGGTCGTTGACCTTCAGCTACGGGCGCGCGCTGCAGGAGACGGCGATCGCGGCCTGGGGCGGGCGCAGCGGCGACTTCAAGGCCGGACAGAAGGAGTTCGCGCGCCGGGCCCGCTTGAACGCGCTTGCGGCCACCGGCCGCTACACCGCGGACATGGAACAGCAAGCCGCTTGAGCCGGCAGGACGAGGACGAAAGATCCCGCGTGAGCGATTCGCAAAGCAATCCGAACATGGATGTGACCGACGCGGTCATCGAGGTCCGCGGCGTGCATTACGCCATCGGCGATCGGCCGATCTTCGATGGACTCGATCTGACCGTGAAACGCGGACTGATCACCGCCGTGATGGGGCCGAGCGGCACGGGCAAGACGACGCTGCTGCGGCTGATCACCGGGGAGATCTACGCCGGCCGTGGCCGGGTAGCGGTGTTCGGCCGGGATATCGGCACCCTCACGACCCGCGAGCTGTACGCGACCCGCCGGCGCATGGGCGTGCTGTTCCAGAACGGCGCGCTCTTGACCGACCTCAATGTGTACGAAAACGTGGCCTTCCCGGTTCGCGAGCACACCGACCTGCCCGAGCCGCTGATCCACAAGTTGGTGCTCACCAAGCTCGAGGCGGTGGGGCTGCGTGGGGCAGCGGAGCTGATGCCGGCGGAACTCTCCGGTGGCATGGCGCGGCGCGTGGCGCTGGCGCGCGCCATCGTCACGGATCCTGAGATACTGATCTACGACGAGCCGTTTGTCGGGCTCGATCCGATCTCCCTGGGGGTGATCTTGCGCCTGGTGAAGCAGATGAACGATGCGCTGAAGATCACCAGCGTGGTCGTCTCGCACGACGTACACGAGATCGCCACCATTGCCGATTACAGCTACCTGCTCTCGGAGGGCAAGGTGGTCGCCTCGGGCACGCCCACGGAGCTGGCGAGCAGTGATTCGGCAACCGTGCGTCAGTTCATGACCGGCGGCGCCGAGGGGCCCGTGCGCTTTCATTATCCGGCGCCTGATTACGCCGAGCAGCTCATGGAGGTCTCGCGATGAGCAACGGCGCCCAGGAGGGCGTGCTCGAGCTCGTGCGCAAGACCGGCGAGACGGGCATATTTTTCGTGCGGCTGCTTGGGGCATGCATCCCGGCCCTAGGCCGGCCGCGACTGATCATTGCGCAGATCTACAACGCCGGGGCGCGCTCGCTCATCATCATCATGCTCTCGGGCTTGTTCACCGGCATGGTGTTGGGCCTGCAGTTCTACGATGTTCTCAACCGCTTCGGTGCCACCGAGGCGCTCGGCACGGCCGTGGCGCTTGCGCTGCTGAAGGAGCTCGGGCCGGTGCTGACGGCGCTGCTGTTCGCCGGCCGCGCCGGCACCGCGCTCACCTCGGAGATCGGCTTGATGCGCGCCACCGACCAGCTCACGGCCATGGACGTGATGGCCGTCGATCCGATCCGCCACGTGGCCGCGCCGCGTTTCCTCGGCGGACTGATCGCGGTGCCGCTGCTGACGGCGATATTCACCGTCGTCGGGCTGTTCGGCGCGCAGCTGATCGGCGTGCAGTTTCTCGGCGTCGATCACGGCATATTCTGGTCGCAGGCTCAAAGCGCGGTGGCCCTCAAGGATGTGACCGAGGGAGTCGTCAAGAGCATCGTGTTCGGCGCCGTCGTCAGCCTGATCGCGGTCAACGAGGGGTACCACTCCGAGCCGACCGCCGAGGGTATCGGCAGGGCCACCACGCGCACCGTGGTCGCCTCGTCGGTGATGATCTTGTTGCTCGATTACGTGCTGACCGCCGTATTTTTGTAAGAGGATTCAATCCGCCATGCGCGCCAACCGCTCTCTTGAAATCGGCACGGGCCTGTTCGTGCTGCTCGGATTCGCCGCGCTGCTGTTCCTCAGCATGCAGTTGCCGGCGAACGGTTTGAAGTTCTCCTTCAAAAAGCCGGCCGGGTACGACGTGACCGCGCAGTTCGACAACATCGGCGATCTGAAGGTCGGGGCTCCCGTGCGCATGGCGGGGGTGCGCATCGGCCAGGTGACCAAGATCGATTTCGACACCAATACCGAGCGCGCCAAGGTCTGGCTGCGCATCGATCCGCGCTTCAACCAGATTCCGGCGGACAGCTCGGCCGCGATCGACACCGAGGGGCTGCTCGGCGGCCAGTACATCGCCATCAGCCCCGGGGCGATGCCGACCTATCTCACCAACGGCAGCCGGATCCTGGAAACTCAATCGGCGCTGGTGCTGGAGAACCTGATCAACAAGTTCTTCGCCACCGAGGCGAACAAGAGCCACGGCTCGGGTGGGGGCGCAAAGGAGTCCAAATGATGAAATTCTCGACCGTCATCGCCGCGGCGGCGTGCGCCGCGGCGCTGCTGCTGCAGCCCGGGCTCGCCTCCGCCGCAACGGCCCGGGCCGCGCCGGCGTCCTTCGAGCAGCCCTCGCAGATGATCCGCTCGGTTGCCGATGCTCTCTTGAAGGAGATCGACGGACACCGCGCCGAATTGCGCGCCCACCCGCAGCGGATCTCGGCCATCGTCGAGAAGTACCTGCTGCCGCACTTCGACGCGGCGCTCGCCGCCGATCTGGTTCTCGGACGCTTCGGACGCCACGTCTCGGCGCAGCAGAAGCAGCGCTTCATCACGGCCATGCGCAAGGCGCTGGTCAGGAGCTACGGCACCGCGCTGCTGGACTTCCACTCGCACATGCTGACGGTCTATCCGACCCACCTGCGGCCAGGCACGACTTCGGCGACGGTGCGCACGGTCCTGACGGAGACGAACGGGACACGCCTGCCGATCGACTTCTACGTCCTCATGACTCCGAACGGCTGGAAGGTGTTTGATCTGGTGGTAGAGGGCGTCAGTTACGACATGAGCTATCGTGCCGAGCTGGCCCCGCAGCTGCAGCAGGACGGCCTGGATGCCGTGATCGAGCGCCTCGAGGGCGGCGAGAAGCTGAACGCGCCGAAACCACATCCCAAGCAGCGCTGAGCGAGGCGAACTTGGGCAATCCAACCGGATCTGCGGGCGGCGAGAGCTTCCAATTCACGGTCCGCTCGCCGCAGCGCAGCGAGGCGGGCGGACCGCTCGTGTTCGCCACGGCGCGGCGCGCGCGCGCGGTGGGCCTTGCGGCCCTGCGTGCCGCGCAGAGCGCGCTGGTGATCGATTGCGCGGCACTCGGCCCGACCGACAGCGCCGGGCTGGCCGTGTTGCTCGACTGGCTCGCCGAGGCGCGTCAGACGGGGCGCCACCTGCGCTTCGAGAACCTGCCGGAGGACTTGCTGCGCCTGGCGCGCATCAGCGCCGTCGACGGATTGCTCCAGCAGGGCGTCTGAGCCGCGGCGCGCGGGCGTCACTTGCCCGCGCTTTGCAGTTCTTTCAGCTCTTCGGCGGCCGGGTTGCCGCGACTCGGCCCGTGCACCATGTAGTGCCGCTGCGACAGATAGGCGTGGCGCATGAACGCATATGGGTTGTACGAGTGCATGATCAGGTGCAGCGTCGGCTGCAGACGCGCATCGTCGTTGAGGGCATCGACGGCATCCGGCGTGTACCAGATCAAAGTATTCGGCGTGTAGTGCATCGGACTGGCGAAGACATCAATCGCCCGCCCGACGGCATCGCGCACGTCCGAGGGCCCGAGGATGGGCAGCACGAGATACGGCCCGGGCGGGATGCCCCATTTGCCGAAGGTCTGGCCGAAATCCCGGTTATCCGCCGGCAGGCCGATCTGCGAGGCGGGGTTGAGCAGGCCGCCGAGGCCGAGCGTCGAGTTCACGACCAGCCGGCAGGTGTCCTTGACAAACCACTTGAATTGCCCCTGCAGCAGATCGTTCACGATGACGGCCGGGTAGCTCAGGTTGTCGAAGAAGTTCGAGATGCCCAGCCGTACCACATGAGGCACCGTCGCCTGGTAGCCGCTCGCCACCGGAGCGGCGACGTGCTTCTCGAATCCCATGTCGAACTTGAACGTCGCGCGGTTCATGCGCTGCCAGGGATCGCGCGGATCGCGCTGCGCGCGCGGGACCGCGGCGCAGCCGAACAGCGACAGCGAGAGAGCCGACAGAGCGAGGAGTCTGAGCGCTTTGTGTCGTGAGTCCATGTCATGTCCATGCGCAGTGCAATTGCGCAGTGTATCAGCAGTCGCTTGCATTGGCGCCCCGGCCCGGCGGGCGCCCCCGATCTTCAGCCCTTGCGCGCGCGCAGGATGGCGAGGTAATTCCTGACCTGTTTCAGTTGCGCGCTGATGCGGGCGCGTTGCACATTGTTCAGGTTCGGCATCGTCAGGGCGATTTCAAACTGCTTCGCGGCGAGGGGCAGATTGCCCACGGCGAGCTGGTATTGGCCCATGTCGGAGTAGGCCCCGCCGAGATCGCCGGCGGCGCCGGCGGCCCGCGCCGTAAGCCGGATCTCGCTCAGCGTCGGTTCCACGACATTGAACAGACTGTTCAGCATCCGATGTGCCTGGGCATATTTCCCGGCGAGCATCAGCGTCTGAGCGTAGCGCACAGTGACCGGCACATTGAGGGGAAACAGCCGCTTGGCTTGTGCGAACGTCGCCAGCGCTTGCCTCATCTGGCCCGCCTGTGCCTGAGCCTGGCCCAGGGCCGAGTAGAGCAGATGCAGCTCCGGATGCTCGTGGAGCAGGCGTGTCAAGATCGGCACGGCGCGCTTGGCTTGATCGTTGCGCATCAGCGCCAGGGCATACCCGTACTCGGTGCCGATGCTGTGAATGCCCGCGGCGATGCGCCGCGCGTAGTAGCGCTCGACGTGCTGGCTGGGCCGGGCGGTGATGACCCGTACGCGGGCCTTGATGATGTAATAATCGGGCGAGCTGGTGTCGGGTACCGGTGGGTATTGCGCCGCGTGCGCCTGGGAATAGGCAATGCGCTCGGCGGTCATCGGGTGGCCGATGAGTACCGCGGGAACCCAGGCGCCCTGCAGTCCCTGTAGCCTCATCAGCTTCTCGAACATCTGAGGCATGCCTTCGGGGTCGAAGCCCGCGGCGGCCATCAGCTCCAGACCGACGCGGTCGGCTTCCTCTTCCACGCTTCGGCTGTAATCGATCTGCTCCTGTTGGGCCAGGCCCTGCGAGGCAACCACGCCGCCTGCGATCGCCTGTCCGCCGCCGCCGCCGGCGACGCCGAGCAGGATGGCGGCGAACATGCCCGCCAGCGAATCGATATTGGCGTGCTGGGCGTTGAGGATCTTGCGCGCGATGTGGTTCTGCACTTCGTGCGCCGTCTCGTGGGCCATCACCGCGGCCAGCTGCGACTCGGTGTCGGTGAAGAGAATCAGGCCGGAGTTGATGAAGACGAAGTGGCCCAGAGCGGCCTCGGAGTTGACCACCGGCGTATTGATGCACAGATAGTGAAAGGTCGCCGCGCCCAGATGACTTTGCGCGGCGAGGCGCCTGCCGATCGAGTTCAGGTACTCTTCGACTTCGGGGTCCTGCAGGAGACGATGCTGCGCGCGCAGCTGCAGCATCATCTCGTAGCCGATCTGGTACTGCTCGTGGAACGGCAGGGCCGCGGAGGCGGGACTTCCCAGACCGGGCAGCTGCGACTCCAGCGCCGAGGGCAGATCGGTGGTGAGCGGGATCGGCGGCAGCGGCGGGGGAGCGGCCGCGGAGGCCGTTGCCCGAGAATCGGCCGCGCCCGGCGGATGAGCGGCGTGAGAAGGGAGTGCCGCAGCAACGGCAGCGGGCGCGACGGTTGTGTTCAGGAAGGCGGCCAGCACCATCCATACGATTGCGCGCATGCAGGTTGGACCTAAGGCGGCCGCCATCGGTTTCCTTGTCACAACAGAAACTTGCGCATCGTGTCACGCGCCTGGAAGCGCAGTGTACCCGATCCCGTTGGCGCGGTAAGCCCGGGCAGTCGGCACCGCAGTCCAATGGCGCCGGGCGGCACTTGCGCCGGCAGAGCGCCACCAGCAGGAGCGGCAGCTGCGCGATTTGCGGCAGGTGCGGCGCGCGGCCCTGTGCGTATCGGTCAGTTCGAAATGACGATCAGAGCGCGTCCGAGGCGAAATCCGCCAGGCGCGAGCGCTCGCCGCGGACCAGCGTGATATGGCCCGCGTGCGGCCAGGCGCGAAACCGGTTCACCACGTACGTGAGCCCCGAGGTCGTCTCGGTCAGATACGGGGTGTCGATCTGCGCGACATTGCCGAGGCAGGCGAGCTTGGTTCCCGGGCCGGCCCGGGTGACGAGCGCCTTCATCTGTTTTGGGGTGAGGTTCTGTGCCTCGTCCAGGATCAGGAAGCGGTTGAGAAAGGTGCGCCCGCGCATGAAATTGAGCGAGCGGATCTTGATGCGGTTGCGCAGCAGGTCATGAGTGGCGGCCCGGCCCCAATTGCCGCCTTCCTGCCCGCCGGTGAGCACCTCCAGGTTGTCCATCAACGCCCCCATCCACGGCTCCATTTTCTCTTCCTCGGTGCCGGGCAGGAAGCCGATATCCTCGCCGATCGGGATGGTGACGCGAGTCATGATGATCTCGGCGAAGCGGTTGCTCTCCAGCGTCTGCATCAATCCGGCCGCAAGCGTCAGTAGAGTCTTGCCCGTGCCGGCCGGCCCGAGCACCGTGACGAAGTCGATCTGCGGATCCATCAGCAGATTCAGCGCGAAGTTCTGCTCGCGGTTGCGCGCGGTGATCCCCCAGATTCCGTGGCGCTCGTTGCGATGATCGCGCAACAGCTCGATCACCGCCCGTTCGTTCTCGATGCGCCGGACGATGCCCTCGATGCCCTGCTCGGCGGTCTGGTATACGCCCTGGTTGATCTGCCACTGCTCGACTTCGGGGCCGGAAATCTCGTAGAACGTGCGCTCGCCTTCCTTCCACGAGCGCATTCCCTGGCCATGGCGCTCCCAGAAGTCCGCCGGCAGCTCGGACATGCCGCCGAACAGCACGTCGGAATCCTCCAGAGTCTTGTCGCTGTAATAGTCCTCGACGTGCACGCCGAGCACGGCGGCCTTGATGCGCAGATTGATGTCCTTGGACACGAGAATCACTCTCGTGTCGGGAAGCTCGCGCTGCAGCGTCAGCGTCTGGGCCAGGATGGCGTTGTCGTTCCCGCCGGCCGGCAGAACCGGCGCCGCGGCGGGGAATCGTGTCTGGAAGTAGAGTCGTCCGGAACAGGGCGGCTTGCCGTGATTGCCGGTGAAGCTCGCGGGCAGCGGCAGGCCCTGATCGATCTGCTCCTTGGTGGCCCCGCGCATCATGTCATCGAGGAACCGGCTCACTTGGCGCACGTTGCGCGAGGCTTCGGACATGCCTTTCTTGTGCGAGTCGAGTTCCTCGAGCACGACCATGGGCAGATACACATCGTGCTCTTCGAAGCGAAAGATGCAGGCCGGATCATGCATCAACACGTTGGTGTCGAGCACGAATATGCGCCGCTCGCCGCGCGCCTTGGGTCTCTTTGGCATCGGTTGCGTGTTGACCGCGATGTGAGCGGCCGCGCCCGAGGCGGCCGGTTCACAGAGCGCGGGCTGCTTCAAGCACCTGCTCCACGTGTCCGGGAACCTTCACCTTGCGCCATTCGTGGCGCAGCACGCCGCGCTTGTCGATCAGGAAGGTGCTGCGCTCGATCCCGAAGTACTTGCGCCCGTACAAGCTCTTCTCGCGGATGACGTCGAAGAGCCTGCAGACCCGCTCGTCGGCATCGCTCAGCAGCTCGAAGGGCAGGCGTTCCTGGCTCTTGAACTTCTCGTGCGAGGCGAGGCTGTCGCGCGAGATGCCGACCACGCGCGCGCCGGCCTTGAGGAACGCGGCGTGCCGGTCGCGAAAGTCCTGCGCCTCGCGCGTGCAGCCGGAGGTCATGTCCTTGGGATAAAAGTAAATGACGAGCGCCTTGCCGGCGGCGGCCTTGAGGCTGAACGTCTCGCCGCCGGTCGAGGGGAGGGAGAAATCGGGGACTCTGGTCCCGGGTTCGACTTTGGGCATTCTAGGATTTCACCGGTTCGAGAATGGCGTCAAGATTGAGCGAATCGCAGTAATCCATGAACTCTTCGCGCAGGTGGGCCACCGGGATCCGGCTCGGGACGTTCACGATCATCTGGACGGAGAACATCGGCGCGCCGGTGTGGGCTGCCGGATAGCTGCGCGTGGACACCTCCGCGATGTCGATTCCACGGCTGGCGAAGAAGCCGGACAAGCCGGAAACGATCCCGCTCTGATCGAGGCTGACCACGTCGATCGAGTACGGCAGCATGTCGGTGCGGGAGGGGCGCAGCTCGGTGCGTTTCAATTGCACGTTGAACGTGCCATTGCCCGACAAGCGCGCCAACTCGGATTCGAGTTTGGCAAGGGCGTGCCAGTTGCCCGAGACGAGCAGGAGCATCGCGAATTCGGTCCCCAGGGCCGCCATACGGCTCTCGGTGATGTTGCCCCCGCAGTCACTGATCACCCGGGTCAGCTCGTGGACCATCCCCGTCCTGTCGCTACCGATCGCCGAAACGGCCAGGTGCTGCTTCATCGTATGTATCGCGCGGGCATTGCTGTGCTCGGGACGAGGAGTGTACCGGGAGAGTACCGTGCTGGCGACCGTCGCATCGGGTCGGGCGCCTCGGTGCGCAAGGCGTCCGCGGCGCCTCGCAATCGGCTCGATAGCGGATATACTTCCAGGTGGTTCATGCCTGTTCCCGCAGTCCTACGGTCGAAGCACCTCTTGAGCCCGCTCATCCCCCCTGCGACAGACAGTCGCGTGATCGCCGCAGTGGCCACCGGAAGCCTGGTCGCCATCGTGACGCCCATGAGTGCCGATGGAACGGTTGATTTCTCCGCATGGAAGGGGTTGATCGACTGGCACATCGAAAGCGGTACCCGCGCTGTCGTGGTCGGCGGCACGACGGGCGAATCGCCCACTTTATCGGAATCGGAGCTGCGCGAGCTGACGGAGCGGGCCTGTGAGGCCGCATCCGGCCGAATCGCGATCATCGCCGGGGCGGGCTCGAGCAGTACCGCTGTCACCGTGGCGCGCGTTCAATGGCTCTCGGGGCTGCCCATCGATGCGCTTCTGGTGGTGACGCCCGCGTACAACCGGCCGACGCAGGAGGGGCTGTACAGGCACTTCGCCGCCGTCGCCGAGGCGGCGGACAAGCCGCTGATTCTCTACAATGTTCCCGCACGCACCGCCGTGGACATGCTGCCCGAGACAACCGGGCGGCTCGCGCAACTCCCGGGCGTCGTGGCGATCAAGGAGGCTGTGCCCGGAGCCGAGCGGGTGCGGCGACTCCTGGCCAGCAGCCCCGCCGGATTTGTCGTTCTGAGCGGGGATGATGCCACCGCGCAGGAAGCCATTCTTGCGGGCGCCCGGGGCGTCGTTTCAGTGACCGCCAATGTCGCCCCCGGGGCGATGGCGGAGATGGTCGCCGCGGCGCTTGCGGGGGATGGCCCGCGGGCCGCCGAGCTGGATGCCCCGCTGCAGAGATTGCACCGAGCGCTGTTTCTCGAGGCCAATCCGATCCCCGTCAAATGGGCGCTGGCCGAACTCGGCCGCATCGGGCGCGGGATCCGGCTGCCGCTGACTGAGTTGTCCGAAGTCTATCGGCCGCAAGTGCGAGCGGCGCTGCAGGAGGCGGGGCTGATGGCCTGAGCCGCGGCGGGTCGGGCGACGGCCAGGGCCAGGATCTGTTGCATGATCCATGGAATCTTGTGTATGTTTACGGGCTCGTATCGGCGAGACGGCTCGTTGAGCGCTCGGTCGTGCGGGGGAGTCGATCCCGCAGCACCAGACGAGCGCGGCGCTTGTGCGGAATCCATAAGGAACCTGCGGCGCAGGCAGGGGTCCGTGATAAGGCGCGAGACGATGTGTTCAAACCGCGCATGCCTGGTCCGGTTTTGCGGTTCCCCTTCCGAGGGCTGTGCTTGCAGCGTGAGGACTGCTGGGCTTGCAGGCTGCGGAACCCTCCCGCGGATCGCCATCACTACTGTTCGGGTGGCGTCGTAGAGATGCATTCCGATTCCGCCGGAATGGGTTTTTATGGATTGAGGAACGGCATTGATGCGATCGTCAGCGAGGAATTCGTTCGTGAAGTTCAGGGCTGCGTGGGTTCTAGCCGCCGTTGTGCCGGTGCTGTCGGGCTGTCAGGCCTGGCATGCCATCACCGCAAGGTCATGCACCAAGCCGCGGCATTACACGTTAGCCCGCACTATTCCGCCGCTGAAGATCCCGATCGGCCTCGATGCGCCGGATACCCGTGACTCGCTGGTGGTGCCGTCGCTGAAAGGGCCGACGCCGCCGCCGCCAGCGGGACGGCCCTGCCTGGATGCGCCGCCCTCGTATTTCGTGGCGCACGCTCAGCCCAGCCCGCGGGACTGAGAGGCGCGCGAATCGGGCGGCCCACCTGCGGGTGCCGGCCCCATCGCGTATCATTCGTGCCCGATCCGGTACGGGTAGCTTGCGATGCATCAAGCAGAAGGCATGCTCGAGCGCCCGTAAGGTGTGCACGTTCCGTACGCGAACGATCCCGCAGGAAGGTGGGAGCTGGGTGCACGTCCAGGGACGGATACGAGGTTGGGTACGCGGAGAGGTGGCCGAGCGGTCGAAGGCGCTGGACTGGAATTCCAGTAACATCTTCACGGGTGTTCGTGGGTTCGAATCCCACCCTCTCCGCCAGAATCGAAGATCCCCTGTGAATCAATAGGGTGGGTTCGAACCCACGAACATGGACAAGCGGGTTCGACAAACGCGCAGGAGCGCGTTTGGCCGGCGTCAGCCGGCCCGAAGGGCGCCGGCCAGGGAGGGCGCAGGCGCAATCCCACCCTCTCCGCCAGCTCTGTCCGGTCCTGTCACGCACGACTGACAGACCCTGACAAATCAAAGGCTTGAGCGGTTGCCTGTCCCGCTCTGTCCATGCAAAATGCCACTCTCGGCCAAAAAGTACGCACGGTCTACGCACGGCAATGGCATCGATTACGCACTACGGCGAGGGGTGGCGTGCCCACCTCTACGCGGATGGGAAACGCGAATCGCGGTTCTTTCGCCTTCGCCGGGAGGCGGAGCGGTGGGCAGCGAAGCGCGAGGCCGAACTGCGCGGCGGGGGCACCGCGATCACCTTCGGCGAGGCCGCCGAGCGATGGTTGGCGCAGCACCTACCGGAGCTGAGCAACGCGAACAGCCAGCGTACGGTGGAGCAGTCGGTCCGGGATTACGTCCTGCCGGTGATCGGCAAGCGGCGGCTCGACGAGCTTCGCCGGGGGGATCTGGTCGATCTGGTGCGCCGAGTGGCGGCGGCCGGGAAGGTGGAGACCGCACACCGCCTCGGCCAGCGCATCCGCGCGATTCTCGATCATGCCGTGGACCACGGGGACATCGAATCGCATCCCGGCGCGGGACTCTCCCGGGTCCTGCCGGGGGTGGAGAAGACGCCGATGGCGGCGGTGACGCCGGCGGAATGACCGGCGCTGATGAAGGCCATCGACCGCTATCCGGAACCGGTCACCCGGCTGGGACTGCTGCTGCTGGCGCACACCTTCCTGCGTACGTCAGAGCTGCTCGGGGCGCAATGGGCGGAGATCCGCGACCCCGAGACCTGGGTGATTCCGGAGGAGCGCATGAAGCGGCGCATTCCGCACGTGGTGCCGTTATCTCGGCAGGTGAGAGCGATTCTCGAGGAGCTGCGCGCGATGACGGAAGAGGAGTCGCCCTACATCCTGGCCTCGAACCAGAATCCGCGTTGCTCGATCTCGAACAACACCCTGCTGTTTGCGCTCTACCGGCTCGGCTACAAAGGCAAGATGACCGGTCACGGGTTTCGTGCCGTCGCGAGTACCGTGCTCAATGAGAGCAGGCTGTGGGGGCGGGATGCGATCGAGCGTCAGCTCGCGCACAAGGAAACCGACGAGGTACGCGAGGCGTACCACCGTGCGCAGTACCTGGATGAGCGGCGCAAGATGATGGCGTGGTGGAGCGATTATCTGGACGATAGCCGTTCCAGGACCCAGGAGTAGGGGATGCGGCCCGCCGCGACGAATGGCGGCTGCATCCGGCGCACCGTGCGCGAGGAGACGCCGAGGATCTCGCCGGCCTGCTCCAGAGTCAGCGTGCTTGCCACGGGTCGCTGGGCCAGTGCGCGCGCCACGGCATGCTCGATGAGCGCGGCCAGCTCGGACTCTGAAAGCATCACTGATCGGTCCATGTTCCATTCCCCCCGGGCGGGGGATGCGACTTGGGCGGGCGCGTCGGCGGCGCGGGGATGTATTGGACGCGCGGAAAGCTCCGGCAATCAGGCCGGAGGTCAGTTTCCTCGGGTCGGTAGCACCCACCGGCTTGGCGGTTGACCTCGAGGCACGCGAATGCGGCGCCAGCCGGGCGCATTGCACCGGATGAAAATGTCGAGTCCGCCCAGTGGGGCATTGGCGGCATCCAGCGCATGCGTCTCGCGTCCCTGCCGACTCTCCGCCCATCCGAGGGTGCCGTGATGTCCGTCCAGCGCGTAGAGGTAGGCACGGGCGGCACCGAGCAGGGCGAGCGCCACGGAACCGATCGCGGTGAGCCACATGGCGCGCAGCGCAGCGGGTCTGCTGCCCGCGGCGTGGAGCTGGCGGCTTCTCGCCGCTTGGCAGGAGCCCCCGCGCAGCAGACCCGAGGCCGGAAAGCTCGTGCCGCGTCGTCTATTGGAAGGGCCAGAAACTCGCGACTACCGCGAAGCGGTTCGACCTTCACGCCATGCCGAGAACCACTGCTCCGCATAGTTGAGCGCTACGCATCGTGGCCGGTCAGCGACTCTCGCATTCCGCAGCCGCAGCGGCTCATGCCGGCTTGCGCATTGCGTCCACGGCTGCGCGGGCGATAAACCCGGATCGGGTCTCACCTTGCTTTCTGGCGTAGGCATCGATTGCCCGTAGGATACGCCGCGGTAACGTGATGTTGATCCGCGCGGCTTTGTCTCCGAGCTCGCTGACGTCGACATCGACCACGGCCCAAGTCCAACCGTGATAGCTGCGCTTCTTCTGAAGCTGCTGAATCGGTGTCGGTGCGGGGAATGCCCTGCCATCATCCAGCAGCCCTTCCAGGTGGAGCAGGATAGCCTCACGCGCATTGGTAAGCGCGTCATCCAGCGTATCGCCAGCAGAAAAGCAGCCGGGCAGATCCGGGACGACGGCACCGAACGCATGCTTGGCGTCACCAGTTTCAATGGCAATGGGATAGCGCATATATTCAGTTCCTCACTTCAAACCAGCCTGTTTGCGAATCGCCTGCACCAGGCCTTTTCCCAGGTCCTTCTTCGGATGCGGCACCGTGATCGTGCCCGGCTTGGTCGGGTGCACCAACTGATGGTGGCTGCCGCGGGTGCGTTGCAGATGCCAGCCATCGGTTTGGAGCAGCTTGATCAGATCACGACTCTGCAGCGTGTGTATTATACACACTAACAGGAATCTGAGCCAATGACGGCTTTGCGACGATCAGGTCAGGGGACTGAATGGCGGGTCCTCTGGCCGGGTCCTGCCGGTCAACAGCCGCGTTCCGCGGGTGCGCCGCCGTTCAGCGGCGCCCAGAGCGGCAGGGACGATCCCCCGCCCGGAGCGCGTTTGGCCGGCGTTAGCCGGCCCGCAGGGCGCCGGCCAGGGAGGGCGCAGACGCAATCCCGCCCTCTCCGCCGGGCCACGAGCGGCTGGGACTACGCGATGAGCTGCAGCGGGTGATATCGGTGGCCACGACGCACCCGGTACGTCCGGAAGTCATGGCGAGCAGTGGTATTGACAGGCCTTGCTCAGGAGTTCAGGGTCCCACTGCCCCTCAAACGGAGGGCAGTGAATCCCAAAAATGTGGACGCAGTACCTTCCCGGACGAACAAAACAGACGTATCTGGAAGCCCGTGTGGGCACGAAGACTGGAACCGGTGACTGCAGGAAGCGACAAGCTGGAGCCGCTGTTCAGGCAATCCGCGGGCCAAGGGCAGGGAATATCGGCCTAGACCTGCGGCACAGTCTGCGGGCATGATTCACACCTTTATATTTCGATGCATCCCAGAGGGTTGCACGTTCGAGGACCCGGAGCTGCACGAGATGACGAGACGATTCTCGCGGGCCGAAGCGCTGGCGCAAGCCGGTTGCTGCCGGGGTGCGGTCTTGGGGGCTTCCCACGCAGGACTCTCGATCTGAGCGCGGATGGATGGTCTTGCGGGAATCAAGTAGTCATCGACCTTGCCGTATCGCGAGTGTCGATGACGTGGAAATCTTCAGGGAACATAGCCTCGTTCATCGAGCTGGTCGTGCCCGGCCGGGTGCGCGCGCGGTGACCCCCGGGGTCGGCGTCTGTCCCGGGGAAACTCGTCATGTTTGATCCTGCGCGACCGCTGCAGTGGACCGACGCCATGGCGACGAGCATCGCCACGGTCGATGCGCAGCATCAACATCTGCTGGAGATTTTCAATCGGATCGCCCTCGCGCAGGCAGAGGATGCCTCGCACGAGACCGTGCTCGCGTGCCTCGATGAGCTGGTGGACTATACCCGCTATCACTTCCGAGAGGAGGAGCAGCTGATCCGACGCTGGCGGGTCGATTCCAGGCACCGCACGATGCATCTGCAGGCCCATGAGACCTTCCGCGGGTTCCTGCAAGAGGCGCGGGTGTTTGCCGGTGAGCACGCGCCGGAGGTGACCGTCGAGCTGCTGGCTTTTCTGACCCAATGGCTGCTGCACCACATCATGGGAATGGACAGACGGATGGCGCGCGAAATACATCGTCTGCAGGCGAGCGACGGTTCGGATCATGTCGCGCGCGATCCGCCCCAGGACGATACGCACGATGTTGCGGAGGCCGTCAGCCAGTTTACGGAGCAGTTGGGGAAGCGGACGTTCGCCTTGTTCGGGCAACGGCAACAGATGCTGAATCTGCAGTCGCTGTATCGGATGTTGCTCCATTGCGGCGAGGTGCTGAGTCGGGGCCGCCAGGAGCACGAGATGCTCGAGAGCTTGTGCGCCAGAGTGGTGCAGGACACCATGTTCCATACGGCATGGATCGGCACGCTCGGGCAATCGAATGTATTCGAGGTGCTGGCGGCGGCCGGGGAGGGCGCCGAGCAGATTCGAGCGGCACCGCCGCAAGGGACCGATCAGGAGAGCGCATCCGTCGCGGTCAAGGCCTGGAACACACGCCAGCTCGTGGTCTGCAACGACACCCTGGCCGATCCGACATTGCAGCCGTGGCAGGCGCAATTCGCCGAACATCGCTGGTTCAGTGTGTGCGCAGTGCCTATCAGGCGCGCGGGCCACATGTGGGCAATACTGGCGCTGGCCTCGCCCCGGTGCGGCGGGTTCGATGCGCCCGTGATCGAGGTGTGCTCGCGGATCGCGGTCTTGCTGGGTCATGGTCTCGATGAACTGGATGCCGAGAGCCGCTCCCGGGGCCAGCAAGAGCAGGATGCGGATCCGGCGCGCAGCGACACGCTCAGCGGATTGCCGAACGGCATGGCCATCGAGGAGTACCTGCCCGAGGCCATCATTCGTGCGCGGCGCAGCGGCTCGCTGCTCGCGGTCGGGGTGATCGATCTCGACGATTTCAAGGCCGTCAACGATCAGCGGGGACACGAAGCGGGAGACCAGTTGCTGCGGTGCGTCTCGCACGGCCTGCGCGCGCACCTGGCGGACTCTGATTTCATTGCCCGCCTGGGCGGCGATGAGTTCGTGGTGGTGCTGGAACAGCTCGAGGCGACGCAGGCGATGTCCCAGCTCGAGGTTGCCCTGAAGCGCTTGCATCGGGCGGTCGAGGCACCCTTCAAGCTGACCGCAGGCGCGGTCGTTTCGATCGACATGACCATGGGCGTGGCCTTGTATCCCAGGGATGGCAATGAACCGACGGCGCTGCTGCGCCAGGCCGATGCGGTGATGTATCAGGCCAAGCGGATCAAGAGACAACGGGCACAGTGGTGGCGGGTCGGCGGCGAGGCCGCGCTGGAGCAGATCACCGAGACCCCGTTCGATGCGTTCGGTGCCGAGGCGCGGGAGCTGATGCGGGGCCTGGTGCCGCATCTGCAGGCCGTGGCGGAGAAGTTCTCGGCGTCATTCTACCGCGAGTTGCAGGCACGCCCGGAAAGCGCCGCGATCCTGGCATACCTGTCGGGCACGGAGTATCGGGATCTTGGGTGCAAACAGGCCGCCCACCTGCGTTTTCTGCTCGATGCGCACACCACGGACGAGTCGGTGACACGGACCGCGCACCGACTCGGCGTTGTCCACGCGCTCATTGGCGTCTCGGGCGCGTGGTTTACGCGCACGATGGGCCTGTATCGCGACTTGTTGCGTACCCATCTGGATGCATCGCTGCTCACCGCACGCACGCGCTACCGTACGTTGCGAGCTGCCGATGTCCGGCTGCAATTGGACATGGAAAACCAGCTGCACGCCATGCAATCCGTTCTCGACCAGTACCAGATGCTGCTTGCGCGGCCGATGGTCGGCCGGGGTCTGGCAGCCGACTGGGCACAGGCGGAACTCAACGTTCTGGCAGCACTGCCGGGCATCCGTGCGGCGGTGGTATGGCGTCCGGACGTTCGGAATCGGTTGGACATCGAGCGGGCAGCCGGTGAGGACGTGGACAACCTCATCGAGGCGCACCGCGTGCGTGACGTACACCCCTCGCTCGATCCACGGGATGTGCGTGGCCAGGGGCTGGTTGCGGCGACCTGGATGACCGAGTGCCAGCAGGAAACCTCAGCGTTTGCGCGTGAGAGTCGTCTGCAACCCTGGCAGGCGCTGATGCAGGAATTCGGTATCCGTAGCGCGGTGACGCTTCCCGTGCATCGAAATGGGGCGATTCATGCGGTATTGATGCTGTTCGGCGCGTACCCGAACCAGTTCTCCTCCAGTTGGATGCACACGTGGCGACTGTCGCTGCAGAATCGTTGGGATTTGATGACCGCGCTGTCGCACACCCGCCGGCATGCGGTCGATGCGCGCGAGGCCGCGCAGATCCGCGCGCTCCTCTATGGCGGGGGCCTGGAGATGTTCGTGCAGCCCATCGTCAGTCTCGCCGACGGTGCGCTCGTGAAGGTCGAGGCGCTGGCCCGGCTGCGCTCGCCCGATGGCACGATTCTAGTGCCTGGACAGTTCCTGCCGGCACTGGGGGAAACGGATCTGGATGCGCTTTTCCGGCAGGGCCTGGCGCAGGGGCTGGGTCATTTGCGCCGCTGGCATGCCGAGAAGCTCGATATCAAGCTGGCGATCAATCTCGCGCCGAGTTCTCTGCGTCACCCCGACTGCGCGCGCTGGATCGAGGAGGCGCTGCGCGAGGCGCAGGTGGCGCCGCAGTACCTGACCCTGGAACTGCTGGAGAGCCAGGCATTGGAGGCCAGTACGGTGGATGAGGCCATTGGCCGTCTGGCTTCGACGGGCGTGACGATTGCGCTCGATGACCTGGGAGCGGGCTTCAGCAACTTGAGGCGCCTGGCGGAACTGCCGTTCGATGTGATCAAGATTGACCAGAACATCATCAAGGATCTCGCCTGCGATCCGATCAAGGCCCTGAGTCTGATCCGCACGGTCGTGCAGATCGGCCATGATCTGGGTCGTGATGTGGTGGCGGAGGGGCTGGAGGACGAGGGGATCGTCGAGGCAGCATGTCAGCTCGGTTGTAGTCTCGGTCAAGGATATGGCCTGGCGCGGCCGATGCCGGCAGCGGCGCTGGCCGAGTGGGTCAAGACCCGGCCATTTCACGGCCGCACGGGACGGGCATTGCAGAGCTGGGTCGGCGCCTTGGCGTACAAGTGGATGATGATGCACGACGCACTGTGCGTGCGCCTTCCGGGTGAGCTCGCATCCTGTCCGATCACCGAGTTCCTGGAAGTGCAGGAAATTCACGATGGGCAGGTCTTGCACTGGCACTGGCAGGTTCATGAAGATTCGGTCGAATCGGTCCGTGTGCAGGCCATGCGGCAAATGCTGCAATGGATGGCCGACAGGGTCCGGGCCATGTGACTCATCGACGCCGCTCCGAGAGCGCCCTGCCTCACCGGGCGATCTACGGAAACCGCCGCATGGGCGTCGTGCTTTGCGCCGGGCGGGCAGACTCCTGGAACGTGCGGTGTCCGTGCGACGCCGACGCAGCCTGGCGCGTGGCCGAGCGGAGCAGCCCGGACGGGACCGATGAGGTCGAGGTCGCGGACCGAAGAGATCTCGCGCGCGCTGATCGCGACCATACGATAGAACACGCGTTGACGTGAGCCGCCCGGCTGTCGCTCCCGAGACCGGATGACCGGGTGCGCTCGGGCCGGATCGACACCGGTTCGTTTCGGGTGCCGCACTGCCGGGTTCACGCGATGCCGGAAACCGGCCTCGTGCCCGAGCCATACGGGCTCGAGGCAGGCAGACGCTCTCTCGCATGCGGTCTGTGCCGGCCATCCTGCCTCGGAGCACGCTGCAGCTCGGCTTTCCGGACAGGCCGCGATCGAGCTGAAGTTGCCAACACCGTAAACAGTTGATCGGCGCCGTCTCACCCAAATGGTCAGAATCACCAATGAGTGTATTGAATATTCTGGTATTTCACGCGGCGGTCCGCGAATTCGCGCGGGGCAGCTCTGACTTGAGCGAAACGAGATCAAACATCAGACGCGTGACGGATCGTGTCGGTCGTCGAGTCGATATCACCAACCAGTTTAATTGCGGCAACGGTCGCGGATGTGATAAAAGTCAAATTACGGCGATCGCTTTCGGGGGAAGTCCCATGCCATCCAAGCATGTCTCGCGTCACTGGCGTTTCCTGGGTGTTCTGCGCTTCGCTGCCGTGCTTCTTCCCGCGCTTTGCGTTCTGAGCGCATGTGGCGGGGGCTCGAGCGGGGCCACCATGAGCAGTACTCCGCCGCCGAGCAGTACTCCGCCGCCGAGCAGCACCTCCCCGACAGACTACGAGTTGACCTATCTGGTCTCAAACAGCAGCACGATCCCCGCGCAACACGTCGACTCGAGACTGATCAATGCGTGGGGGCTGGCCTTTGCGCCAACCGCTTACGCGTGGGTCTCCGACGCCGGCAGCAACTATTCGAGTTTGTATGACGGCAACGGCAATCCACCGGCCTCCACCAGCGGCGTGCCGGCCTACGTCACGATACCGTCGGGCACCTCCGGCATCGCGGGTCCGACCGGGATCGTGTACAACTCGTCATCTTCCGGATTTGACATCAGCTCGGGCGGCGTCTCTGCGCCGGCAACCTTCCTGTTCGCCACGCTGGGCGGGGCGATCGAGGGGTGGAACGAGACTGTCAATGCGAACAGCGCCGTGGTGGCCTATAACAGCACGAATGGTGCGAGTTTCACCGGGCTGACGATGGCGACGGTCAGCGGTACGAGCTATTTGTATGCCGCGGACTTCAAGAATGACGCGATCGACGTCTTCAACAGCAGCTTCGCGCCCATCACGGTCGGTGGGGACTTCTTTGATTCGGCGATTCCCTCCGGCTATGCCCCGTACAACATTCAAAATATTCCGAACTCGAGCGGTACTCCACAGCTTTATGTGACCTATGCGCAGCCGAGTTCGACGTCGCCGCAGCACGTGACGTTCGGCACGGGTCTCGGGTATGTCGCGGTGTTCCAGTGGGATGGCACGTTGATCTCTACATTGGTCTCCCAGGGCGCTCTGGATGCGCCCTGGGGACTGGCCATCGCGCCGTCCAACTTCGGCTCGTTGAGCGGCGCGCTTCTGGTCGGAAACCTCGGTAACGGCGCGATCAACGCCTATAATCCCACTACGGGCGCAAGCATGGGCGCGATGATGGGCTCGAATGGCCAACAGCTGTTCGTGCCCGGGCTCTGGGGGCTCGCGTTTGGTAACGGGCACGACAGCCAGCCGACCAACACGCTGTTCTTCACGGGAGGACCGGACACGCAGACGGCAGGGGTATTCGGTCGCATAGATCTTCCGGGCAGCTACACCGCGCCGAGCGGCAGCAGCGGATCCGGAGGCGGGTACGGTTGAGCATCGGCCGCCGCATCGAGCGGCGGCGCAAACATCCGAGTGCGGCCCGGGGCGCCGGTCGTCAGGGGCGTGACGAGTGCCGGGTCTGTGGAGTGAACCATGCGTGGAAATCGCCGAAGGACCGCTCTGATGGCGACGGCCCTCGGGTGCGCGGTGGCGCTGTGGGCGGGTGGCGCGCATGCGGGTATGCGGGCGATCCTGCACGACTTGCGCGGACGCGTGGTTTACGTGGATTTCTGGGCATCGTGGTGCGTGCCGTGCCGGGAGTCTTTTCCCTGGATGAAGGCGTTGGAGCGGAGGTACGGGAACCAGGGACTCAGCATCGTTGCGGTCAATCTCAATCATGACAGCAAGAATGCCCGGCGATTCCTCCGCGTGTTTCGGCCGAACTTCACGGTGATCTTCGACCCGAGCGGGAGACTTGCGCAGCGGTATCACATCATCGGCATGCCGACCAGCGTACTGATCGACCGGCGCGGGGTGATTCGCTTCATACACGTCGGGTTCTTTCTCCGTCGGCGTGGCGAATACGAGCAGCAGGTGCGCGAGTTGCTCGCGCAGAAGTGATGATCCGGCGCGCAAACTGGCGGGCCTCGATCGTGCGCTGCCTGTGTGTGCTCCTCGCCCTCGGGTGTGCCGCTGCGGCATCGGGCTGCAGCACCCTCGGGGTCAAGCCGTGGCAGCGGGGCATTCTGGCCCGGGCGGACATGCGGCCCGGGGGCAGCGCGATGGATGACTTCATTGACGATCACATGTACTTCGCAAAGGAAGCGTCGTCGGGCGGTCGCTCGTTTGCAGGGGGGGGCTGTGGGTGCAACGACTGAAGAATCCGCCGCGCGCGATTCGCCGGGGACTGATCGCCGCTAGTTGCGCGTTGCTGGGGGTCGCCCGTGGCAAAAGCCAGGAGTTGCCCGACGCCGCCGGGTATGTGGATCACGGTTCGGGGTCGAACCACTGGGTGATCGATTCGGCGCTCTCCTATTATCAGGAGAAAGGGCGCATCCGGGTCATCGAGCCGATCGTCAGTGCCGTGAAGGACTTTCAGAATGGGCAGGTGCTCAATCTGCAGTTCGTGGTCGACAGCCTGACGGGCGCCACGCCCACGGGCGCGGTGACGAGCTTCCTGCCGCAGGTATGGACCAACGCATCGAAAGCCGCGCATAGCTACACGACTGCCCCGGGAACATTGCCCGTCGATCCCTTTTATCACGACGTGCGGGTCGCCGCGTCGGGTTCCTGGCGGTTGCCGCTGTCGCGTGTCATGAGCTGGACTGTCGGGGCCAAGGCTTCCTACGAGAGTGACTTTCTGTCATTGACGGGCAGTGCGTCGATTGCGCGCGATTTCAACCAGGACAATACCACGCTGTCTTTTGGTGTGTACGACGAAAACGACACGATACGACCGATCGGAGGTGTGCCGTTGCCGGGCAGCGATACGAGCTTCGCTCTGCGGGAGAGGGTCGGTCATCAGAGCCGCAACGACGTCGGTGCGCTGCTCGGTCTGACCCAAATCATGAACCGGCACTGGCTCGTGCAGATGAATCTGTCGTTGGACCGCGCGGCGGGGTATCTGAACGATCCCTATAAGATCCTCTCGGTGGTCGATCCGGCCGGCGTCACCACTGGGTATCTCAACGAGCGGCGACCGAGCCAACGGACCCGCGCAAGCGTGTATGTGGACAATCGCGTGGGCTGGCAGCGCCAGTCGGTGAATCTCGCGCTGCGGTATTTCGGCGATGATTGGGGCATTCGCTCGTATACGGCGCGCATCCGCTACCGCTGGTACAATTCCACTCAGACGGCCTATTGGCAGCCGAGCGTGCGGTGGTATCGGCAAACGGCGGCGAATTTCTACCGCCCCTGGGTTGCGCTGAGCGCGGTCGGGCAGTTCACCTATCAGTCGGCTGATAGCAGGCTGGGCGCCTTCCATGCGCTGACGTATGGCCTGGAGTACGGCATCGATATCGGCACACCCTACGTGCACCCAAAGTGGCTCACGGTGCGAATCCAGTACTATCGGCAGGTCGTCGATGACAGAACCCCGGGGCCGGGACAACTCGCGACCCTCGATCTGTATCCGGGCCTGAGTGCGATTCAGGCACAGGTGTCGTACAAGTTCTGATCGCGCGCCACGAGCAACTGTGCATTCGGTTCGCACCTCCCGTCTGTGCATGGTGGACCTTCCGGGCGAGATGCTCGCCGTCCGGTTCGAGGCGATGGCCAGTCCATGCGAGCTCGTGCTGCCTCAAGCGGATCGACCTCGGGCACTGGAGCTCGGGGAGCGGGTGGCCGAGGAAGCCTGGCGAGTGGAGCGCAAGTTCAGTCGCTACCGCGACGACAGCGTCATCGGCTGGATCCATCGAAACCGCGGCACCGTGCTCTCGGTCGATTCAGAGACCGCTTCCCTGCTCGACTTCGCGGCACACTGCTACGCGTTGACCGACGGGCTATTCGACGTGACTTCGGGCGTATTGCGCCGGGTCTGGAAGTTCGACGGGTCGGACCGGGTGCCGACGGAGGCGGAAGTTGCACAACTGCTGCCGCTGGTCGGCTTTTCCAAAGTCAAATGGGAACGGCCGGTTCTGACGCTGCCCGAGGGGATGGAGCTCGACTTCGGGGGTTTCGGCAAGGAATATGCGGTGGATCGGGCCTTTGAGATTCTCGTGCAGGAGCGCGCTGCGCCGTTTCTGATCAACTTCGGCGGGGATTTGCGCGCTGACGGCCCGCCGCCGCGGGGCAAGTGGTATGTCGGAATCGAGCGGCCGGATACCGAAAAACAGGCCGCGGCGCTGCTGGAGCTCGAGCGGGGTGCGCTGGCCACCAGCGGGGACTCGTATCGGTTTGTTCTGAAGAATGGCGTGCGCTATGGGCACGTGCTCAACCCGCTTACCGGCTGGCCGGTCGTTGGTGCGCCGCGCTCCGTGACGGTTGCCGGGAGCAGCTGCACGGAAGCCGGGTTGCTCGCCACGGCTGCCTTGCTTCAGGGTGTGAACGCGGAGCGATTTCTGCAGATGCAGGAGGTGCGTCATTGGGTTCTGCGCTAGTCTCGAGTCCCGGCGCACGGATCGACTCATGGCTCCCCGAGGCGGGGCGGTCGTAACCGCGGTCGGGATTTCGCGGCTGGCTGATGTTCCGCCCGAACGCCCGCAGTTCGCGTAACCGGCATCGCGGGAGTGCACCCACCGTACTCGACGTGTGCCGGTTCGCCGTGTTTCCGCCATGCCGCGGGTCATCCGGGCACTGGCAAGCCGGGAAAATCGATTGCGAGTTGAGCGACCGATAGATCGACCTAACGTCAATACAACTGTCCATCGTTCGCTTCATACGAGGCGAGGGTATTCCCGTGCGCTGCGGCGTATGCCTGTAGGTAGCGTTGAAACGCGTCATAACTGGCCGTTCCTTTGCTAGCAATCCACTCCTCGAACAGCGTCAATCAAATTTCGACAGTGACGTCAAACAAACTTGTACACCAAGAGTGTTAGGTGCGAGCGACCGTAGCGGCAGTTCCATGGCCATGGCCGCACGTCCTTCGCGTTTGGGAGAGATGATGGGCGGGGTGGTCTGACGGGGTGCAGGGGCGGTGGTGAGCCGGCCGGAACGCGACGGCGCCCACTACGGACATGGCGCGCTCTGGAGAGATTGGGAGGGTATGGTGGGGTGATTCCGGATGTAAGAGGCGGCCGGTGGCGGGGGTCAGCCGAGGTGGCGACGGCAGGGAGGCGGCAGGCGCCGAGCCTTTGGCTGCTGCTGGGGGCAGCAGGCGAGTGTGATTTCCTCGGCAGGGATCGCTGCCGAGACATCCCTGTGTTGGCGGTATGGGGCTCTACGAGGTCGGGTCCTCCTCCCAGCCCTGGCGCTGAACGCGCAGGGCGGCTTCGGTCCACAGCGGCCCGAGACGATGGACCGACTCGAGCATGCGCCCCCAGGCGCGTTGCAGCAGATCGTAGCGTTCCAGAACCAGGGCGACGGCGATACGCTCGCCGGTGCTCAAGGTCCCGAATCGAGTCTCGTCGGCCACGACCATTATGACTTTCTGGCGAATCTGTCTTTCGGCGTCACACATATCGGCGGCGTGGATCATGGGGGTTGCTCCAGGCAGGCGTGGAGATTTCTTCCGAGAGCCGCGGGGTAGAGCTCGAGTCCGTCAGGGCTGTAGGCGCTGCTCGGCCTCTTCTTCGCGGTGGCTCTTCTTGCGTTCAAACTCGAGGATGATCGAGCGGTGGACCAGGCGGTCGACCGCGGCCATGGCGGTCATCGGGTTCTTGAAGATCTGGTCCCATTGGGAAAACACCAAGTTCGAAGTCAACGCGGTGCTCCTCTGCTGCTGATGTCGCTCGGCGAGGAACGTGAAGAGCACCTCCATTTCCTCGGCGGTATGCTGAACGTACCCGATATCATCAAGGCAGATCAGGTCAATCTTTCCGAGCCGCTCCAAGGTCTGTGGCAGTTGATGCTCGCTCTTGGCCAGGAGCAATTGCGAGACGAGTTTGTAGGCCGGCACGAACCAGACTTTCATCCGGTGCTGCTGGATCAGCTCCCGGCAGATGGTGCCGCAGTAGAAGCTTTTGCCGCGCCCCGGGAGCCCAAAGCACAAGAGATTGTCGCCGCGGCGCACGAAGTCCCCGGTGAGCAGCGTCGGCAGCATCCGGCGCGGTTTCTCCGGGACCCTCGTCTGATCCATCCGGGCCAGGGTGAACTCCCGCGGGATCTCGGCGCGCTTGGTCAGCACTGCGATCCTGCGGCTCAGGCGCTCGGCGAGTTCCAGGTCGGCCAGGTGTTGCAGGAAGCGCCGATACCCCCAGTTCTCCTGCTCCGCCTGGCTGATCACCGCGGCGAGCTCGCGCTGCATCATGTGCAGCCCCAGGGCACCCAGGGCGTGCTCCAGGCTGTCCGCGGGACTCTCTTGGGTCATGTCGCTCATGGTTGCTCGCGGCCCAGGAGGTCGTTATAGGTGGCCACCGACGGGGCGAAAGGCTCGAGCGCGTGCACCGCCTCGGAGGGCTCGGCGAGCGCTTGCAGCGCTTGCTCGATGCGCTCGGGCAGGGGCACCTCGGCGGCGCGCAGCACCGCGATGATCGCCTCGGCGACGGCCGTCTCGCTGCCCTTGGCCGCCAGATGCAGCACCTGCAGATACCGCTTGTCGGCCCGGGACTCATCGTGGCGCTTGAACGCCTCGTAGGCTTGGCGGAAGGCGACGCTGGGGAAGAGGCTCTCCCGGTACACGTAGTTCGCGAAGGCTCCCGGCTTGCGCACCAGCCAGTCGATCACATGCCGGTAATCGATCCGCTGCTGGGAAGCGGCGGCGCGCGCGACGGTGCGCACGAGCCTGCCGTGGTGATAGATCGCGAGTTCGTTCTCACTCAGCTGCACGCTGAGTGTCGCGCCGATGAGGCGCGAGGGCCCCGAGTACGGGAGCTTCTTTACCTGAACCACGCTCGCCGAGGACACGCGTGCGGTCAGCTCCTGCGTCTGGGGGTGGCGCTCTCGCGGGAGCGGGCTCAGGCGCGGCAGCTCCTCGGCGAGCCTCTGAACGCGCAGGGCGTTCGCGCCGCGACAGACCTTGGCGACAAAGTGCGCGTACTCGGTCTCGCTGCGAAAGTCGCTCGAGCCGCGCAGGATCAGGTGGTTGCGGAGCCTGCGCTTGAGGTGCCTGTTTGCGGCCTCGACGTCGCCTTGCTCATCCGGGGAGTTCACGTGGATCGTGCGGGGCTCGACCTTCAGATACCGGCAAAATGCCCGGTAATCCTCATTGAAGGTGCGCTCTTTGCCCTCCTGGCTGATCTGGTGCGTGGCGGCCGAGTTCTGATCGGTCTGCAGCACTTCGGGTACCCCGCCGAGCTCCCACACCGCATCCTGCACCCCGCGCTCGAGCGACAGCAGCGACTCGGAGTAGCATGGCAGGCGGCCGGAAAGTCCGCGAAATGGGTCGAAGATGTTCGGCTGCACGCATGAGGATGCTTAGGTTCCGGAGGCCTTTGGGGGCTGAAGAGAGAGGGGCGAGCGGGTGCGGGAAGAGCGGCTGGTTGTCCGCGTGGACGGTCGGCCGCATGGCCGACGATCACCGGCTTGAGCCGTATCCCGGAAACCCTCGCCTTCAGGCGAGGGTATGTTCATTTTGTCGTCACTGTCGAGAATAGTTTGTCGCCAAACGCCCACACGCGGTCCGTCCTGGTCGCGAGGTCGGCGTCTTCCGATCCGGCCGGGGTGGCAGGCGATGGCTCGTTCAATGGGGTCGATTCCTCGGGAAATGCACGGCGATGGGCTTGGCCGCGCTCA
>JAKBWB010000020.1 GCA_021843755.1 Pseudomonadota bacterium
GGGGGTATTTCTTGAACAGCGCGCCGCCGTCCGGTGCGTCGATATCCGCCTCGATCGCCATCAGGCCTTCCTTGCGGATCTTCACCAGGATTTCGTAGAGCAGCTTCAGGAGCGCGACGTAGTCGTCGTGCTCGTAGCGTTCCTGGCGGATCAGCGCGACGATGTCGTCGAAGGTGGCCTTGACGATCTTGATCGGGTTGCTCGTGAGAAACGCACCGAAGGCCGCCCCGACGATGATCAGGAACTCCGCGGGGTGCCACAGCGCGAGGAGTCTGCCTCCCTCGATGATGAAGCCCACGATCACGCAGCCGAGGACGACGACGCTGCCGATGATCTGGATCACCGCACACCCCGCGCGCAGGTGCCGAGCCTCGAGCGCGGCGGACGAATGATCACGGACTCCGATCCGCGCGCACGGTTTGCCCGCGAGGATGCCGCCGGCGGCGGTGCTCGGCGCGCCCCTCGGGCTGGGAGAGCTGGAATGATTCGGCGCTCGGGCATGGCCGTCCTGTCAGAGTCAAACTCCGGGCTGCAAGCGGACGCGGATCTCTAGAGCCGCGTATGCCTGTCAAGGGATGCCGCGAGCTATGCAGGGTGCGAACGTGTGCGACCCGGTCCACTGTGCGCCGCTACCGACGTGGGTATCGGCGCGCCGGGGCCGTTCTTGAGCGTTCAGGGGCCTGAACTGTGACGCCGAGCGGGTAAACTGGCGCCGCCGCCCCCGGCTTGCGGCAAGGAGATCCCCGTGCTTGAGCATCTCGACCGGCTGCCGCCGGATCCAATCCTCGGCCTGATGGCTGCGTATCGCACCGACGACGATGCGCGCAAGATCGATTTGGGCGTCGGCGTCTATCGCGACGACCAGGGCAGCACGCCCATCATGCGGGCGGTACGGGCTGCGGAACTGGCTGTTTTGGAGCGGCAGACGACCAAGACGTATGTCGCCCCGGCCGGTAATCCCGCATTCAATGACGCGATGCGCCGCTTGGCGTTCGGTGCACACAGTGCGCTTGGCGAGTCGGATCGGGTATGCGCGGTGCAGGCACCGGGCGGATGCGGCGCGCTGCGTCTCGGCGCGGAACTGATTCGTGCAGCGGTTCCCGATGCCACCGTATACGTCAGCACGCCCACCTGGGCGAATCACGTGCCGCTGTTGTCCGGCTGCGGGCTGAAGCTCGAGCGCTACCCGTATTACGATCCCACCACCGGCGGTGTTGCGTTCGAGGCCATGATGCGCGCGCTCGAGAAGCTGCCACCCCGCTCGGTGATCCTGCTGCACGCCTCCTGCCACAACCCGACGGGCGCGGATCTCGAGGCTGCGCAGTGGGGTGAGCTTCTGGGGTTGATGCAGCGGCGTGCGCTGTTGCCGTTCATCGACATGGCTTATCAGGGGCTCGGCGACGGGATCGATGCAGACGCCGAGGGACTGAGGCTGCTCTGCGCGGCACTGCCCGAGGCGTTGATCGCGGTTTCGTGCTCCAAGAATTTCGGTCTCTACCGCGAGCGTGTCGGCTGTCTGATCGCGCTCAACCAGAACGCCGCGGCCGCGGGCGCCACGCTGACGCAGCTGACGTGCATCGCTCGCGGGCTGTATTCGATGCCGCCGGACCACGGCGCCGCCATTGTTGCGGAGATTCTCGGCAGCGATACACAGCACGCCGCGTGGCGCAGCGAGCTCGACGAGATGCGCGCGCGGATCGCTCGCCTGCGGGTTGCGGCCACCCGGGCGCTGGCTGAGGCCTGTCCCGACGAGGACTTCAGCCACATCCAGCGCCAGCGCGGCATGTTTTCCTATCTCGGCATCAGCCCGCAGATCGTGCAGCGGCTGCGCGAGCGGCACCACGTGTACATGACGGAAGACAGCCGCGTCAACATCGCGGGCTTGCGGCTGCAGAACATCCCGTATTTCGCCGCCGCGGTCGCCGCCGCACTGCGTCAGTAGTTCCCCACGGACTCGCGTCCACCCCGAGCCATGAAGCATCACGAACGTTTGACAGGCACAGGGAGGTGCCCCGCCGCCGCAGGTGGCGGACGTTGAGCCAAAAACCACGCTTTTTGGCTCAACGGCGCTGGGCGGGGCAGGAGCCCCGCTCCAGCGCTTATCAATAGGCGCCCGGAGGCTGCGGGACGCTCTTGCGCTCCAGGGTCATGAAGGTGAACGCATAAGCGTTGTGCTCGCCCACGGGATGGCGATGGCATTCGACGTCGGCCCACTGAGTGGGATCGAGCGCCGGGAAGAACGTATCGCCGGCGATGTCCGCATGCACCAGTGTCAGGTAGATGCGGCGCGCGAACGGCATCAGCAGCCGGTAGACCTCCGCGCCGCCGATCCCGATCAGCTCATCGGCATCGCGCACGCAGCCGAGCGCCTGACCGAGGGAGTGAACGGCGAGCACCCCCGGGGAGCTCCAGTGGCGATCGCGGGTCAGGACCAGGTTGGGGCGCTGCGGCAGAGGCCGGCCGATCGACTCGAAGGTTCTGCGCCCCATCAGGATCGGCTTGCCGAGCGTGAGGGTCTTGAAGCGCCGCAGATCCTCCGGCAGCCGCCACGGCAGGGTGTTGTCGCGGCCGATGCAGCCGTTCTCGGCCATGGCCACGATCAACGAGACCCCAGGCTG
>JAKBWB010000047.1 GCA_021843755.1 Pseudomonadota bacterium
TCCCTAAAATGCCGGCTCCCCTCGCGAGCGGGAATAGCTCAGTTGGTAGAGCGCAACCTTGCCAAGGTTGAGGTCGCGAGTTCGAGCCTCGTTTCCCGCTCCAAACGTCCTTTCTTTACAGATACTTACGCGGCGAACGTAGATTCGTTCGGGGGATTCTCAGGAAATATTTCCTGACCCGGCGGCGAGGCAGCCACGCGATAGACGGCGCGCGTCTCCCTGACGGCATTGCCGGGCTGCGGCACGTGGTAGGGCAGCATCATTTCGACCCGCAGTACTTTGCGGGCGTGCCCCTTTTGATACGCCCGCGTCATATCCGGGTCCGTGTGCGCCATCAGCTCTTGACCGGCGGCCATCTCGTAACCGGCAGTAGCGTAGAGGTGTGAAGACAGCGCCCGGATTCCGTGCAAGGTCGGCATTTGCCGCACGCTCATGTCGTCGAACAGACGGCCCCGGGCGCGGGCCAGATCCCGGGCTTTGTAGAAGGCCTTCGATGCGTAATCGGGAAACACTTGAGCGGGGTGCGCCATGCGGCCTTCCTCCAGCGCGCCGGCCGCACGCCCGGTTCGCCGATCCGGCTCGCGGTGCACGATAAAGGGCCACCGGCCGGCTCGCAGGCTCGAGCGGCGAGCCTCCATCAGGACATCGCGCACGTCCGTGTGGATCGGAAAGTCGACGCTCGTTGCCTCCATGTCGCGAGCTTGCGAGTCCGTCTTGCGGATGGCACTGATGATCCTGTCACCTGCGATGTCGTCAAAGCGGAGGCTGACGAGGTCGACGCGCCTCAGGACCGGATGGAAGGCCAGTGTCATCAACCGTTGCAGCCGGCCGCAATCGTCCTGCGTCGGGCCACTCAGGATCTTGACCGCGTGCGCGCCGATCTCGATGAGTGGAGCACCGCGCACGTCGGGGCAAGGAAGCGACGCCATTGCCTCGCTTGGCGATGAGGCCAGCGGGCATGACGTTTTCTCATTGCGGTGATACCTCGAGCAGGTCGATTACAGCGGCCTCAGAGAGCCACAGCGCGTTGGCAATGTCGGCATGAGTCCGCGCCACGGGCGGCCAGCTCGCGGGCCGCGGCGCGCAACGTGGCGCGGTCCTGCCGGCGATGGAGCGGGTGCGCTGGGTAGGGCTCATGGCGTGCTACCCAGGTAGATGCGCTTGCTTGGTTGTATAGCAGGGTATACACTTGTCCCGTGCTGGAAGTCCTGAAGTCCGCGACGTACGAGAGATGGTTCGACGGCCTTCGGGATCGGGAAGCCCAGGCGCGCATCAATGCCCGCATCCGCCGGCTCTCGCTCGGCAATCCGGGTGACGTGAAAGCGGTCGGCTCGGGCGTGAGCGAGATGCGAATCGACTACGGTCCGGGGTACCGCGTGTACTACGCGCAGCACGGTAATGTCCGGATGCTCCTGTGCTGCGGCGGAGACAAGCGGACTCAAGGCGCCGATATCAAACAGGCAATCGCAATCGCAAAGGACTGGAAGAGGTGACCTATGGCAACCAAGCGACGCATGAAAGAGACTTTCTCCCGGTGGGATGCCGCCGATTACCTGAAGTCCGAGGCGGACATGGCCGCGTACCTCGAAGCCTGCCTCGAGGAAGCCCCTGACGATCCCGCGTTCCTTGCCGCAGCGCTTGGCGATATCGCCCGCGCCCATGGCATGGTCCGGCTCGCGAAGGAGACCGGCATTACCCGCGATGGCCTGTACAAGGCGCTCTCGAAGGACGGCAACCCGAGTTTCGGGACCGTGCTCAAAGTCCTGCACGCCCTCGGTCTGACATTCGTGCCGAAGCCGCTGCACACGTAGGACGCACGGAGAAGGCTCAGGAGCGGCGCGGGACCGGGAGCCTCCTTTGCGGCCGCACCTCGGTCGTGGATTTCCTCCTAGGCCCGGCATCAATCCGCAACGATGTCAGTCATTCCGCCGGAATGATGTTTCTGAAATCACAGGGACCGGTGAGCGCGGCCACTCCGTTCATCGCACGGTGCGCCTCTTGGGGGGGGGGTAGCGTGAACCGGACAGATCGCGTGCCACAAAGACCGGGCAAATCAGTACAGGTCCCTATAGGCGGTTTGCTACGATGTGAGACATGTGCTACGGTTGCCCCGTGAATCGTATCGTCACTCAGCGCGAGCTGCGCAATCAGTCCGCCGCCGTCCTCCGTGAGGTTGAGGCAGGGCGGACGATCATCGTTTCGCGTAACGGCACGCCGGTGGCGGAGCTGCGGCCCTTGCAGCCGCGCCGGTTCGTGCCTCGAGCCACACTTGCGGAAGCGGTGGCTCGCGCCCCTCGGGTTGATGCCGATCGATTCCGGGCGGATCTCGATGCCGTCATTGATCAGAGCGTCGATGCCTGAGCCGACACGCGGGCTACTCGACACTTCGGTTGTCATCGATCATGATCTGATCGATCCGGCATTGCTTCCCGACGAGTCCGCGATTGCCGCCATGACTGTTGCAGAGCTTGCCGCAGGTCCGCACGCGACCGACGACAAAGAAGAACGCGCTCGACGTCAGGATCGACTGCAGTGGGCAACCGCAACGTGGAATCCGCTGCCCTTCGATGCGCAGGCCGCACGAATGTATGGCCGGATGTTTTCGGCCGCACGGTCTGCTGGACCGACAAGCCGAGCACGCTTGGCGGATTTGCTCATTGCCTCGACGGCTGCAGCGAACAGCCTTCCCCTCTACACACGCAATCCCTCCGATTTTGAGGCGCTGAAGAGCATCATCAGAGTCGTTCCAATCTGAGGCATCGCCGCTGGCCGGATCCGAAAGCAGCTTCGGTCGTCATCGCGGCTGCTCCCGGCCGTGAATCGCCGACGCCACGCGCTCGGGTCCATATCGCGTGCGATCGCCGCGCGGCCGCGTGCGAGAATAATGCGCATGCAGGGAACCGCCCGCCGCCGTACGTGACCGACCCGCACTTCTCAGCCGATCTGCGTTCCGCCCTCGACGAGCCGCTTTGCCGGGCAGCGGAGCGCTTGGTCGAGGCGGGATTCGTATCCGAGGTCCGCGTTCACCAAGGCGGTGGCGTCGTGACCGGCATCGTGCGCGCAGATGAGTCGGCCGCAAGCCGCGTGCGCGCTCATCGCGTCTACATCCGGCGGGCGAGTGGCTCTGCGGCTCTGCAGGCCGAGTGCAGTTGCGGCGCGCGCGGAACGTGCATTCACGCGGCCGCCGTCTCGATCGCCGCGTGCCGCCGCGAGTCAGGGGCGGCGGGGGTTGCCCGGGAGCCGACATCACCGCGGGCTCGCGCGCAGTCCGGGGCCGGGACGCGGCCGCATGGGCCGGGAGCGGCGCGGCAGGAACTGCTCTACTTGCTCGAGACCGATGCGCAGTCCGTCGCAGCGCCTGGGGCAGGCCATCCGCGGCTGAGTCTCTGGGTCAGTCCGACGCCCGCGGCAGGATCAGAGCAGGCCCGCACGGCGGTGGCGTTTGCGCCGCGGAACACGGCACGGGGCCGCGGCCACTACCCGCGCTATGTCGATGAGCGCGACGAGGACATCCTGGAAGTGCTTCTTGCCGAGGAGAGCGAGGGACCGTGGCGCTTGCGGGGGCCGTCCGGCGCGCAGGTGTTGCGGCTGGCGGTGGCGAGCGGGCGGGCCTTCTGGGGCTCGCTGCGATCGGCGCCGCTGCAGGCGGGTCCGTTGCGGCGCGCGCACCTCGGATGGCGCATCGGCGAGAACGGCGAGCAGCGCCTTGCCGGCGATGTCGGCGATGCCGCAGCGGTCATGATTGACCTCGAGCCGCCGGTCTACGTGGATCTGGCCACTCGCGAATGCGGCACGGTGGAGTTGCCTTGTCCGGCAGAGCTCGTCCGGCGGTACGCGGACATCCGAGTTACCCCCGAGGAAGTGACAGCGGTCAACGATCGGCTCGCTGGCGAGGGGAGCGCCGCATCGCTTGCGCGTCCCGTGAGCCTGCTCGTGCAGCGTCAGCCGCTCGCGAGCCTGCGCGCCCGCCTGCATCTGGATGCCGGCCCCGAGGCGCGCCTGCAGTATCTCTACAACGGCGTGGCCATCGACAGTACCCGGCTGAACCCGCATGAGGACTGCGTGCGCCATGCCGCCGGCGCGATGGTGGAAGAGATTCCCCGCGATCGCGAGCGCGAGAGCGCGCTCGCAGCGCGCCTCGCATCCTTGCTACCAGAGCGTCAGAGCGGCGGCAATGCGTGGTTCGCCTTCCTTCTCGATGCGGCGCCGACGCTCGAGTCTGACGGCTGGGAGTTCGAGATCGCGCCGGGTTTCCCATATCGCCCCGCCCGTCCGGACCGCTGGTTCGGGGAACTCGAGTCTGCCTCCCGCGACAGCTGGTTCAGCCTGCGCCTCGGCGTCATGGTCGAGGGGCAGCCGGTGAACCTTCTCCCGGCCCTCACCGCCTATCTGCAAGGCCTGGCGGAGCAAGGGCGTGCTGCGGGCGCGGACACTGCCGGGCCGCATGAGCCTTCATCCTTCGAGGTCGGCGAGCACTGGATCCTGCGGCTCGAGGATGGCCGTTACCTGCCGATCGGGATGGAGCGCATCCGGCGCATCGCCGCGACGCTGGTCGAGCTCTTCGAGCGCGATGGTCTCGACGATCGCGAGCGCCTGGTCATGCCGCAAGCCCAGGGGCACCGTCTTGCGGCCCTGGCTCGCGAACTCGGCGCATCCACACTGCATGCGCGGCAGCCGGCGTTGCGCGAGATGCTGGCGGCGAGCGATGAGCTCACCGCCATCACGCCCCTCGCGGCGCCCGGGGGTTTCAGAGCCGCACTGCGCCCCTATCAGTGCGAGGGTCTGGGCTGGCTGCAATTCCTGCGCCGCCATCGCCTCGGCGGCGTGTTGGCCGATGACATGGGTCTCGGCAAGACCGTGCAGACGCTCGCGCACCTGATGCTCGAGAAAGACTCTGGACGCTTGCGCAAGCCGGCGTTGATCGTGGCGCCGGTGAGCGCGCTCGCCAACTGGGAGCAGGAGATCCGGCGGCTCGCGCCCGCCCTGCGGTGGGTCACGCTGCACGGACCGGCGCGCCGGTCGCGATTCGCCGCGATCGCGGACGCTGATGTGGTGATCACCGGGTATCCCCAGCTGCAACTCGATACCGACCTGCTGCTCGAGCAGGACTTCTACATCGTGATCCTGGATGAGGCGCAGACGGTGAAGAACCCGCGCGCCAGGGTGTCACAGGCCGCCCGCGCGCTGCGCGCCGAGTATCGCTTGTGCCTCACCGGAACCCCGGTGGAAAATTACCTGGGGGAGCTTTGGTCCCTGTTCGCCTTCGCGGAGCCGCGCCTGCTCGGGGATGAGGCCCGCTTCCACCGCCGGTATCGGCTGCCGATCGAGAGACATGCCGACCGGCTGCGCGCTGAGGCGCTGGCCACGCGGCTCGCCCCCTGTCTGCTGCGGCGGACCAAGGACGCCGTGGCGCGCGAGTTGCCGCCGAAGTCACTGATGATCGAGACCATCGCGCTCGAAGAGCGGCAGCGCGATTTCTACGACGCCATCCGCCTCGCCTCACACCGGCGCATCCGCGAGATCCTCGAGCGTCAGGGACTCGAGCGCAGCCGGATCACCATCCTCGATGCGCTGCTGAAGCTGCGGCAGGCCTGTTGCGACCCCCGTCTGGTGGCCGGCGCCGCGCAGGAGGCGATCCCGTCCGCGAAGCTTGAATGGCTCGCCGCCGCGCTGCTGGAGCTGGTCGCCGAAGGGCGGCGGATCCTCCTGTTCTCCCAATTCACCTCCATGCTGCGGCTGATCGAAGCGAAGGTGCGCGAGCTTGACATTCCCTACTGCCTGCTCACGGGCGAGACGCGTGAGCGCGCCGCGCAGGTCGCGAGATTCCAGTCGGGCGGTGCGCCGCTCTTTCTGATCAGCCTGAAGGCGGGCGGCACCGCTCTGAACCTCACCGCCGCCGACACGGTGATTCATTACGATCCCTGGTGGAATCCGGCCGCCGAGGCGCAGGCCACCGACCGCGCGCATCGCATCGGCCAGAGCCGGCCGGTGTTCATCTACAAGCTCATCGCGCAGGACAGCGTCGAGGAGAAGATGCTCGCGCTGCAGGAGCAGAAGCGCGCGCTCGCCGCAGGAGTCTACGCCGGAGCCGTCCGCTCGCCTGCGGCGCTGACCGCGGCCGACCTCGAGCGGCTGCTGCCCCAATGAGCATGATGGGCGAAGCGCAGGCGCAGGTCGATGCGCTCCTGCTCGAGCAGGGTGCGTTCGCGCCGCTCGAACTGTTACTGGCCACCGGACGGCTGCTCTACAGCGATTACGAGGCATGGCGGCGAGGCGAGGTCGCGAGGCTCGATGAGGTGTTGATGGGCCGGCACGAGGCGGTTCGCGAGGAGCTGGAGCAGGCGGCCGCCTATGCGCGCGCGCTCGGGCTGGCCGAGCAGCCGCAGGAACTCCTCGTCCCTGATGATTCCGGCAGCGGCTCTGGCGCGGCGCGCATCAGCGCTGACGAGCGCCTGGCGGCGCTGATCGCAACCCGTTACGTGACGGCGCGATCCGCGCCGCAGATGGATCTGTTTTTCGACAACCCGGTGGCCGCGCTCGTCAACGGCCTGACCCAGTCCATCGCCGCCCTGGACGCGCACGAGGCGGCGCGGCGGCTCAACCGCCTCTACTGGCAAGAGCCCAACCATCCCGACCTGCCGGCGTTCGATCGCTTGCTCGCGGGGCTCGAGCGCTTGGGCCGCCCCATCGCCGACTGTGGCGAGGAGTTGGAATTCATCACGGCAGTCGCGCCGGAGGCTTGGCGCCTGCTCGGCGCGCGGGCGAGGGATCTGCTGGTGCCGTTGTGGCGGCATCTCGCCGAGGCGCTGGGCGCGACGCCTTATTCGCCGCATACGCCGATGCTGCACGCAAGCTACGCGTGGGGCGAGGCCCAGGGGTGGGCCGAGGTGGCGGCGAGCGTGCTCGAAGAGCCGCAATGGTGGTGTCACGTGCCGCTTGCCGTGCGCCTGATCGAGAGCGGCCTGCGGCGGCGGCGGCGAGGGGAGGCGTTGGTCGCATGGTTTCAATTGTGCTGGCACGCGCCGGAGCGGGTCGCGGAAGCGCTCGAGGTGTTGAAGTTCCCCGAGCTGCAGGCTCTCTGGGAGCGGTTTCTCGAATGGGAGGACGGGTTGTTCGAGGGGACGGGCGGATCTGCGCCCGGTCCGGCCGATTTTCCCGCCTGGATGTTGCTGGAAGAGCCGGCGCTCGCGCGGCGAGTGCCGCAGGAGTTGCCCGCGGGCGAGAGCGCCGGCGAGGAACGCTATCGATGGGTGCATCGCTGGATTGCCGCCCGAGAGGCCGGGCGCGCAGCCGAGGAGATGACTTTGCGAAAGACGCTCAAGGAACGTCAGCCCGCGCTCTTCGCGAAACTCTTGCAGGCAGTGGAGAAGGACTCAGGGTAGGAGCGACAGCCCAGTCTGCCGGTACCTGAACCCGTTCCTGAATCCTGCGGATCAGCAGAACTTGGGCCTAATCCCGACTTTCGCGCCATTCAGTGCGTGGGCAATCAGGGGGGGGGCCTGCTGTCCGCAGGCTGCTCGTGGGCCAGCTCCCGCGCTTTATAGCAGGCCTTCGATGGGCAGTCGGGCGGCACTTGAGCGGGGCGCTCCAGAGGGCCTCCCTCCAGCGCGTCACCGGTCGCCGATTCGGCTCGCGGTGCACGATAAAGGGCCACCGGCCGACGCGCAGGCTCGGGCGATGAGCCTGCATCAGGACGTTGCGCACGTCGTCCAATCGCCTCCACCCTTTCGGCCGATTCCAAGGCGATCCAGGACCCACCGTCGTCACCGCAATCCTGCGATGCTACGCCGGGCTTTGCGGCAACAGATCTTCCAGCGCGTACAGGGTCTTTTGCGGGAAGCGCTCCAACGGATAGTACTTCGTGATGATGCGAAGCGCGTGCTCGTGCGACCGAACGGCCAGAAGACGCAGGAGGAATCGGACATCCTCCTCGTCATGGAACTCGGCTCCGATGCGCATTGCCAGGCACTTCATCGCGAGCAGATACTCGGGTTGCGCCGTCATCACCCGCAGGTGATCGAGTTCGAGAAAAGGGGCGAACTCGCCCTGGGCGCTCAGGAAGCCCTTCACGGCGTCGTTGAGCCAATGAGCGTCGATTCCGGCCTTGATGGCCGCGCGAGTTGCGGCCTCGCGGACCTTTTCGGGCGGCCGGAAGAAGGCATCGACGTCGCCCGTCGAAGCGCGCGCGCCGTACGCCAGGCACATGACGGCACCGCCCACCAGGAACACCTCGCCAAAGGTATCGGCCTGACGCAGCTGATGGTTCAGAAGCTCGAACAAGCGGCGCAGATCCGCCTTGCTCAGCGCCGCCATCTGAGGCCTACACCTGCTCGCCGACGCTCGAGTCGATGAAGATGTTGCGCCGGCGGAAGGGTGCCGGCGAGTGTGTCAGCAGGTACAGGCGTAGCGATGGAAGCGCGGAGCCGAATGCCGGCTCCGGTAGCCCCTCGGTCCTGCCGGTCCACGGGGGCACCGGCAGGCCACGCATGTTGCAGGCCGTCTCGGTCATGGCCGCCACATAAGCGGCAAGAAACGGCGAGAGCGCGGCCTCTGGTGCGGCCGCGACCGCCTGGCGCAGTTCCTCGGCGGTGAAACCCGAGAGCAGGGAGTTGATTTGCGCGAGCGCGAAGGAGGGTTCTCCGGGGCCGGTCAGTGCGGCGACGGCTTCCTGAAACGCCGCCGCGGGTGCGGGTAGTACGCGGCTCAAAACGTACGCCGACATGTCCATGCCCGCACGCCGGGCCGCGCGGCGGATTACCGACTTTTCCTCCCTGGATACGCGCAGTTGCAGCTGCGAGAGCTTCGGGGGCCTGTTCATGACGACAGCATGTCGCGTAACGATCGTACTGTCAATACTAGTGTATTGACGTATGTCGGATGCGGTCCGGGCCGACCCTGTCGAATGATCGTGACGGGCAGGCCGCGCCGATCAGGCTGTTTGGGTACGGTCACCTGCGCCCACACGCGGGTCGTCCATTTCTGAGCGCAGCGGTTGCGGTGCGGCGCTTGCAGGTGCTGCGCACCGCTCTCGAGGGCACACAGCCTCACAGCGCCCGGTGCGTGGGAGGCGCAGGCCCTCACCGGCCGCATTGATGTTCTGGTGCGCCGAGGATGGCACGGCCTACGGGCGTGAGGGTTGTGGCCGGCATCAGTAAATCCACGGCAGGAGGCGCCAGGTGCGCGCGAAGTAATCGTCATATTGCGTGCCGAAATGCTTGCGCAGCAACCGCTCCTCGGCGTGGATACGGGGAATGATGGGAATCAAACTCAGCAAAGAAATCAGCACCCCCACGATCGAGCGGAACACGAGGGCCCAGCCGACCACGGAGACGAGCATGCCCAGATAGCTCGGGTTGCGGACGAGTCCGTAGATGCCGCGCGTTTCGAGCTTGTGCCCAGCCTGGATGGCCACCAAGCCGCTGAAGCGATTCTTCAACACGAAGACGGGAATGAGCCTCAATGCGCAGCCGGCGGCGCAGACGAACAGTCCGGCCCAGCGCATAGCGTCCCCGCCGACGGTCCAGAAGCCGATCCTGTCCGTATATGCCGAGAAATAGGCCCCCGCGAGCGCGATGAGCAGGAATGCCACAAGCACCCAGCGGTTGCTCTTGTCTTCCGTCCGCCCGGAACTGAGGCCGCTGCTGCCCGAGAACGTCGCGACGATGATGAAGAAAAGAACCATCCAGGCGAGCGCTTGAAACGCCGGATGCGCAAAGAATGCGCTCCATCCGCCCCAACCCCAAATGCCGAGGCCGAATTGGATCGCGGCCGTCACGAGACCGGTTATGAGGATCGTGATCGGGGTCGCCAGAGGGCCAGTCTTGCGTTTGTCCGTCTTATCGCTCATGGCCGTCACCCCCTGCTCTCTCGCGAGAGAGGCCCGCCGGCGCGTCCCGGGCAGAGCGTCCGTCATTGGTCATCACTCACCGAACCCCGGCGCCTGCGGGATTACCGGCGCTCGGAGCCCGATTCTACGGGATTGCGCGGGCGTCCATCCGCAGCCACGTGCCAGCCGAGACTCGCGCTCGCCTGGCAATGCCCGCGAGCTTGCGAGCCGGTCTTGCGGATTGGACGGATGAGCCTGTCACCTGCGACGTCGTCGAACCGGAGGCTGACGAGGTCGACGCGCCTGAGGGCCGGATCGAAGGCCAGTGTCATCAGTCACTGCAGCCAGCGTGGCGCGATCGAATAGAGGGCATTGAACGGCTCGATCGTCATTCGCGGGCGGCGCTTGTGAGGCAAGGAGTCGGCGAAGACGTCATCGACCGGATTGCCCGGATCGGTGGGAGATATCCCGGTCGAGTTCGCGCAGCGGAAAAACCTCAGCAACAGTCTTGAGCGTGCCGGGCTCGAACGGGCTTCCCATCGATATCGCTTCGCGAAGCATCGGCGTATCGACCATCGGTACTGGAATCCTCCCGGGCGCGCCGGCCGGAAATTCGCTACAGCGCTAAAGTTCGAGGAATTCGATCCAGGGCTGCCGAGGTCCGTTGTCAGCCACGGGCAAGTAGGACACCATCGACGGTAGCGCCGTGCGGCACGTGAGAAGTCGGGGATGGAATCAAGACGACGAAGCGCGAGTTCGAGGCCAGTTCTCCACCCGAAGGGTCCAATAATTATCAATAAGTTGGGATGACTTCTTAACCGTTTAAAAGAAGGCGATGGGACGGCGGTGGGCGCTGTCCCCCTGAGCGAGCGGAGGTCCATGCGATTTCGCGCGGCAGGTCTTTACGAGTCCTCGGGGTCTAAATACAATACTCATATATAGTATAGCGAAAGGATGCCGATGAGTCACATCCAGCGGGAAAAGTCGAAACTGCTCTCCAGGGTTCGCCGCATTCGCGGCCAGGTCGAGGCGCTGGAACGGGCGCTCGGGGAGGGACGGGGCTGCGCTGAAGTCCTGCAACAGATCGCCGCCGTGCGGGGGGCCATCAATGGTCTGATGCTCGAGGTTCTGGAAGAGCATATCGAGACCCATGTCGCCAGTGCGCAAATCGCGTCGGATGCCGAGCGCCGTGAGGGTGCCGAGGAGCTCATCGAGGTGATGCGCACCTATTTGCGATAGGCGTGTCACGACAGCGGCGGAAGGTAATCCGATGAAGGCAATTCAATGAGCGAGCAGCAGCAGAGCACCCGCGCAGATGCAAGGGTGGACCCGGCGCGGGTGAGTGCCACGTCTCGCGCCGAAGATGCGCATGCGGGCTCGAAGGACGCGGTGGCGCATCCGGCCGATGACGAGCATGGCGCTGGGCACGCGCTCGAGTGGACGGAAGGGGCGCGCATCGTCCTGGTGATGCTGGCGGCCGCGGCGGTTTGGTTTCGGGTGTGGGAGCCGCTGAGGGCAGTCAGCGTCATTGGAGTCCTGGGTCTGCTCGTGGGCGGCTGGCCGATCTTCAAGGAGGCGTTGGAGAATCTCCTGGCGCGGCGAATGACGATGGAGCTGTCGATGACCATCGCCATCGTGGCGGCGGCGGCGATCACACAGTTCTTCACCGCGCTCGTGATCACGCTGTTCGTGCTTGGCGCCGAAGTCCTCGAGGACATGACGGTGGCGCGCGGCCGGCGCGCGATCCGTGACCTGCTCGAATTCCTGCCGCGGGCGGTGACGGTTCGCCGCCCCGGTGGCATCTGTGAGATCGACGCGCAGGCGCTCAATCCGGGCGATGCCGTACTCGTCAACCCCGGCGCCCGCATCCCGGTGGACGGCACGGTGATCGCCGGGCATTCGTTCGTCGATCAGTCGCGGGTCACCGGCGAGTCCCTACCGGTGGAGAAGATGGCGGAAGCGGCCGTGTTTGCCGGCTCGATCAATCAGTCCGGTGCGCTCGAGATTCGCGCCGAGCGTATCGGACGTGACACCAGCTTCGGCAAGATCATCGAGGCGGTGGAACAGGCGGAGCGCTCCCGGGCCCCGGTGCAGCGGCTGGCCGACCGCCTGGCCGGGTATCTGGTGTATTTCGCCCTTGGGGCGGCGCTTCTTACGTACCTGATCACGCACGATATTCGCTCGACGATCTCGGTCATCATCGTGGCAGGAGCCTGCGGGATTGCCGCCGGCACACCGCTCGCGATTCTTGGGGCCATCGGGCGCGCCGCGCGCGGCGGGGCCATCGTCAAGGGCGGACTCTATCTGGAGCAGCTGGGCCGGGTCGATACGGTCGTACTCGACAAGACCGGCACCCTCACCTTCGGTCGCCCCGAGATCCGCGCGCTGCATCCGGTTGCGGGGACCGAGCCGCGGGCGTTGCTCGAGACGGCGGCGGCGGCGGAGTTGCGCTCCGAGCATCCCCTCGGCAAGACGATCGTGGAGCATGCGCGCGCATTGGGGTGCAGGCTCGTGGAGCCTGAGCGCTTCGGCTATCAGCCGGGCAGAGGGATCGATGCCACGGTCGCGGCTGAACAGGTGCACGTCGGCAATCTTGCCTTGATGCGAGACCATGGCATTTCTGTGCCGGATGCTCTCGCGAACGCTCATCGAGGCTCGACCGAGGTGTGTGTCGCAAGGGGCGGGATGCTCCTCGGGGCGATCGAGATCGCCGATCGAGTGCGGCCGGAGGCGCAAAGTGCCCTGGCAGCCATCCATGCGCTCGGTGCGCGTACCGTGCTTCTGACGGGAGATAACCGGGCGGTGGCCGATTCGGTGGCCGCGCAGCTGGGTATCAGCGAAGTAGGTGCCGACTTGCTGCCCGAGGACAAGCGAGCCTACATCGAGCGTCTGGTAGCCGATCGCCACATCGTCGCGATGGTCGGTGACGGAATCAACGACGCGCCGGCCCTGATCGCCGCCCAGGTGGGCGTTGCGATGGGCTCGGGAACCGATGTCGCGCAGGAGAGCGCCGACGTCGTGCTGCTGGGGAACGATCTGGGCAAGGTCGGCGAGACGCTCGCGCTCGCGCGCCGCACTCGGCGCATCATTTGGGCCAACTTTGCCGGTACCATCGGGGTCGATACGGTCGGTATCGGGCTCGCGGCCGCCGGGCTCCTCAACCCCCTGTTGGCGGCATTCATTCACGTTGCCTCCGAGCTGGCATTCATTCTGAATTCCGCCCGGCTGCTGCCCGGAAGACACCGCCATCGCGGTCGGGCACCACAGGAGCGTGAGCAGGCAGTTGCATCCACCTGAGGCGCCGCGTCCGGCGTGGGCGCTTGCGGGCAAGCCCGCCCACGGCGTAGCCTCGATCCGACACGCTGAATTCGCGCAACGGAATCGAATGTGCCCGAACTCACCAAGTCCGGTAGAATTCACCGCGAGCACACCGACTGCAGCCCGATGCGCGGGCGTGGCATGCTCATCCTGGTCCTGGTCCTGGAACTGATCCGAGTGCGTCGCCGGAATCGACTCCATATCTCGCGCGCGTATCCGCCGGCCGAGACCATTCGCGCGTCATTGCGGCTCGAGGTGCCCGTGTGAGCAGGGAACGTATCCCGCCCATCTGGATTCTCGCCCTGCCGTGGCTCACGTTCGGAATGCTGACCGGTTTCATCATCGTGACGCTGCCGCAGCTGCTGGCTCCGCAAGGCAACTCGGGTGGCCGTATCGCCATCGCCGTGGCGGTCATCCTCTCGCCCATGTTCTGGAACTTCGTCTTCGCCCCGTTGATCGACGTTGGCTTTCAGCGCCGTACGTACGCGCTTTTCTTCGGTGTCCTGGCGGTCGCGGTTACGGCATTGACCGTGATACACCATGCCGCGATCGGGCAAGTGGAAATCATGATGCTCGGCGCTTTCCTGTCCGGGTGCATGTTCCAATCGGCCATCGGCGGCTGGGTGGGCAGTCTGGTCGAGAAGGAACAAGACAGCCCTCTCGGCGCATGGAGCACGATCTACAATATCTGCGGCGGCGGTGCCGGCATCCTGATCTCGGGTTCGGCGACGCGAAATCTCCTACCAGGTCCGGCCGCAGCGCTCATCTTTGCCACCTTCCTGGCGCCGCTGCTGGTGATTCCCTGGGTTCCGACGGTGCCGCCGGGCGCGACGCGGGTCCACGAGAGCGTCGGTCGGTTTTCCCGTGACCTCGTCGCCTTGCTGAAACGTTCGGACGTCGTCGTCGCCTTGTGCCTGTTCGCGCTTCCGTCGGCCTCGTTCGCACTCTCGAACACGTTGGGAAGTTGGAGCGGGGCGTTTCACGCTACGCCGGCATTCGTGAGCCGGATCAGCGGTGTGGGATTGATTCTCGGCGGCATCGTCGGCTGCGCGCTGGTGCCGCTCATGGCGAGGCGGCTGCCGCTTCGGCCGCTTTATCTGGCGATTGGCTGCGTGGGCGCGCTCTTCACGCTCAGCCTCCTGCTTCTGCCGCGGGTGTCCACGACATTCGCGCTCGCTTTCGTCGGCGAGACCTTCTTTTCCTCGGCGGCCATCGCCACGGGCGCCGCCGTCATCTTCGAGGTCATCGGACCGGGGAATTCTCTCGCCGCCACGACGTATGCGCTGCTCATCGCCGCAATGAATCTGCCGATCGACTACATGGAATTCATCGACGCACGGGGGTATGACTGGCGTGGCATTGGCGGCGCATTCGTCACGGATGCCCTGATCAGCGGCAGCGCCTGTGCCCTTCTGGCAGTCGTCTTTCGCCGCAGACTGCTGCCCGCGCGGCGGGTCCGGAGCGGTGCTCAGGAACGAGCCGCTGGCCGACAAGTCAGAGGCTCGGCGGACTGACGCGCCACTTGTCCTTCGGACGGCCCGTACGCGACGAGTCAAGTCCGCGGCGACTCGTGGAAAGTGAACTCGAGCTGCGCGCATCACAAGTTCTGAATGTCGCGCGGGTCAGGGTCCGTAGGTCAACAGATGCCGCGTGGTCGGCCGCCTGGGCGGATCGATGTGCACGGACCGGCGCGGGAAATTCACGCGTTCGGTTGTGCGGACGCGAAGACTTCATGCGCCGGTACGAGTCGTCGCGTAATCGGAGTTCGCTGGGGGAGCGGTTGTCGGTGGTCTATCAGTTCCTGCGTGCGAGCAGGTGGCGGATGAAGGCGAGCAGCCAGCGGCAGGATCCGGAGCGCGCCGAGGCGCTGGGCCGGGTCGCGTCGGAATCTGCGGGGGCGGATGGCGCGGGAATCTGCGCGGCAAAGGACTCGAAGAATTTTTCCGCGGTGGCGCCAGCGGCCGCATCGATCAGCCGGGAGCCGATCTGTGCGAGCTTGCCGCCGACCTGTACGGTCGCCGCGTAGCGCAGCCGTGTTTCGCCGGGGTTGACCTCATCGAGCTCCACCCGAACTTGGCCGCGCGCGAATCCTGCCTGGGGACTCTGGCCTTCGAAGTCGAGGCGATACCGGCTGGGCGGCTCGACATCAGCGCGGGTGACCTTGCCCTTGAAGCGTGCGCGGACCGGACCCACCGCGGCGCTCATGACGACGTCGTAGGCGTGTTCCCCGGTCACCGTCATACTTTCGCATCCCGGTACGCTGCGTTTGAGGACCTCGAGATCGTTGAGCAGGCGCCACGCGGTGGCGCGATCGGCGCCGAGCAGTCGCTCGCCTTTCATTTCCAAGGTCGGCTCTCCCATCGGCTGTGAGTGCTTTGGCCGAGAATCAGGGCTAGGCGCTCCAGCGATTCGAGGTTGTGGACGGGCAGGAAGCGGTCGGCGTTCGGTAGCAGCGCGCGCACGCCGCGCGCCTCGGGCTTGAACGACTCGTAGCGCAACAGCGGGTTGAGCCAGACGAGCCGCCGGCACGAGCGCGTGAGACGGGCCGCTTCCTCGGACAGAAGCTCGATATCGGCGCGCTCCAGACCGTCGGTCACGAGCAGCACGGTAGCGCTCGCGAGCGGCAGGCGGCGCGCCCACGCACGGTTGAAATCCTTCAGGCAGACTCCGATGCGCGTTCCGCCCGACCAGTCCGGTACCAAACGGGCCACGCATGCGAGCGCTTCGTCCGGATCGCGTGCCGCAAGCTCACGGGTGACAGGGGTCAGTCGGGTGCCGAAGACGAACGCGGCAACCCGCAAGCGAGCGGTGCGCGAGTCGTGCGTGACCGGGCGGTTGATCAGTGCATGAAGAAATTGCAGAAACATGCGCGAATAGCGTGACATCGACCCGGAGATATCGACCAGGGCGATCACCGGCTCGATGCGGGTGATGCGCATCCGCCGCGGCAGTACGAGGAAATCACCGCCGCGACGGGCGGCGGCATGCATGAGCTTGCGGTGATCGACGCGCTGCCCGCGCATCGAGGCGGTCTCGCGCCGCGAGCGCAGTCGCTCGAGCCCGGGCACGAGTGCCGCGACGGCGTGACCGGCGGCCCTCCATTCCTCGTCCGTCATGGAATCGAAGTCGAGCGTGCGTAACCGCTCGCGATCCGACCAGCTCGGCTGAACCTCGCCGGTTCGCCCGGAGCCGGAGGGCTCGGGCACGGTCCGTAGGCGGCCCGGCCAGAGCGCTTCGGCCAGCCGTCGGTTGACCATCCGGTGGGGTTGATGATCCTTCGGGCGGGCGCTGTTCGACGCCGCGGGTTCGGTTTCGGCACGCAGATCGAGCGCAGCGGTGGGATCACGCCAGAAAGCCTCGAAGGCCTGCTCGAAGAGCGCGCGGTGCTCGATGCGATCGATCAGACAGGCGCTCAGTATGGAGTGCACGTCTTCGCGTGATTGCACGCCGCCCACCTGCAGCGCCTCGAGCGCGAGCAGCGGCCGGTCGGTGCCGATCCGCAGTCCCGCCTTGCGTAGCACGCGGGCAAAATGCAGCACGTTTTCGGTGAGACGGCCGTGTCCCGCCTGGGTATCGACCGAGGCCCTCAGCATGGTCGAGGCGCCTCGCCGGTCGCGCACACGGTCTCGAGCAGGCGCCGAGCCTGCGTGCCGCGTACGCGGCCGATGTCGTCCTGATATTTCAGAAGCAGCCCCAGGGTGTCATCGAGTGTCTGGGGATCGAGCGTCTGCGCATCGAGTGCGATCAGTGCGCGGCCCCATTCGATCGTTTCCGACAGCCCGGGCAGCTTGTACAGGTCCAGTGTGCGCAACTGCTGTACGAATGCGACCACTTGCCGTGACAGAGCTGCGCGCGCCTGCGGCACGTGGCGGCGTAGGATCTCGAGTTCACGCTCCGCATCGGGATAGTCGACCCAGTGATAGATGCAACGCCGCTTGACGGCGTCGTGAACCTCACGTGTGCGATTGGACGTAATGATCACGACCGGCGGCCGCTCGGCCGCTATCGTACCGAACTCGGGTATGGTGATCTGGAAATCCGAGAGTACCTCGAGCAGGTAGGCCTCGAAGGGCTCGTCGGCCCGATCAATCTCGTCGATGAGCAGCACCGCCGGCGGGTCGTGCGGTTGGAGCGCCCGCAGTAGCGGACGCGCGATCAGGAAGCGTTCCGAGAACAGGTCCGAGGCGATCTGCTCGCGCGGCTCCCGGGCGGTTTCGCGCAGGCGGATTTCCAACATTTGGCGTGCATAGTTCCACTCGTACGCCGCAAGACTCGCGTCCAGGCCCTCGTAGCATTGCAGGCGGATGAGCTCGGCCCCGAGGGCGAGCGCGAGCACCTTGGCGATCTGCGTCTTGCCCGTGCCGGGTTCGCCCTCGAGGAACAACGGCCGCTCGAGTGCAAGGGCGAGGAATACCGCGGTCGCCAGTGGCCGGTCGGCGACATAGTCGTGCGCCAGCAGCAGCGATCGGGTGTTCTCGATCGAGGCCGGCTTGCCGGGTTGCCGTGTCACGGACGGAGGCGGCTCGGCCTCATGCGAGTGCCTGCGTCACTGCACGCCGCGTCAATACGGGAATGAGATGGGCGCGATATTCAGCGCTGCCGTGCAGGTCGGCGTTCAATGCATCCGCAGGCATCGTGATGTCGTTCAGAGACTCAGGCGCAAAGCGCTTGGCAAGAGCCTGCTCCAGTGCCGCCACCCTGAAGGCGCAAGGGCCCGCACCGGTGACGGCGACGCGTACCGATTTACCCGTCAGCGAGACGAATACCCCGACGAGAGCGAATCGCGATGCCGGCTGCGGGAACTTGACGTAGGCCGCCCGCTCCGGCAGCGGAAATTCCACAGCGGTGAGGATTTCGTCGCGGCCGAGGTCGGTCTCGAAGAGCCCTTTGAAGAAAGAGTCGGCAGGGATCGCGCGCCTGTCAGTCCGCACCTCGGCGCCGAGGCCGAGCACCGCAGCCGGGTAGTCCGCTGCCGGGTCGCTATTGGCGAGGGAGCCGCCGATGGTGCCGCGATTGCGGACCTGCCGGTCGCCGATGCCTGCGGCGAGGTGTGCGAGTGCCGGTACGTGTTTGCGAACCTCCGGCGAGTTTGCCACCTCGGCGTGCGAGGTCATCGCGCCGATTCGCAGCGACCGTCCTTCGAGGCGCACCCCGCGCAGCTCGGGGAGCCCGCCAAGGTCGATGAACGCCGACGGCGCAAGCAGTCCGAGCTTCAGGGAGGGAATGATCGACTGGCCGCCGGCGAGCAGCTTCGCGTCCGGATCATCGCGGGCCAGGCGGGCGGCCTCGGCAATGGAGGAGGGCCGGTGGTAGGAAAGATTCGGCATTGCGATTACCTCTTCCCGCGCACGGCCTCGATGGCCTGCCAGATGCGCAGTGGTGTCGCGGGCATCTCGAGATCGCGTACGCCGTAGGGTGCAAGTGCATCGAGCAGGGCGTTGATCACCGCCGGCGGTGAACCAATGGCGCCGGCCTCACCGCAGCCCTTGACACCGAGGGGATTGTGCTTGCAGGGCGTGCCCTTGACGGTCTGCACGAGAAAGTTTGGCAGATCGTCGGCTCGCGGCAGGGTGTAATCGAGCAGGCTTCCCGTGAGGAGTTGTCCGCTCTCCTCGTCGTAGCGGCACCCTTCGAGCAGCGCCTGGCCGATGCCCTGCGCGAGCCCGCCGTGCACCTGGCCCTCCACGATCATGGGATTGACGACATTGCCGAAGTCATCGCAGGCGGTAAATCGGTCGACGCGCGCCGCGCCGGTATCCGGGTCGACTTCAACCTCGCAGACATAGGATCCGGCGGGAAAAGTGAAGTTGGGAGGATCGTAGAAGGCGTTTTCGTTGAGACCGGGCTCGAGCTGCTCGATCGGATAATGGTGTGGCACGTAGGCGGCAAGGGCGATCTCGGCAAAACTCTTGCTGCGATCGGTGCCCTTCACGCGGAACGCGCCGTCGCGGAACTCGATGTCCTCGTCGCTCGCCTCGAGAAGGTGGGCGGCGATGCGGCAGCCCTTCGCAAGGATCTTGTCGGCGGCCTTGACGATCGCGCTGCCGCCGACGGCAAGAGAGCGGGAGCCGTAGGTGCCCATGCCGAACAGGACCTTGGCGGTGTCGCCGTGCTCGATCTCCACGTCCTCGAGCGGCAGCCCGAACTTGTCCGCGACAACCTGGGCGAAAGTCGTCTCATGCCCCTGACCGTGGCTATGTGAGCCGGTGAACACGGTGACCTTCCCGGTCGGGTGTACGCGTACTTCGCCGGCTTCGAACAGTCCCGCGCGCGCACCGAGTGCGCCGGCGATGCTCGAAGGCGCGATGCCGCATGCCTCGATGTAGCACGAGTAGCCGATGCCCCGCCGTAGCCCGCGCCGCTCGCTTTCCGCTTTGCGCGCCGGGAAGCCGCGCACATCCGCAAGCTCGAGGACACGGTCGAGCGTTGCCTCGTAATCACCTGTGTCGTAAGTCAGTCCCACCGGCGTTGCATAGGGAAACTTGCGGATGAAGTTGCGCCGGCGCAGCTCCGGCGGGTCGATGGCCAGTTCACGTGCCGCGCGCTCGACGATGCGCTCGAGCAGGTAGGTGGCCTCCGGACGCCCGGCACCGCGATAGGCATCCACGGGTGCGGTGTTGGTGAATACGGCGCGTACCTGGCAGTGAATGTGTGGAGTCGTGTACTGGCCGGCCAGGAGCGTCGCATGCAGAATGGTGGGGATGCACGGCGCGAAGGTCGACAGATACGCGCCCATATTGGCGATCGTATCGACGCGCAGTGCGAGAAATTTGCCGTCGGCGTCCAGGGCGAGCTCGGCGGTCGTGACGTGATCCCGTCCGTGCGCATCAGTTAAGAAGGACTCGCTGCGCTCGGCGGTCCACTTGATGGGCCGTCCGACGCGCCGGCTCGCCCAGACGAGGGCGGCTTCCTCGGCGTACAGATAGATCTTGGAGCCGAAGCCGCCGCCAACATCAGGCGCCACGACCCGCAGTTTGTGCTCCGGGATGCCGAGTACGAACGCCGCCATGAGCAGCCGTTCGACGTGCGGGTTCTGACTGGTCACGTACAGGGTGTACGAATCGCTCGCCGGGGAATAGTGCGCATTGGCGGCCCGCGGCTCGAGCGCGTTGGGGATCAGCCGGTTGTTGATCAATGAAAGACGCGTCACGTGCGCTGCGCGCGCGAAGGCGGTGTCGGTGGCCGCCTTGTCTCCGACTGCCCAGGTGAAGCAGATGTTGTCGGGTGCGATATCATGTACCGATGTGCTGCTCGCTGCCGCCGTCGCCGGGTTGACCACCGCCGGCAGTACGTCGTATTCGACCTCGACCAGGGCGGCCGCGGCCTTCGCCTCGCGTGCCGACTCCGCGACGACCAGGGCGATCGGATCGCCGACGTGGCGCACCTTGTCCTCGGCGAGGATCGGGTGCTTGGGCTCCTTCATGGGAGTGCCGTCGATCGAGTGGATGAGCCACCCGCAGGGCACGCCGCCGACGCTGGTGAGGTCCTTCCCGGTGTAGAGGGCCAGCACGCCGGGGGCGCCACGTGCCGCAGCGACATCCAGGGATCGCAGATGCGCATGGGCGTGCGGGCTGCGGACGAAGGCCGCGTACGTTTGCCGCGGCAGTACGATGTCGTCGGTATACTGCCCGGTGCCCGTGACGAAACGGTAGTCCTCCTTGCGCTCAACCGGTTGTCCGATGAGCGGCGCGCGCGTGCTGCTCATGACTTGGCTCCCCCCATGATCGGCGCGGCTTGCATCACGGCTCTGACGATATTGTGATAGCCGGTACAGCGGCAGAGATTCCCCTGGAGGCCCGCGCGGATTTCCGCTTCACTGGAATGCTCGTGATGCGTCACCAGATCGATTGCGCTCATGATCATGCCAGGAGTGCAGAAGCCGCATTGCAGGCCGTGACAGGCCTTGAAGGCCGCTTGCATGGGGTGAAGAGAGCCGTCGGCGGGCGTGATGCCCTCGATGGTGGTGATCTCGCAGCCCTGAACCTGCGCCAGAAGAATATTGCAACTCTTGACGGCGATCCCGTCGACCAGGACGGTGCAGGCGCCGCAACTGGCGGTGTCGCAGCCGACGTGTGTGCCCGTGAGGTGCTGGTGCTCGCGCAGGAAGGTGACGAGCAGGGTGTCGGGGCTGACGTCCGCCGTCACGGCGTTGTTATTGACGCGGAGTCGTATCTGAAGCGACATCAGGACTCTCCTTCGGCCTCTCGCGGCGAAAACCCGGCGGAGCAGACGAACCCATGATCCTACAAGGCATGCGGTTCGGCAAGCGGGCCGGCGTGCGGATATCGGCGGCGAGGGCGCCGGGGTCCGGCCGCGAGCGCCCACGGGGGCGCGGCAGCGCCGGCTCGGCGGCTAGACGGCCCGATCCGCTCGGTGGCGCGGTTTGTTCGCCTGTACGGAGTCGGTCCGGATGCCGGTAACATCTCGTTGTGCGCGCCGTGCTCGCGCGGGCCCAAAGTCGACCCGCCGTTCGAACCGGATATCGTGGCGGTGACGCATCGATTTGGGGATGGAATGAAGCGCGTGCCGGGAGAGAGCCTGACGTTCGCACGCGCCGCGGCAGGCGTGGTACGGTGTGGGCGCGGAGGAAGCGTTGCGCGAGCGCGCGTCGAGTGCGGCAAGCCCGTCTGTGCAGGGGCGCGTATTAGCTGGAGCACTGACCGAATGGGGGCAGGCTCCGGTCGGTCCATGCAACCGACAGTCTGCTTGCAGTCCGTACCGTGTTCGAAGCAGCGAGCCGCGGGCACTGGAACTGACGGGTAGGCAAAGCCAGCCGCTTGCGCTAGCAAGGGACCGTTGGTTTGCACCCGATTTGTGGTGGCGCCGATTCCCTATCTGAAGTCTGTCGCGTGTCCTTGTGCACCCGGCCGCCGCGTGCCGCTGAGCCCATGCCCCGGGGATCCATGGGCGGCGCCTGAACCAGCGGCGTGCAGCGCTGCGGATCCGCGGCGCGAGGTGATCTGCCGGGCGGGCCCAGCGTGCGGCGCATGCGGGCGATTTGAATCGGATACCTGATTATTTGTATGATCCGGGACGCCCTGTTGGGTCTCCCCATTCAGGGCTCGGCGGATGCTTGGTAGAGCTCAGCTTCACGCTTCCGGGGGTGTGGTTCCCCGCGCAGCGGCATCGAGGCTGATGACTCCTGCCGGTCCGCCCACGTGGGCGGGAGTTCATCTACTTTTGAAACGGCAGGCTTATGTCATCGAATACCCAGATTCAGTCCATCCGCGCCATCGAGATTCTCGATTCCCGCGGCTTTCCGACCCTGCGCGTCACGGTACGCCTCCAGGACGGCACTTCGGGCGCCGCATCGGTGCCCTCGGGCGCCTCGACGGGCGAAAACGAGGCGGTAGAGCTGCGCGACGGCGATGCGCGGCGCTATGGGGGCAAGGGGGTGCTCAAGGCGATTGCCAATGTCAACGAGATCATCGGGCCGCGCTTGATCGGTTTCGAGGCCTCCGCTCAAGCGCGCATCGATCGCCTGATGTGCGATCTCGACGGCACCCCCAATAAAGCGAAGCTCGGCGCAAACGCCATGCTCGGCGTATCGCAGGCAATCGCCCGGGCCGCGGCGAACCTGCGGCGGATGCCGCTGTATGCGTATCTTGGCGGGGCCGGTGCGCGGCGTCTGCCGGTGCCGATGATGAACGTGCTGAACGGCGGCAAGCACGCCGATTCGAGCCTGGATTTCCAGGAATTCATGATCGTTCCGCGCGGTGCGTCGAGCTTCGCCGAGGCGATGCGCTACGGGTCCGAAACGTTTCAGGCACTGAAGAAGCTGCTGCACGAGCGCGGCTTGAGCACGGCGGTCGGTGACGAAGGCGGTTTCGCGCCGGCGCTCAAGAGCAATGAGGAGGCCTGCGAGCTGATCGTCAAGGCTATCGAGCGGGCGGGCTACAAGCCGGGCTCGGACATTGCCATCGCGCTCGATCCGGCGGCGAGCTCGTTCTACGAGCAGGGACAGTATCAGTTGACGCGCAGCCGCCAAGGTAACAAGACTTCAGCGGAGATGATCGCGCTGTATCGAGCCTGGGTGGAGCGCTACCCGATCATATCAATCGAGGATGGTCTGGCGGAGAACGACTGGGAGGGTTTCAGCACGATGACCGCCGGAATCGGCGATCGCATCCAGATCGTGGGTGATGACATCCTGGTGACCAACCCGCGATTCATCCGGCGTGGCATCGCCGAGCATACCTGTAACGCTGCCTTGATCAAGCTCAACCAGATCGGGACGGTGACCGAGACCATCGAGGCGATCGAACTGTGTCGCAAGGCGGGCTGGGGCTATGTGGTCTCGCATCGCTCCGGGGAAACCGAAGACAGCTTCATCGCGGACTTCGTGGTAGCCATGGGCGGAGGCCAGATCAAGACAGGCTCGCTCTGCCGTTCGGAGCGCATGGCGAAGTACAACAGGCTGCTCGAGATCGAACAGGAGTTGGGCGAGGCGGCCGTCTACGGCATGTGATGTCATGTGCCCGCGAGGCATTCCCGGGAAAGGGTGTCTCGCGGACCCGGCCGGCGCCGCGCCGAGGCGGAGAGTCTCGTTGCCGCCGCAGGGCCACCGCGGCCGGGCTCGCGGAGCAGGGGAGCGCCAAATCGCATCCCCGTCTCCGTCGTTACCCTTTGTCCGTCCGACTTACCGCAAAACTCGTTGTCGATTCGCCTGCGGCCCTCGCTTCCACGAAGCGTGCTCATCGGTCATTCCGATGCGACCACGATCACCGTGGCGCGCCACCGCGTGACATTCTTCGTTCCGCGCAGCCGCGCCATGTTGACGTCAAATGGGCAGCATTGCTCGCGCCCCCGGTTTAAGAAAATCCTGCGCATCCGTTGCGCGGCGCTGTGCTCGTACAAACAGAAACAGCTTCTCACGCTTCTCGCGGCGTACAGTTGCGGACCCAAGTCTCTGTCCGAGATGCAAAGGGAGAGAAACCTTTCGCATCATGCGACACGGAGTGCCCACAGGCGCTGCCGCCGCGACTTGTTATTGTGCATTCAAACGCAACGCGCCCTCAGTTCCTTCTGGTGCGAAGACACTTTGAGTGTCGTGCGTAAGAATAGGAAAAACCTAGTATTAATCACCGTGTGTGACTGGCGAACCAGAAGCGGGCAAAGTGTTCGAGGTAGCCTTGGGCATAAAGGTTGCGGCGGGGGCCAAGACATGCGGAGGACACCGGATGGGGCGTACCTGCGGGCGCGCTCCAGGCGCGCCGAGCCGGGCGTTTTGCCGGCGGCGCTTCCCGAGGGGTCCTTGCGGCTGCCGACGGGTGCTGAGCCATCTTAGCGCAGCGTCAGGGCGAGAATGACGATCAGCAGTATGCCGATCAGTCCGAGGTAGAGGTTCATATCGCCTGATTGCAGCGCGCGGAGCCAACCGGCGAGTCGCCAGACGGCGCGCCGAATCGGAGCGAATAGCACCGGACCGAATACATCGGCGACAGAGTGTTCGAACTCCAGTTTGTGAACGAAATAGGACACGGCGCGGTGCTCGCGGGCGGTATCCAGGGTGGGCCGGTAGATGAAGCTGTAAAACGTGCGCATCGCATTGGAGAAAGTCAGCGAGGTGGTCGCGGACCGATTGGGATCTTCCCGCATCCCGCCGTACCACACTGGTGCGCGGCGCACGGCGTGGCGGCGGCCGTTGAGCAGCAGCAGCAGCGGCACGATCGCGAGCAGCGGCATGACGATGACGAGCAACGAAGGGGAGATGAAGGCGAATTTGTCTGTCAGCGGCACGAGAAGCCAGCCGGTCGTCATGGCCTGCGCCGCGTTCGCGCCAAATTGTACGACGGTGGCCTCGGAGAGACCGTGCAGCCAGACCGGCATCCCAACAGCGGAACCGAGCACGGCGATGCCGAGGATGAACACCGCGGCGTCATATCCCGGCCCGACGCGAGGTGTGCGCGTCTTCGGCCCCTCACCGAGCAGTCCGATCCCGAAGGCCTTGACGAAGGTTGCGAGCGCGACTGCCGCGGTCAGGGCCAAGCCGGCTCCGGCCAGCGCAAGGGTGAGCCGGCCGGCGACGGTGCCGAGGTGGAAGCCCTGGAAGACGGTCTGGAAGGTGAACCATTCGGTCACGAAGCCGATCTGTGGGGGCATCGCCGCGAGACTCATGGCGGCAAAGAGTGCCCCGATGCCAAATATGAAGCTCGTTCGGCGCAGCCAGCCGCGCTGGGCGAGCCGGTACGTGCCGCCGGCGACATGCACGCCGTCGGCGCTGAGGAACATTCCACCCTTGGCGAGCGCGTGGCCCGACAGATGCAACACGGCTACCGTCCAGGCCAGCCCGGCGAGGGCGTTCTCGCCTGCGGCGCGAAACAGCAGACTGGCTCCGAGCGTCGTTACGGCGACCGCCGCGTTTTCGGCCGTGGAGAACGCGAGCAGGCGCCGCCAATCGTCCTGTTGGAAGGCATAGAGCGCCCCGAGGATCGCCGTCAGCGTGCCGATGGCGGTGACGACGATCCCAAGAATAAACAGCCCGTCGCCGAGAGCGAGCCAATCGACGAGCGTGCGCGAGAGTGCGAAGAATGCCGCATTGAGGATCACGCCGGAGAGGATCGCGCCCGTGGCGCCGCTGCCGTTGCCGTAGGCGCCCGGAAACCATTCGTAGAATGGGAGCAGTCCGAGCTTGGCCCCGAACCCGATCAACGTCAGCAGACCGATTGCCATGCGAGTGCCGGTGGACAGCGTGTGTGCGCTGAGAGCAAAACCGGCAAATGCGACGGCCCCGCCGGCATGCCGAGCCAGGAGCAGCAGTGCGAGCAGGATGGCGACCGTGCCGACCTCGAGCAAGGCCAGCATCTGCAGCGTTGCGCGACCTGCCTCGATCGAAGTGCTCTCGGCAAGAATCATGATCGCGCCGCCGAGGCTCATCAGCTCCCAGGCGATAAGGAACGAGTACGCGTCCTGGACTCCAAAGACGCCGAGGGCCCCGAGCAGCGAGAGCGCCGCGCCGAAGAGCCAGGCGGGTCGCGCGCGGCGATTTGGCGTACAAAGCGCTACGGCAAGGGCTGCGGGCAGGAGGCCGAAGCCCATCAGCCAGAGCGCCTCGGGCGAGTAGTGCAGGCGCACCGCCTGGCCGGCCAGCGAGATCTGCAACGTCAGCCAGCCCGCGCCGAGCGGGAGCGCGGCGATCGCCGCCCAAATCCCGACAGCCGCCCCGAGCGCAATCAGCCAGCGGGCCACAGCGGTCGCGCGCAGCAGCGCGAGCAGCAGTCCGGCGGCCCAGAGCCAAAACACCACGCGCAGCAGTTCAGGCATAAGGCTCTCCGGCCGACGAGCCGCGCGAGTCCAATTGCCCGCCGCGCACGCGCTGGGGTACCCGCTGAAGCAGCATCAGCAGGGCGTGGATGATCGCGGGTGGATTCGGCGGGCAGCCGGGGAGGTACATGTCCACGGGCAACACGTTCTCGAGCCCGTTGCCGCACGCATAGCCGCCGCCGTTGGTTCCCCCGGAAACCGCGCAAGTGCCCGCGGCCATCACGAAGCGCGGCTCGGGCATGGCCTCGAAGGCCTCCAGCAGAGGTCCGCGCATCGCGTAGGTGACCGGGCCAGTGACCAGCAGCAGGTCGGCAAAGCGGGGCGAGGCGGTAAAGAACACCCCGAGCCGATGCAGGTTGTAGTAGGGATTGTTGAGCGCCTGCAGCTCCGATTCGCAGCCGTTGCAGGAGCCGGCATCGACATGCCGGATGTGAAAGCTTCGACCGAATACGCGTCGGATCTCCCGCTTCAGCGCCACGCCCTGGGGCGAGGTGGCGGCCCGGGTCCACACCAGGTCCTCGCGCGTGCCACTGCCGAAGGCCCAGTCATTCGATGGTGTGAACGCGCCCGTCGGACACGCCTCGACGCACATCTGGCACACGACGCAGCGCCCATAGTCGACGCTCAGGCGCTCTCGGTCCCCTCCCGGGACCAACCTTATCGCGCCGGGCAGACAGGCATCGGCACACTCGCGGCAACCGTCCGTGCAGCGATTGGGGTCAAAGCGCGGCATGCCGAGGAAAGCGGCCTGGCCCGGCTCGGTGCCTTTCCCGCGCCAGCGTGTCGTCACTCTGCCCTGGGCCAGCCCAAACAGGGTCCATGGCAGGGTCGCTTTCAGGGTCATCGGTGCGCTCCTTCAGCGGGCACAGCCGGCCACCGTCAGGCCGAAGCTCGCCTCGTTGATCGCGTAGTCCATCATGTTGCTGTCGTGAACGGTGTATGGAAAGACACGCCAGTTCGAGAAACTCGGCGACTTGATCTTCACTCGTGCCAGTCTGCCGTCGGCATCCAGATGAACGGCGTAGTACGCGGTGCCGCGCGGTGTCTCAGCCCAGCCGAGCCCCTCGCTTCGGGGCGGTGGCCGGCACTCGGTGCGCAGCCGCCCTTCGGGCAATCCCGCCAGCACGGCGCGGATGATCGCGATGCTGTTGAAGAGTTCCGCGATGCGGACCTGCTGGCGCGCGTAGGCGTCACAGCTCTCGCCGATCGCAATGCTCAGGGGCAGTTCGGCGTAGGCCCCATAGGATTGATCTCGCCGCGAGTCACGGTCGAGTCCGGAGGCGCGCTCCACCGGTCCGGTGGCTCCTTGGTCGAAGGCGAGTTGCCGCCCGAGGATGCCAGTGGTCATCAGGCGATCCAGGTGACTGGTAGTCGCGGCGAGCCGATCTGCATATCGTTGAAATTCGTTCTCGAGCCGTGCAAGTCCGGCCACGAGACCGGCAAGCTGCGGCTCGCGCCGCAGTCCACCGGGCATGATCAGGCCGCGCAGCAGCCGGCTGCCGCTCACCCTGCTGTTGATCTGCTTGGCGGACTCCTCGAGATATTTCCCTTGTGCCTCGCCCACCTTGAGGGTCGTCGTATGGCACAAATGCCCGAGATAGTGCAGATGGTTGTAGATGCGTTCGAGTTCGGCGAGCAATACCCGCAGCCACGTTGCGCGGCGGGGTACCTCGCAGTCGGCAGCGGCCTCGACGGCGTGACAGTAGGCCAGAGCGTGCGCCACCGAGCCGATTCCGGATACGCGCTCGGCCAGAACGGTGGCGAGCATCGGGGCCAGTCCCTCGAAGCGCTGCTCCATTCCGCGATGCTTGAAGAACAACTGCGGGTGGTAGTGCAGAATCGCCTCGCCGGCATACAAGAATGCGAACTGGGCCGACTCCAGAACATCGGCCCGTATCGGCCCAAAGGGCAACAATTGCACGTCTTCGGGCGTTGTCCCGGCGAGCTCCGGCAGGTCCTGAGGCGAGGGTGTGTAGCTCAAGTGAGCCATCGGACCCGGAACGAGGGGTGGGCGATCGGAGCGGCTGCCGGGCAACAGCACCAGCGATTGCGGCAAGGGCTGGTCCCGGAAGACCACGCCGCACAGATCAGTCGTTTCCCGTTCGTACCACGACAGCAGGGGCGCGGTCGACGCCAGACTCGGCGGCGGCACGTCGCCCGGACGGCAGCGCCAGATGCGCGGGGGGCGAGCGCGGCCCGGATGCAGTACATAGCGCAATTCGGGCGCCATCGGGCCCTCAGGGAACCACGCGTACATGAACTGCATTCGACCGCCTTCGCCAAGAGCGGCGCGGCAGCGCGCCACCAGCTCCGCGGGCACAAGGTCTTCGGTCTTAACCGTGTTCGAGCCGTTCATCGCTAGCCTCGGTCGAGTTGTGCGGCGATGACGTTGAAGTAGTGAGTGAAGGCGCTCGGCCACCACAGGCCCATGACCAGAATGGGTACGAGCGCCAGCCACATCGGCAGCAGGCACCAGATGCGCTCGGAGGGCGTTGGCCTCCAGCGTATGGTGGCCGCCGCCGCCTGTGCGCTCTCGCCGAAGTACATGGCGCGGAAATGGTTGAGGAAGCCCACGAAGATCACTACGAGCAGGACGAGCATGACGTACACCGCCCAGGCGTTGGGACCGGCAAGGCCGGCGCGCAGTATGGTCAGTTCGCTCACGAACAGCGCGAAGGGCGGTGCACCGGTAATGGCCACCGCCCCGGCCAGCCAGAGCGCACCGGCGACGGGCATGGCGATGAGCACGTGATGGATACGACCGATGCGCTTGCTGTGGAAGGCATGCATGGCGGTACCTGACCCGAAGAACATCAGTGACTTGTTGAGCGAGTGATTGAGCATGTGATAGAGGGCGCCGGCCAGGCCGAGCGGTCCGCCGAAGCCGAAGCCCAGGGTCATCACCCCCATGTGCTCGACGCTGGAATACGCCATCAGGCGCTTGATGTCCGTCTGGCGCGTGATGAACAGAGCGGCGACGGCGAGCGACAGAGCCCCGATCACCACCACGACGGTCCGGGGAAGGCCGCCGAGGCGCACTGCATCGGTCACGTGGATGAAACGCACGATGCCGACCATCGCCGTGTTGAGCAGGGCTCCCGACAGCATCGCCGAGACGGGTGCGGGGCCTTCGCTGTGCGCGTCCGGGAGCCAAGTGTGCATCGGGGCGAGCCCGACCTTGGTACCAAAGCCGATGAACACCAGCAGAAACGCTGTGAGAGCCATGGTCGGATTCAGTTGTGGCGCGACGAAGCGCAGTGTCGCCCAGGTGAGATTGAAGGATGGGCCCAGGTGCAGGCTCGCGTTCCAGTAATAGAAGACGATACCGAGCAGCGCCAGACTGATACCCGCGGAGACGATCACGATGTACTTCCAGGCGGCCTCGACTCCTTCGCGCGTCTTTTCGAACCCGACCAGGAACGTGCTTATCAGAGTGGTGAATTCGATCGCGATCCAGTACACCCCGATGTTGTTCATCAATGGACCAAGCAATATCGTCAGCGCGAATCCCGCCAAGAGAGCGTAGAAACGGCGCAGGCGCTGCGGCTCGTTGCGTGCCCGCATGTAGCCGATGGCGTACAGGGAGGCGAGCAGATACACCGCGCTGCACGACAGCAGCACCCACGCGCCCAACGCGTCGACGATGATGTAGCCGCGCAACAGAATGTACGGACCGCCGAGTGCAACCGGCAGCAGCCATAGCACGGCCGCGAATACCAGGACCGAGGCGGCAAGATTGAGATACTCGGCAAAGCGCGGCGAGCGGACGAGCTGGCAGCCCGCGACCGCCGTGAGCGGTGCCAACAGAATGACGAGCACCAGAGATCCGGGACTCATCCAACCAGTCTCCTGAGCTCGCGGCTGCTCGTGGTGCCGGCATGCACGATGAGGTAGCGCACCAGCACGCCGAAGCAGGCGACGACCACCAGCAGGTCGAACAGGATCACCAGCTCGATCAGCAGCGGCATACCCGGCACGAGGATCTGCGAGCCGAGAAAGATGCCGTTTTCGATGACCAGCAGCGCCAGGATCTGGCTGACCACCTCCCGGCGCACCACGAGCATCAGAAAGCCGATGAGCTTCATGGACAGCATGGCGGTCAGGGCCAGCACCGCGACCGTGCCGCCGAGTCCAAGGACCGTGCTCAGGTGATTTGCGACCACGAAGGCGAACACGACCAGCAGGGCGCCTACCACGAGGCTGGCACTCGGCGAGAGCCGCTCGTGCAATTCGCGGTCGACGTTCAGGCGTCGCGTAATGCGCAACAGCAGGTACGGCAGCACCAGACCGCGAAACAACGCGGTGAGTGCCGCGATACCGTACAGCTCGGGATACCCTCCGTAATAGGCGACAGCCGCTGAGAGCACGGCAATCAACCACGATTGCAGGGCGAACGCGCCGAGGTAGGCGTTGAGCCAGCGTGAGCCGAGCATGACGAATGCCAGCAACAGGCTGACGATGGCGAGCAGGCTGAACAGCGATCCGGCGAGCGGTGGAATATGGGCGGCGAACATCGTTACCTCACCTGGTTGGCGACGATCGCGAGAATCGCGAGCAGGAAGGAGGCTGCGAGCGGTTCCTGATAGCGGTAGTAGCGCAGGCGCGCCTGCATGGTCTCGACGAGGACCACCACCGCTCCGACGGCCGCGAATTTCACGAGCAGTCCGCCGGCGGCGCCGAGAGCGCCCAGGGCCGTACCCTGAATCGACAGCCCCCAGGGTAGCAGCAGTACGTTGCAGAAGATGATGTAGAGGATGAATTGCTTCATCGCCGAGGCCCAGCGCAGCAACGCCAATAACGGGCCGGAATACTCGAGGATGCGGGCCTCCTCGATCATGTATACCTCGATGTGGGTGCTGGAGTGAAAAGGCAGCCGGTCGGTTTCGGCGAGCAAGAGGATGAAGAATGCGGCGACCAAAAACAGGTGCGCGGGGCCCCAGTACACGGCCGGTTGGCCGACGAGCACATGGTTGACCGCGAACGGCAGCATTGATTTCGCGAGCAGCGTGATGCCGACGAAGACCAGAATGAGGGTGGGTTCGGCAAGAATCCCGAGCATCACTGCCCGCGATGAGCCAATGCCGCCATAGGCGCTGCCGGAGTCGAGACCCGCCAGGGTGATGAAGAATGAGCCCAGGGTCAGAATGAGCCCGCCGCCGAGGATGTCGCCCATGTCGGAGAGGGGCAGCGGAAAGTTCGTCAGCACCGGGATCAGAATCGGCACCGTAAGCATGCAGGTGAAGGCGATAACGGGCGCGGCCCAGTAGATGAAGCTCGCGGTCTCCGGGATCACGAGCTGCTTGTGAAACAACTTCCGCAGATCGCGGTAGGGCTGGAAGATTCCGGGTCCACGCGCGCGTTGAACCCGTTCCTCCCACTGCAGGATGATCCCCTGCAGCAGCGGCGCGAGCATGACGACGGTCAGGACCTGGGCGATCTGCAGCAGCACGGCCCGCGCCACGCGTCAGCTCCTGGCGTGACTCGGCGCTGTTTCAGGCGGAACCCGACACCATGGTCTTGGATCACCAGGGGGAACGCGCGACCTCGGTCGCGGGTACAGCCTGCCGACGGGACTCGGGATGAACTCGGGTCTCATGCGCTACCACTCCTCCGTCACAATGACGGAATGGGTAGGCATCATTAGCCGTATGCGGCGGTTCTTGGTTGCGGGAGGAATGCCATCTCCCCGCGGGCCAATATACACATGCGTCGGATGGCCAGCAAGCGCCGTGGCCGCGGTCGCGAAGACTTGCGATCGCAGGTCGCAGCATCCTAAACTGTAAGACCGAAGGGAGATGGCATCCGTCCCCGAAGTGCCGCGTTCCGCGGTTGATGATGCCTGCGTCGAGAGTCGTGCGGATGGCAGGCAGATAGACCCATGCAGTCACGGGTGGCTGAGTTCATCGGGCAACTGGAACGACGGTTGTTGCGCGGCGAGCATATGACACTCTACGGCCCACGTGGCAGCGGCAAGTCGTCTGTCCTCACGCAGTTGCTGGCTCGACTCCAACTGAGTGCAGTCCCGTGCGCCTACTCTGCGTCGACCAGCTGCCTCGATGACATCACGCGAGTTCTGGAGCGTGCATATCCCGGCATAGATACGTGCACGGTCGGGCGGCGCACGGCTCGTGGCCGGCTGTGGCACGCGGCGGACCGGCGGGCGGGGGTCCTGCTGCTCGACCATTTCCGCTGCAACGGTACCGCGATGGTGTCGTTCCTGAGACGCTTGCACGGCAAGATCGCCGGTGTTCTGACCGTGGTCGACGTCGACACTGTTGTCGAGCGTGCGCGCATGCGGCCCTGGCGCTACGGGGCGCTGTCGGTACGCATGCCGGCGGCCACGGACCGCCAACTGCGCCGCCTTCTCGATGATCGTTGGAGCGCTTCACGATTGCCGGCACTCGCCGCGGACGCGCGTGAGGCGTTCGTCGAAGCATCGCGCGGTCGGCCCGGATGGATCGCGAAATGCACTCAACTTGCCCGCGAGCAGCGCTACTGGTGCACCTGTGGTCCTTTGATCACGGTCTTGTGTGTCGACACCGAGGCGGCCGTACGCTACCACGCGCTCGCGATGGTACGAGCGGAATTGTCGGTGCGCTCGGCGGGGCAGATGACCGCTCAGGACCCATCAGCGGCCGCAGGCGGATCGGCGTCATCGGGGTTGACGACGCCGAAGGACGCCGGGATATAGGCATAGAACAGCCGTAGCTTCTCGCGGTGCAGCAGATCGAGCAATTTCCGGGCACCCGCCTGCGCCGTCACGAATTGCACTTCGATTATACGTGTGCCGGTGAGTTCGGAAAAGCCGGCATCATGAAACACATGACGGTGACCAAAGCCGGCCATTGATTTGACCGCGCAACCGCCTTGCAGACCGAGACTGCTGCCGTGCTCGAGCAGCCACTCCCACGCGAGTTGGCCGTGATGACGATGATCCTCGCGGACGTAGAACCTCAAGAACGCACCTTGCATTGCTGAACGGCCTCCTGTGCGCCGGGAACGTCGGGCGCGGCAGCCTAATGCCTGCCGCAGGTCCGATCAATCATTGCATCGCCGCAGCCGCGGAGCGCACGTCGGGTCGCAGGGCGGACCGCTGGAGTGATCGAACGTCCGGATTCCGTAATTCCGTTGCGTCGTGGGTCCGAGTTCCCGTAAAGGGCGTGGCGCGCAGTGCTCGCGGGAGCCGCTTGGCTCGCTGTCGAATAAGGCGCCGATAGGTCCATCGCGCCACACCGACTTTGTCGATCGGCGGCCGCCGTGCAGGATGATTCAATGCGAGACTGGTTCATTGGGGCACGGGCGGCCGCAGTGACGCGAGTGCCGCCGGCGTGCCCGGAGTGCTGGTGTGGACACGGAATGCAGGCGCTCCGTGGGATCGGAATCACACGATGCGTGGATCGTCGGAGAGTCGCTCCCGAGTGATCTCGAGCCATGCGCCGCCGGATCGGCACGGTGCCGCGTGAGTCGTCGAGGAGGCATGCCTGGAGGCAACGATAAGCAGGTCCAGGCACACGTGGCGGCGCCGACGTGCTCAGCTGCCGGCCGTGAGCAAGAGAGTGAACGGGTGTCCGTCAACGGAGTGCAGCACAAGCTGATAACGACCTGCGGCCAGAGTCAGGCCTGGGAGTGTGGGCGGCAGGGTGATGATGGCGCGGGCGCCTACCTTGGCGGTGATGCCGGCATATCCCGCACCGAAGCGGTTGTATGCATACTCGTTGCGGAAATCGCTCGCGGGGAGCGCGGCGAGCGTGGCGCCGCTCCAGTGTTCGACGGGAGTGCCGTCAGGGTCAAACAGATCCGCGCGCACGACGTTTTCCGGGACCGCCGGCGTCCCGGCGTCCAGATAAGCGGTAAAGCGTACGCTGCCATCGCTGCTCACTCGTCCCGCGGACAGACTGATGTGGTGGGCGGCGGGGCTGACCGGGCCGCCATGGAAGGGCGTCAGCACCGAGCCGCGATAGTAGTTGTACGTCAATACGACGAACAGCACCGTCACGGCGGTACCGATCAGGCTCCAGCGTTCGAGGCGAGCAAAAGGCCACGGTCCGCTGCCCATCCACTGAAACCACCCCGTATGGGCAAGCGGTGGATGGCGAGTTTGCAGCCACGCGTCGATTGAATACGCGCCCCCGCCCGCCACGAACAGCGCGACACCCATGGCGAAATTGGTCGAGGCCATGGTCCACTCGTCGATACAGGTTGCGCCTTGCCAGCCGAACAGCAGCATCAGCACGAAGCTCAGGCCGACCGTCACCAGGGCGGAAAGCCGAGTCATGAACCCAAGCAGCAGAAAAAGGCCGAACAGCAGTTCCGCCGCGCTGAAGACGATCAACCCGGCATACAGCAGCGTGAAATGGTGCAATAGATAGTCCACGACGTGGCTCATGCCGAGAATGGCCCCGGGCATCGCCGACTGGAATTTGTTGGCCATCCAGCTGGAGGCGTGTGGATCGAGCTTCGCGGGCGCATAGATGAACCGGCGGCTGCCGCCGCCCCAGTAGATCCAGCCCTGCACGAAGCGTACCGTCAACATGGCCAGGCCAAGCAGACGCCACGTGCCTGTATCCGGCACGTGCGCTGAATCGGGGTGTGGTGTGGTCATGGGTTTTCCCGCATAAGGTCAGGGAGTGGAGTGATGTGCGCCGTTCCGATGGAGTGCCGACCTGAAGCCATAGTGCTCGAAGATTCTCAGTGCCGCCGGCGAGCGAAGGAACCGGATCCACGCGCGCGCCGCCTGCGGATGAGCTGCGCCGCGGACCACCGCAGCCGCGTACACCGCCGTGACGTTCTGCGCGGCGGGGATGTCGACATGCCTGATCGGATGACCGGCCTGTTCCTGAAAAAGTGCCTCGGACTTCCAAGTGACCCCGGCATCGACCAATCCCTCCATCAGAAACAGCGGCGTCTGGCGATGATGGATGTGGGTGAGCAGGGTCTGGCCGTCGGCAACCTTGCTCACGTACACCGTGCGCTCGAGCGCCGCTCCCCCGGCCTTGGTCAGGGCAAGCTTGATCTGGCGTGCCACACCTTCCCAGGCCGGATTGGGCATCGACAGGCGTACCCCTGGGTTCCCGAGGTCCTTCAGGCCGGTGATATGGGCGGGATTTCCCTTGGACACCATGATCGTCAGGTCGTTGGTGACGTACGGAACGGCCGGCCCCAGCAGTATCCGATGTGCGATGTAATAGTCAACCTTCTTGAGTCCTGCGGCGTAGACGTCGGGTTTGATTGTCCACGTCATATTGCCGATGGTGATCGTTCCACCGTGTTCCATTTGTTTCATGAGAATGCCTGGCGGCAGGGTCTCATAATAGATCCTCCCGGTTAATTGGGGATGTACGTTCTCGAAGGCGCGCACGAGCGGACCCATGGCGAAGTAATAGTTTCCGCCGACGAAGATCACGAGCGCAGGGTGGTCGATGCTGCCGTGGAAGTCCGGAAGATCGTCGACTTGGGGGACTGTGAACTCGAGTCCGCGCTCGACAGCCGGATTGTTTAGTCCATGGCTCCAGGGCGGAAACATCTGGCCCTGGTACCGCGGTACCGCGGCCAGAGGACTCACGGCCCGGGTGTTCCATCCGGCGCACGTCGCTTGTACGGTACCCGGTCCGAGTAGGAGGAGAAACGCGACGGCTGCGAATAGCGCCGGGTACAGCCATGCATGACTTGTCTGTCGCATCGTCTGTTCCTCGAGGGATGTCATTTGGCATACCCGAAGCCGGCAAGTTCCAGCTCGGGGAGTGTGCCAACGATTCCGGGTGTCAATACCGCCCCGGGAATGAGGTGGTTGGTGAACTGGGCAGCCATTTGCTCGTGGCTGAGGTGATCGGGATTGATTCCCTTTCTGTGCAAGGCCATGGTGAGTTCCCAGACCTCGTTGTGACAGGCCAGGAAAACCAGTCCGCGCCGCTGCAGTACGGTGATGCTGTTGTCGTGAGGGGAAAACACGCCCTCCGGATTCTCGAAAGTGGACGGGCTCTCCTCGGAAGCCGGGGGTTCGGTGAGCCATAGATTGCGACTCGGGTTCCCCTTGAGAAACTTGATGAGGTATTTGCGCCAAATGAAGTCATCATACAGAGCGAGGTGGGCGGTGCCGTGGGTCGCCGATACCGCCAGGAAGTTCGGATGCCTGAAAGACCAGATCTGCGCGTTCATTGCGTTGCGCATTAGATTGAGCCACGGACTGTTCAGCGCGGTGTTGTCCCACAACTGTCGCGGGCCACCGCGATAGCGTAGCACGAGATCCAGCGCCTCCGCGTCCCATTGATCGGGGCTGGTGAGAATCATGGGTACGGCCTTGAAGTCTCTGTGACGCGGGCTTTTGGCGAGAGCGGTAGTCAGTTCCCGCAGGGTTTTGGCTCCGGCGGGAACGAGATCTTCCCCGGCAGCTGCTGCGCCCCATGCGGAACGCATGCCGACGGCGGCGGCTCCGGCGATCCCGAATCCCGTAACCGTCATCTTCATCGCGTCGCGACGGTTCATAGGTTTTTGCAATATCATGGATCTGTCCTCCCCAACGTCTGGCGTTCAGACTTCCGCGGCGCACCAGGCGCCGCGAACAGATGCCGGGATGGATGATTGCGCAACAGTGACGGGCATGTCGTTGACCGCGTGCCTCAATCTGCCGCGGATGGTGCGGAGTGCGATCGTCCGACAGTTTGCGTCGACCAAAATCCGGCGCATGAAGGCTGGCACGTCAAATGCGGAATAGCCATTCGTAAAGACCGCAAAGTCGCATCAAGGTAGACCCCGCTGAAAAAGCCAGGGAGCCCGGGGGATACGATCCCGGACGACTAGGGGAGGGACGAGAATCGTGAGCGGCCAGAAGTTCGAGCGCTCTCGAACCGGCAGACCGGGACACAGGCGTTGCACCGCTCTGCATATGGACAGGATCACGTACGGGTGCGTGCGTCGCGTCGAGCGGCGCGCCGGCCAATGGCGACATATGCGTCCTATGCGTTCAAGGTGGCGCACTTTGCCGATGCGTACCCAGATCATGTTGGACAGTTTCAGGTTCTTGGAAACATTCAGGTGCAAGTGGGACCAGAGAAGCCAGTTGTTGATCAAGATCGTCTTGTGCCAAACTGAGCGCGGCAGCGTCGCATAGAAACCCGACGTCCGCTGGCTGTAGGGGAGGCCGATGCCGAGGCCCCCGATGTCGACCAGTGGAACGCTGGTCAGGGGAATCATGTTCGGGCGCCATTCGTGGTTGCGCTGATAGTAGGCGCCGAAGCTCAGGGAGCCGCCGTCGAGCACCCTGCGGTCTTGATGTACGCTTCTTCGGTATCCGCGGGCAGGCTGTCCGGAGTCGTGCGGATGGACTTGCTGCGCCCCGATGCCAGGCCGAACACCGTCGACCAGCCGTGAATGGGTCCGGTGTTGTAGACGGCTGATGTGTCGAGCGTTTCCGAGGTGCCTCCGGCCAGCATCACCTTGCCGCCTGCGCGCGCGGAAGGCTGCACGGGAATGAAGTCGATCGTGCCGCCGAGGCTGTCGTACCAGCGTTCGTGGGGATTTCCGGGGCCGATGATGACGTTTTCACCGGACATCAGCACTCCCGGGGGAATATCGACGGAATGCCAGCCCGTGCCCTGGCTCAGGCTGTTGAGCGGTACGCCGTCGACCTCCGCGGTGATGGCGTTAGTCTCCAGGTCGCCTGGAATGCTGTTGTACTTGACTTTGATGCCACGCATGGAAATCTGCTGTCGCCCGGTGGCGCTGAAATTGTCGGTGCCCGCTACGTAGACGTTCGGCAGGGCGGTGAGTGCCTGGGTGCCGCCGGCGTCGGGCCCGAAACGAGAAATCAGCGAGCGTGGGACGGATTCGGCCGGTTGCGAAGAATCCAGAAGTTGTTTAGGGGTGAGAACTTGACTGGTGAAGTCGCGGTATCCCTGAATGGTGACGGAGTTCAGGAGACTGGAGGCGGACTCTGACGGTGCCGTCGCAGGCTGTGCGGTCGGGTCATCCGTGGGCGCCTGCGGGCCTGGGTGCGAGGCGGCGCGAGCCGGGATGATGCCGGTCAGCAGCACGGGACCGAGAATCAGTTGCACGGCGGTTCGTACGAGGTGAGTCACTGTGAGACCTTTCGTTCTCGCGTGATGGATCGAGGCGCCGCAACGTAATCGCTGTGTGTGACATTGCGATGGCGGTGGAGTTACGCGCGCGTGACAGGGTCCGGCGGGGGAGGATAGCCACATGAGAGGAGCCGGGTTTCCCGGCGGTCTCCAGGCCGCCCGGGAGCGTCTGGAAGTCGCGATCGCGGGGCCAGGAGTTTGGTCTTGGGTTCGCGTGGTCCGGTTGACCTCGGGGCGGATGGCGTAATTGGGACTTGCAAGTGTGGCGTTTACGGAAGCGTCGCCGGGTTTCGAGGAGCGCATGCCGAGATCCCCGTACGCAATCACCACGAGACCGCTTCGCTGTCGCGCGATTGGGGGCGATGCGGCAATGGGATATATCTTGCGTATGGAATCAGACGGTCCGGATGCGCCGAATGTACGCGGGAACCCGAGTCTCGGGAGCCCGGGTCCTAAAGGCGATGGCAAGCGTGACGGGATCAAGCCGAAGTTCGCGGTGCCTCCGTGGTATTGGCTGGCGCTCGTGGCGCTGATGCTGGCGCTGCAATTCTTCCTGTCCCCGGCCCGGGTCGTGACCATTCCGTACAGTGAATTCAAGACACTGGTCGCGGCTGGGAAGGTACGCGAGGCGCGCGTGAGTCCAAGTACGATCGATGCGCAGATCGATATCAGGGGCGCGAAAGAGCTCCTTGCGCCTGCTGAGTACAACCTGCTGTTGGCGCAGCGGCCGGCGGTTAATCCGGATATTCGGGAGATCGAGACCGATCGTGTCGATGATCCGCAGCTCACTGCGCAGCTTCAGGCGGCTCACGTACGCTATTCCGGGGTCGCGGAGAACTTCTGGTTGCGCACTCTGTTGGGCTGGGTTGTGCCGATCGGTGCGCTCGTATTGATCTGGATCTGGCTGATGCGCCGGGGTGCGGGCGCCAATCTGACGATGGGAATCGGACAGAGCAAGGCGAAGGTCTATGTCGAGTCCAAGACGGGCGTGCGCTTTGCGGATGTCGCCGGAATCGACGAGGCGAAGCAGGAGTTGGAGGAAGTGGTGCAATTCCTGCGTACTCCGGAGCGCTTTCGCGGCCTGGGCGGCAAAATTCCGAAGGGCGTCTTGATCGTGGGCGCACCGGGTACGGGCAAGACGCTGCTGGCGAAAGCGGTTGCCGGGGAGGCCGGCGTGCCGTTCCTGTCCATCAGCGGATCGGAATTCGTGGAAATGTTCGTTGGCGTGGGTGCGGCGCGAGTGCGCGATCTGTTCGCTCAGGCACAGCAGCGGGCCCCATGCATCATTTTCATCGATGAGCTCGATGCGCTCGGCAAGGCCCGCGGGGTCGGCGGTTTGACCGGCAACGACGAGCGCGAGCAGACGCTCAATCAACTCTTGGTGCAAATGGACGGGTTCGACTCCCAGAATGGCGTCATTATCCTTGCGGCGACTAATCGGCCGGAGATCCTCGATCCGGCCTTGCTGCGCCCGGGCCGCTTTGATCGGCACGTGGCCATCGATCGTCCCGATATCAAGGGACGGGAAGCGATTCTGAAGGTCCACGCCAAGGACGTCGTCCTGGCGCCGGATGTGGACTTGGCCGTCGTGGCGGCCAAGACCCCAGGCTTCGCGGGTGCGGACCTTGCGAATATCGTCAACGAGGCGGCATTGCACGCAGCTCGGGAGAATAAAAAAGCCGTGGAACCCAAGGACTTCGACGAAGCGATCGAGCGGGTCGTTGCGGGTCTCGAGAAGCGCAACCGGGTCATGAATCCCAAGGAGAAGGAAACGGTTGCTTACCACGAAGCCGGACATGCCCTCGTTGCGGAGAATCGACCGCACGCCGACCGCGTCAGCAAGATCTCGATCATTCCCCGAGGGATCGGCGCGCTCGGTTATACCATGCAGTTGCCAACCGAGGAGCGCTATCTGTTGAAGCGCAGTGAGCTGCTCGATCGCTTGGATGTCCTGCTGGGTGGGCGTGTGGCTGAAGAGCTGGTCTACGGCGATGTCTCCACCGGTGCGCAGGACGATCTGCAGCGTGCGACGGACATGGCGCGGCACATGATCACTCAGTATGGTATGAGTGAACGCCTCGGGCAGGTGACCTTCGATGCCGTGCGCCCCGGCGCGTATCTGGCGGTGCCGCAAACCCCTCAACAGATCAACTATAGCGAGGAGACTGCCAGAATCATCGACGAGGAGGTTGCGCGGCTGATCAGGGGGGCGCATGACCGCGTTTCTGAAACTCTCAGCGCGCAGCGCGATACCCTGGAGGCGCTCGCGAGGCTGCTGCTGGCGCGCGAGGTGGTCGATCGGACGGCGCTCGAGGCTCTGCTGGGGCCCAGGCAGGATCTGGGGCGCGAGATGCTCGGGGAGGAACGGAACGGGGAAGTGCCCGGGACGTCACACTCTCAAACGTAGGGAGCATCGACGCCTCAGGGTGTCTGCAGCCCAAGCATGGCGAAGCCAGCGGACGCCGGAGCACGCGCAAGTGGCGCCTCAGGCGCGTCAATCGGCGCGGCTTTTTGCGGTGGCGTCTGGCAGGGGCCGCGGTAGATCAAGCCTGAGAGCAACTGCCGGATGTCTCGCCGGGTGAGCATTGCTACAAAACGGCACCGCCGTCGACACCGTGGCATACGGCATCGTTCGAATGCCGAACCGGGCATAACGAGTCGCCGATGACGTCGAAGGCGTGCTGCGGGCGTGACAGCTCGGTGCGATACTGGTTGTCGGAGAGCCGACAAGCGTGGCGTTGATCCTGCGCAAAACGCGTGCCCTTGCGGCGGAGCTTGCCGAACACAATTTCGCTCCATAGTGCGGAGTGATCCGCCGTCTCGATGCAAGCGTCCCCTCACGCTGGCGACCTGAATGCGTCAGAGCAGCTCCCGGTGGGGCTTCAGGGACAGTTGAACCGGAAAATCGAGCGGGACGCGGTGTCCCCGACGGTGCTCCACGAGGAAACCCCGTTGCGCGACATCAGAATCCGTGAGTCGCACGGTTCGACCGACAGTGCCATCAGGAGCAATACGCATAAGTCACCACGAACGCGTGAACAGGACAGTGTCCGCCGGCGAGGGCCGAGTCCGTACGTGAGGTGCAAGTCGGAGGCCTTGGGCGACGGCGAGCGGCATTCGGCTCGCCGTTTGTTCGCCGTGAAGTTCAGGGCATCGCGGCCGGTCGCACCGGCACGATCTGCTTGGCGTCGAGCAGGCAGGCACACCGGGAATAGATCGTTTCGTTGATCTCGATGCGGAATGTCCCGTTGAGCGCGGTGGCGAAGCGCAGTGTGTCCATCGAGTCAAAAGCGTACGGATTCTACGTATTTCGAGCCGGCATGGAAGCGAGCAGCCTATTTTTAACGAATGAACCGTCGCAGGGGGGGGAATGACGCAGAGCAACTTGCTGCAGGACTTGGAGCGTCAAGGCGTATCACGCCGGGAGTTCCTGGTGTTCTGCGGAACGATGGCGGCCCTTCTGGGACTGCCCAAAGCGGCCTCCGCTGCGATCGCAAAAGCGATCGAGAGCGAGCGGCGTCCGATCATGGTCTGGTTGGAATTCCAAGATTGCGCAGGCAACACCGAGTCGTTTCTGCGCTCCGGCCACCCGACCGTCGCGCAGATCCTGCTGGAGACGATTTCACTCAACTATCACGAGACGCTGATGGTGGCTGCTGGCGATCAGGCCGAAGCTGCGCTGGAGGGGACCCTCGCGAAGCACAAGGGTGAGTACATCGCTCTGGTCGAGGGCTCTATTCCGGACGATCTGGGCAGCGGCTTCTGCACGATCGGTGGCCGCTCGGCACTCGACATCGCCCGCGAGATCTGTGGGGGAGCGGCGGCGACGGTTGCCGTGGGCACATGCGCGACCTTCGGCGGTCTTCCCGCCGCGCACCCGAATCCGACCCGGGCACTGTCGGTTGCCGATGCTGTTCCGGGAGTCAGGAACCTGATCAACATGTCGGCGTGCCCGGCCAATGCGGAGAATATCGCGGCGCTGATCGTTTATTACCTCACCATCAAGCACTGGCCGCCGCTCGATCAATATCGGCGGCCGCTTTTCGCGTACGGCACCGTGATCCACGAGGCCTGCGAACGGCGAGCGCATTTCGATTCGGGTCAGTTCGTCGAGGAATGGGGCGATGAGGCCCATCGGCACGGCTACTGCCTGTACAAGATGGGCTGTAAGGGACCGGCGACCTCGCAGAACTGCCCGAACGTGCAGTGGAACGGACACACCAACTGGCCGATCGGTTGCGGTAGCCCGTGTATCGGGTGTGCGGAGCCGAATTTCTGGGATGTCATGACGCCGTTCTACGAGCGGCTCCCGAATGTCGAGGGGATCAATTCGAGCAAATGGCTCGACCCGGTCGGCCTCAGTCTGACGGGCGTCGTGGCAGCGGGAGCGGCTGCGCACGGCATCGGCGAGACGGTGCGCTACCGGCGCGGTCACCGCCCTTCGGCGGACGAGAAAGCGCGCGTCGATGACAAAGAGCACGATGAGGATGCGTCAAAACACGAGGAGAATCGAAAATGACTCACGTGGTCGTCGATCCCATCTCACGCATCGAAGGTCACCTGCGCATCGAGGCGGAGGTGGACGGGGGTGCGGTCACGCAGGCGTGGTCCTCTTCGACGATGTTCCGTGGCGTCGAGCTGATCCTCGAGGGGCGTGATCCGCGCGATGCGTGGGCGTTCACGCAGCGCATTTGTGGCGTGTGCACGACGGTGCATGCGATCGCTTCCATTCGCGCGGTGGAACACGCGATCGGGGCTAAGCCACCGCCGAACGCGCGCATTCTGCGCAACCTCGTCATGTCCGCGCAGAATGTCCATGATCACGTGATTCACTTCTATCATCTGCAGGCGCTCGATTGGGTCGACGTGGTGAGCGCGCTCTCGGGCGATCCAGCCAAGACGTCCAGGCTGGCCCAGTCGATTTCGGACTGGCCGCTCTCGAGCGCGGAATATTTCTCGGATGTGCGCAAGCGCGTAAAGGCGTTCGTGGAGCGCGGGCAGCTCGGCATCTTCGCCAACGCTTACTGGGGGCACCCCGCCTATCGGTTGCCGCCGGAAGCCAACCTCATGGCGCTGGCGCACTACCTCAAGGCGCTCGACTGGCAGCGGCGCTTCATCAAGATCCACGCCATCCTCGGCGGCAAGAACCCGCATCCGCAAAGTTTTCTGGTTGGGGGTATGGCGACGCCGGTCGATCCCGATGCGCAGGCCGCTCTCAATATCGACACCATTACCGAGCTGCGCAAGCTCGTGGCCGACGGAGTGGATTTCGTCAGCCGAGTGTACGTACCCGATGTGCTGGCGATCGCGCCGTTTTACAAGGACTGGTTTTCGATCGGCTCCGGCGTCACAAACTACCTGTCGTACGGTGAGTTTCCGCTGGACGACAATGCCGATCCGACGCTGTATATTCCGGCGGGAGTGATCCACGGCAACGATATCGCGCATATCGTCCCGGTCGATCAGACGAAGATCGACGAGTACGTTACGCATTCCTGGTACGAATACACGGTCGGTAACGACAAGGGTCTGAATCCTTACCAGGGACAGACCAATCCCAAATTCACCGGTCCGAAGCCGCCGTTCAAGCGTCTTGACGTGCAGGAGAAGTATTCCTGGCTCAAGTCGCCGCGCTACGAGGGCGCGCCGATGCAGGTCGGACCGCTGTCGCGCATGCTGGTTGCGTACGGACTGGGACGTCCTTTGCGGGCGAAACAGTTGATCGACGGCGCCTTGACGCAGCTTGGGGCCCAGCCGAGCGCACTCTTTTCAACTCTCGGGCGCATCGCCGCGCGCGCCATCGAGGCGCAGGTTCTGGTCGAGTCGATGGGAATGTGGGTCGAGCAGTTGGCCGAGCAGATGGCGCGCCGAGATTTCCGCATCCAGGACACCTCGCGCTGGGATCCGACCACATGGCCGCGGGAGTGCTTCGGCGCAGGTTTCCACGAGGCTCCCCGCGGTGCGCTCGGACATTGGGTGCACATTCGCGACGGCAAGATCGCAAAATATCAGTGCGTGGTGCCGAGCACGTGGAACGCCGGCCCACGGGATGCGCAGGGACAGCCCGGACCCTACGAGGCTTCTCTGGTGGGTACGCCGGTCGCGAGGCCGAAGCAACCGCTGGAGATCCTGCGGACGGTGCACTCGTTCGATCCGTGCATGGCCTGCGGGGTGCATGTCGTCGATACACGCAAACACGAGCTGGCGCGAGTGAGGGTGTCATGAACGCGGTGCCTTCGGAGCACCCGTTCCGAGTCGCGCTGGAGCGGGTATACGTCTGGGAGCTGCCCGTGCGGCTGGTGCATTGGCTGCTGTTCTTTTCGATCGTGATTCTGGCAGCTACGGGATACTACATCGGCAATCCGTTCTTCAGCGGTCAGCTGGTCATGGCGCGAGTGCGCGAGGTGCACCTGTATACCTCGATCGTGTTTACGCTGTGCGTGCTCGTACGAATCTATTGGGCGTTCGCGGGCAACCGATATGCGCGCTGGTCGGAGCTGATTCCGGTTTCGGTGCGTCGGGTGCGCAGTCTGTGGAATTCGCTCCTGTTCTACACGTTTCTGCGGCGCGAGCCGGATGAGTACGCCGGGCACAACGGACTTGCCGGCCTCACCTACGCGATCATATTCGGTGTGTATTTCGTGATGATCGCGACCGGTCTCGCGCTCTATCAGGTCTACGCGCCGGTCGGATCGCCATTACACGGGTTCGCGTTCCTCATCCCGTTCTTCGGCGGACTACAGATCGCGCGCCTGATTCACCACATCGGAATGTGGGTCATTCTGCTCTTCATGGTGGTGCACCTGTATTTTGTGGTGCTGTACTCGACGGTCGAGCGCATGGGTATCTTCGATTCGATGCTTTCGGGTTTCAAATTTGTCCCACACAAGACGTCGGATAAGCCGTGACGATGAGCGGCGCACAAGGCGGAGCGCAGATGCGTGTGCCCGTGCTTGTCCTGGGACTAGGCAACGTGCTGCTCGGCGATGACGGGCTCGGCCCTATCAGCCTCGCGCGAATCGAGCGGGATTATCGGATACCCCCGGGCGTGCGCCTGGTCGAAGGTGGCACGTTGGGCCTGACGCTGCTCGGTGAGCTTGCGCAAGCCGTGCATGTCATCCTGGTCGACGCAGTAGCCACCGGCGAGCCGCCCGGTACGTTGGTGCGCCTGGACGGCGAGGCGGTCAGGGATGCGGTGCGCGAGCGATTATCGGTGCATCAGGTCGGGGTCGCTGACCTGCTCGATGCCGCGCGCCTGATCGGCTGCTATCCGGAGTCGGTCGTGCTGCTGGGCTTGGCTCCGGGGTCGATACGGCTCGGCTTCGAGCGTACGCAACCCGTTGAGGAAGCAATCGGTACGCTGGTGTCCGCTGTGGTTCGAGAGGTAACGAGCCTTGGCTATGAGTTGGTCGCGCAACCTCGTGCTGGTGCGGCCGATCGCCCTATTCATGCTCTTGTGCGACATTTCGGGCTGTAAGAGCAGGGGTTCGGCAGCTCCGGATGCGTTTTTGTCATCGAGCGCGGCCCGGCGTGCCGGGGCGCGGCTATATGCGGTCCGCTGCGCGGTTTGTCACGGCGCCGACGGCCGGGGGAACGGACCGCGCCAGAGCTTCATGGTGCCACCGCCGGGAGACCTCACCGTTCCCCTCTGGTCGCGTCCGCAGGACGCGGACCGTACGTTCGTGGTCATCCGCGAGGGGATTACACGAACCGCCATGACGGGCTGGCCCGCCTTTAGCGATCGGCAAACCTGGGAACTCGTCGCGTACATCGAGTCCCTGGATCACGGCGCCTGAAGCGCAGGCGAGAGCACGCAGATGCATGAACTCTCGATCTGTCAGGCGCTGATGGAGGAAGTGGAACGTATTGCCCGCGAGCAGCGCGCCCGCCGGATCGTGGCGGTGACGGTCAAGATTGGCCCTCTTTCGGGAGTGGAGCCTGCGCTGCTCGAGAGCGCGTACCCGCTCGCGAGCGCCGGCACGGCTGCGGCCGACTCGCGCTTGATCGTCGAACGTTCCGAACTGCGAGTGCAGTGCCTGGAGTGCGGCGCGGACTCGCAGGCGCAGGGCACGAGGGTGGTTTGTGCCCGCTGCGGTCACTGGCGTGTTCGGATTCTCGCCGGTCAAGAGCTGCTTCTCACGCGCGTGGAGCTGGAACGTGAGGATGCGTGAGACGCTCGCGAGAGCCTTGCGTTCGCTGGTGCGGGAAGTCCGACGTAACGCGCGGGCGGTGATGAGACTCGAATTTCGATAGGGACAATCTATTGAAATCATAGAATCATTCGAATTCATATATTTTGTAATCTGCCCTAATGTTGCCATCGTGGTGAGCAAGGCCGCCGCACGGTGCGGCATCGGCATGTGCTGCGGCGCCCAAATCATTTCCGGAGTTCGAGCGCATGGCCTGGGAGTCGTGCGCAACCGTCCACGCCGCTGCAAATCGTCGCGGCAGAGCGAAGCGGACCGCACGTCACTGACGTTCAACGGAGAAAGCCCATGTCGAATGAATCAAGATGTCCGGTCGTACACGGAATGACCCATCGCGCCATGCGGTCCAACGACGACTGGTGGCCGACACAGCTGAACCTGAGAATCCTGCGGCAGAACTCGTCCCTGTCGAACCCGATGGGCGCGGATTTCCAATACGCCCAGGCCTTCAAGTCGCTCGACTTCCAGGCGCTGAAGGCGGATCTGCGTGCCCTGATGACGGACAGTCAAGCGTGGTGGCCGGCGGATTTCGGTCACTACGGCGGGCTCATGATCCGCATGGCTTGGCACGCCGCGGGTACCTACCGCGTCGGCGACGGTCGTGGTGGAGCCGGGAGCGCGCAACAGCGTTTCGCGCCGCTGAACTCCTGGCCGGATAATGCGAACCTCGACAAGGCGCGTCGGCTCCTATGGCCCATCAAGCGCAAGTACGGCCGGAAGATCTCCTGGGGCGATCTGATGATCCTGGCCGGCAACGTGGCGCTCGAGTCGATGGGGTTCGAGACATTTGGGTTCGGCGGCGGACGCGTGGATGTCTGGGAGCCCGATGAATCGGTCTACTGGGGCAAGGAGGATGCGTGGCTCGGCGACCAACGCTATAACGGCGAGCGCACGCTTGAAAATCCCTTGGCCGCCGTGCAAATGGGCCTCATCTACGTGAATCCGGAAGGCCCGAACGGCAAGCCGGATCCAGCTGCCGCGGCGGCCGACATACGCGAGACGTTCAAGCGCATGGCGATGAATGACGAGGAGACGGTCGCGCTCATTGCCGGGGGGCATACTTTCGGCAAGACCCACGGCGCCGGCGATCCGAAGCTCGTCGGCCCCGAGCCCGAGGCGGCGCCCATCGAGCAGATGGGCCTGGGATGGAAGAGCCGTCATGGCACGGGTAAGGGTAAAGACGCCATAACGGGGGGACCGGAAGTCACGTGGACTCAGACGCCGACGAGGTGGAGCAACCAATTCTTTGCAAATTTGTTCGGCTACGAGTGGGAGTTGACCAAGAGTCCGGCCGGAGCCTACCAGTACCGGGCGAAGGGTGACGCGAGGTCGATTCCGGATGCCTTCGATTCATCGCAGCATCACGCGCCGTCGATGCTCGTCACCGACGTGGCGTTGCGCGTCGACCCGGCCTACGAGAAGATCGCACGGCGCTTCCATGAGCATCCGGATCAGTTCGCCGATGCATTCGCCCGCGCGTGGTTCAAGCTCACCCACCGCGACATGGGACCGCGATCGCGCTATCTCGGGCCTGAGGTTCCCGCGCAGGAGCTGATCTGGCAAGACCCCGTGCCGGCGGTCGATCACCCGCTGGTCGACGCGAAGGATGTCGCCAATTTGAAGGACCGGATTTTGGCCTCGGGGCTTTCCATCCCGGAACTCGTCCAGACCGCATGGGCCTCCGCATCGACCTTCCGCGGCTCCGACAAGCGAGGTGGGGCGAACGGCGCGCGCATCCGACTGGCGCCCCAAAAGGACTGGGAGGCAAATCAGCCGGCGCAATTGGCCAAAGTCTTACGCGAATTGGAGGCGATTCGAAACGCGTTCAATGGCGCACAGACCGCCGGGAAGAAAGTGTCTCTCGCGGACCTGATCATCCTCGGTGGGGCAGCGGCCATCGAGGAGGCGGCCGGGAAGGCCGGGCACGGTGTGAGCGTTGCATTCGAGCCCGGCCGGACGGACGCGACGGCGGCACAGACCGATGTCGAGTCCTTCGCCTATCTCGAGCCGTGCGCGGATGGCTTTCGCAACTATCTCAAGTCGAGATACATCGTGCCGGCGGAGGAGCTGCTGATCGACAAGGCGCAACTTCTGACGCTCACCGCGCCAGAGATGACCGTACTCGTCGGCGGCTTGCGCGTCTTGGGCGCGAACCATGGCAATGCGCGCCATGGAGTCCTTACCCAGCGACCGGAGACCCTGAGCAACGATTTCTTCGTGAATCTCCTGGACATGAATATCGAGTGGAAGCCGACTTCGGATGAGAATGTCTTCGAGGGATTCGATCGCGCGAGCGGCAAGCCGAAGTGGACCGCAACCCGCGTCGATCTGATCTTCGGCTCGAATTCCGAGCTACGCGCCCTGGCTGAAGTCTACGGCTCCGAGGATGCGCACGCGAAGTTCGTCGCCGACTTCGTGGCGGCCTGGACCAAAGTGACCAACCTTGATCGCTTTGACCTGAGGTGAGCGTGAATCGCGGCCGGGCCAACTGACAGCGCTTGCGGCAGGTCCCTCCAAACGTCCGGGAGAGCGTCCGGGCGGGGGGTCGGGGCGGCCACGATGCATGCTCGATCTCAGAGCACGCCGATGGGGATCTTGAGGTAATGCACGCCGTTGCTCTCTGGCGCCGGAAGTCGGCCGGCCCGTATGTTGACCTGCACCGACGGCAGAATGAGGGCGGGCATCTCCAGGGTCGTGTCGCGGTTGGCTCTCATGAGGACGAAAGCATCCTCGTCGACGCCGAGTCTGACGTGAACGTTGGCGCGGCGCTGTTCCTCAACGGTAGTTTCCCAGGCAAATCGCTTCCGGTCAGGGGTGCCGTAGTCGTGGCCGACGAACATGCGTGTGGATGACGGCAGGGCCAGGATCCGCTGAATCGACCGGAATAGGCGGCGGGCATCACCGCCGGGAAAATCCGTGCGCGCCGTGCCGTAATCCGGCATGAAAAGGGCGTCGCCTACGAAGGCCGCATCGCCGACGAGATATGTTACGCATGCGGGGGTGTGTCCCGGCGTATGCAGCACGCGGGCGGGGATCCGGCCGATGGTGAATGTCTCGCCATCGTGAAATAGCCGGTCGAATTGGGATCCATCGACGGGGAAGTCCGCCTTGAGGTTGAATACATCGGCGAAGATCCGCTGCACGTCGGTGATGCGATCACCGATGCCGATCACTCCGCCGAGAACCTTCTGCAGATGCTCTGCGGCACTCAGATGGTCCGCGTGCACGTGTGTCTCGAGTATCCAGCGCGTTGTGAGGTTGTGATCCTGCACGTAGTCGACGATCGACTTGGCGGAGCGCGTCGCGAGTCTGCCTGCCCTCGGATCGAAGTCGAGCACGGGGTCGATGATGGCGCATTCCATCGTGCCCGGGTCAGACGTCACGTAGCTCACCGTGTTGGTGACCGGGTCGAAGAACGGCTGTATATCGAGCGGGTAGGGCATGTGACGTCATCCTCGGCTGGCGCGTGTCCCGCGCGGGCTGCCCATGCCGCGAAACCAGTATATGCGCGTGTTCTTATATGCGCAATTGCGACTAGACGGAACCGCGGCGGGCGGTTGTCGACATCGCCGAGAAGGTGACTCCTGCCGGCGGGCGCAGGGCGGCGGCGCGGTGCGTCACGCGCGGTGGCAGCGGTGGTCGTGGTCGTCGAGGCATTCGGTGGCTTCGAGCTGCACCGTGGTGTGAGTGATGGCGTGCCGCTCGCGCAGTCGGGCGAGAATCCCTCGCAGCACGGACTGTTGGTCGGCCGCGATATCGACGGTGGCGTGAAGTGTCACGACCGGCGCTTCGCCGGTCATCGACCAGACATGCAGGTGATGAACGTTCCGTACTCCGGGAATGCCCTCCAGATCGCGTGTAAGGCTCGCGGGGTCCAGCCTCTGCGGTACTCCCTGCAACAGGATGTGGCCCGCTTCGCGCGTCAGCTGCCAGCCGGAGCGAAGAATCAGCAGCGATATCATGAGCGAGAAAATCGGGTCTGCCGCGCTCCATCGGAGCTCGATGATCAACAGTGCAGCGGCTACGGCGGCCGCCGAGCCGAGCAGATCGCTGAGAACGTGGACGCGAGCGCCGCGCTCATTCAGAGACGTCCCGCCCGCGAGCGTGAGGTATGCCGCGACATTGGCTACGGAGCCGAGCAGCGCGATGATCAGCATCAGCTTGCCATCGACTTCGGGGGGTGCGATCAGGCGGCGGACCGCTTCGGCCATGACCCAAGCCGTGAGGGCGAGCAGCAGCAGGCCGTTGGTATAGGCCGCGAGCGTCTGGTAGCGGGCCGAGCCGTAAGTGTGGCGCGCATCGGCGGGCCGCCGGCTGGCCCGGACGGCCAGGATGGCGAGCACGAGTGCCCCGGAATCCGCGAGCAGGTGGCCCGCTTCCGCCAGAAGCGCAATCGAGTTGGCAAACCAGCCGCCGAGTGCCTCGATGGCGGTAAACATCGCCAGGATGCACAGTGTCACCCGCAGGCGACGCTCGCTCGCACTGTGGGTGTGCTCGTGGTGCGGGAGCCCAGAATGCGGGTGCGGATGAGTCATCAGGATTCGCTTGAGCGGAGCGGTCGCTTGAATCGAGGGATGGTAGGCCCTATCCTAAAAGCTCCAGTCACTGGAGCTTCAAGCGTGGTCAACGTTTCCATGCCGATCGGCGTTCTGGCGCGCAGTGTCGGCTGCAAAGTCCAGACGATCCGCTATTACGAGGATATCGGCTTGCTGCCCGCGGCGGGGCGAACTGCGGGAGGGCAGCGCCGCTATGGGGAGACACATCGGCAGAAGCTGGTATTCATCAGGCATGCGCGCGAGCTCGGCTTTCCTTTGCCGGCCGTCCGCGAGCTGCTGACGCTCGCCGATCAGCGGGAGTCCGAATGCGCCCAGGCCGATCGCGTCGCGCGCCGGCATCTCGACTCGGTCAATCGCCGGATCGCGATGCTCGAGAGTCTGCGCGCGGAACTCGAATTGATGCTGACGCATGGGCATGGCAATCGCATCCGCGATTGCCGCGTCATCGCGACGCTGGCGGATCATCGGCTCTGTACCCAGGTGCATCACGCCGAAGCGTCGGGTTCCTGAGTCGCGCGCCGAACCTCTCGAGCGGCTGCGGGTGTGCGGCGACGCCATAGCCGATCAGTCGTTTGTTCAACACGGCTGCGCAGGACAAGCCTCCATCCGCCGAAGGCGCTGATTTCAGCGGCCCGTTGGCCCGGATCCCGAACGCGGCGGCGCCACCTGAAACCGGTGCTCGACACCAGAGCGATTCGGAGAATCCAACAGCGCGCGGCGCGGTGGCGCGGTCTGGACCGCATGAATCGAGCGAACTGTCGCGGCGGCGGGCGCGATTCCGTCGAAACGAGTCACGCCAGGACCCCCGGGCCATTGCATGCCCGGGGAAGTCTGCGGACAATAGCAGTCATAGCGCTGCCAGTCCCGTGCGCACGGGGCACTTTGGCGCGAAGAGGCCGACTATGTCATTAGCGAAATGGTTCTATTCATATCAAGCGCTGCTCACTCAGATCGCCGTAATCGTATTGATTCACGCATTCCTGATCGTCGTGGTGAGGCTGGTGGGGTTGCGGTTGATCAAGAAGGTGGCCGAGCGTGCACAACCGCTGCGTGAAGCGCTCTATCGCGCGATGCATTCACCGGTGATCGCATGGATCGTACTGTCCGCGGTATTTCTGGTCGTCAGGCGGATCAACGAGCAGATTCATGCGTCGGTCCTGTCCAGGGGTCTTGATCCGGCACTGCAGGTCGGCATTCTGCTGGTGATGGCCTGGGCGTGCTGGAACCTCGTGACGATCTACCCGTTGATACGGCGTCGGCACGGCCACGATGTCAATCCGCTCATTGCGGATCTGGCCGAGAAATTCGCCCGGTTTTTGTTGGTGATGCTCTTTGGACTGATGATTCTGCACACGCTGAATTTCTCGATCGCGAGTCTACTGACGTTCGGTGGGGTCGCTGGGATCGCGCTCGGCTTCGCGGCTCAGGGCGTCGTGTCCAATGTCTTCGGAGCGATGGTGGTCTACATGGATCAACCGTTCAAGGTCGGAGAATGGATCGTGTTACCGGAGCTGAACATTTCCGGCACAGTGGAGCACATCGGCTGGCGCTCCACCAAGGTGCGAGCGTTCGATACCCGACCGTATTACGTTCCGAACAATATTTTCAACACCAACGTCGTCCAGACGCCGCAGCGGATGCGGGCCCGGCGCATCGATCAGACCGTACCAGTGCGCTATTCCGATGCGGACCGCCTCCCGGTGATCCTGAAGGAGTTGCGCACCTTCATTCATAATCACCCCGGCATCGACCACAACCAGAGCGAGATGATCTACTTTACGAATTACGGGCCGCATTCCCTCGATATCTTGATTTACTGCTTTGTCGCGTCGGTCCAGTGGGGCGAGTCGCTCGCCGTGCAGGAGGATGTCCTGCTCAACGCGGCGCGCATCATCAGGCGCAATGGCGGCGAGTTGGCGCTGCCTATCACGCGTGTGCAGATGCTGACGATGCCGCCCGATGCGGGTTCCGCCTCCGAGGCGGCATTGCCCGTGGGTTGAGTTCACGCGGATTGAGGACAGCTGGCCAGGCCTGGCACGGCGAACTGTGCTACGCTGCTTTGGGTCGCTCGCGATCGTCGGCGGAGCGACGTCTCCGCGATCCTGAACTCGATCTGCGAGCCAGTCTCGATCCGGCCGGAAATGAAAATACAATGGGCAGGATGACGCATCGGTACGCCTCCGTTCACAGCGGCCATACTTGCGCGATCACTGCGCTAGTGCGTCTCTGGTCAGCCGCGGGTAGGGGACCTGCTGTACCGGGTTCTGGATGTCGAGGCGAGTCAGCGTCCTCGGACGCATAGCTGAAAAGACCCGTGACCCGGCGATTGGGAAAGCGGATGGTCCCAGCGGCATCGACGATGCGCAGCGCGTCGGGAATGGTTTGAAGGACGAGTTGGGCAAGCTGTGCGCGGTAAAGCCATCGGGTCCGTTCTCTCGAGACGGATAACGCACGTGAACTCCCATTCGTGTGAGAACTCTGCGCGCAGCCCGACCCGGACGGATCATTTGGATGATACGCGCCGTCTCCAGCCTCGAGCGAATCTGCGGCGTCCCCCGCGGGGAACGGCTGGCGCCACCAAAGTGCCGGATAGGGAGATGGGCCAGAGGGACTGGACGCGGCGGCGACCGTCGCCGCTGCTGCACCGGCATGCGGGAGTATCTTCGGTTCCCGAGAAGAAAAAGAGAGACTCCGCCTGACTCAGCAGAGGACCGGGAGCATGGCGCATGTCAGATGCCACCGCTTCGACCGGCTTGCTGTGCAGCCGCGCTGGCCCCGGCGGCGTCAAGGGACGCTTTCCTCTGCACCCCCTTGCGCGGCTCGTTGATAGGCCGTGTCGTTGCCGAGTGCGCGTCACTGTGCGACAAGCGAGCATGTTTAAGCTGGTGGGCCTGCGGTTAGATATTACGCGAGTGCCTTGCGTCGTACACTCGAGTCACCCGGGACGCCCAGAGTGGCAGGAACGGATGCGGAAATTCCGTATGTTCGAGTCTCCCGGGGGTATTGCACGATTGTGTCGAACAGGGGCGCGCTCCACGCGGACCCAAGAATCTTCGACGTCCATCTGGAGTCTGTAGAATGACCGAAGAATCCGATACCTGGGCGCTAGTGCTGGCGGCCGGGGAGGGCAGCCGCCTGCGATCCCTGACAACTGCCGCTTCGGGGACGACCGTTCCGAAGCAATTTTGCTCGCTTTACGAGGGACCATCCCTGTTGCATGAAGCGCTTTGCCGCGCGCGCACCGTAACCACTGAGGATAGAATCTGCGTCGTCGTAGCGCAACAGCACCGGCGCTGGTGGGAGGGGGCTCTCTGGTTGCTGCCTCCCGAAAATGTGATCGTACAAGCGGAAAACCGCGGTACCGGCCTCGGCATAGTCCTGCCATTGCTGCACATCCTTTCTCGCGATCCCGAGGCGAAGCTCGTGCTGCTCCCTTCGGATCATCATGTGCGCCAAGAGGCCGTGCTGAGTGCCGCGCTTCAGGGTGCTCTCGCGCAGATCTCGCGGCATTCCCGGGAGATTGTGCTGCTTGGGGTCAGTCCCGAAGAGCTTGACCAGGATCTCGGCTATATCGTGCCAGGCCCGGTCGACGAGCGAGGCGTACTCACGGTCGAGCGCGTCGTCGAAAAACCCTCCCTCACCATGGCGAACGAGCTGGTCGGAGCTGGGGGACTTTGGAACACTTTTATCGTCGTATCCACAGGACGGGCGTTGATGGACCTGGTTCGAAAGCGCTTCCCGGAAATTGTCAGCGTCATGATGGCCGCATTCGAATCCGACCGCCGCGAGGGTTCAGAGGGAACCGCCATGGCCGAACTCTACCAGAAGTTGCCGGCCGTGGATTTCTCGCGGGACATCCTCACCGAGCAGGTGTCGAGCCTGCGCGTGCTTCCCGTGCAGCCCTGTGGCTGGAGTGATCTCGGCACGCCGAAACGGGTCGCGGACACGCTGCGCAGGTTGCCTCGACCCGTCTGTTCCACTTCCACACGATCGAGCGTTGGATACCTCAGCCTCGCCGGTCAACACGCGCGTATACACGTGCACGATGGGTCGGGGAGACGGCCTGAAGCGCCAAGGTGAGTCGATGCTAGCGGGAGAGCCAACCAAGACACGAGCCAGGCGCCGTTCAGTGCGCGTGGAGGGGGAAGCGGGCGCATCTGTCGGCGAGTATGCCTCCCGAATCGACACCACCGCGACCCGGCTGGAACGGCGACTCATTCTTGGGTTGGCGGGCAATGTTTTCGGCAAGGTGGTCCTTGACGTTGGGTGCGGCGATGGCACCCTCGCGCTCGCACTTGCCAAGCGTGGTGCTGATGTGACGGGTATTGATTCCTCCGGTGCAATGATTGACGCGGCTCGGACGCGGGCAGAGCACCATGGTGCGGACATCGTCTTTGAGCGCGCCAACGCCGGATGGCTCCCATTTCAACCGGAACGCTTCGACATCATCACGGCAGTTACGGTGCTGTGCTTTCTCGAGGATGCGCAGACCGTGCTTCGGGAATCTGCGCGAGCGCTTAAACCCGGGGGGCAACTCATTATTGGCGAGCCCGGCCGATGGAGTCCGTGGGCGGTGGGACGGCGATTACGGGCTTGGCGAGGAGCGCCACCCTGGCGCCATGCACGGTTTCGGACGGCTCGTGAGCTTCGCGATCTGGTGGAGGGCGCGGGTCTTGTCGTGGAAACTGTACGTGGTAGCAGCAACTACCGCCGGTTGATATCGACGGATCGTCGGACAAGCCATTACGAGACGGTTTTGGGCCGACTGACAATCGTCGCTGGCGCGTTTGTGGCGCTATCGGCTCGCAGACCCGCGGGGTATCCGAGGTCGCTGGCCTCCCTCCGAGAGGGCCAGTGTCCGGGTCTACGCGCCTGAAGTCGGCTCAGGATGACGTCGGGCGGGTCGGACGTAGCGGATTGGCGTCATACGGGATCCGCCTCCTGACCCGGCAGAGGCTTTGCGGCCATGAGTTACTGCCGTGAGTGAATCACTCACTGTCCTGGTACCACAGAAACTGGGTCTGGCATCGGACAGTCAGTTTGACGGATCGTCACGACATCTGGCGAGCCGGAGGAACACTATAAATACATCGCCACAGACCGGACCCTCCATTGTACAACCCTTGCGGTAGGCGAACGGGCATTCATGCCGGCAGCGTTCCGGGCGGTCGTGACGCCGCCAATCCGATAGCGCCCTGGAATGCCGTCGACCGTCAACTTCCTTAGGTGCCGGAGGCTGCACGACTAGCCCTACTTTCGCAAATTCGTGCAGATTCCGGGCGCTAATGGAAGCGGAAATCCCGGGAAAACAAGGATAGTGCTTGACGTTCGATGTCGGAAAATGCTACATGAAAGAATGCATGTATTCGAACG
>JAKBWB010000022.1 GCA_021843755.1 Pseudomonadota bacterium
GGGCTGGATCAGGCTCGGGGTACTCACGCTCCTCGTCCGTCGCCCATACCCGCGCGCCAGTGCGCTCGGCCGCCTCGTGGAATTCCCGGAATTTGCCGGCCCGTGCGTGCCGCGCAAGCTCGCGGAGCTCGGCTGGGGCGTCCTCGGGCAGCCGTCGGCGGCACTCCCGCCATACGCCAAGCCGACCTTTCATGCCAAATAGCTGGAATCCTCGGATACCCCACGCCGCGCGCCACGCGTCTACGCCAGACAGATCATCGCTCGTGATGTGCTGCCCGATCTGGCCGTCGCCGCAGGCGGCCGTCTTGGCCGAGTACGCCATGCAATACTTCGCCGCGCCCTCGGCGCTTCGGGCACGCTCGACGCGCACGGCGGGACCGAGGTCACCGAACACGGTGGACAGGATGTTGGTGGTGGTCTTCACTTCGGAGTCCGCCAAGAACATGATCTGGTGCCAGTGCACGCAGCCATCGAGGTGAGGTTCGACGAACCGGCTGCCTACGAGCCCGATGCCAGCCTTTTTGGCGCGCGCCCGGGCGAGCGCCCAACGGCGGCGCAACTCGCGCTGCCCAGCCACAGGCAGGCTGCCGTCCCACTTCGCGCGGCCGAATTTCGGCGAAGGGTGCCAGGTCGCCGGCAACGTCAATGTGATGAAGTATGGCCAACGGCCCTGCGCAACCTCGCAGTCAATCATGCCGCGGGTCACCACGTGAAGCTCGGCGCGCCGTTGTCGAGGATGGCGCGTCACCTTCGCCAGCGGGATGGCCTCGCCAGTTTCGGTGTCAACCACCAGCGTTTCATCCATCCACTTCGCCTGCTGCTCGAGCTGCTCGGCACGGCGCCACCGCGCGTTGCAGGATGCATATCGCGACTGCCGTCCCCGGCTGCCAACGTGACCGGCAAGCAGCGCGGCGGCCTCCTCGGCGCGGCGCACGCAGCAGCGCATGTTGCGCCGCTCACCGCGCAGCGCGGCGGTGTGGTCTACCTGCATCAACTGCGTGGGCGCGACGCCATACCTGGCCTTATAGCTCGCGGCCCAGAGGGACCGCCCTGACCGCCACCACGTCGCAATCCGGTGCTTGGCTTCGTCGGCGATCTCCCGCTCGATCATGCCGCGATGTCGCCAGCCCCATGCGGTGACTCCGCACTCCATGACGCGGGCGAGGCGCTCATCCGACCAGCACGCCTCACGCAGATGCGCCGCTGCATCACCCGGACCTTGACCTTGCGGCTCGCGCTCGGCGGTGCGTTGCTCCGCCTGGGAAGGTGCTATGATACGACCGTCGTCGTAGCTCACGACGGTGGGATCACCTACTACGGCGCGCGCACGCGGAGGCCGGTTCGGGGTTGCTGCTTCACCCCAACCGGCCTTACTTTTTTGCGCCCACGGGCGCACGATGCCGCTCGCCTACGTGGCGAGCCGCATCATCAGCGACAATTCAGATTGTGCGGACACATACGGCCCTTCGCCGTGCATGCACGGCGATTAGACCGGTGAGAGTCCGCATTGCAGCAAGTCCTAACGGGCCGATGCGTTCGGCTTTCTCCGCCCTGCTGGGCTGCACTCCGGGGAGGTCTGGGACGCAATGCCCTTGGTTCAACCCGGATGAGATTTCCCTATCACGAACGGTGTTCGGATGCCTCGATTCGTCGGCGGCCACAACTCCACATCACCAGACTCATAGAGTTGGACACGACTGCGTGCGATCCCCATCCTCCTGCGGTACCTCAGTCCCTATGGAAGGCTTCGCACACGACGCGCCGGCGGCTGCTTCACATCTCCGACGCGGCCCGGAGCATACCGAGCGTTGCGTAAACCGTAGCGTCGACGGCGGTGGCGTGTCAAGCATGCGGAATGGCCGATGCCGCGCTACGATGCCCGTCGTAATGCTCGCCGGTTCGATGGTTGGCCGGTGAGACGGGAAATTACGCACTGGCTACGCACCGCCGGTGCGTCCAGCCTATGATTATCGTCATTTGTGGCGGTCACCCTCTCCGCCAAATGTGCTCTTGTAAATCACGACGGTACGAGGTCTTCTGCGGCGATTTCAGATATTCACCGAGCGCCGGAATTCGTCACGTGTTCCCGGACTGTCTCGGCCGATAACACATGGTGTCGGACAGGAGAGATTGCCGGTGAAGGCGGACTGCTGTCCGAGCTGCGGGTGCAGGAAGCCAACATCGACCGAACGGCGCCGACGCATCATAATTTCAATTCTTGCGCGAGTCTCACGAAGGGCAATATCCGGGCTTTCGAGTCTGCCCATTTTGTGTCTTCGCCGTGTGTATTCAGGTGCACCTGGTAGAAGCGCGGGATGGCTGTGCGCTGCGCGAAATACGTGATGTTCCTGCTGAGTGACCGTTCGCCGGTCTTGCACTCCACCGCGAACTCGGGTTTGCCGTTTCTCAGCACGACGAAGTCGATTTCCCTGCCGGCGGCATCGCGCAGGAACCGCAAAGACATGTCGTCTCCCAAGGTGTCTTCTGTGAAATGACAGTACTTGAGCAGGTGCGAGGCTACGAGGTTTTCAAACCGGGCCGCTTCGCTTTCGCAGAGCGACCAATCCCAAAGGTAGAGCTTCCTCTCCTTCTTTACGGCCCGCAGGTGAGGCAGTCCGTACGGCATGATCCGGAAGCAATAGTATAACTTTTCGAATATGCCGACCCACTTGTCCGCCGTCTCGAATGCGACGGACAGGTCCTGGCGGAGGTTGGCAATAGACAAAATGGATCCGACGCGCTCGGGCAGGATGTTGGCGAGCAGTTGAAGTTGAGAAACGTCACGGACGGACTCCAGACTGATGAGATCTTCCTGGATGACGCGGCGCGTTCTCTCACGCTGCCATCTTCGCCAGTGGCGGGTATCTTGCTTCAAAAACGGCTCTGGGAAACCACCGAATCTGAGCAGGGCTTCGAGATCCGATGGCCGTGGATGATCGTGCAGCTCGTGCAGAGACAGGGGATGGAGCCGGTAGTAGTGGTATCGCCCCTGCAGCGAGTCGCCACCGCGGCGATAATGGTCCAGCCGTGCTGAGCCGGTGACGAGGAACCGAGTGTGCGATTTATGACGGTCGTAGAAACCCTTGAGCAGATTTCGCCAGCGCTTGTACTTGTGGATCTCGTCGAGAATTACCAGCTGCTGACCGGTGGGCAGTCCTCCTTTGAGGAGTAGTCTCTGATGCTCCGGGACGTCCCAGCTGAGGTAGGCCGGATGGGTCTCGTCGGCACCAGCGATGAGGCTCAATGCCAAGGTGGTTTTGCCTACCTGGCGCGGGCCGCCGAGAAAGACCATCTTCTCATGCAAGTCCTGACGTATCGGCTCGGTGAGATAGCGCTTCACGAGGTGGTTGCAGTGACGCGAAGGAGCGTGTCTAAAGTAGAGTTAACTCTAGTTTATGCGTGTATCAATTATAGTCAATCGGAATATCTTCCGATCCGCTCTTGCCGGCGCGGCAATTGGCCTGTTCGCCGCGTTCGCCGTCCAGGGTTCGGGCCGAAAGACCCTCGGCCCCGAGAACCTCGGGAGGACCTCGGGCAGTCCTGACGACTGTGCAGCGGTGCGGCCGACGGGCAATTCGGTCTGATATCCGATCAATAAAGGGGGGGTGTCATCGTCCATGAAGGGACAGGAGCAATGTTCTTGACCAGACCGAAGCGTGCACGAAATGCGCACTGGCTACCCCCACACGGTAGAGGCAACTCCCGGAAGTGCGGATATCTTTGGCGATCAGCCTCTGCGCCAGCGCGTTCTTGCATCATGTGAAACGGCTCTGGCTGCACACGCTACGGCGTCGTAGTCAGCGCTCTCGCATGCTCTGGGAGCGCTTCGGGCGCATCGCGGCCGATTTCCTGCCGCAACCGCGCATTCTTCACCCCTGGCCGCAGGCTCGCTTCACTGTTATGCGCCCAAGGTGCAAGCCGAGTGTCTGAATCGGGCTCGCTCGGGTTTTTGCGGTGGACGCCCAGCAATGGGCGTCCCTACCGCGATTTAGCGGTTCTGAGACAATGGCGGCTCAGTGCGCCGGGGGTCGGCCAGGGTCACTGCTGCGGCGGTGAGGGTGCGGCGAGCTGACCTAAGGCCTCCGCGGCGGTGCGGATCGGGATGCCCTGGTACTCGCCGAGAATGAGCAGGTGTCGCTTGTCTCCGGAGACGATGAGCTCGGCTTTGGCGGCGAGCGCGCAGGCGAGGACGTGATCGTCGTCGGGGTCGCGGCTGACGGGAGCGGCAAGGGTGGCGGCCCGCACGAGGGTGGTCAGAGCGAGGTAGCCGGCGAGTAGCTCGGGCGCTGAACTCCCGACCCGCGCGATGCGCGCGGCGAACTTCTGGCGGCCGAGCACATCCTCGAGTTCCGCGATGAGCGCGGCGCTGCTGAAGAGCGTGATGCGTTCAGCACGGGCGCTCTCGAGGAGCTGGGCGGGCGGACCGCCCCAGAGGAATGCCGAGACGACGGTATTGGTGTCAGCGACGACGCGCACGCTCGGCCCGTGCGGCGTCGATCTCCGCGTCGATCTCCGCTTCCGTCATCGGGGGCTCGAGGGCCGCGAGCTTATCCATCGCGGCGAAGAGTCGATCGACTTGGCGTTTGCGCATCGCCTCGCGCAGCAGCTGCTCGAGGGCTTGGGGAGTGAGGAGCCCGGCCTCGCGCGCGGCCTGTGCCGTGGCGTCCGGCAAATCGATCTGGATCGTGGTCATTCCCGTCTCTCCTGTGCATTGACGCGCCGCTTGAACTCCTCGCGCTCGATGAAGGTGTCCAGGAGCTGAGTGATCTGGCGCTTGGCCTTGGGATCGAGCTTCTCGATGCGCTGCAAGCGCCGCTGCAGTTGCTTATCGGGCTTCCTGCCCTTGCCGAGAGGCTTCATGCCGAGGAACTCATCGGCGCTCACGCCGAGGGCGGCGGCCATCTTCGGCAGCAGCGCCGCCGGGGCCTTCTCCGCCCGGCTCTCATAGTACGCGATCATCCGCTGTGTGGTGCCGAGCTCGGCGGCGAGTTCCACCTGAGTATAGCCGGCCGCTTTACGCAAGGCGGTCAGGCGTGCGCCGAACTCTGTGGTGTGTTCCCTGGGTCTGGGCATGTTGTTCCCGGAAAAGCTGATCGATGGCCCGGGAGTGTAAGACTTGATTGGCATGCGGCCGCTCCAGCGGCTTGACCGGATATGCACGCAGTGTATATCGTTCTGCCGGCTTTGAGTGTTACACATTTTGTGCCTCTATTGAATTCCGTGTGGATGATGCGGCCTGAGGTGGCACGGTTTTCGCGGTAGTCCACAGTGTCGCAGCAGCCCGGCCAAGCGGTCGGGCGAGCGCAGCGAGCGCCTGTGGACCCACCGGGGAAACCCCATCCGGTTGGCACTGCGCCCCCTTCGCTGCGGTACGATCCGAGTTCGCAGCGGACGGAAGGGTCGGTATGGTCACTGAGACGATCTTCGAGGCGCCATTGGGTATCTAAGAGGTCCGCGGCGTAGGGACTCCTTCACAGCGACGACAACGCCTTCGTCGAGTCGCTGTTCCGCACGGCGAAGTACTGGCCACAGGTTCCGGTGAAGGGCTTCGCGGACCTCGAGCAGGCGCGCGTGGGCGAGCTGGGTCGTCCATTGGTACAACCACGAACACCGGCACAGCGGCATCAGGTACGTCAGTCCCGCACAGCGCCATGCCGGCGAAGACAGCGCCGTCCTGCAGGCTCGCCATGCGCTCTACCAACTCGCACGTGCAGAAACCCCGCGGCGCTGGGCACGGCACACCCGCAACTGGAATCCCGTCACCGTCGTCACGCGCAATCCCGAGCGCGATGCGGTGATGAAAGCGACGACCGAGAACCGTCATAATTCGAGGTCCGCCGCATGATACAGGCGACAACTACTTTGATACGCACCGAGCCATGCATCATCGATGATCTGCTCGAGCATATCCGCGCCAGCCGGCCGTGGCAGCGCTCAGAATCGTCCGTTCTGAAAGTCCTCGAACGCCTGCCGCAGCTCCTCGCGCGTGTTCATGACGAACGGCCCGTACTTGGCCACCGGCTCTCGCAGCGGACGGCTGGCCACCAGAATCGCGCGGGCCGCCGAGAAAGACCATCTTCTCATGCAAGTCCTGACGTATCGGCTCGGTGAGATAGCGCTTCATGAGGTGGTTGCAGTGACGCGAAGGAGCGTGTCTAAAGTAGAGTGAACTCTAGTTTATGCGTGTATCAATTATAGTCAATCGGAATATCTTCCGATCCGCTCTTGCCGGCGCGGCAATTGGCCTGTTCGCCGCGTTCGCCGTCCAGGGTTCGGGCCGAAAGACCCTCGGCCCCGAGAACCTCGGGAGGACCTCGGGCAGTCCTGACGACTGTGCGGCGGTGCGGCCGACGGGCAATTCGGTCTGATATCCGATCAATAAAGGGGGGCGTGATCGTCCATGAAGGGACAGGAGCAATGTTCTTGACCAGACCGAAGCGTGCACGAAATGCACGCTGGCTACCCCCACGCGATAGAGGCAACTCCCGGAAGTGCGGATATCCTTGGCGATCAGCCTCTGCGCCAGATCTTGGCTGGCCGTTGCCGAACTCCCGGCACAGACCGGTGCGCAGCCGGGCGAGTGATGGTCTTTCTCGCCGGTGCCAATCGCACTGATGAGAGGCTCGCGAGCGCCGCGCTCGATCGTGACCCGGACATGCCTATATGCGCACAGCCCGGTCAACATCAAATGTGATATCGCACGCGTAATTGACGGTTCATCGGCAGTCGTGACATCGTCATGCAACACTCCACGAGTCGTTCGGCGAACGTCGTTTTCGACAACCTGCAGAGTTAGTGTGACAGCCATCGCGAACGCAATGAATTACGATGTGTGAGTTGTGAGGTGGAGAGATCCGTCAACCGGGAATCCCGGTTGCTGCGCGTCCTGTTCTGCGAGCGACATTGAGGTGGGCGTTGCAAAAGGATCGTGGGTGCACCTGGAAGTGCAAGCGTGCAACGCATCCGAATGCGACAACTTCGGCGGCCAAGAGGGGCTGGTGTATTGACGGGTGCGGTAGCCGGGAACTTGCCATCTTGCATGTGGTGGATCAGACTTCTGTCACTCCGCGGCGCGCCAGCGGAATTACACACTGGCGGCCTGGGCTGGGGCACAGGCTAAATTGATTGCGACAAGACTGTGCAAAGGAGCCGGGGGAATATGAGAAGCAGAATTGTGGTGTGGCCGAGTTTGGTAGCCATGCTGGCGCTGACGGGCTGCGGCAGTGGCTCGTCCACGTGCACGACTTGCACGGTGAGTGGTAGGGTTTCAGGGCTGAGCGCCAACGAAAGCGTGACGCTCCTGAACAATGGCGGGAACGCGCTGGTCGTCAGCGGCAATGGCGGGTTTACGTTTCCGAGCAGCCAGGCGAATGGCGGCGCCTACGATGTGACGGTGAAATCGCACACGCCCGGAATCACGTGTCCGGTCAGCAATGCGAGCGGCACGGTCGGCTCATCCAATGTGACGAACGTCGCCGTGTCGTGCGCCTCTGGCACGGAAAGTGTTCTCTACTCCTTCGCAGGCGGCCCTACCGATGGGATGAGACCGGCGGCGGGGCTGATCATCGACAGTGCCGGAAACCTCTATGGAACGACCTCGGCCGGCGGCCCGAACGCCTCGACCGGCGGGCCGAACGGCGCTGGTACCGTGTTCACGGTCAGCGCCTCCGGCGCGGAACGCGTTCTGTACTCCTTTGCAGGCAGCCCGACCGACGGGCAGAGGCCGGAGGCTGGGCTGCTGATGGACAGCTCCGGAAATCTCTACGGAACGACCGAGACTGGCGGCGCGAGCGGCGATGGCACGGTGTTCAAAGTCACTCCCACTGGCACGGAATCCGTCCTGTATTCCTTCGGCGCGGTTCCCGATGGGTCAGCGCCGTTTGCGGGTCTCATCATGGACGGCGCCGGCAACCTCTATGGGACAACATTCGTCGGCGGCGCGACCAACAATGGCACGGTGTTCAAGATCAGTCCCACTGGCACAGAGACCGTCTTATATTCCTTCAAAGGAGGCACGAGCGACGGATCTGGCCCGCGGGCGGGGCTGATCATGGACAGCGCCGGGAACCTCTATGGCACGACCGAGTTCGGTGGCATGAACAACGAGGGGACGGTGTTCAAGCTCACGCCCACCGGCGTGGAGACCGTTCTGTATTCCTTCAAGGGTGGCGCAAGCGACGGTGCGTCCCCGTTTACAGGTCTGATCATGGACAGCAACGGAGATCTCTATGGGACCACCTTCGCCGGCGGCGTAATCAACGCTGGCACGGTGTTCGAAATCAGCGCCTCCGGCACGGAAACGGTCCTGCACTCGTTCACCGGCCGGCCAACTGACGGGGCAGACCCGAGTGGAGGTCTGATCGCGGACAGCGCCGGGAACCTCTATGGAGTAACGGGCTCTGGCGGCGCGTACAACGACGGCACGGTGTTCAAGATCAGCGCTACGGGCACTGAAACCGTCCTGTATTCTTTCAAGGGCGGCGCGACGGACGGATCCGGACCGGTGGGCCGTCTCGTGATCGATGGCGCCGGAAATCTCTATGGCATGACTGTCTTCGGCGGCAACTGCGTGAGCCTGGGTGGTTGTGGCGCTGTGTTCAAGATTAACTGACTGAATGAGTTTGCAAGAAGCTGTGTAACAGACGGATGTCAGTAGCATCACTCATTGATCACAGTGTAGCTTGAGCGCGCAATGGGGCTCTTCGATCTGATAATGGCTGGTTTGGCCCTGTTTGGCGGTCTATGGGTAACCTTCCGGATGCGCGCCATCGACCCACGGGCACGGCTTCTAGGCGCAATCGTAGGCGCGGCGATCATAGCCATGGCGCTGTACCAGGGACTGGGTCGGGGGTCTCCGTTCTCTGGTGTCAACGCCCCGATGCTGTCATCGCATGCCGAAGCGCTCTCCGCGCCGACACGCATCCTGGCGCACGCGGGTAAACTGTTCCTGGTCATGGCCGTGGCGATGACTGGTGTACTGGTCTTTTACGCTGTTTATTTTTTCCTGACGGGGCGGAATCGCGGCGTTCTGCGTACGAGGATGCCGACGACTCTGCGCAACGTCATATGCGTAGGCGGTTATATGTTTACGTCAATTCTACCAATGAGTCTCGAAAAGCATCATGTGCTACATTTGACGAGTCAAGCGGATCACCTGATCGAAATCGCATACATATCGTTGGTTGTCGTAGTCATCGTTGTGGCAATGGGTTTGGCTTTCGAAAAAAGCACGCGACACCGCAAGGCGACGGCCATCGCGTTCTTTTGCGGCTTGGTGATAGTGGCCGGCTCAAGTCCGTTCGTCTGGGCCGTGTACGGGACTGCCTTGCCGGCGGTAGCCCAACCGATTGGTGTCCTTTCCGTATTGGTCATGGCCGCGCCAGGGCCGGCGTACTATCTATTGCGCTACCAACTCGGATGGCTGTAGCTGGAGTTCACATTCAGATGGCGGCGCCGATCTACTGCCGATGGCGGTGGCGGGGGTGCCTGCGGCGCACACGACGCCGCCCGGGCATACGGCGGATCGCGGCGCCAGCGGATCATCGGAGTCGCGGAACACAACGACCTCCGTGCCGCGCGTGTGGCGCAGCGGGTATTGCGGGTGATCGGGGCAGATCGAGCGACCGGAGCGATGTCCGGCAGGTCGAAGACGGGGAGCGAGTTCGTCCTCGAAGGGCCACGCGGACCGGCTCCTCGGTACTATGCTCGAGGTCCTTGCCGCAGGCGCATCTTCCGGACGCGTCTCTTGGCACTTCGATGTGCCAAGACGGTCATACCCACAATTTCACCGGCAAAGTCTGCGGATGAACCGCAAAAGGGGTGGCGCGACCCTTACCATGGCCCGATGAGGGTCCTGCTGCGTGCCTGAAACCGCTCGCACGAGGATCATGCGTGCGCGCCTGTTGATCGGGTGCCTGATGGGGTGGGGCGCGCGCCATCGGTACTTTCCGCCGTCTTCATCCGGATCGGTACACCTACGGATGTCCGCCGTGGGCGCGGCGGTGCAGGATCGGTCCTGAGCTTGGAACATCGAGCTCGGGAGGGAGCGCCATGCGGTCTACCGATTCGATCAATCGTCGCCCGTCCCCCCGCGGGTGCGCGCGTTCGGTAATCGCGATCGTTCTGTTGCTCTCGACGCTGCTCGGGATGAGCGGCTGCGAGACGCTGCATACCGGCAGCGACTACGATCGGACGGCGAACTTTTCCGCCTATCACACCTTTGCGTGGCTCGAGCGGGCGCACTACGGCGCCGGCAATCCGCTCGTCTTCGAGCGTGCGCGTGAAGCGATCCTGGGCGCGCTCGAGGCCAAGGGTTATCGCTATGTGAGCACGGTGGATGCCGCGGACTTCGCGGTGGACTTCACCATCGGCGCGCATCAGCGCCTGAGCGTGCGGACCTATCCCGAACCGTTTGGAGGTCCGTGGTCATGGTATGGCCGGGGCTGGTGGGGCTATCCGTATTGGGGCACCGGCGTGCGAGTGTCGCGATACCGGGAAGGCGTGCTGTCGATCGACGTGTTCGATGTTCGGACGCACCGGCCGGTCTGGCACGGCTGGGCGAAACAGCGGCTTTCGCGCGAGAGTCTGGCGCATTCGAGGCAATCCATTCCTACCGCCGTCGACGCGGTGCTCGCGAAGTTCCCGCCGCCGTGATTCCGGTGCCACCGATGGAAGGGTCGATCGCCGCGGGCTCGATCCGGCCATCGATGGTGCCGGCCGCAGACGGCGAGCTGCCGCAGTCCCTGGCCGGCTTGCTGAGCCCGGGGGCTTATCCCCATCCGGTCGATGGCGTGAGTCTGCTGCGGACGCCGATCTCCTGGGTGCTGTTGGCCGGGGCATTTGCCTACAAGATCAAGCGCCCGGTGCAGTACCCGTTCCTCGATCAGCGCTCGTTGCAACGGCGCCGGTGGCTGTGCGAGGAGGAACTGCGGCTCAACCGCCGTTTCGCGCCGGAGCTGTATTTGGGTGTCTGCCCGATCGTGGCCCACGAGGGCGGGGTGCTCATGGGGCCCGAGGCCCGTGGCGGCAGGACTCTCGAGCACGCGGTGCGCATGCTGCGGTTCGATTCGGCCGAGCGCCTCGATCGTCTGCTCGCCGACGGGCGGATCGAGCCGGCGGCGCTCGAGGTCTTCGGCCGGCGGCTTGCGGATATCCACGCCACGCTGCCGGTGGCGACGGAAGATGCGCCGTGGGGCCGGCCGGGCAATGTCTGTGAGCTGCTGCTGCGCAATCTTCAGGAGTGTGCCGATGCTTCGACGGTATTCGGCGCGCGGGAATCCGTGGTGGCGCTGCGGCACCCGCTCGAGCGGCGAGTGCTGCAGGCGTGGCCCTGGATGGCCCTCCGTCGCACCGCGGGACGCGTGCGCGAATGTCATGCGGATCTGCACAGCCGCAATATCGCGCGGTGGGGCGATCGATTGCTCGCCTTCGACTGCCTGGAGTACGAACCGGCGTTCCGGTGGATCGACCTCGCCGATGAGATCGCCTTTCTCTCGAGCGATCTCAGCGCTCGTCACTTTGGCGCGTACGCCCATGCCTTCCGCGGCGCTTACCTCGAGCGTAGCGGTGATTACCACGCCTGTCGCGTGCTGAAGCTGTACGAGGCGCACCGCGCTGTAGTGCGGGCCAAGGTCGCGGCGCTCGCGGCCGCGCCAGCCGGGGCGACGCGCGCGCCCCTTCGCGAGGAGCATGCGCGGTTGATCGCGCACGCTGCCCGGTCACTGTCCGCAGCGCAGCCGCGGCTGGTGTTGATGAACGGCCTGTCGGGATCGGGAAAGACTTGGCTGGCGCGGCGTATTGCGGAGCGACTCGATGCGGTGCACGTACGTTCGGACATCGAGCGAAAGCGCCGTGCGGGCCTGACGGCGCTCGAGCCCTCGGGCTGCGCGCTCGCCGAAGGCATGTATTCGCGTGAGGTGAGCACCCTGGTGCACGAGGACATGGCGCGGGCGGTCACCAATGCATTGCTGGGTGGCTTCACGGTGATTGTGGATGCGACACTTCTGCGCCGCGAGGAACGCCAGCGGTTCACCGAGCTGGGCGCGCTCGCGGGAATCCGGCCGTACATGATCCGTTGCCAGGCGCCGCTGCCGGTGTTGCGAGCCCGCCTGCAGGCGCGCGCCGCGGCCGGATTGGACCCCTCCGAGGCGGATGCCTCGGTGCTGGAGTGGCAGCGGCGGCGCGCCGAGCCGGTGGGTGCGGACGAGCCGGTGGATTCGATGGTCGTGGACGCGGACGACCCTTGCGTCATCGATAACCTGCTCGAGCATATCCAGGCTTGCCGGCCGTAGCAGTTCTCAGAATCGTCCGTTCTGAAAGTCCTCGAACGCCTGCCTCAACTCCTCGCGCGTGTTCATGACGAACGGTCCGTACTTGGCCACCGGCTCTCGCAGCGGCCGGCCGGCCACCAGAATGGCGCGGGTCGGGGAGTCTGCGCGACTCTCCAGCCGGATCGCGCCCCCGTCGGTGAGCACCGCGAGTTCGCGCGTGCGGGTCGTGGCGGGCGCATCACCCTCGCCGATCAGCGCCTCGCCTTCATACACGTACACGAACGCGGCATGCCCGGCCGGCAGAGCGTGCGAGAAGACCTGGCCGGGCGACAGCTCGATGTCGAGATACGTCGGGTCGGTGGCGGGTTGAGCGATCGGACCGGTCAGACCCTCGACCGTGCCGGCGATCACCTTCACGCGCAGGCCCTGCGAATCGAGCTGCGGGATCTTCTCCGCGGTGAATTCCTGGTACTTCGGGGCAGTCATCTTCTCGCGCGCGGGCAGGTTGATCCACAGCTGGAATCCGCGCATGCGTCCGGATTGCTGCTCCGGCATTTCCGAGTGCACGATGCCGCGTCCGGCGGTCATCCACTGCACGGCGCCCGGCGTCAGCACGCCCTCGTGGCCGTGGTTGTCACGGTGGCGCATCCGCCCATCGAGCATGTAGGTCACGGTCTCGAAGCCGCGATGCGGATGATCGGGGAAGCCGGCGATGTAGTCACCCGGATTGTCCGTGCCGAATTCATCGAGCATCAGAAAGGGATCGAGATCCGGCAGTTGCGGCTGGCCGATCACTCGGGTCAGCTTGACGCCGGCGCCGTCGGAGGTCGGCATGCCGCGCACCAGACGCGCCACGGCGCGGGGGGCTATTGTGTTCATGGCGTTCTCCACGGGTCTGTCGTGTTCGAAACGAGTCAGGCGGCCAGTTGCGCCACCTGAGCCGTGGCGGCGGCAATCGCCGCCTGACGCTCGCCGGGGCCGATATTGACGCCCTCGGCTCTCACGAACGTCAGCTCCGTGATGCCGAGGAAGCCGAAGATACCGCGTAGATAGCTCTCCTGGTGATCCAGGCCGGTGGCGGGGGAATCGGGGCCGTAGCGTCCACCGCGAGAGGAGGCGACAAATACGCGCTTGCCGCCGGCGAGGCCCTCGGGACCCTGGTCCGTGTAGCGGAACGTGCGGCCGGCTACCACGATGCGGTCGATCCAGGCCTTCAGCTGCGAGGCGATCGAAAAGTTGTACATCGGCGCGCCGATGACGATGATATCCGCTGCGAGGAAGTCCTCGAGGGCTTGGCGACCGCGCTCGAGGTCGGTGTGCAGCGCCCGGGAATCCGGCGCGGCGCCCTGTGCCGCCGCCAGATGAGCACCGGAGAGATGCCCGATGGGCTCGGCGGTGAGATCCGTATGGCGTACTTGCAGCTCGGGGCGAGTGGCGCGCAGACGCTCGACGATGGCGGCACTCAATTGCCGGCTGATGGAGCTGCGGCCGAGGATGCTGGCATCGATGTGCAGAAGATTCATGGGGGTCTCGCTTTGGTATAAAATAGGTACCAAGGCTAAGTATGTAAGTTCGTACTGCGGAAACACAAGAAGGCACACTGATGCGACAGAGTGAAACGGGCGTAACTGCCGAGACGGCGCGCGTGGGGGTCGAGCGTCCCCAGAGCGCGGAGTGTCGCAAGATCAGTCAGGTACTGGCACGGGTCGGAGAGAAATGGAGCGTGCTCATCATCATCATGCTGGCCGATGCGCCGCGGCGCTTCTCGGATCTGAAGCGCTCGATCGGCGGCATCTCCCAGCGCATGCTGACCTTGTGTCTGCGCGGTCTGGAGCGTGATGGGCTGGTGAAGCGCACCGTCTTCCCGGTGGTGCCCCCGCGCGTCGAGTACGAGCTGACGGCGCTCGGGCAGTCGCTGCGCGAGCCGGTGACTCAGCTGGCCAGTTGGGCGAGGAGCCATCTGGCGGAACTCGATTCCGCGCGCGCCGAGTTCGATCGGCGCGCGCAGCTCGACCCGGGTGGCCGGCGCGCGCGCCTCGAGCCGGCCGCCGCGGGCCGCTTGGCCGGCGCATCGCGCGCCTCGGGGATGCGCGGACGCTAGGGCTTGCCGGCGTGCCGGGCGCGCAGCTCCGCGCTCACATCCTCGAGCGACAGGCCGCGGCTGGCCAGCAGCAGCGCCAGGTGGTACAGGAGGTCGGCCGACTCGGCGACCAGTTTGTCTTCGGATTCGACCGCGGCCGCCAGCGCGACCTCGATACCCTCCTCGCCGACTTTCTGCGCCATGCGCGTCACACCCTCGGCGTACAGCCGGGCGGTATAGCTGCCCTCGGGCCGCGCGGCGATGCGCTGTGCGATCAGCGCCTCGAGCTCGATGAGAAAGCCGAGCGGTGCGTGCGGCTCACCGAAGCAGCTTGCCGTGCCGAGATGGCAGACCGGACCGGTGGGTCGGGCGGTGATCAGCAGCGTGTCGCGGTCGCAGTCGGTGCGCGCGGCAATGAATTCGAGCGTGTGGCCGGAGGTTTCTCCCTTTTCCCACAGCTGTTGGCGGCTGCGGCTGTAGAACACGACGCGGCGGCGCTTGAACGTCTCGAGCAGCGCCTCGCGGCTCATGTAGCCGAGCATGCGCACGCTTCCGGCCGGGTCCTCGATGATGGCCGGCAGCAGTCCGCCCTGTTTGTCGAAGGCGAGATGCTCGATGTCGGCCGCAGTCAGCGCCGCGCCGGGCGGGAAGTTCGCACTCATGGCCTGACCTCGATTCCGGCGGCGTGCAACGCGCGCTTCAGCTCGGATATGACGATGGCGCCGGTGTGGAACACGCTGGCCGCCAGCGCTGCATCGACCCCGGCTTGCATGAAGGCCGCCGCGAAGTGCTCGATCGCGCCGGCGCCGCCGGAGGCGACCAGCGGCACGTGGCATACGGCACGCACGGCGCGCAGCTGCTCGATGTCGTAGCCGTTCCTGAGACCATCGCTCCCCATGCAGTTGAGGACGATTTCTCCGGCCCCGCGGGCCTGCACCTCGCGCACCCACGCGAGCACGTCCCGTCCGGACGGGCGCGAGCGGGTCGGATCGCCGGTGAGCTGGTAGGCTCGGTAGCCCTCGGGCGTGCGCTGGCTGTCGATTCCGACGACCACGCACTGCGCACCGAAGCGGTGGCTCAGCGCATCGATCAGATCCGGATCGGCGAGGGCGGGGGAGTTGATCGAGATCTTCTCCGCGCCGGCGTTGAGCACGGCCTCGGCGTCGGCGACGGTCCGGATGCCGCCGGCGACGCAAAATGGGATATCGAGCACGCGCGCCACGCGTTGCACCCACCCGCGATCGACGGAGCGGCCTTGCGGGCTCGCGGTGATGTCATAGAACACCAGCTCATCGGCGCCTTCGTCGCGGTAGCGCGTGGCGAGCGACATGATGTCTCCGACCACGCGGTGATCACGGAAGTTGACGCCCTTGACGACTTGGCCGTCGCGCACGTCTAGGCAGGGGATGATGCGTCGGGCAAGAATGGCTTGAGCTCCTGGGCTGAGATGTGGCCCTCGAGCAGGGCCTTGCCGGTGATGGCGGCGGACACACCGAGGGCGGCGAGCGCGTGCAGGTCGGCCGCGTTGCGCACGCCGCCGGAAGCCTGCCAGGCAAGTCGGGCGTGCCGGGCGCGGGCCAGGCGGTACAGATCGAGACTCGGCCCGGCGAGCGCGCCGTCGCGGGCCGCATCCGTGCATAATACGTGCTTGATTCCCCCGGCCGGATAGCGCGCGAGCGCCTCCCAGAGCGTGAGCGCAGCGGAGTTCCGCCAGCCCCGCGTCAGGACCCGTGGCTCGCCGTCGGCGCCGATGCGCACATCGAGTGCGAGCCCGATGCGTTCGGCACCGAAGCGCTCGAGCCAGCCGCGCACCATCTCCGGCTGCTCCACGGCGGCGCTGCCGACAATGACGCGCGCCACGCCGGCGGCGAGCAGATCCTCGATCACTTGCGCCGAGCGCACACCGCCGCCGGCCTGTATGTGCATGCCGGGCTCGGCGGCCAGCGCGCCGATCACGGCGCGGTTCTGCTGCGTTCCGGCGCGGGCGCCGTCGAGATCGACCACGTGCACCCAGGAGGCTCCGAGGGCACGATAGCGCGCGAGCAGCTCGAGCGGCTCGAGCGGGTAGCGCGTCTCGGCGGCGAAGTCACCCTGATAGAGCCGCACGCAACGGCCCGCGCGCAGATCGATTGCCGGAATCAAGAGCATGGCGTTACAAGCGCAGAAAGTTGGTCAGCACCCGCGCACCGGCGGCGGCGGAGCGCTCGGGATGGAATTGCACGCCCCAGAAGTTCGCGCGCCGCACCACCGCGGAGAACGACTCGCCGTATTCGACTGGCGCGAGCGTGAAGGGGCCGACGGGCGCGGCATAGCCGTGCACGAAGTAGAAGTAGGGCAGTGCCCCGAGTCCCTCGAGCAGTGGATCGACCTCGGCCGTGTGCAGGCAATTCCAACCCATGTGGGGCACGGGGCGCTCGGGGCTCGGCTGCAGGCGGTGTACGCGTTGCGGCAGAATCCCGAGACATTCGACCTCGCCCTCGGCCGAGTGCTCGAACAGCAGCTGCATTCCGAGGCAGATCCCGAGCAGCGGCTGGGTCAGTCTCGGCAGGACGTTGGCGAGCCCCGCGACGCGCAGCCGCCGCATGGCATCGGCGGCCGAGCCCACTCCGGGCAGAATCACGCGGCGCGCCGCGACGACCGCGTCCGGTTCGGCGCTCACGCACGTCGTGGCCCCGAGCCGCGCGAACGCGTACCGCAGGGAGGCGAGGTTGGCTCCCCCGCTGTCGATGATCAGGGCGTCCGTCATAACGAGCCTTTGGTGCTCGGTAGCTCATCGCTCTCGCGGCGCATCGCTTGGCGCAGCGCCCGGCCCACGCCTTTGAAGCAAACCTCGACCATGTGGTGGCTGTTCTCGCCGGCGACGCTGACGTGGATCGCCGCGCGCAGCGCCTCGGCGAGCGAGCGGAAAAAATGCGGCACGAGCTCGGTGGGCAGCCCGCCGACGCTGTCGCGCGCGAAGCGGCCCTCGAAGCGGGCGAAGGCGCGCCCGGACAGGTCGATCGCCACCTGGGCGAGGGACTCGTCCATCGGCAGCAGGAAGCCGTAGCGGGCGATCCCGATCTTGGTTCCGAGCGCGCTGCGCAGCGCTTCCCCGAGCGCAAGCGCGCAATCCTCGACCGTGTGATGCTCGTCGATATGCAGATCACCGTGACAGTCGAGCTCGAGCGCGAAGCCGCCGTGGCGCGCCAGCTGCTCGAGCATGTGATCGAAGAAGCCGATTCCGCTCGCGATGCGCACCGGCGCGCTAGCATCGAGATCGACGCGGACCTCGATCCGGGTCTCACGAGTGCGTCGCTCGAGGCGCGCGCGGCGCGAGGTCAGCTCACGTACCACCGCCGGCCAAGTCTCCTCGGGCGATCCACCGAGCCGCACGCGCGCAGCGCGCACGCCGAGGTTGGCGGCGAACTGCATGTCGGTGTCGCGGTCGCCGACCATGGCGCTGGCCGCGAGATCGACGCCGTGGCTGCGCACGTACTCGTTGACCAGCGCCGTGTTGGGCTTGCGGCAGGCGCAACCGTCGGCCGCAACATGCGGGCAGACGAAGACGGCATCGAACACGATGTCCTGGGCGGCAAAGGTGTCGAGCACGAACCTCTGGGCCGCTTCGAAGCCCTGGTGCGGGAACGAGTCGGTACCGAGGCCGTCCTGGTTGGTCACCATGACCAGCCGATAGCCGCGCCGCCGCAGCGTCTGCAGGGCCACGAACACCCCGGGCATGAAGCGGACCTTCTCGAGCGCATCGACCTGGTGATCGGGCGGCTCCTCGATGAGCGTGCCGTCACGGTCGAGGAACAGGATGGCCGGCGGGCTCATGACCACGCCTCCAATAAGCGGCTGTTCTGCCGTGGCGTGCCGATGCTGATGCGCAAGGCGCGCGCAAGTCCAGGATAGGAACGCGCGTCACGTACCAACAGACCGGCCGCCGCGGCGCGCTCCAGGGCCGTACTCGGATCGGTGAACTCGGCGAGCAGGAAGTTGGCGTCGCTTGGCCAGACCCGGATCACGCCGGCAAGCCCCGGCAGCTCGCGCAGCATCCGGGCGCGCTCCTGGCGCAGCGTCGTCAGGAGCGCGCGTGTGTCCTCGAGGGCGGCGGGCTCCAGGGCCGCAAGCGCCGCCTCGAGCGTCAGGCGCGGCACGGCATACGGCGGGATGATCTTACGCAGCAGGGCGATGACCTGCGGATCGGCCAGCAGCGCGCCGCAGCGCGCGCCGGCAAGGCCGTGTGCCTTGGAGAGGGTGCGCAGCACCGCGAGGTTCGGCTGCTCGCGCAATGCTGCGCTCAGGCTCGCCCGGTCGGCGAACTCGATGTATGCCTCATCGACCACGACCAGCGAGCGCGCATCGCGCGCGCGCGCGATGCGGCGCATCGCCTGCGCATCGAGCAGGTTGCCGGTGGGATTGTTCGGGGAGCACAGAAACACGACTTTGGTCGAGGGACCGCAGTGCTCGAGCACCGCCGTCTCATCGAGGGCAAAGCCGTGTTCCGAGCGCAGCGGCACCTCGATCACCTGCGCGCCCTGAATGCGCGCCGCGACCGAGTACATGCCGAAAGTCGGCGGACACACCAGCACCTCATCGTGCCCGGCGCGGCAGAACGCGCGACAGATGAGGTCGATGGCCTCATCGCTCCCCCGGCCGACCAACACCGACTCGGGTGTCACCTCGTAGAGCGCGGCGAGCCGATTGATCAGCGCGCGGGGTTGCGGCTCCGGATAGCGGTTCAATCCACCGGCAGGATCGCCGCCGAGCGGGCTCCAGGGCAGCTCGTTGGCATGCAGGCGCTCGAGCTGCGGGCGCCAGGCGGCATGCTCGTACGCTTTCAGCGCCGCGATGTCGGGGCGCGCGAGTTCGCGGACCCAGCTCATGGCTTCGGCTCGACGCCGAGCCGCTCGAGGCGGCGGGTCACCGCGGCCGCATGCGCATCGAGCCCTTCCAGGCGCGCCAGCGTCACGGCCGTCGGTCCGAGCGCGCGCAGTCCTTCCCGGGTGAGCTCCTGCACGGTGATGCGCTTGAGGTAATCGAGCACCGACAGGCCGCTGTAGGTGCGGGCGTAGCCGTAGGTCGGCAGCACGTGATTGGTGCCCGAGCAGTAATCGCCCATCGGCTCGGGCGACCAGGCGCCGAGAAACACCGAGCCGGCGCTGGCCACGCCCGTGAGCAGTGTGCGCGGCTCGCGGACCTGCAGAATCAGATGCTCGGCCGCGTACGCATTGGCGACCTCGAGCGCCGTGGCGAGGTCGGCGACGACGATGCAGCGGCTGGCGGCGAGCGATCGGTCGAGAATCGCGCGGCGCGAGAGGGTGGCGGATTGGTGGGCGATCGCGCTGCTGACCGCCTGGGCGAGTTGCGCGCTCGGTGTGACCAGTATCGACTGGGCGTTGACGTCGTGCTCGGCCTGTGCGAGCAGGTCCGATGCGACGAATTCCGCCGACGCGGACTCGTCGGCGATCACCATGACCTCCGAGGGGCCGGCTGGCATGTCGCAGGCCGCGCCGAGCGGATCGGTCGCGACGGTCTGCTTGGCCGCCGTGACCCAGGCGTTGCCGGGACCGAAGATCTTCTCCACCTTCGGCAGCGTCTCGGTGCCGTAGGCCAGGGCGGCGATGGCCTGCGCGCCGCCGACCTTGAAGACCTGCTCGATGCCGCACAGCTGCGCGGCGAGGAGCACGGCCGGATGCGCCTTGCCGGTGCGATCCGGCGGTGTGCACAGCACCCGGCGCGGGCAGCCGGCAATGCGTGCCGGGACCGCGAGCATCACCACGGCCGAGGGGAGCGGCGCGGAGCCGGCCGGGACGTACAGTCCAACCGCGCCAATGGGGCGGAAAATACGCTCGCAGCGTACCCCCGGACTGGTCTCTATGCTGACGCTCTCCAGGCTCTGCGTCCGATGGAAGCGCTCGACGTTCTCGATGGCACGCTCCAGAGCGGTGCGCTCGGCTGCGCCGAGTGCGCCGTGGGCCGCGGCGAACTCCGCCGCACCGACCTGCACGTCGCGCAGCTCGACCCCGTCGAAGCGGCGGGTGTATTCGCGCAGCGCCTCATCCCCGCGCGCGCGCACGGCGGCGATGATCGCCTGGACGACCTCGGCCACTTCCGCGCGGGATTGCTGGACGGGACGCTCCAGCGCCGCGGCGCGCTCGCGCGCATCGAGCCGGCTCCAATGGAGAATACGCATGCGCTCAGCTCAGCATCTTTTCCACCGGCAGCACGAGCAGCGCGCTGGCACCGGCTTTCTTGAGCCGCTCGAGCGTCTCCCAGAACACGTTCTCGCGGCATACGGCATGGACGGCCACCTTGTCGGGCGAGCCTTCCAGAGGAATGATGGTCGGGAACTCGCTGCCGGGCAGGAGCCGGCGGATCTCGGCGAGCGCCGCGCGTGGCGCATGCAGCATGATGTACTTGCTTTCACGCACCTGCTGTACGCCGTCCAGGCGCATCACCAGGCGTTCCACCCATTCGCTCTTCAGCGGCGCCAACGCGAGCGGTGTGCGGATCAGGACCGCATGGCTCTCGAGCACGGTTTGCACCTCGCGCAGGTGATTGGCCTGAAGCGTCGAGCCGGTCGAGACCAGATCGCAGATCAGGTCGGCGCGGCCCAGGCGCGGGGCGATCTCGACCGCGCCGGAGAGGGTGACGATCTCGGCGCTGACGTCGTGCTCGCGCAGATACTGCTCGAGCAGGTAGGGGTAAGTGGTGGCAATGCGCTTGCCCTGCAGGCTCGCGACGCCCTCGTAGGTCTGCTCCTGCGGCACCGCGAGCGCGAGGCGGCAGCGCCCGAAATCGAGCGTGCGCAGGGCTTGGAAGCGGACCGGGTGGCCGCGCGCGGCGAGCTCGAGGCGCTTTTCCTCCAGGACGTTCAGGCCGACCAGGCCGAGATCGCACACGTCCTCTTGAACCAGATCCGGGATATCGTCATCGCGCACGAACAGCACATCGAGCGGCATGTTTTCCCCGTAGGCCATCAGCTGGTCCTTGCCGCGGGAGATCTTCAGGCCGCAGCGCACCAGCACGTCCAGGGACGGATCTGTCAGCCGCCCGGACTTCTGGATGGCGAGTTTCAGGCGCGGCTCATCCATGACGCGCACCCTCGCGCCGGCGCACCTCGGGCGGGCCGCTCGCGGAGGCGGCCGCACGCGCGGCGTGCAGATGCCACTTGCCGAGGCGCTGGGCGACCAGGCCGTAGCCACCGTTTCCGGCGGCGAGAAAGCGCGCCACGCGTCCGATGGTCGTGACGCTTACGCCGGTGAGGGAGTGGATCTCGCGGTACGGCATGCCGCGGCCAAGGTAGTCGACGACCGACCAGCGGTCGGCCATCGCCTGCAGCTCCGCCGGCGTGCACAGGTCGCGAAAAAAGGCGCGGACCTCCTCGGCATCGTGCAGCGCGGCGATTGCCGTGTACAGCTTGCGCTCGGCGAGCGCTTCCTGGCGGGGAGTGAGGCTTCGGTGCGTCTTCATGTCAATCCACTGTAATAGCGCGCTAGTACAGTATCATAAGCTGCCGGCCGATTCCAGCCGGCCACGCCCGGGCCTCCCGGCCGGGCCTGGCCGGCCGGGAGGTCTCGCTTGACGTGCGGGCGTCCGCAGTCTTAGACTTTTCGCCACTCATCGAGACCGGCTGAGGGAATAGGCCCTTAGACGCCGGGGCAACCGCCAGGCCCAACCAGCCTGGACAAGGTGCCAACTCCTGCGATGCGGCCGAGCCTGCGGGCCCGGACCGATCGACAGATGAGCGAACTGCGAAGCTTCGCGCGCGGGACGCGGGGATGGTCGCAGCCCACCCGTCAGGACCCTGACGGGGCGCTCCGCTGGAGTTCTCGGTGACGCTGAACACTGAGGAATGCGGAGTCATTCATGAGCGCCATTGCCGAGGTTCGCCCCATCGAGCGGGATCGCTCCGTACGCGGTACGGCGGCGCAGACCGTGCGTGAAGGGGTCGTCGATATTCCAGGTGGTCTGTCGCTGCATCACGGCGGGACTCTGGCGCGCGTGCGCATCGCCTGGCGTCTGGTCGGGGCGGCCGAAGGTCCGGTGATCTGCGCGCTCGGCGGCATCTCCGCCACGCGCCGGGTGTGCCTGACCGAGCAGCCGCGCGAGAGCTGGTGGCCGGAGATGGCCGGTCCGGGGCGGCCGCTCGATACCGAGCGCTGCCGGATCCTGAGTTTCGATTATCTGGGCGGCAGCGGTGAGACCACCGGACCCGGGCCCGGGGAGTGCTTCCCCAGCCTCTCTACCTACGACCAGGCCGAAGTGCTCGCGCGCCTGCTCGATCATCTGGCTCTGAACTCGCTGCGGGCGATCGCGGGCGGCTCCTACGGCGGCATGGTGGCGCTGGCCTTTGGCGAGCGCTATCCGGAGCGGGTGGAGCGGCTGCTGGTGCTGTGCGCGGCCGATCGGCCCCATCCGCTCGGCACTGCCTGGCGGGCGGTGCAGCGCGACATCGTGCGCCTGGCCATCGATGCGGGGCGGACGAGTCAAGGTCTCGCGCTGGCGCGCGCGCTGGCGATGTCGACCTATCGCAGCGGCGAGGAATTTGCGGCCCGGTTCGCCGGTCCGGCGGTGTTCGAGGCGGGTCGGGCGCGTTTCCCGGTCGAGCGTTACCTTGCGGCGCGCGGGGCCGATTATGCCGCCCGCCACCGCCCCGAGGCGTTCCTGTGCCTGTCCGAGTCGATCGATCTGCACCGCGTGGAGGCGGGCCGCATCTGCGTGCCCACCGTGGCGGTGGCAGTGCGGGAGGATCTGCTTGCGCCACCTGCCGAAGTGCGGGCGATGGTTGCGCGGCTGCACTCGGCCCGGCTGTACGAGATTTCCTCGATCTACGGCCACGACGCATTTCTCAAGGAATCTCAACAGTTGCGCGGCGCGTTCGCAACCGTGCTCGAGAGTCGCTGAGCCGAGCCATTCGCGCCACGAACGTCCCCCCGGATCGGTGCGCGGCCGCCGCGGAGAATCCCCGGGTGAGCGCGCTCCAATCCAGATATCAACGAAAGGTCGTATGAGTCAATCCGTTCACCGCTCCTCTCCGATCACTCAGGCCGTGCGCGCGGGCCTGGAGTCCGATCCCGCCACCGGTGCGGTGGTGCCGCCGATCCACCTCACCTCGACGTTCGCCTTCCATGGCTTCGGCGAGAAGGGCCGCTACGACTACACCCGCTCCGGCAACCCCACGCGCGATCTGCTCGGCGCGGCGCTCGCTGAGCTCGAAGGCGGCGCCGGGGCCGTGGTCACCGCCACCGGCATGGCCGCCATCACGCTGTGCGGTTACCTGGTTCCGGCCGGCGCGCGCATCGTGGCGCCGCACGATTGCTATGGAGGCACCTACCGGCTGTTCGACGCCTGGCGGCGCCGCGGGGAGCGGCAGGTCGAGTTCATCGACTACGCGGACGCCGAGGCGGTGCGCTGCGCTCTCGGCAGCCCGGCGGCGCTGCTGTGGATCGAGACCCCGAGCAACCCGTTGCTGCGGATCACCGACATCGAGCGATTTGCTGCGTTGGGTCACGCCTGCGGGGCCAAGGTGATCGTCGATAACACGTTCCTCTCTCCGGTCTGGCAGCAGCCGCTCGCGCTCGGGGCGGACGTGGTCGTGCACTCGACGACGAAGTACCTGAATGGGCACAGCGACGTGGTCGGCGGGGCGGTCATTGCGCGCGATCAGGACGTGTACGAGCAGTTGGCGTGGTGGGCGAACTGCCTCGGAATTACCGGCGCGCCGTTCGACAGCTTTTTGACGCTGCGTGGGCTGCGCACGCTGCACGTGCGGCTCGAGCATCACGGCCGCAACGCCCAGGCGCTCGCGGAGTGGCTCGCCGGCGCCGACGGTGTCACCCAGGTCTACTATCCGGGGCTGGCGCACCATCCGGGCCACGAGGTGGCGTGTCGCCAGCAGCGCGGTTTTGGGGCCATCGTCTCGCTGGAACTCGCCGCAGGCCTGGAGGCGGTGCGAGCCTTCACCGACGGCTTGGCGTACTTCTCGCTCGCTGAATCGCTCGGCGGCGTGGAAAGTCTGCTCGCCCATCCGGCCACCATGACGCACGCGGCGATGGACAGCCGCGCACGCGAACGTGCGGGCCTGACCGACGGGCTGATTCGCCTGTCGGTGGGCATCGAGGCGCTCGAGGATCTGCGCGCGGATCTGGCCGGCGGCTTGGAACGGGCGGCGCGGGCGCGGTCGATGACGCGCGCGCCGCGCTGATTCCCAACCGCGCTCTGAAGCCGGGGCGAAGGCGGCCGATTCGCGCCCGCGCCGCGGTATGTGCCGTACGGGCCGCGCGCCTCAGCGCGCCAGTCTCTCGAGCACCACCGCGCCGGCCTCGCGCGTCGAGACGGCGGGGCCCCCCGAGGCAATATCCGGCGTGAGCGCGCCGGCGTCGATGGCGGCCGAGACGGCCTGCTCGAGCGCTTCGGCCTCGGCCGTCAGTCCCAGGGAATGGCGCAGCAGGAGCGCGACACTGAGCAGGGCGCCGTAGGGATTGGCGATGCCCTTCCCGGCGATATCGGGCGCCGAGCCGTGAATGGGCTCGTAGAGGCCGCGGCGTCCCTCGCCGAGGGAGGCCGAGGGGAGCAGTCCGAGCGATCCGGCCAGCATCGAAGCCTCGTCGGTGAGGATGTCGCCGAACATGTTCTCGGTGACCAGGACGTCGAAATCGCGTGGCCGGCGGATCAAATGCATGGCGGCGGCGTCGACCAGGAGGTGCTCGAGGCAGACGCGCGGGAATTCGGTGCCCACGACCCGCGTGGCCACTTCCCGCCACAGGCGCGAAGTCTCGAGCACATTGGATTTGTCGATCGAGACGAGCTTGCCGCGCCGCTGCTGCGCCAATTGCGCGGCGGTACGCACGATGCGCTCGATTTCCGGCACCGAGTAGGTGCACACGTCCGAAGCGCACACCGCATCGCGGCGCTTCTCACCGAAATAGATGCCGCCGGTCAGCTCGCGCACGAACATCAGATCGACGCCCGTCAACACCTCGGGTTTCAGGGTGGAGGCGCCGAGCAGGGCAGGGTGAACCTTCACGGGCCGCAGATTGGCGTATACCCCGAGTGCGCGGCGCAGCTCGAGCAGCCCCTGCTCGGGGCGGACCTTCGCCTGTGGCGCCGACCACTTCGGGCCGCCGATCGCGCCGAGCAGCACGGCGTCCGCGCTCTGGCAGGCCGCGAGCGTCTCCTTGGGCAGCGGCTCGCCCGTCAGGTCGATTGCGGCGCCGCCGAAGGGGAGCTCGATGAGCGTGAGGTCATGCCGGCCCCGCTCGGCGAATGCGCGCAGGCAGCGCACCCCCTCGGCGATCACCTCAGGCCCGATCCCATCGCCGGGCAGCACCGCGATGCGCACTTTCACGCGCTCCCCAGTCGGGCTTCGTAGGCGGCGATCTCGCTCTCGCGAGCGAGCAGGAAGCCCAGCTCGTCGATGCCGTTCAGCAGGCAGTAGCGCGCGAACGGCTCGAGCGCAAAGCGCACGGCCGTGCCGCTCGGCAGCGTGAGTGTGGTGGACTGCACATCGATGCTCACCTGCGCGCCCGGATGCTCGAGCAACCAGCCGTGGACATCGGGCTCGACGATGACCGGCAGCAGGCCGTTCTTCAGCGCGTTGTTGCGGAAGATGTCCGCGATCTGGGTGCTCACCACGGCGCGCACGCCGAAGTCCCGCAGTGCCCACGCGGCGTGCTCGCGCGAGGAGCCGCAGCCGAAGTTGTGGCCGGCAACCAGGATGGCGCACCCGCCGGCCTCGGGCCGGTTCAACACGAACTCGGGGCGCGCAGCGCCATCGGGCCCATAGCGCCAGTCCTCGAACAGGTGCGCTCCGAGTCCCTCGCGCGTGGTGGTGGTGAGGAATCGCGCCGGGATGATCTGATCGGTGTCGATGTCGCGCACCGGCAGCACGACGGTGCGCGAGCGCAGGAGCCGTAGGGCTTCCATCAGAACAACTCCCTTGGATCGGTTACCCGGCCGCGCACGGCGCTCGCCGCCGCGGTGAGCGGGCTCGCGAGCAGCGTGCGGGCCCCGATGCCCTGGCGGCCCTCGAAATTGCGATTACTGGTACTGACGGCATAGTGGCCCTTCGGCACCAGATCGCCGTTCATGCCGAGACACATCGAGCAGCCCGACTCGCGCCATTCGGCGCCGGCGTCGATGAAGATGCGGTCGAGTCCCTCGGCCTCCGCGTCCCGCTTGACCTGCTGAGAGCCGGGCACCACCAGCATCTGCACGCCGGAGGCGATCTTGCGCCCACGCAGTACCGACGCGGCGGCCCGCAGGTCCGACAGACGGCCGTTGGTGCAGCTGCCGATGAACACGACGTTCACGGGTTGCTCGCGAATGGGCTCTCCGGGGGTAAAGCCCATGTAAGCCAGTGACTTGGCGAGCACCTGATCATCGGCGCGCTCCGGGATGGATGCGCCGATCGGTATGACCATGCCGGGGTTGGTGCCGTAGGTGACCATCGGCTCGAGCGCCGCGGCGTCGATGTCGACTTCCCGATCGAAGCGCGCACCCGGACCGCTCGGCAGCTGCCGCCAGCGCTCGAGCGAGGCTTCCCATGCCGCGCCCTGGGGGGCGCGCGGCCGGCCCGCCAGATAACGAAACGTCGTCTCGTCGGGGGCGATCATTCCAGCGCGCGCGCCGGCCTCGATCGACATGTTGCACACCGTCATGCGCCCATCCATGTCGAGCGCGCCGATGGTCTCGCCGCGATACTCGATGACGTGTCCGGTTCCGCCCGCCACCCCGATCTTGCCGATGATGGCGAGGATGAGATCCTTCGCGCCGACACCCGGGGGAAGCGTGCCGCGGACATTGACGGCCAGGGTGCGCGGCTTGCGCTGCAGCAGGCATTGGGTGGCGAACACGTGACCGACCTCGGTCGTCCCGATGCCGAAGGCGAGGGCGCCGAGCGCGCCGTGCGTGCTCGTGTGGCTGTCACCGCAGACGATGGTCTTGCCGGGCTGCGTCACGCCGAGCTCCGGTCCGATGATGTGCACGATGCCGCGCCGGGCATCGCGCAGGCCGAGCAGCTCCACGCCCATGTCGGCGCAGTTGCGCTCGAGCTCGCGCACCTGACGTGCCGCGGCATCGACCGTGATGGGCGCACCGCCGAAGATCTGCTCGGTTCGCGTCGGCGTCGAGTGATCCATGGTGGCGAAGGTTCGCTCGGGCCGCCGCAGGCGCAGGCCGCGCTCGCGCAGCACCGTGAAGGCCTGGGGGGAGGTCACCTCGTGGATGAGGTGCAGATCGACGTAGAGCACCGCGGGCGTGTCGGCCGTCTCGGGCACCACTTCGTGGGCGCGCCAGACCTTCTCGAACAGAGTCAGGGACGAGTCCATCAGAGCGCCGCCGCGCTTCGCGGCGCCTTCATGTCGATGTGATCGAGCCAGCCCCAGCGATCGGGCGTTGCACCGCTGAACAGTCCGAAGAACGCCGTCTGCAGAGCCGCCGTCACCGGGCCGCGCGCGCCGGTGCCGACCGCGAGTCGGTCGACGGAGCGGATGGGGGTGATCTCGACGGCGGTGCCGGTAAAGAACGCTTCATCGGCTATATAAAGGAGTTCACGCGGGATGGCGCACTCGCGCACCTCGATGCCGCGCTCGCGGGCAAGACGCATCACCGTGTCACGGGTGAGGCCGCCGAGCACCGAATGCGACAATGCCGGGGTCATCAGCACTTGATCCTTGACCACGAACAGGTTCTCGCCGGAGCCCTCGCTCACCGTGCCGTCGGGGGCCAGCCCGATGCCCTCCTGAAAGCCGAGGCGGCGCGCCTCGGCGCCGATGAGCTGACTCGAGAGGTAGTTGCCGCCGGCCTTGGCGAGCGCCGGCAGGGTGTTGGGTGCGACCCGGTGCCAGGAGGAGATGCACACATCCACACCTTGTTCCGCGCTCTCGTGCCCGAGGTACTTGCCCCATTCCCACGCGGCCACGGCTATCTCGGTCGGCGGCTCGCACTTCGGCGTGACGCCGATCTCGCCGTAGCCACGAAAGGCGATCGGCCGGATATACGCCCCGTGGGCCAGCGCGTTGGCGGCGATGACCTGCCGGCAGGCGTCGTCGATCTGCTCGGCCGAGAACGGCATGCTCATGCGGTAGATCTTCGCCGAGTCGAGCAGTCGCCGGGTGTGATCGCGCAGGCGGAAGATCGCCACGCCCTGAGGCGTCTCATACGCGCGCACCCCCTCGAATACGGACGAGCCGTAGTGCAGAGCATGCGTGAGCACGTGCACCGTGGCTTTCTCCCACGGAACGAGCTTGCCGTTGAACCAGATGAACTGCGTAGCCGGTATGGGCATGAACGGTCTCCCGGGATGCGCTGCCAGTCAATGCGTCGAGTCCGCGGGGGCGCCCGCGGCGCGCTCCTCGCGCGAGCGGTTGCCGGTGGCCGCCTGCTCGATGCGGTTGATCACCTCGAGGAACGCCTGGGTGCTCGATTCCACGATGTTGGTGCTCACGCTCGAGCCGCGGTATGTGCGTTGATTGTACTCCACGTACACCAGCGCCTCGCCCTGGGCGTCCTCGCCCTCGGTGACCCCGCGGATCTCGAATTTGCGCAACATCACGCCGATTCCAGTGGCGGCCTCGATTGCCTTGAAGGCCGCATCCACCGGCCCGTCACCCTCGGCGCTGTGCTCCACGATCCGACCGTCGGCGTGGCGCAGTCGCACGCGGGCACTGGCGGCGCGCTGAGTCACCGCGTGGGTCTCGAGTCCCGCGAGGCTCCAGGGTCCGGCCGCCGTGCCCTCCGCACGCAGCACCAGCGCCTCGATATCTCCGTCGAAGAGTTCCTTCTTCTTGTCCGCGAGCGCCTTGAACTGCTCGAACACCTCGTTGAACTCCTCGTCCGCCAGCTCGAACCCGAGTGCGCGCACGCGCTCACGCAGGGCGTGCCGTCCGCTGTGCTTGCCGAGGATCAGATGGCTGCGCGAGAGGCCGACGTCCTCCGGGCGCATGATCTCGTAGGTCGAGTAGTGCTTGAGCACCCCATGCTGATGAATGCCGGCCTCGTGGGCGAAGGCGTTCTGCCCGACCACCGCCTTGTTGCGCGGTACGGGCATGGCGGTGATGCTCGAGACCAGTCGCGAGGTCGGGTACAGCCGGGTGGTTTGGATCCCGGTGGTGACATTGAAGAACGCTGCGCGGGTCTTCAGCGCCATCACCACCTCCTCGAGCGAGCAGTTGCCGGCGCGCTCGCCGATCCCGTTGATGGTGCACTCGATCTGGCGGGCTCCGGCCACCACGGCGGTCAGGCTGTTCGCCACCGCCATGCCGAGGTCGTCGTGGCAGTGCACCGAGAGGCGCACCCGCTCGATGCCGCGTACGTTCTTGCGCAGATAGCGGAACAGCTCGGCGAATTCATCCGGGACGGTATAGCCGACGGTGTCCGGGATGTTGACGGTGCTCGCGCCGGCCTCGATGGCCGCCTCGACGACCTGCGCCAGGAACGGCAGCTCCGTGCGCGAGGCGTCCTCGGGAGAGAACTCCACGTCCTCGCACAGCTCGCGCGCCCGGCGCACGCCCTCGATGGCCGCGCGCAGGATCTGCTCTTCGGCCATGTTCAGCTTGTACTGTCGGTGGATGGCGCTGGTGGCGAGAAATACGTGCACGCGCGGGCGCGGGGCGTCCGCGAGCGCGCGCGCGGCGAGCTCGATGTCCTCGCGATTGCAGCGCGCGAGCGCCGCGATCACCGGACCGTGCACCTCGCGCGAGACCGCCTGGACGCTCTCCCAATCGCCCTTGGAGGCGGCCGGGAAACCCGCCTCGATGACATCCACGCCGAGCTCGGCGAGCGCACGCGCCACACGCAGCTTCTCCGGCCGCGTCATGCTGCAGCCGGGGGCCTGCTCCCCGTCGCGCAGCGTGGTATCGAAGATCAGGACTTGGTCGGGTTCGGCTGCCATGGGTGGCCCTCCTGCTCGGATTGCTCAGGCGCGCGGATCGTTCAGCCAGGGCATGCGCGCGCGCAGCGCTGCGCCCACTTTCTCGATCGGGTGGTGAATGTCGCGCTTGAGCAGCTGCTCGTAGCGCTTGCGGCCCGAGGCGTTCTCGCGAATCCACTGGCGGGCGAACGTGCCGCCCTGGATCTCCTGCAGCACCTTGCGCATCTCTTTCTTGACGCGCGCATCGACGATGCGCGGGCCACGCGTCAAGTCGCCGTACTTGGCGGTCTCGCTGATGAACTGGTGCATCTTGGTGATGCCGCCCTCGTGCAGCAGATCGACGATCAGCTTCAGCTCGTGCAGGCACTCGTAGTAGGCGACCTCCGGCTGGTAGCCGGCCTCGACCAGAGTCTCCCAGCCGCGCACCACCAGCTCGGTCGCGCCGCCGCAGAGCACCGCCTGCTCGCCGAACAGGTCCGTCTCGGTCTCCTCGGCGAAGGTGGTCTCGAGTACTCCGCCGCGCGTTCCGCCGATGCCGTGGGCATAGGCGAGGGCGCGCGCATGCGCCTTGCCGGTGGCATCCTGCGCCACGGCGATCAGGCACGGCACGCCGCGGCCTTGCTGATACTGCCGGCGCACCAGGTCGCCCGGGCCTTTCGGGGCGATGAGCACCACATCGAGATCCTTGCGCGGCTTGATCTGCTTGAAGTGGATGTTGAAACCGTGGGCGAACAGCAGCGTAGCGCCGGGCTTCAGCTGCGCCTCGATGCTCTGGTAGAGCGACTTCTGGGCCATGTCCGGCACCAGCATCGCCACCAAGTCCGCGTCGCGGGCCGCGCGGGCCGGCTCGGCCACCGCGAGCCCGTCCTTCTTGGCCTTCTTCCAGCCCGGGCCGCCCCGGCGGGCGCCGACCACGACGTCGAAGCCGCTGTCCTTGAGGTTCAGCGCATGCGCGCGGCCCTGGCTGCCGTAGCCCATGACCGCGATGCGCGCCGCGCGCAGGGCCTTCTTGTCGACGTCTTTGTGCGAATACAGCTTCATCTCGATTCTCCAAATCGGCCCATCGGCCCGGATGTCACATCACAGTCACGGCAAGACACCTCATGCCGTGACACGCATAAAAAACCCCGCAGCGGCCCTTCGGGCCGGTGCGGGGTTCTTGGTGTCTTCTCTCGCTCCTACCTGAGGGTCCTCAGGCGGCCACGGGCACCCCGCACCGGCTGCCCGCAAGGAGCAGCAGTCCGATAAGAAGTACCGGCAGTCGGCCCAGGCGCGCGCCCGGCGCGCGCTGCGCCGGGTGGACTCGGGTCATATCTGCTGCGGGTACCACGGGCCTTCGTGCCTGGGTGAGAGATCAAAGTGGAGATGATGGGACGGATGTCAGCACAAGCAGTGCGTTGTTGTCAATTGGCGCGCAGGCGCTATGCTCGGCGGCGTGTCGCATGAAACGCTATTGAGCGCAGATCCGGGCGAGAGCCGGCCGCTGTGGCTGCTGACCGAGAGGGAACTGGAGCCCTGGCTCGCCGGGCAGCGCGCGGCGGTGGTCGATTGGGTACGCGCGCACGGCTTTCACGCCGAGCGGCATCGGGTTCTCACGCTGCCCGGGGAGCAGGGCGTGGCGGGCGCGGTGCTCGGCCTTGGCGGGCTCGACTCGACGGAGGACCTCGGGCCGTGGGAAGCCGCCGGCGCCCCGGAGCGTCTGCCGGCACTGCCGTGGCGGCTGGCGATGCCGCTCGGGCCGCATGCCGCGACGCAGTTCGTGCTCGGCTGGCTGCTCGGCGGCTACCGCATGACACGCTACCGCGGCGGTGGGCGCTTTGAGCCGCTTGCGGCCTTGATCGCCCCGCCGCAGGCCGATCTGGTCTATGCAAGCGCGGCGGCGCGCGCCAGCGCGCTCGCCCGCGATCTGATCAACACCCCGGCCAACGACCTCGGGCCCGCGGAGTTGGCCGAGGCGGCTGTGGCGCTTGCGCGCGAGCACGGGGCGCGCTGCCAGGTGCTCGAGGGCGCAGACCTTGCGGGCTTCCCGCTGCTGCGGGCCGTCGGTGCCGGCAGCGCGCGCGCGCCGCGGCTGATCGATCTGCGCTGGGGGCGTGCGGAGGCTGCGCGCGTCACTCTGGTCGGCAAGGGCGTGTGCTTCGACACCGGCGGCCTCGACCTGAAGTCCGCGCCGGCCATGCTGCTGATGAAGAAGGACATGGGCGGGGCGGCCTGCGCGCTCGCGCTCGCCGATCTGCTGATGCGGCTCAATGCGCAAGTGCAGTTGCGCGTATTGATACCCGCCGTGGAGAACAGTGTGGGAGCCTGTGCGTACCGACCAGGCGATGTGCTGCGCTCGCGCAAGGGGCTGACGGTGGAGGTGGGCAACACCGACGCCGAGGGGCGGCTGGTGCTGGCCGATGCGCTCGCCGCGGCGGACGAGGAGCGTCCGGGGCTGCTGATCGATCTGGCGACCCTCACGGGCGCGGCGCGCGCGGCGCTGGGACCGGAATTGCCGGCGGTCTACGCCCGGCCCGCGCATTGGGCGCAGCGGGTGCGCGAGATCGGCGAGGTGGAGAGCGATCCGCTCTGGCCGATGCCGTTGTGGCCAGGCTACGAGGAGGATCTGGCGAGCAGAATTGCCGATCTCGGCAATGTGGCATCGACGCCATTCGCCGGCTCGATCATCGCCGCGCTGTTTCTGCAGCGGTTCGTCGCCGGCACGACCGACTGGTTGCATGTTGACATGTATGCGTGGAATGCTAAGGATAGGCCGGGGCGTCCGCTTGGCGCGGAGGCGCAGTGCGTTCGGACGTTGTATCGTTTGCTGCGTGAGCGTTTCGGCTGATCGGACCGCGCGGCCGGCCGCGCCGGCGCGCCGGTGGTCGCAGCGGTCACGGCGCATGTGGATTTTGCTCGATGTAACGTCGACACTACGGAACGACAGATGACCGTCAAGAAGAACGAGACAATCGATCCGCGCGCCTACTCGCGCCCGGTGGTCGATGGGGACAGGCGTGCCCCGGCGCGGGCGATGCTGCGCGCGGTCGGTTTCCGGGACGTTGATTTCGGCAAGCCGCAGGTCGGCATCGCCTCGACCTGGGCCGATCTCACCCCGTGCAACATGCACATCGCCGAGCTGGCGCGTGCCGCGGCCGCGGGCGTCGACGCGGCCGGCGGTAAGAGCGTGCTGTTCAACACGATCACGGTCTCGGACGGCATTTCCATGGGCTCGCCGGGGATGCGCTACTCGCTGGTCTCACGCGAGCTCATCGCCGATTCGATCGAAGCGGTGGTCGGGGCGGAAGGCTTCGATGGGTTCGTCGCCGTCGGCGGTTGCGACAAGAACATGCCCGGCTGCGCCATGGCCATGGCGCGCCTGAACCGTCCGGCCGTGTTCGTCTACGGCGGCACCATCCGCCCCGGCGCGCAGCGGCGCGACATCGTGGCCGTGTTCGAGGCGGTCGGGGCGCGTGCGGCCGGCAAGATCTCCGCCGAGGAGTTGCTCGAGGTCGAGCGCACGGCGATTCCGGGGCCGGGCAGCTGCGGGGGCATGTACACGGCCAATACGATGGCCTCGGCCATCGAGGCGCTCGGCCTCTCGCTCCCGGGCAGCTCGGCACAGGATGCCGTGAGCGAGGCGAAGATCAGCGACTGCCGCCGCGCCGGCGAAGCGGTGATGCGCCTGATCGGCACTGGCCTGAAGCCGCGCGACATCCTTACGCGCAAGGCGTTCGAGAACGCCATCACGGTGGCGATCGCCCTGGGTGGCTCGACCAATGCGGTCCTGCATCTGCTGGCGATCGCGCACGAGGCGCGCGTGCGGTTGGGATTGGAGGATTTCACCCGCATCGGGCGCCGGGTACCGGTGCTGGCGGACCTGAAGCCGAGCGGCCGGTACCTGATGTCCGAGCTGGTGGCGATCGGGGGCATTCAACCGCTGATGAAGACGCTGCTCGAGGGCGGCTTGCTGCATGGGGAGTGCCTGACGGTTACCGGCCAGACGCTCGAGGAGAATCTGGCGGCCGCGCCCGAGTACCCCCCCGGGCAGGACATCGTGCGCCCGCTCACCGCGCCGCTGCGCAAGGACAGTCATCTGGTGGTGCTGTACGGCAATCTCGCCCCCGAGGGCGCCGTGGCCAAGATCACCGGCCAGGAAGGGGAGCGCTTCAGCGGCCGGGCCCGCGTGTTCGAGGGCGAGGAGGCGGCGACCGAGGCGATCCTCGCGGGCCGGGTTCGGGCGGGCGAGGTGGTCGTGATCCGCAACGAGGGACCCCGGGGCGGGCCCGGAATGCGCGAGATGCTGGGCCCCACCGGCGCGATCGTCGGCCGGGGTCTGAACGGCCAGGTGGCGTTGATCACCGATGGGCGCTTCTCCGGCGGCAGCCACGGCTTCGTCGTCGGACACGTCGCGCCGGAAGCGGCCAATGCCGGGCCCATCGGGCTGCTGCGCACCGGCGATCCGATCACCATCGATGCGCTGCGCAGGGAAATCAACGTGGACCTTCCGGCCGCGGAGCTTCGCCGCCGCCGTGCCGCATGGAAGCCGCGCAAGGCGCCCCCGCAGGGCGTACTGGCCAAGTATGCGCAGCTGGTCGGCAGTGCCTCGCAGGGCGCAGTGACGGGCGCCAGCGCGCCCCGTCCGAGCTCCCGCTGAGGCGTGCACCTATGAAAATCCACCCCATCCCGGTGAGCGCAGGCCACTTGGAGTTGTCAGCGCGACAGGCAGCGGTTACAGTTCGTACCTGCATCGTGGATGCGCATGGCGTGCGCTTGGCAATCCGCCCTTCGGTCGCCGTGAGACAGATTCTGACAGGGGGAGTGAGCCACGCGCGTGCCGGCCTCTCAGCAGAGCCCGGGCGTGGACTACAGTTTGAACCATCCGGCGGATGCGACGCCGGCCAGCTCGGGTCCGGATTGAGCGGCTTGCGGCCAGGTAGAAAGACCGCTACCTTCGGCTGTGATCGTCTCGGTTCGGTGTTTTAAGACAGGCAACAGCGACGCCTCTGCAATTAGACATGAGTGCTTACGTACAAGACACGCAGTTCTTCACCCGGCGTACGGCCGTACTGATCGCCATCATCGCGCTGCACGTACTGATCCTTTACGCGTTGGCCACGGGCCTGATGCAAAAGGCAGTCAGACTGGCCGCGCCGCCGATCCAGACGCAGATCGTGCGTCACGTGCACAAACATCTTCCGCCGCCGCCGCCGCCGCCGCCGCAGCTGGTGCAGCAGCGGGTGCGGGTGCCGCCGCCGCTCATTCAGATCAATGTGCCGGCCGCCCAGAGCCATGCCATTACGGTGACCAAGCACGTGGTCCGCGCGCCGCCGGCGCCACCGCCGGCCCCGCCGGCGGTGTACACGCCCCTGGCGCGCGGGCGGGATTTTCCGAACACGCAGAACTACTATCCGGAGTCCTCGATGCGCCTGGGCGAGCAGGGGACGGCCACGGTTGAGATCTGCGTCGGAGCGAACGGGCGGCTCACGAGCCAGCCGCGCGTGGTGCGCTCCTCGGGCAGTCCGCGTCTGGATCGCGCCGCGTTGCGTTATGCCCGGGCCACTTCCGGGCACTGGATACCGGAGAAGCGCAACGGCGTGCCGATCAATTACTGTGGTCAGCTGCCGATCAAGTTCCGGCTCAATGACTTCTGATGAACGTGTTTCCATCCACTACAACCTCCGCCCCGCATCGCGGTTATTTTGTGATCTTGTGATCTGAGGAAATCTATGGCTACGCAAGCTGTCGCATCCGTTAACAACCCATACGGCCTTTCGGGCCTGTGGAACCGAGGCGGTCTGATCGACCGTTTCGTGATGATTCTGCTGCTGGCGATGTCGCTCGCCACCTGGTATGTGATCTTCACCAAGCTGTGGGATCAGCACAGGCTGAAGAAGTCCGCGCGCGAGGCCGAGAAGAAATTCTGGCAGGCGCCCTCGATCAAGGAAGGCGTGGAGAAGCTGAAGAAGGGCAACGAGTTTCGCGCCATTGCCGAGGACGGGCTGCGGGCGATGACCCATCATGACGGGCGGTTGACCGACCGGATCGACTTGAACGAGTGGATCACGATGTCGCTGCAGCGCTCGGTCGAGCAGGTGAGCAACAACATGTCGAAGGGCCTGGGATTGCTGGCCACGGTCGGCTCTTCGGCGCCGTTCGTGGGACTGTTCGGTACGGTGTGGGGCGTCTTGAGCGCACTGATCGCCATCGGCCTGGCCGGCCAGGCGAGCATCGACAAGGTCGCCGGTCCGGTCGGCGAGGCGCTGATCATGACCGCGCTCGGTCTGGCGGCGGCCGTGCCCGCGGTGTGGGGCTACAACTGGCTGCTCGGACGCAACAAGGCGCTGCAGGATGCGCTGCGCAACTTCGCCAGCGATCTGCACGCCTACCTGGTGGGCGGGGCGCGGATGGAGACTGCGGAGAGCGCCGGAGCGAAGCCGGCGGCGGCGCCGGCGGGGGCCGTGCGCAAGTGAGCGCTGCGGTTTCTTGAGCAGAGATCTCGGATGCGCGAACGTGCCCCGCGGTGTCGCGGGGCACGTTTGATGTGAGGAGCTGTCGAAAATGGCGATGAATATCGGAGGGGACTCGGGAGACGCGCCGAGCATGATGGCCGCCATCAATACGACGCCGCTGGTGGACGTCATGTTGGTGCTGCTGATCATCTTCCTCATCACGATTCCCGTGATCACCCAGCACGTCAAGGTGAAGCTGCCGCATGCGAACAACATCCCGACGGTGACCAAGCCGCACGAGATCACCATCTCGGTGACGCGCAACGGCTCGATCTACTGGGGCACGGAGCTGGTGCCGAGCAGCAGGCGACTGTTGCAGAAGATCGAGCAGGTGGCGGTGGAAGTGCCGCAGCCGGCGGTGAAGATCCGCGGCGACCGCAATGCGGACTACCGCTATATCGGACACGTGCTGTACGAGCTGGAGCGCGGCGGCATGGTGAAGGTCGACTTCATCAGCGAGCCGAGCGCTCACGAGCTCGGAGCGCATTGATGATCAATCTGTACGGACGCCGCCGAGCGTTCGAGGAGTTTTGAATCCATGGCCATGTCGCTTGGGTCCGGCGAGGGCCCGATGATCGAGATCAACACCACGCCGTTGATCGATGTGATGCTCGTGCTGTTGGTGACTTTGATCGTCACGCTGCCGATCATGACCCATACGACCAAGATCGATCTGCCGCAGCGGCAGCATCAGCCGCCGAAGACCCCGCCGCAGGTGATCAATCTGGCCATCGAATTCGATGGCACGATCACCTGGAACGGCACGGTGGTGCCGAACATGCAGGTGCTCGATGGGTATTTTCAGAGCGAGGCGCAGAAAAACCCCCAGCCCGAGATTCACCTCAGCCCCGACGGCATGGCCAAGTACAGCATCGTCGCGAAGGTGCTCGCGGCGGCGCAGCGCAATCACATGACCAAGATCGGCTTCGTCAATACTTCCGAATTCTCACAATGACGCCAGTAATTCAAACCGCTATGCGAGACAGATTCATGAAATTCAAGGGGATCGTGGTCACGGCTGCGCTGGGCGCACTGCTGGTGTGTGGCGCGGCGACGATCGCAGCGCCTGCGGCACATGCCGCGACCAAGGGGCCGTCGCAGGCGATGAAGCGCGGTATCGCGCTGAAGCTCAAGGCCGCGCAGATTGCCATTCAGAAGGGCCAGTATGCCGCGGGCATCGCCAAGCTCAACGCCATGGCGGGCAATAAAGAGCTGGAGGCGAGCCCGTACGCGCAGCACATCCGCAATCAGCTGTACGTGTTCGCGTACGAGAAATCGAACCAGGACGCGAAACTTCCGGCGCGGCTGGAGGCGCTGCTGAAGGACCCGTACGAGACGCCGGCCAATGTCCGCAACTTCGTCGTGGCACTGGCACAGCTCAATTATCAGCTGCACCATTACCACCAGGCCATCAAGTACGGCACGGAGGCCCTGGATAAGGGCTACGCGACCCAGGCGCAGTTGGGCACCCTGGTGGCCCAGGCCTACTACCTGCTCGGGGACTGGCGGGGCACGATCGCCTTCGTGAAGCAGCGGGTGGCCGGGGAGATCAAGGCCGGCGGCAAGCCCACCCAGCATCAGCTGCAGCTGATCGAGAGTTCCTGTCAGAAGCTGCACGATCAGGCCTGCCTGCTCAATTCGCTCGAGCAGCTGGTCGTGTACTATCCGCAGCGCCAATACTGGCAGTACCTGCTGTACCGCACGTTCAAGACGGTCAAGAGCAATGCGAACCTGCTCGAGGCGTATCGCCTGGCGTTCGCCGTCGGCGTGATGAAGGAGCCGCACGAGTTCATCAGCTATGCGGAGCTGGCGATCGAGGCCGGTACGCCGGGAGAGGCCGAGACGGTCCTCAAGGCGGCGCTGAAGGACGGCGTGTTCACCAGTGCCAATAGCAAGGCCAAGGCCGAGCGCATTCTGCAGGACGCCGAGAAGCACTCCACGGCGGCGTCGCTCGCGTCGCTCGCGCACACCGCGGTGCTGGCGAATGAGCAGTCCACGGGCAATTCGGATATCCGGGTCGGATTGGCCTACTACGGATACAAGCAATATCCGCAGGCGATCAAGCTGTACCAGGAAGGCATCGCCAAGGGTGGGCTGAAGCGGCCGGCGGAAGCGCACCTGCTGCTGGGTATCGCGGAGCTTGCCTCCGGCAATCGGGCCGGCGCGCTGCACGCCTTCGCCCAAGTCCAGGGTAGCCCGACGCTGGTGCGTCTGGCGCAGCTGTGGAGCCTGAAGGCGAGGTCGGTGGCCGCCTGAGCCCTACGGCCCATTCAATTGACAGGAGGATAGTCAGCCATGGCGATCAAAGCCGGTGAGCGCATGCCCTCGGGCGTGCTGAAGACGATGGGCGCCGAGGGCCCCAAGGACGTTCGGACCGAGGAACTCTTCAAGGGCAAGAAGGTGGTGCTCTTCTCGGTGCCTGGGGCTTTCACGCCGACCTGCGATGCCAAGCATCTGCCGGGTTTCGTGCAACTGGCCGATCAGATCCGTGCCAAGGGCGTGGATCTGATCGCGTGCATGGCCGTGAACGACGTATTCGTCATGAATGCCTGGGGTAAGGCCTCGGGAGTGGGCGACAAGGTGATGATGCTGGCCGACGGCAATGGTGAGTACGCCAAGGCCCTCGGATTGTCGCTGGATGCCAGCGGGTTCGGCATGGGCCAGCGCGGCCAGCGCTTCGCGCTCGTGATCGAGGACGGCGTCGTCCGGCAGGTCAACGTCGAGGCGCCGGGCCAGTTCAAGGTGTCCGCCGCCGAGCACGTCCTCGATCAGCTCTAGAGGCCTCAGACGCCTCTAGAGCAGCTTCTCGATCTGCGGCACGATCTCGAACAGATCGCCGACCAGGCCGAGGTCGGCGACCTCGAAGATCGGCGCTTGTGGATCCTTGTTGATCGCCACGATGGTGCGGGCATCCTTGATGCCCGTCAGGTGCTGGATGGCTCCCGAGATTCCGATGGCGACGTACAGTTCCGGGGCGATGATCTTGCCCGTCTGACCCACTTGGAGTTCGTTCGGCGCATAGCCGGCGTCGACGGCGGCGCGCGATGCGCCCACCGCAGCGCCGAGCTTGTCGGCCAATCGGTACAGCATCTGGAAGGCCTCGGCGCTGCCGAGCGCGCGCCCCCCGGAGATCACCCGGGCGGCCGTTTGCAGATCCGGCCGGTCGCTCTTGGCGGCCGAACTCGATATGAACCGCGTGTGGGTCGGTGGCTCGGCGGGGGCGCCGACTTTCTCGATCCGCGCCGTGCCGCCGGTGCCGGCGGCAGGGAACGAGGCGGTACGCACGGTGCCGACCACTTTCATATCCTCGGGAACCTCGACGGTAACGATCGCGTTACCGGCGTAGATCGGACGGCGGAAGCGGTAAGGGCCTTCCACGGCCATGATGTCGCTCACCTGCGCCGTGTCGAGCAGGGCCGCGATGCGCGGCATCAGATCCTTTCCAAAGGTGCTCGAGGGACCGAACACATGGGTGTAGGGGCCGGCAAGGGCCGCGACTTGCGGGGCGATGGCGGCCGCCAGCGGGTGGGCGTGGATGGGATGTTCCACGGTGAGGACACGGTGGACTCCCTGCAGGTCCGCGGCCTGGCGGGCCACTGCGGCGGCCTCCGAGGCGCACACCACGACGGTGATTTCGGCCTGCGCCACGGTGGCGGCGCAAGCGACACACTTGGCGGTCCCGGCTGCGAGGGTCGACCCGTCATGCTCGGCGACGATCAGAATGGCGGCGCTCATGATGCCAACAGTCCTTTTTCCTTCAGTGCCGCGACCAGCTCGGCGGCGTTTTCGACGCGCATGCCCTTTTGGCGCTGCGGTGGCGCGAGGACGCGTACAGCCCTCAGGTGCACCCGCGGCGTGATGCCGAGGGATTCGGCCGAGAGTGTCTCGAGCGGCTTTTTCTTTGCCTTCATGATTTCCGGTAACTTCACGTAGCGTGGCTCGTTCAGGCGCAGATCGGCGGTGACGACGGCCGGCAGGTCCACCTCGAGCGTCTCGAGGCCGGCGTCGACCTCGCGCGTCACCTGCGCTTTGCCGTCGGCGAGGGCGATCTTGGAGGCGAACGTCGCCTGCGGCCGCTGCCACAGTGCCGCGAGCATCTGACCGGTCTGTCCGTTGTCGTCGTCGATCGCCTGCTTGCCGAGCAGCACCAGAAAGGGTTGCTCGCGCTCGATGAGCTTGAGCAGGATGCGCGCGGTCGTGAGCGGCTCGGTGGGGGTGTCGCTGTGCACGTGCAACGCCCGGTCGGCGCCCATGGCGAGGCAGGTCCGCAACTGGGCCTGGCAGTCGGCCGGCCCGACGCTCGCGACCACGACCTCCTCGGCGAGTCCGCGCTCCTTGATCCTGATCGCTTCCTCGAGCGCGATCTCGTCGAAGGGGTTGACGCTCATTTTGACCCCGTCGAGCACCACGCCGGAACCGTCGGGCTTGACGCGAATGCGCACGTTGTAGTCCACAACGCGCTTGATACCCACTACGATGCGTTTCATCATCCAGCCACATCCTGCAGAGACTGCGGTCAATATAGCAGAGGTTCGCACCGGGCTGACGGGTGCGCGGGGGCGCGGCATGCGGGGAATCATCGATGATATGCTTGCGCGATGAGCGAGTCTGCCATTCGACCGAGCGAGAGTCTGCGCCACGTCCGCTACGAGATCCGCGGGCGGCTCGCGCACCGCGCCCACGAGCTCGAGCGTCAGGGCTACGAGATCATCTCACTCAACATCGGCAATCCCGGGGCCTTCGGCCTGCGCACGCCCGAGACGATGCGCCTGGCGATGATCGAGAACCTCGCGGAGGCGGACGGGTATTGCCACCAGAAGGGCATCTTCCCGGCTCGCGAAGCGGTGGTGATGCAGCAGCAGGCGCGCGGGGTGACGGGTGTCACGGCCGAAGAGGTCTTCATCGGCAACGGCGTGAGCGAGTTGATCAATCTGGTGCTGCGTGCGCTGCTCGACGACGGTGACGAAGTCCTGGTGCCGAGCCCCGATTATCCGCTGTGGAGTGCCGCGGTGACGCTCAACGGCGGGCGCGCCGTGCACTATCCCTGTCGCCCGGAGAGCGGTTTCGTGCCCGATCCGGAGCAGATCGCGCGGCTGATCACGCCGCGGACCCGCGCGCTGGTGATCATCAATCCCAACAATCCGACCGGCGCTGTGTACCCGCGCGCGGTGCTCGAGACGCTCGCGCGCCTCGCGGAGCGATCGGGTCTGGTGGTCTTCAGCGACGAGATCTACGACCAGATGGTCTACGACGGGGCGGAATTCATCCCGATGGCCACGCTGGTGCACGAGACGCTGTGCGCGACGCTGTCAGGGTTGTCCAAGGTCTATCGCGCCTGCGGCTACCGCGTGGGCTGGGCGGTGTTCTCGGGACAGACCCGCGCGGCGGCGGAGTATCTGGCGGCGATCGATTTGCTGAGTTCGCTGCGCCTGTGCAGCAACGTGCTCGCCCAGTGGGCCGTGCAGACCGCACTCGGCGGCTATCAGAGTATCCGGGATCTGGTCAGCCCCGGCGGGCGCCTGTACGAATCGCGCCGAACCATTCACGGCGCGGTGAGTCACAGCCGCTTCCTGCGCCTCAAGGAGGCGCCGCAGGGTGCGATGTACGCGTTCATCGGCGTCGATACGGCCGAGCTGCCGGCATTCGATGATCAGCGCTTCGCGCTCGATCTGCTCGAGCAGAAGCATGTGCTGGTGGCTCCGGGCGTCAGCTTCAACGTGCCGTACCGTAATCATTTTCGGATCACGAGCTTGCCGGACAGCGCGACGCTGCAGGAGGTCTTTGCGCGGATTGATGATCTGCTGGGTGCCTACGCCGGCATGCCGCCCGCGGTGAACAACGTCGTGCCCGTCCCGAAACGGCTGGCCTGACGCGCGGGGGGTCTAAGTTAGAGTAAATTCTCTAAACGTTTTATAACAAACTGTTTTGAATAGGATTCCTGCTTATATCGATTCGGTAATTGAGGCGGGCGGCACGATCGTGACACCGACCCGCCAGCGGGCGCACGCGCTGCGCCTGGCGTATGCGGCGCGCGAGCTCGGTCGCGGACGTCGAGTGTGGCTGAGCCCGGATGTCCTGCCGCTGGCCGGGTGGCTGACGCGCGGCATCGAGCGGCGCGCGCAACAGGACCATCCCGGTGCGCGCCATCCCCGTCTGCTGACGGACGCCGAAGAGTGGCTGCTGTGGCGTGAGGGCGCCGCGCAGGAGCACGCTGGACTCGAGCTGGTCAACCCGGGCGCGCTCGCGGACGGATTGCTCGGGGCGAGCCGGCTTGCCGCCGAGCTGGGGATCGATGTGGCGGGACTGCACGCCGCGCCGCACACCGAGACGGCGCTGTTGCAAGCGGTTCATCGCGCGGTGGGCGTACGCTGCGGCGCGATCGGCGCCGCCTCGCGGGATGCGTTGCTCGGCCGGGGCGTAGCGCTCGGCGATCAGCGGCCGGTGGCATTTTGCGGCATGTTGGAGCCGACGCCGCGCTTGCGGACCCTGATCGACGAGCGGCGTGCGCTCGGCTGGCCGACGGAAATCATTGCGCCGCCGGCCGCGCCGCCCCCGGTGGCGGTGGTGCGCGCGGCGGACGAGACGGAAGAGTTGGATCGCATCGCGCAGTGGTGCCGCGAGCGGCTCGAGCGCGCGCCGGCGGGCCGGCTGCTGGTGGTGCTGCCCGGCTCGATGGGCCGGCGCGAGCGCCTGGCCGCCTTGATCCGCCAGTCCCTCGACCCCGGCGGCGCATATACGGCAGCGCCGGGGGCGGCCGTCGGCATCGAAGGCGGCGCATCGCTCGCCGACCATCCGGCCGTGAGCCAGGCGCTGTTCGGGTTGCGGTTGTTGACGGGGGCCGGCGTGTCGCTCGAGAGCCTGCTGGAGTGGCTGCGCAGCACCGTTTTGCGGGAATCGCCGGCCGATCGAGCCCGCCTCGATCTATGGCTGCGTGAGCGCGCTGCGCCGCAGCTCGAGCGCGGCGAGTTCGCTCGAGCGCTCGCGGCCGCGCCGGGGCCGGCCGCCGCGGCGCTGCGAGCGCGGCTCGAGCGGGCCGGCGAGCCGCTGCTCGAGCCGAACGGCACGGCGCGCCAGTGGTCCGAGCGCTTTCATGCCGCGCTCGAGGGGCTCGGCTGGCCGGGCCCGCCGGGGTTGGACAGTCCGAGCCAGCAGACGGCGGTGCGGCTGCGCGAGCTGCTCGATGAGTTCGGCCAATTATCCGCTGCCGCGGGCGCGCTGAGCGGCGTGGCGGCGCTGGAGCGGCTGCGTGAGCTGGCTGTCCGAACCGCGTATCGCCCGGCGGATGAGGATCCCGCAGTCACCGTCACGGGGCAGCTGGCCGACCCGGTGGCTCGCTACGAGGGTATCTGGGTGGCGGGACTGCATGCCGAGACGCTCCCGAAACCCCCCACGCCCGATCCGTTCCTACCGCTTGCGGCGCAGCTCGCCGCGGGCCACGGCGGTGCCTCGAGCGCGGCACGCTTGCGCGAAGCGCGAGGGTTGCTGGGGGCCTGGCGGGCCGCGACCGATCACCTGGTGCTCTCGCTGCCGCTGCGCGCCGAGGACGTGCGATTGCTGCCGAGTCCGTTGCTCGCCCCCTGGCTCGGCGATGAGGCGCCGCAAGCGACCGTGCTGCCGTGGCTGCCTGAGCGCGTGCACCGGGAGGATCGGCTCGAGCCGTGGCGGGATGTGGGGGTGGCCTGGGCGCGCGGGGCGCCGCTGCCGGCAGGAACACGCAGTCTCGAGCTGCAGAATGACTGTCCGTTCCGCGCCTATGCGGAGCTGCGCCTCGGCTGCGAGCGATCCGCGGTGGTCGAGCCCGGCATCGCCGCGGATCTGCGGGGCCGGCTGCTGCATGCCGCGCTGCAGCATCTGTGGGAAGCACTGGGGGATTCGGGGGCGTTGTGCGCGCTTGCGCCGGCGGCGCTCGAGGCGCTCATCGGCACGTGCGTCGAGCGCGCCGCGGCCGAGCTGATCGGGGTGGAGCGCGCGCCCCCTACGGTGCCGGCGGTGCAGCGTGAGTGCCGGCGCGCGGCCCGGTTGATCGCGGTGCTGTGCGCGGCGGAGCGGCAGCGCGCGCCGTTCACGGTGCGTTACACCGAGCATGCCTGCGAGCTCGTCCTCGGCGAAGTCAGCGTGCGCGTGCGTATCGATCGGGTCGATGCGCTCGGGGATGGGAGCCTCGCGGTGCTCGACTACAAGAGTGGACGGGCGGTGCGCCCCGACTGGTACGGCGAGCGTCCGTCGCATCCCCAACTGCTCGCGTATCTTGCGGCTCTCGGTGAGCCGGTGCGTGCCCTTGCGACCGTCAACCTGACGGCGCGGGAAGTGGGTTTCCACGGCATTGCCGCGCGCGACGGATTGCTCCCCCAGGTGCAGGCGGTGCGCAGCGCGGCCGGCGGCGGCGATCCGTGGGGCGAGCGGGTCGAGGCCTGGGGGGCCGTGCTCGAGCGTCTGGCGGGCGCATTCGCGCGTGGTGAGGCGCCAGTGGACCCCAAGCCCGGCGCCTGTGACTACTGCCATCTGCGTGCGCTGTGCCGCATCGAGGATGAATTTCAGCCCCAGGCGCCCGAGGCGCCGGAGGGCATGTGAGCGGGGTGCGCGCGCTCGCGCAGGAGCCGGCGCCGGACGCGGCGGCGCGCGAGCGGGCGAGCGACCCGCGCGAATCGATCATCCTGCAGGCCCCGGCCGGTTCCGGCAAGACTGCGGTACTGACCGAGCGGATGCTGCGGCTGCTGGCCGAGGTCGATGAGCCGGAGGAGATCCTGGCGATCACCTTCACACGGCGCGCGGCGGCCGAGATGCGCGAGCGGGTGCTGCAGGCCCTTGCCGCAGAGCTGGGCGAGGGGGCGCTCGGGCGGCGGCTCGGCGCGCTCGCCGCGCGTGCGCTCGCGCGCTCCGAGGCGCGTGGGTGGCGCCTGCGCGAGGATCCGGCGCGCTTGCGCATCCAAACCATCGATGCGTTCAACCTGAGTCTGGCGAACCGGCTGCCGCTGGCCGCGCGCTGCGGCGGCCCACTCACGCTCGGGGAGCGTCCCGAAGCGCTCTATCGGCGTGCGGCGCGTGAGACACTGGTCCGCGCCGAGCAGGACCCTGAACTCGCGGCCGACGTGGGGCTGTGGTTTGAGCGTCTGGATAACCGCTGGGGCAACGTCGAGCGGCTGCTTGGCGAGATGCTCAGGGAGCGGGCCCACTGGCTGCCGCACGTGCTGAGGTCTGCTCCGGAGGGGTTGAGCGCGCGGGTCGAGGAGAGCCTCGGCCGCATTGTCGGGGAGCGGCTCGCGGCTGCGTGCGCCGGGCTCGATGCGCGGCTGCGGGCCGCGCTCGAGGCCCTGCCCACCGTCGGGGTGCTCGGGTCAGATCCGGCGTCACTGCCGGCTTGGCAGCGCCTCGCGGCGCTGTGCTGCACGCGCCAGGGACAGTGGCGCCGCTCGATCGATCGCCGCCTGGGTGTGGAATTCGCCGATCGGGCCGCCAAGGTGGCCCTGCTCGAGTGCATCGGGCAGCTCGCGGCGCTGCCTGGCATACAGGCCCGGTTGCTCGAGGTCGCGGCGCTGCCGCCGCCGCGGCTTGCCGCCGACGATGAGGCAGCGCTCGCGGCGCTGTCGCGGCTGCTGCGCATCGCCGCCGCCGAGCTCGAGATCGGCTTTGCCGCCGCCGGGGAGGTGGACTACACCCGCATCGCCGGGGCGGCGCAGGCCGCGCTCAGCGAGGAGGGCGAGCCGAGCGATCTGGCGCTGCGCCTCGGTGTTCGGTTGCGTCACATCCTGGTCGATGAATTCCAGGACACCTCCTCGGCGCAGATCGAGCTGCTGGCCAAGCTGACGGCGGGCTGGGAGCCGGGCGACGGCCGAACGCTGTTCGTGGTGGGCGACCCGATGCAGTCGATCTACATGTTCCGCGAAGCGGAGGTGGGATGCTTTCTCGCCGTGCGCGATCGGGGTATTGGCGCGCTGCGGCTGACGCCGCTGCATTTGCAGTGCAACTTCCGCTCGGTGCCGGCATTGGTTGAATGGTGCAACGGAACGTTCGGACGGCTGTTCCCGGCGAGGGATGATTTGCGCGAAAGCGCGGTGACGTTCAGCCCGAGCAGCCCGGCGCTCCAGGGCGGGCAGATCGGCGCTGCGGTCGAGTTGCGTCTGTTCAGCTCAGAGGACCACCGCGCCGAGATCGCCGCGGTGGCCGAGCGGATCGCTGTTCTGAGGGGCGCCGATCCCCAAGCTTCGATCGCGGTCCTGGTCGCCGCGCGCCGTCATGCCGAGCACCTCATCACCGCCCTGCAGGCGCGTGAGGTGGAGGCGATCGGCGTGCAGTTGGTGCCGCTGCAGGCACTGGCGGTGGTGCGCGACCTCGTCGCGCTGACACGCGCGCTGTGCCATCTGGGCGATCGCGCCGCGTGGCTTGCCGTGCTGCGCGCGCCCTGGTGCGGCGCGTCGCTTGCGACCCTGACCCACCTGTCGGTCCGCCGGGACTGCGAGCTGCCTTGGGAAGCGCTGCACGACGCCGAGCGCTTGGGGCGGCTCGAGAGCGCCGAGCGCGCGCGCGTGCAGCGCGTGCGCGCGGTGCTGGCCGAGTCCCTGGCGGTGCGCGGACGGTTGCCGCTGGCCGATTGGCTCGAGCAGACCTGGCTGCGCCTGGGGGGTGCGGATGCCTACCCGCGCCAGCAGCTGCGGCACGCGCGCGCCTATTTCACGGCGGTGAGCGAGCGCGCCGGGGCGATCGAGCGGGAGGGCGCCGGCGCGCTCGATGAGCTGCTCGGCGCGCTGTATGCCGAGCCGAGGGCACGCAGCGATCGGGCGGTGCAGATCCTGACGATCCATCACGCCAAGGGGCTCGAGTTCGACCACGTGCTGATTCCCGGGCTCGGCCGCCGCGGCAATCACGATCGCGAGCCGCTGTTGCGCTGGCTCGATCTGCCGCGCGGCGAGCCTGGCTCGAGCGACCTGCTGCTCGCACCGGCGCCGCCGGTCGGCGCGGAGGATCCGCGCGGGGCCGGGGCGCTGATCAAGCGGCTGCGCGAGCAGCGCGCCGCGCATGAACAGTTGCGCCTGCTGTACGTTGCGGCCACACGCGCCCGGCGCTCCCTGCATCTGTATGCGACACTGAATCCGTCCGGGGACGATGGTGCCGCGCGCCCGCGGCGGGGTACCCCGCTGGCACGCCTGTGGCCCGCCCTGGGCCCGGATTTCCTGGCCACGCTCGAGCCGCCCACCACACCGCCGGTGCAGGGACCGCTGGGCCCGCCGCTCGAGGGCGGGATGCGCCTGCGCGAGCCCTGGTGCCCGCCGTCGCTGTCCGCGGTGCCGGCGCTCGAACATCTGCCGCTCGGGGGCGAGTCGCTCGAGCCCCCGCAGTTCAGCTGGGTGCAGCAGACCGCCCGGCATGTCGGCACGGTCGTGCACGGGGAGCTGCAGCGCTGGGCCGAGGCCGACGCCCTGCCGGAGCGCGTGGCGGTCACGGACCGTGCGGCCGACTATGCCGCCCGGCTGCGCCGCCACGGTGTGCCGGAGCGCGAACTCGAAGGGGCGACACGGCGGGTCGTGGCGGCGCTCGCCGGCACGCTGGAGGATCCCCGCGGCCGCTGGATCCTGGCCCGCGGCCACCGCGAGGCGTGCAGCGAGCTGGCGTTGACGGGACTTGCCGGTGGCCGCCTGCGCAGCGTCGTCATCGATCGCTCGTTTGTCGATGAGCACGGCGTGCGATGGGTCATCGACTTCAAGACCGGCGAGCACGCGGGAGGCCGGCTCGAGGATTTCATTGACCGGGAAGTACAGCGTTACCGCGCCCAACTGACCGTGTATGCGGCACTGGCCCGTGAGCTTGGACCCGAGCCGGTGCGAGCCGGGCTCTACTTTCCGCTGATGCGGATCTTCACCGAGGTCTGAGCGCGTCTCTAAATAGTTCCCAGTGGACTCGCGTTCACCCCGAGCCATGAAGCATTGCGAACATCTGACAGGCACAGCGAAATGCCCCGCCGCCGCAGGTGGCGGACGTTGAGCCAAAAACCGCGCTTTAATAGCTACCCTCCAGGTCGAACGGCCGGCGCCCCGCGGCATCCTCCGCGCCGAGATACTGCAGGGCCTGCAGCAGCGAGGGTGAAGCGCTCGCACGGGGAGCAACCTCGGCGCGCAGCGCATAGCCGGGCGCGGCGGTCAGGCGCAGCGTGCCACGCAGTGCGAGCGGTCCGCCCAAGTCGTGCAACCGGCCGATCGGCTCGCCGCGGTTGCCGGGAAACGTCGCGGCGAAGCTGCCGAGGGGCGTGACCTGACCGCTGCTGTCGACCAGGTGCAGCAGCGTGACGCGCCCGCGCAGATACTCGAGCGCACCATCGCGTGCGATGACGACATGCTCGAGGTGCGCCTCGATCGTGCCGGCGATATAGGCGGGCACCGCCGGCAGGATCTGCGGATCGATCGGCACGCGGGCGAAGACGTCACGGGCCTCGATCGGACCGTGCCACGGAAGGCTTACCTCGCCGCTCGCCGAGGCGCCGCGCCGCACCGCGCTCAGTTGAGCGACGAGCCGGCCCCGCAGCAGTGCCGGCGCTTGCACATGCCAGGTGAGTTGATCCAGGGAGAGCTCCCCGATGCTCGCGCCCGTGCAGTCCCCGTTCCACACCGTGCCGGCGGCGCTGGCGCATCGCAGCTGGCCACGCAGTGCCGGCAGCACCCAGGCCGCCGGCAGACGCGCGATGAGCACCGTCATGAATACGATCGCGGCGAGCAGGATGAGCAGAACACGCTTCAAGTTCAGGACTGTTTGAGCTTGAGTGAGGCGTCGACCAGACCCGGTCCGCCGGCGGCGCGGATCTGCGCGCCGGTGACCTGTACCCCGTCTCGCTGGCGCAGGCGCGCCAGCCAGATGACCAGCTGGTCGAAGGGGGCGTCGTGCAGTTGAACGCTCAGGCCGGTGCCGCTCGGGGCACTGGCCACGAGCGCCGCGCCGAGACCGGCTTGGCGGGCCGACTGGTCGATCAGCACGATCAGCGGCTCACGCGCTCCCGCGGGCGGCGCGCCGGCCGCGGCAAGCTCCGGGGCAACCCGGCGCATCCAGGCGAGGTTGGCCTGCTTGCGCTCGACCGTCCGGCGCAATTGCGTGACGTGCCGTTCCAACGGCAGGACGACGGCCACCACAAACAACAGGGCGGCGAGCACACCGCCGATACCGACGGTGCGTCGCTCGCGAGGCGAGAGCGAGCGCAGGGACGGCAAAGACAGCGCGCGCACCGGTCAGCTCCCGCGGGAGATGTGCAGGCTGCCGCGAAACCCGCCGTGCGCGGGGTTTGCGCGCGTCAGGCGTGCCTTCCAGCCCTGCTGTCCGAGCGCCTGGACAAGATCGTTCAGGGCCTCGATCGATGGGGCGGTGAGTCTCAGATCGAGGGCGCCGCGGTTGAAGCTGAGCGTCTCGAATCGGGTTTGTGGCACGTGGGCACGAGCCTTGGCGAGCGCCCCCAGCGCCGTGAAGAAGCCGCCGCCGCCGCGGCGGGCGCGCAACTCGGCCAGCCGCTCCTGCATCCGCCGGCGCGCTTCGTACGGATCGCCTTCCCCGGGCATGGCGCGGTGGAACACGCGGGTGATGGCTCCATCGAGCGCCTGCTCGCGCCGGTGCAGCACCACGAGCTCGGCGACCCGGCCGATCAGGTGCAGCGCGACCAGTACCCCGAGCAGCATCGCCGCCCACCGCCACGAGCCCGACGCCGTCGAGCGTTTCGGGGCATAGCTGCCCTGAAGAAGATTGATGGCCTGCGCTGCGGGCAGCGCGCGCGCAAACAGCGGCAGCGCGTCGCCGGCGATCTGTTGGACCTGGACGCTCTCGAATCGCTCGCGCAGCGCGTCCACCTGAGCGCGCGCGCGCTGCCACTCGGTCTCGCCCGCGTACACCAGCAGTCCGCGGGCCGCCGGGTCGGCCAGCGCCAGCTCCAGCGCCTCGCCGAGCGCCTCGGCCGAGAGCCCCACATAGCCTCCGGAGGGCGTGCGCACGGTCACCGTATCGTCCTCGAGCAGGGCAACCGCCTGGGCCGGATTGCGCGGCAGCAGCTCGCTGTCGGCGTAGAGCGCGGCGGGCTCGATGCCGGCGGCACGCAGCGCCTCGAGCCACTCGCTCATGCGCTTGCGCGCGACCACGGCAACCGGCAGGCGGCCGCTCGCCAGCCGCTTGCCGATCGCGAAATGCAGCGTATCGATGTCTTCGGCGAGCTGCTCTTCGAGCGCGAAGGGCACCAGCTGCTGGAGCTTGGCGCCCGAGCGGGTCGGCGGCAGATCGGCGCTCGTCAACAGCACGTCCGAACCGGGCACGAGGACCACCACGGAGCGGCCGGCCGCGTGCGCCGCCGCGCCGCTGAGCGGTCCACTGTGCGCGGCGCCTTCGCCCGGCAGCAGCCAGCAGGCCTGCCGCTGGGCGCCGTGGGGAAGCCTGAGCAGGAGCGAGTCGGGCATGCGGCAATCCTAGCCTAAGTCAGTTGGGCGTGTCGCTGCGCAGAATGGGTGTCACCATGCCGTTGGTATCCCGGTAAAGCACGGTGTAGAGGATGAACCGCGTGGGGCCGGAGCTGATGCGACTGGTGAGGCGAAACCACTGGGAGCTCTGGCTGAACAGCTGCTGGAAATCCGTCTGTGGCGCCCCGGCCGCGCCGCCGGCGGGGTTTGACGTCGAGGGCATCGTGTCGGAGTAGGCGGTCTCGAACTCGCTGACGGTCGGAAAGCATCCGCCGGCGGCGGCCCGGTCCCGGGCGAACTGGCGCGGATTGGCGCTGAATTGAGTGTGCCCAAGGTAGGCATCGAGCACGTAGGGCGAGGCCGTGCAGACGTTCAGGGGTGTGCCGACCGGCAGCGCCGTGACGTACGGGGCGATGCGCTCGAAGCGCACGCGCCCGAAGCCGGGCAGCGCCAGCAGCTCGCTCGAGCTGGTCACCGGAAGGTTCGGCGTTTGATACGGAGGGTCCATCTCCTCGTAGGCACTGTCGGCGGGCGCGCCCGGGATCGCCGGCGTCGGGCTCTTGTCGATCCAGTTGACCCAATCGTCCGCCCAGCGCGGGGAGAGTCCGACCAGCGTCAGCAGGCGGCGAAAGGCGACCAGCTGTTGGGCGTTGATCGTGACACCGTTGCTCGCGACCAGGTTGTTGAGATTGAAGCGGCCCTGCAGGTCCGTCAGATGCGCCTGCAGCGTCACCCCGGGCGAAACGGTGAGCGGACCGATCGGCTCGGCCCAGGGCTGCGCGGTGTCGGTGAGACTGGGTTGCGCGCGGTACGTCTGCTGCAGTCCGTAGGCGGCGAATGCCTCGGTGCCCTGGGTCACCAGCAGGGCCTGGTTGTAGTCCAGAGTGGCGATGGTCTGCCGCGCGGTCATTGCATTGTCGTAAGCCAAGGCCGCGGCGATGACCGTGGCGAGCGCGACCAGCAGGATCGCCACCAGCAGCGCGATGCCGCGCTGGCGAGCGGGCGGGGCCACGAACGGCATGCCGGCGCGGCTCATCCCGGCACCCCGAAGATCCGCACGATCTTGCCCCAGCGGCGGGTATCGAGAGTCACCTCGACAGCCAGAGGGCGCATGCGGTAGTACGCGTCGAGGGTGGCTTCCGCCCCCGGCGTCGGCGGCGGCCACGCCGTCAGCCATTGGCGATCCAGGTTCAGGTAGCGCAGCTGCACACCGGTGAGATGCTCAAGCAGATTACGCTTGACCGGTTTGTCCGAGAGGGTTGGATCGAGCACGTTCCAGTGCAGCCGGATCAGCGTGCCCTTCTTGAATTCGTAGGCGACCCGCTCGAGCTCGGGGCGCTGCAGACCGAGGGGGTTGCTCCAGCCGTCGCGTGTCAACATCACCATCGGCTGGGTGGTGGGGCTCGCCTCCAGGGCCGGCTGCCACCCCTGGCCGTTCGGGGAGCGGATCGGGCGCGGCGCGAGCTGTACGAAATCCTGCTCCATGACGCGCAGAGCGTTCTGCAGTGCGAGCAGCTGGTGCTGATCGGCGCGGATTGCCTTGCGCGCGCGCAGCGACTGCATGATGACACCGTAACCGATGGCAAACATGATGGCGGCGATGAAGATCGCCACCAGCGTCTCGATCAGCGTGAATCCGCGCACGGGGCGCGGCGTCGGGGCGCGCCTCATGGCAGTGACTGGGTTGCCCCCGGCAGGGGCTGGGCCGGGGCGCCGGGGACACCGGGGGCGGTGGGGGCCCCGGGCGCCATCGGTGCAATCGTGCCTTGGATCCATTGCGGCGCGAGTGGATTGGGCGCCGCGATGGCGCGGCCGAGATATCCGGTGACACTGGCAGTCCAGCCCCGCGACTGGCTCTTCGGACGCGCCATGACTTCGATGCGCTGCACGCCCGGCACCGGCGTGTCGGTCACCTTCTGGCGCCACCGCCACGTGCTCTTGGCAAACTTGACCTTGCCGGTGCTGGTGCCGTTGTGGGGGTACTGGCCCGAGAGCCGTACGAGTTCGAGATGATTGAGCGCAACCCATTCGGCGAAGGTCTTGTGGCGCAGAAACAGTGTCACGTTCGCCGAGGAGGTGAGCGCCTCGAGCACCGCCGCCATGCCGATGGTCACGATCGCCAGCGCCACCAGCACCTCGATCAGCGTGAAGCCGCGCGCGCGCATCAATGTGCCGCTGCGCCCAGGGGCCGCTCGACGATGCGGCCGTCGGCGTCGGGCTTGATGACCAGTCCATGATGCGTTCCGGTCTGCTCGAGCGTCACGCTGAAGGAGGACAGATCGCCGCTCGAGTAGATCATCACCTGGGGCGTGAGTGCGGCGCCGTCCCGGCGGTGCGGGTCGCGAAGCACGATCCGCCGGCCCTCGAGCGCGACTTGCACCGACACGCCCGGGGGCAGGCGGCGCTTGCGCAGAACCTGATCGCCGCTGACGGTGCGCCACTGGTTGTGTTCCTCGGAGAACACCAGGAACTGATAGCCCCGCGGGCCGAAGAGAATGCCGTAATTGCGGGTTTGCAGCTCCGCCTGACTGCGCGTGTAGCGCATCAGCGACGCCAGACGCCGCCCGGCTGTCTTCAGCGCCGAGTCGCCGCCGCCGAGGTTCAGCGACAGCAGCACTCCGGCGGTGACGATGGTGATGATCGCCAGCACCACCAGTATCTCCATGAGTGTGAAGCCACGGGCGGCACCGCCGCGCCGCGCTCCGGCAGTCCTCGGCGCGTGGTCAGTTGGTGTTGGTGAGGTTCCAATTGGCGATTTCGGCATCGTTACCCGTGCCACCCGGCCGATTGGTCGGACCGAGGCTGTAGAGGTCATAGGGCAGTCCGTGCGTGCCGGGGTAGACATAGTGGTACGGATGGCCCCAGGGATCGAGGCTCAAGCGCTGGATGTACGGGCCGTGCCAATTGGGCAGCGACGAGCCGCTCGGTTTCTTCACCAGCGCCTCGAGGCCCTGTTGGGTGGTCGGATAGGTCGAGTTGTCGAGCCGGTACTCGGTGAGGGCCGTCTCGAGGCTCTGGATGTCCTCCTTGGCCTTGGCCACGCGCGCCTCGCTGACCTTGTTGACGACCTCAGGCACGATCACGGCGGCGAGCAGTCCGATGATGACCACCACGACCATGATCTCGATCAGGGTGAAGCCGCGCGCCTGGCGGCCGGCGTAGCGGCCTGTGCGCAATCGATCGATTTGCTGTCTCATCCGGGTTCCAAGACTCGCCGGGGTGCGCCCGGGGGCGCGATCACAGGATAATAACAAATGCGCGCCGCGTGGCCGGCACGAGTGCGCAACCAAGCGGTTCGACCGCCGCATCGGGGTGGGGTTCCGGCGCGGGCGGCCCTCGGGCGGGCACGCTATACTGCGCAGCCGTTTTTGGTCGCTCGAGTTGTGCGCATGGGTTTTGGCTTCGTTTTTCCGGGACAGGGCTCGCAGTCGGTGGGGATGCTCGGCGAATGGGCCGGCTCGAGCGATGCGGCGCCGCTGAGGGAGACCTTCAGCGAGGCCGCCGGGGTGCTGGGCTATGACCTGTGGGAACTGATCTCGGCGGGACCTGCCGAGCAGCTGAACGCCACGGAGTACACTCAGCCGGCCCTGCTCGCCGCCGGTATCGCGCTGTGGCGGCTGTGGCGCCAGCGCGGCGGCGCCGAGCCGGAGGTTGTGTGCGGCCACAGTCTCGGGGAATTCACCGCGCTGGTCGCCGCGGACGCGCTGGAGTTTGCCGAGGCACTGGCCCTGGTGCGCATGCGCGGGCAGCTGATGCAGGCGGCCGTGCCGGCAGACCGCGGGGCGATGGCCGCCATCCTCGGCCTGGAGGATGCCGCGGTGGTCCAGGTGTGCCGGGACAATGCCGAGGGCCAAGTACTCGAGGCGGTGAATTTCAACGCGCCGGGGCAGGTGGTGGTGGCCGGCGAGCGGACCGCGGTGCAGCGTGCCATCGAGGCGGCGCGGGCGCTCGGCGCCAAGCGGGCGGTGGTCCTGCCGGTCAGCGTGCCCGCGCACAGCAGTCTGATGCGTCCGGCCGCCGAGCGGCTCGCCGAGCGACTCGGTGCGGTGCACTGGCGGGCGCCACGGCTGGCCTTCATCAGCGCAGTCGATGCGCGGGAACATCGCGACCCCGGCGAGTTGCCGGGGCTGCTGACGCGCCAGCTGGCCAGTCCGGTTCGCTGGAGCGACACCGTGCGCGCGCTGATCGCGCGCCGCTTGAGTCCGATCATCGAATGTGGTCCGGGCAAGGTGCTGACGGCGCTCAACCGCCGCATCGGGCGCGAGGGGCATCTGGAGTGCCTGGCACTCGAGGACAGCGGCTCGCTCGAGCAGGCGCTCGCGGCCGTCGCATGCGGGGATGACAATGCTTGAATTCGAAGGCGATTGTGCGCTGGTCACCGGCGCCTCGCGCGGCATCGGGCGTGAGATCGCCCTGGGGCTCGGGCGTGCCGGGGCGCGCGTGATCGGTACCGCAACCACGGCCGCGGGCGCCGCGGGGATCTCGGCGGCGCTGCAGTCCTGCGGCTGCTCGGGCCGCGGCGCGGTGCTGGATGTCTCGGCCGCAGCTTCGATCGAGGAACTGCTGGCCTCTCTCGAGGCTGGCGGCGAGATGCCGAACATCCTGGTGAACAACGCCGCGGTGACGCGTGATGCGCTGCTGCTGCGCATGAAACCCGAGGATTGGGATCAAGTCATTGCGACCGACCTCACCTCGGTGTTCCGCCTGAGCAAGGCCTGCCTGCGCCCGATGATGAAGGCGCGGCGCGGCCGGATCATCACGCTGACCTCGGTGGTGGGGCTGACGGGCAATCCCGGGCAGACGAACTACGCGGCGGCCAAGGCGGGACTGATCGGGTTCACCAAGTCGCTGGCCCGCGAGGTCGCTTCGCGAGGCATCACGGTCAATGCCGTCGCCCCCGGGTTCATCGATACCGACATGACCCGCGCGCTGGGGGACGAGCAGCGCGCGGCGCTGCTGGGGCAGATCCCCGCCGCGCGATTCGGCGGCGCGCAGGATGTGGCGGCGGCGGTGCTGTTTCTGGCCTCGTCCCAGGCCGCCTATATCACGGGCGAGACCCTGCACGTCAACGGCGGGATGTACATGCCCTGAGGCGCCTCCGGGGGCGGTCGCGGCCGCCCGCGGGACATTTCGTTAGAAAATCAATGACTCCCAGAGGCAGAAGGCGAGTGGCAGGCGCTGGCGCGTTCCCCTAAAATACCGCGCCCGCGCCGCGCCCCGGCCGGCGAGCGGTATGCAAGTCCAATCACTCAGACATAAGGACCGATTAATGAGCACAGTTGAGCAGCAGGTCAAGGCCATCGTGGCCGAGCAGCTGGGCGTCAAGCAGGAGCAGGTGACCAATGACGCCTCCTTCGTGGATGACCTCGGTGCCGATTCGCTCGATACGGTCGAGCTGGTCATGGCCCTGGAGGAAGAATTCGAGATCGAGATTCCCGACGAGGACGCCGAGAAGATCACCACGG